>JAFYJD010000026.1 GCA_017538255.1 Clostridia bacterium | reverse complement strand
CCGCACTTCTTTCAACTTCGTCCTGACGAAAAATCCGCTCCCGAAAAGTACATATCCCGAACCATCGTCGGCATTGCCCACATACTACCGACAGTACTGTGCCGGAGACGGCATGGGAGGATAGGCAGCTGCCGGATCCCAAACAAAGAGCGACTCAATCGAGCCGCTCTTTTGCTTTAACTAATATGTGAAAATGGCACACCCCGTTGCCTCATTCTTCTGACTCTTGATCTTCGCAGGCATCCCAAAGCGGCGAAAAATGCCTGTATAAAAACTCGCGATATTCGGCAAAGATCGGGTCGTTCAAATGATCGCGGAAATAGTTCGCGTGATACTTTTGGTCCGCGGGATCGATGTCCGAATAACGGTGGATGATCACGTTTCCGGCGGCTTCCTCGTTTAATATCTCGGCATAGACGTTTAAAATATGCTCGGCTTGAAACACAGAAACGTCCTCCCGGCTTTCAAACGAGTTGCCCCGCGTGTTCTTCAAGGTATCGGTCGCAAGCGGCGAATATAGGAAGCCCTCTTTGCCGTCGTACATTATCCTTAACTGATCCGGAAACCTCTCAAAGTAATGCTGGACGCCGTCTTTCGGCCCCATCGTCACGAAGTTTTCCTCCCTGCTTCGGCAGCAGACGAGCGCATACACGCGGTCCGCCGTAAAATATGCGACGCGGCCTCCGTCCGTATGCGATTTTGCGTTCGCAAGGATCGTATCAAGCCCGCCGAGGATGCTGCCGTGGTAAAGTTTGAGCCCCTGTTCCATACGCCCTACTCCGCCTCGTCCATTTTGCCGCTTGACATCGCGTGTTCTATCCATATCCTCATGCCCGATATCGCAATATCGAGCGTATTGAGTTTTTTAAGTATGCCGTCAAACCGCTCGCGCTCAAAACCGTTCACGCGACCGTCGACCGATATGTCGATCAGCCGATCCTTTTCCGCCGCCATTGCGTTGAGAGCGGAAAGCAGTTCCACGGTCAACTGAGGCAGCGGCTTCAGATTGGCTTTTGGCACATATTTCATACCTATCGGGCACTCATGCGTGCAGTAATAGTTCGACAATTCGGGGTTTTTATAGCCCTTCTCCATCGCCAGCACCTCGTCGGGATGCGGCATAGTTCTGTCGCGCTCGATGCGCTCAATGCGGTCGGCCGAAACAACGCCCAGCGCCGCTTCCGCGGCCTCGCGTGAAAGCCCCGCATTTTCGCGGCTTGTTTGATAGATGTTCTTGTTCTCTTTAACGGAACGCTTTCCCATAGCCCTCTCCCTCAATTATACAATAATGAAATTATACACCACAATCGCGCTTTTGTGAAGGAGCGCGCATGAAATAGGCATATCTATTTCGCACTTTCTGCGGAATTGGGTGGTCCTCAATCCGGTCGTTTGCCCTTGAAAAAACTTGCTTTTGCGTTTAAAATATACTCATAGAACAGCGGAGCGCACAGCGCGCCGCGTTCAAATAACAAAAGGAGTGGTAAAAAATATGCCGGACATCATCTACATGGGCCTTATCGCGGCCGCGGCGATAAGCGTTATAGCGATCCTTATCAGCGGATATGTAAAGGCTCCGCCCGACAAAGCGTACATCATCTCGGGCGTTAAAAAGACCCCCAAGATCCTGATCGGTCGTTCGGGAATCAAACTCCCGTTCCTCGAGAGGAAGGACACCCTCGTTTTGAAGCAGATCAGCATCGATATCAAGACGAACGGCTATGTACCGACGCTCGATTTTATCGGCGTGGATATCGATGCGGTCGCCAAGGTGCGCCTCAAGACCGATCCCGAGGGCATCAAGATCGCGATGAAGAACTTCCTTAATATGTCGGAGGACGCGATAGCGCTGGCGCTGACGGATTCGCTCCAGGGCAATATGCGCGAGATCATCGGCACCGTTAAACTGAAGGAACTCAATACCGACCGCAAAAAGTTCGGCGACGAAGTTCAGGAAAAGGCGCAGACGGATATGAACGCGCTGGGCGTTGAGATAATCTCCTGCAATATCCAGAAGATCGAGGACGAAAAGGGGCTCATCGTCGCCCTCGGTCAGGACAATATGAGCCAGATCCAGAAGGACGCGTCGATCGCAAAGGCGCAGGCCGAGCGCGACGTGGCGATAGCGGAAGCCGAGGCAAAGCGCGTTGCCAACGAAGCGCAGGTCGCGGCACAGACCGAGATCGCCGCACGCAAGAACGAACTTCGCATCCGTGAAGCGGAACTCAAACGCGCAAGCGATGTAAAGCAGGCCGAGGCCGACGCCGCGTACGAGATCCAGCAGCAGGAACAGCGCAAAACCATCGAGGTTGCGACGGCGAACGCGAACATCGCGCGCCAGGAGCGCGAGATCGAACTGAAGCGCAAGGACGTCGAAGTGACCGAGCAAACGCTTGAGGCCGAGATCAAGAAGAAGGCGGAGGCGGAGAAATTCGCCCGTCAGCAGAAAGCGGAAGCGGAACTTTTTGAGAGGCAGCGCAGAGCGGAGGCCGAGAAGTTCGAGCGCGAGAAGGAGGCCGAAGCGCGCCGCGTGCAGGCGGAGGCGGAGTTGTTCGCAAAAACGCAGGAAGCGGCGGGCATCCGTGCCGTCGGCGAGGCGGAGGCAAAGGCTATCGAAGCCCGAGGCATCGCGGAAGCCGAAGCGCTTGAGCGTAAAGCGGACGCTATGCAGAAGTACGGCAAGGCCGCTATGATGGAAATGATCGTGAAGGCTCTGCCCGAGATGGCGGCGTCGATCGCCAAGCCCCTTGAGTCCATCGACAAGGTGACGATCATCGACGGCGGTCACGGCGCAAGCGGCGTGGATACTATGGGCGGCTTCGTGCCGAGCGTGCTCGCCCGCACCATCGAAACGATGAAAGAAGTGACGGGGCTCGACCTTGTGGACATTATGAAGGCCGAAACATACGATGCAAAGGTAAATCGCAACCTGACCGTGCAGGGCGATGCGAAGGCGGTCGTGGAAACGGTGCTGGAAGCGGAGCCCGCAGCGGGGAAGGCTGCCACCGTGGAGGAATAACAAATGTTTGAGTATAAGGTGATTCATCCGAAGGTCAAGGAGCTGGAGGATGCCATTAACGAAGCCGCCCGCGAAGGCTGGCGCGTGGTATCCATTCTCACCGACTTTGTGACCATATCGGGAAGCTTTAAAGGTGCGCTCATCGTTACCCTGGAGCGGCAGAGCGCGAGAACGATTTGACAGGACTTTGCCGATAATAAGACTCTCCCCCTGCGAAGAATGAAAATCGCGGGGGGACGGGTTTAAAAGGTATTTTCAATAGAACACCTGTTTTTTATTGACGGGCGATGTTTATTATGCTACAATTTGTTTTGAGGTGGAGGCGCAATAATGCCGCTTTCGCCGTATACGAAACACTTTTCGGAGGTTAATATGGGCTTTGGCGGCTGCAATTCGTTTGCGATCATCGAAACGGTTTTTCCGATCATTTTTATACTTTTTTTCGGGATTGTTGTGTTTATCGCCGTGAAGGGCATCGCTCAATGGAACAGGAACAATCATTCCCCGCGCCTGACCGTGCCGGCTGCGGTGGTTTCCAAGCGCACGAACGTTTCCTCGCATATGCATAACACCGGCAGCGGCGCGATGCATCATACAAGCCATTCCACTTCCTATTATGTGACTTTCGAGGTCGAGAGCGGCGATAGGATGGAACTGCACGTTGACGGGCGCGAATTCGGAATGCTCGCCGAGGGCGACATAGGTATGCTCACGTTTCAAGGAACAAGGTATCTCGGCTTTGAGCGCGAGAAGCAGTACTGAGCCCTTCATTATTCGACATAGATCATTGGCATAAATAAAGCGTCCTTCCCCATACTTGGAGAAGGGCGCTTTAGGTTTTGAGAATGCGTTTGATAGCGGAAAAGCCTTGCTTATTCCCATCGATACGCGGCGGCTATTGTTTTTTCATCACGCATTTTGATAACGAAATTTCCGTATAGGAGTTTGGTTTCATTACCGTCCATATACATAAGGAAATAGGTCGATGTGATGAAGCCCCTGCGGCAGCGCGCGTTGTAGACGTTGACGCCCGCAAGTTCAAACGGTCCGGTCAGCGCGACATCGTTTTTTTCGAGCGCGGCATCTATTATCGCATCCGTTTCCGCATTGAATGCGGCGAGCGCAGCGGATACTTCATCAAAAATGCCGTCATTCGTTGAAATATCGCCGTCATAGGGCGGCACGGCGTCGAGAAGCGGCGGCAGCATCGGGCGCTTGGCGGCGCGGAAGGGATCCTCCCCTGATCGGCGCAGCGCGTTTATCATAAGCGCACCCGTATAGTAGCAGCAGATGCGGATGGGGAAGAGGTGTTCGCTCCTCGTCATCACCGAGCGCATATGCGCCTCGAGCGCGGCGGCGCGGTCGGCGTCGAGCTGCTTGAGCGCCTGCCATTCAACGTAGTTCGCGCTGCCCTCGATCTCCTCCGCTGCGCACTCGTAGCCAAATTCGTACGGGAATTTGATGCTGCGGCGCTTGCGGATGGAAAGCAGTTCGCGGTACGCGGCCTCGTCGAAACGCTCGAGCAGGGCGATCAAAAGCGCGTTTTCGCGCAGTTTGAGGCTCAAGTTTTCCTCGGTGTAGGCGTACTTATACAGCGCCTCGAGTTCGTTTGCATTGCAGTTCCAGCAGTTCCGAGCCTGAAAGCCGTGGAACATCTCGTGGACGAGTTTCGATGCCAGCACGGGGATCTCAAGTTCCTCCTGCACCATCCATATCGCAATTTGCTCGCCACGGTAGACGATGGAGGTGTTCGCGCAGAACTCATCGGTCTTTTCAACGAAGCGGCCGTCGAAGAAACAGCGTTCATTATCATAAAGGGCAAATTTTAAGGGCGCAAAGCCGGGCCAAATGCCGTTCAGGTCGAGAGTGGAAACGGCCTCGTGCACACGCAGATATAACGACTCAAGATCCATAGCGGGATTGCCTTTCTCTGCCTTTGGGCAAGATGGATTTGATTGATTATACTACGCGCCAAGCATATTGTCAAAACAATGCCCTGTGAGGATACACGCCCATATCGTGCTGTTTTACACAATCAGCACCACTTTATCGCCCTCTTTGAACACATCGGGACAGCCCGCGTTCATCTCGCGCACGCTCGAAGAGGGGACTCGGAAGCGTTTTGCGATGTCGAATACCTCGTCGCCGTCGCTCGCGGTATGGATAATCAGCCCGCCGAAGCGCTCCGCTTCGCCCGTATCCGCGGTGTTTTCGGCAAGCCCCGCGACGACGTCGAGCGCGGTCTCCGAATAAAACTCCGCAAACGCGTCGATATTGTAGGTGATCAGCACGCTTCTTGAACTGCCGCCCGTGATTGTTGCCGCCGCCTCCGCGCGCGCTTTGACGCTCGACGCGGTCTCGGGCGCGGCGGTGTGCAGGGTGAAGGGCACATCCTCGGTGAACACCTCCGTTCTGCCGCCGCCCGTGCGATAGATGACGCGCGTTATCAAAACGCCGGTAAGTTCCGCCTCGCCGTTTGCAACGTTTGCGCCCGTCAGCACCGTGCGTACAAACACCGCCGAGGGCGAGAAGATATCCTCCATCCCGTTGGGCACGGAAGCGGTCTCGCGGCGACTGGAAGTGATGTTCGCGCCGCCGAGCGCGCCGAGGAACACCGCGCGCTGTTTGATGCAGTTGAAGTTGATCGTGGGCGAAAACGCATCGAGAGGCAGGCGCACCTCGCTTTTTTGGGCGGCATAGACCGTCAGCGCGATCTCCGCGTCAAAGGCGACGAGCGAAAACTCCGTGCCGAGAGCGCGCGCCGATGACGACAGCACCTCCGCCGAGGCGTAAACCTCGTCCGCCGCGCCGCTTGTTTGGACGTTTTCTCTGAACGGCAGGGTGCGTACAAGTTGGGACAGTTCGCCTCCCTCACCGCGCAGCAGCATACTCACCGTTGCCGCTCCGACGACCGTTACGCCGCCGTTTTCGAACGCGGTCTCGCGCACCGACACACGCACTGAGTGTGCAAGCACCGCTTCCGCGCCGTCGGATGATATCTCTTCGCCGATAGAGATCGCTGCGCCGCCCAGCTCCGCCTTACGCCAAATGGGGTATTCGCGCGATTTTATCTCCATATCGCGCACGCCCGAAACGCCGCCCAGTACGCGCACAGGCGCTCCCGAAACTACCCTGTGATCGATGTCGATGACGGCGGCAAGCATTACGCGCTCATCCGTCGTCAGGCGCACGTTCAGGTCCTGGATCGTTATCTGTGCCTCCGCGAGCATCCCCTTTTCAAACGCCTCGTTTTCCGCGGTATGCTCAAACGCGGACTCGGAAGTGAAGCCGAACACGGAGCCGTTTTCGTCCGCGGCGACAAGTTTTACGACGATCCTGCCGTTCACCGTCAGTTTGCCCGCGTCAACGCGGCAGGCGTCCGCAAACACCTCCGCACCGTAGTCTATAAGTTCTCTTACCGTTTTGCCCTCGGGCGGCGGCAGGGCACCCTCAAGTTCCGTCTGCTCCACGCCGCCAAAGATCAGGCGGGGCGCGTTTATCTCGTTCCATATGAGTTCCATTTATCGATCCACTCCTTGCGTCAATGCTGCCGCGCTCGATATTCCTGCGCGACGCGTATCGCTAAAACATATGCGCCCGAGGTCGGATAGATGCACGCCTTAAGCACGGAGTTCCCAAAAGTGAGCGGCAGGGTTTGTCCACATAGAATTTCGAGTTTTCCACATAAAAAGGATAAACTTATCCACATTATCCGCATAGTTATCCACTTTTTGTTGCAATTAAAGGGTTTTCGGATGTTGATAATTTTTGTGCAAAAAACCGCGTTCGGCGCAATATATTGTTTGTTTGCGGCGGCAAAGTGTTGACTTTTTTCGGCGCGCTTCCATAATTCGCCGCAAATCGACACAGGGCGGCAAAACACCTCAAAAAAGCCCCCCAAAAGCCGAAGCGTTTGAGGGGCGCCGGACGATGCCGGCTCAAACAAACCGGGCGGGGGGACCCGAATGTTCGGTCAAACCTGCGGGGCGCGCTGCGCTCATTTTCCCGAGGCGGATTTTTGCATCCCGCTTCCGCGGCCGTCCTCGATGATGAGTTTGTCCGCAACGAGTGCGATGAACTCGCCGTTTGTCGGCTTATCGTTCTTGCCGTACACGTTGAAGCCGAAGAGTTTGTTCATATTCTCTATCTTGCCGCGCATCCAACTGACCTCTATCGCGTGGCGTATCGCGCGTTCGACCTTGCTCGGCGTGGTGTTGAATCGCTTTGCGATGCCGGGGTAGAGTTCTTTGGTTATGCGACTGATGAGTTCGGGATTGTAGTAGACCATCCGTATCGCCTCGCGCAGAAAATGATAACCCTTTATATGTGCGGGGATGCCGACCGTCAAAAATATCGAGGTTATCTTTTCGTCCAGGCTCTTGACGGGAGCGGCGGGGGCAAACGACATATCCTTTTCCGCCGCGCCCGATTCCAAAAGGTCCTTCATCCTGCGGTGCAGAAACTCCGGCTCCACGGGTTTGAGCATAACATAGCTCGCGCCCTTTGAAAACGAACGCTGAAGCAGACTGTCGTTTCGCATATATGACACCATAATTATCACCTGCGGGCGGTTGACCGCCTCAACGCGGAGCTGCTCCAAAAGATCCAGCCCGTCGATCTTTGGCATAACCAGTTCCGTTATCAGTACGTCGAAGTGCTCCTCGCGCATCTTCTGCAGGGCAGCTTGTCCGTCGGGCGCTTCCTCAACGCGGATCAGATCCTTGTCCGTTTTGAAATACTCCGCCGTCCTGTGGCGAAACTGCGCGTTTCCGTCCGCTATAATTACGCGGTATTCTTTCATAATCATTCATCCTCCTTGATGATTCTTTGTTTTCGGATGAAATAATTTTAACAGCGCAAAATCCGCATTTCCACAGCAAATAAGAAGTATTATTGTCTTGTTGTGTCGAGAGTGTGCGCGGATTTTGACTTTGTTTATACCGCGTTCTGTTTTTGTGATGATTTGTGCATCGCACAGGTATTTTTTATTCCCGTGTACCCCTTGTTTGCAAAAAACCGTTCAATGTGATAAACTTTGAAACAAGGAGCGAAAAACAGTCAATATTTGCTCCGAAGAACAGGGGGAAACTTATGAAAAAGGTTTTGATATTCGCTATTGCGCTGATAACCGCGCTCAACTGCGTTCTGCCCTCCGCGCTCGGCGGCGAGGACGCCCGTCCTTCCGGCTCGCTGTCAAGCGGCGTCGGCGCGGTCGGCTATATCTTTATCGCGTTCGCGGCTGTCGTGCTGTTTGCGGTATTTTTGCTCGTTTTGTCCAAATGGACCTCGCACAATTTCGATAAAAAGCAGAACGAAACAAAGAAATGATCTTCAATATAAAAGGCGCCGATTTTCGGCGCCTTTTTGCGTTTTTGAATTATTTGATCTTATCGGGTGCGGGAAGTTCGTCGCCCTCGATCGTGATCGACTTGATGACGACGGGGGTGAGGGGGCGGTTGTTCGCGCCGGTCTTGGTCGCCGCGATCCCGTCCACTACCTCGATGCCCTCGATGACCCTGCCGAACGCCGCGTACTGACCGTCAAGCGAAGGATAGTCCTGATGCATAATGAAGAACTGGCTTCCGGCGCTGTCCATATAGGGGTTGCCGTGCCTTGCCCAGGAGATGACGCCGCGGGTGTGCTTAAGGTCGTTTTCAAAGCCGTTCGCCGCAAACTCGCCCTTGATGGTGTAGCCGGGACCGCCCGTGCCGTCGCCGTCTGGATCGCCGCCCTGCACCATAAAGCCGGGGATGATGCGGTGGAAAGTGAGCCCGTCATAGAAGCCCTGACGCGCAAGATAGCAGAAATTGCGCACGGACTGGGGCGCGAGATCGGGGTAGAGTTCCAGGCGGATAACGCCGCCCGATTCCATAGTGATGGTTGCGTAGACTTTGTTCATATACTTGTCTCCTTCCGTTGGTGGGTTGGTTGTATTCTCCGTTTTTTTGCAGGCAGCCGCCGCCAGCATCAGCACGGCGATAACGATCAATACGAGTCTTTTCATAGTTTACCTCTCAAGATGATTTTGGCGATACATAGTTTACCATAGATCTTTCTGAAAAGCAAATCGGTTGTCAATACAGTACCGTTCGGCAACGGTACTTGACAATTGTTTGTTTTTTTGATATCATATACTTGTCAAAAAGAAAAGGAGCGCCCCCGAATATGAAAAGATTCACCGCACTCTTATTGATCCTGCTGCTCGCGATAGCGTCCGTCTGCGGCTGTTCGATATCCTCCGGCGCAAAGACGAACGGTACCTCTGCGCCCGAGGAAGCCGACGTTTCTTCCGCGCCCGATGAAGTTGACTATTCTTACTCATTGGGCACTCCCGTTGAGTTTTCATACGAAGACGGCAAGGCAAACTACGAGCGTGTGGACGGGGTCTCGTATCAGTATTTTTATCTTATCGGCGCCTTCATGGACTTGACCCCCGTTTCCATCTATGCCTATACATCGCTTCCGTCAAGGATCGGCGATTACCCGACCGAGCCCGTTGAGTTTGAAGGCTCGTCCCTCTATGTTGACGTCTGTGAGGAACTGAATGATTGGTACCACCCTGCATACCTCGGCATAAGGGACGCGCAGGTGTTCGGAGCCTTCAAAGACTTGATTCTGACGCTCGATTTTATCGACGGCACACCGGAGCCCACGCCCACGAGAGAACTCAAGGTTGGATATAAACTTGTTTCGCCCGACGGAAGTGAGCGCATCTATTCTATTTTTCTTGACGGCCGTGTATCCACCGATGACGGAAAGATCGCCGCATCGGTGCTTACCGAGCAGCAAATGGCATATTTTGTTGCCATATTCGATCTCTATGCGCGCAGCGTCGACAAGGCCTGCGCCTACAATATGCGAGAACTTGGCCCTCGCGAGGCGTACAAAGTCGAGACCGGCGATGAAGTCCTCTATCTTACCGAAAGCGCGGGTGACAATTTTATACGGCTGATCTCCGACAAGCCCTCCGACGAACCCGACGATCCGTTGTACTATGAGTTCGGTTTTCGCTGTTTAACAAGGGTCAACTGCGGAACGGGCGATCACGGAGCGGCTCTGATAACGATATCGCGCGGGGACTTTTATTCCGTTGATTCACCGTCGGAGGAGTCTTTTAATTCCTGGGGCAGCACATACACCCTGTACGCCGACGGGACCGTAGTTGCAAAGACGTCGCAAATGGCGTTCGAGGGTCTCGGCTATAGATTGGCGGAGCGTTTGCGCGCCGATGTGTATTATGTTTCTCTTAACCGCTACGATACAAACGCGGTTATGGAGTACCTTAACTCGTGCCGCGAAGGCTCGAAATAAACATATCCTACCGCCGTTCGGCGCGAAATATGACTTAAAGTTAAATAACCCGCCTTGATATCGGGCGGGGTATTCGTTGGTTTTTAACGGCAAAAGCGCGACGCCGCGCTCGGCGCGCTACAAAAGTGCGTTTTCTTGCAGCACCTCGTCGGTGTCGAACTCATCGTACTCCACGCGCCACAGCGTCAGAGCGTGCGCGGGGGCGGTGTCGCCCGCGTTGGTTCGGCGGGGATCGTTCAGCGCGGCGTCTATAATCGAAGCGTCGTCATAGCCGAGACCGACCCGCAGCATCGTTCCGACCATTATCCTGACCATATTGTACAGAAAGCCGCTCCCCGAAACATAGTAGCATATAAGGTCTCCCTCGCGCCGCCATTCGGACGAATAGACGGTGCGCACGGTGGTCGCGACCTTGCTTCCCGCCGCCTTGAACGCGGCAAAATCGTGCGTTCCGATAAACCTCGCTGCGGCGGCGTTGAGTTTTTCGATATCGAGTTTATTATAGATGTGCAGCGCCCTGCCCGCGTAAAACGCCGAGGCGTGGACGGTGTTCAAAACCGCGTAGCGATAGTGCTTTTTCTTTACCGAAAAACGCGAATGGAACTCGTTTTCGCCCTCTCCTTGCAAAGAAAAACTGCCCTTTATGCGTATGTCCGCAGGCAGGCGGGTGTTCAGTGCAAAGGCGAACTTATCGGGCGGGATACGGCTTTCGGTATCAAAATGCGCCACCTGCGCGCGCGCGTGCACGCCGCTGTCTGTGCGCCCCGAAGCGTGAAGATCGATCCGCTCGCCCGTCAGTTCAAACAGCGCGCCGCCTATCACCTGCTGCACGGCAACGCCGTTCGGCTGCACCTGCCAGCCGACGTAGTTTGCGCCGTCGTATTCGATCACAAGCACTATTCTCGGCATATTTTCTCCGTTTCACAAACAGCGATCGGGTTTATCAAAAGCCCTGCTGTGTCGCCTTGATTAGATAGTTTTCTATAGTGTCGGCGGTCTCCTTATCGAGCGGTTTTTCGCTCCTGCCCTGCGCGAATACGGGGCTTCCGCCGCCCTTGCCGCCCGTCGCCGCGTTGACGGCGGCGCAGAGGTCGCGCATAGAGAGTTTGCATCCGCCGCTTGAGCCCATTCGGTAATCCGTACCCGAAGCGCCGCTTGAAAAGATCAGCGCCGCCCATTCGCACGGCGCGGTTTCCATTGCCGCCGCAGTTTCGTCGAGGATGAGTTTTAGATCATTCGCGCCGAAGTTTTGGTACACTTTGAACATAACGCGCGTTTTGCCGCTCAGTTTGGCGTGATCGATAAGTTCTCTTGCCTCCGTCCTTGCGATCAGCGCGGATTTGAGTTTGAGTTCGCTCTTTAAGTCCTGCACCTCTTCCGCCTGCTTTTTGATCGCCGCGGGCAGGTCCCTGCGCGAGGTGGAGTATCTGCGCGCAAGTTCCGTCAGCGCGCCGTGTTCCTCGATGCCGAGCCTTGCGGCGCGGCCGCCGCACACGAAGAACAGTCTCGTGCCGCCCTTGTAGTGCTGATGATCGGTTATGCGTATCGCGCCGACCATGCCCGTTGTATTGAGATGCGTGCCGCAGCAGGTGCAGGAATCGATCTTGCCGTTGTCGATATAGACGATGCGCACCTCTCCCTGCACCTTCTCCGCGCGTTTGCGAAGCGGGCGGGACGACGCGTCGTCGCCGTCGGTTATCTCGGTATGCACGGTAAGATCCGCGCGAACGGCGGCGTTTGCGGCAAGTTCGAGCGCTTCCGTCTGTTCCCTTTCAAGAGGTATGTCAAGGTCTATCGTGCAGTACTCCTCGGACATATGAAAGCCCACGTTTTTTGCTCCGAAGAGTTTTGCGGCAAGCCCCGACAGAATATGCTCGCCCGTATGCTGTTCCGAGCGGTCGAGCCGTTTTTCGGCGTCCAGACATACCCGCACCCTTGCACCGGGCGGAAACGCGGCGTCTGTATAGTGCACAATCTCGCCGTCCTCGGTGCGACAGTCGGTTATCCGGGCTTCGTTTCCGCCGGGACCGACTATCATTCCGCCGTCCGCGAGTTGTCCGCCGCCCTCGGGGAAAATGGGAGTTTTTGTAAGCGTGATAAGGTATTTTCCGTCCTTTTCGGTGCAGGACAGCACCTCGGCGGTGCATTCCTCGACCGTCGGATATTCATAAAAAAGCAGTTCGGTTGCCATATTGCCCTCCATAGAGTCAGCGCCGTTTTCAAGTATTCTACAATACCTTTTGTTTATAGTCAACCGAAAAACGCCCATTTGAATCAAACGCGGCGCATTTGACTTGCCCTCGGGCAGAAAGTATAATATGAGCAGGAAGGGGATGGAATATGAAACGGCGACCTTATCTCGATTTGTTCTTTACTTTTTTCAAAATCGGGCTTTTTACTTTCGGCGGAGGCTACGCGATGATAGCGCTGATAGAAAATATCTGTATCTATAAAAAAGCGTGGATAACCGAGGACGAAATGGCGGAACTTACGGTGCTTGCCGAAAGTACCCCCGGCCCAATAGCAATAAACGCCGCGACCTATGTCGGGCATCTTCGTGGCGGGTTTTGGGGCGCGCTCGCTGCGACGCTCGGCGTTGTGCTGCCTTCGCTCGCCGTCATACTCGCCGTATCCCTGTTTCTCGACGGGCTTATGGAGATCAAGGCGGTCAAAAGCGCGTTCGCGGGCATCCGCATAGCGGTCGGCGTCATAATAATCTCCGCCGCCGTAAATATGTTTTCAAAGATGAAAAAAACGGTCCTAAATATCGTCATCTTCGCGGTATCGTTTGCCGCGCTTCTTGCGATCAACGCGTTCTCGCTAAACCTTTCCACGCTCGTTATGATGCTCATCGCGGGCGTAGTCGGACTGATCGCTTTCGCTCTTTCCCGAAGGAAGGGGGGCGCACAATGACGCTTTTACAGTTGTTCCTTGCGTTTTTGAAAGTCGGCGCGTTCACATTCGGCGGCGCGTACGCCGCAATACCGTTGATTCGCGAAACGGTGCTCTCCTACGGTTGGATGATCGACGACAAACTATCGCAGATGATAGCGGTCAGCGAAACAACGCCGGGACCGATAATGGTCAATATCGCCACCTATGTCGGCGTTTTCAAGGCCGGGTTTTTGGGCGCGTTGATCGCTACGTTCGCCGTAATCCTTCCCGCGTTCGTTATAATTCTTTTGCTTGTAACCGTGCTTAAAAAGTTTCGCGGCAACGCCTATGTCGAGGCGGCGCTCGGCGCTGTTAAGCCCTGCGTGATCGGCATAATCCTCGCCGTCGGCGTATATATGACGGCGGAAAACGTCTTGGGACTTGAGGTCGGGCTTTCGTCCGTTTCATTCGACAGAAGCGCCGCGCTGATCGCCGCCGCTGCCGCCGCTATGCTGACAGGCTATAAAGCGGCATTCAAAAAACGGCTCTCACCGATCGCCGTCATCATCGTATGCGCGGGGCTTGGGATGCTTGTATACGGGGTTTAGCGCAGATAAACGCGCCGAACCGTACGGCTTCATACAGCGTGATATTTTCTCTTCCCTCTGCTGCTCTCTCATAAAGCGCGCCCTCATCCAAAATGCCGATGACGCGCTTTTTTTCGTCCAAAACACAGGCTATGCCGTAGGCGTTGCCCGCCAGCGCGACAAGCGCGTCCCTGACGCTCGAGCGCGAGTCGAGCGCGACAGGCAAAACGCGCACGGCGTGCGCGGGGGCAAGGCGGGACGGGCTTTTGAGCGAAGCCTCGCCGCTTTTTTTGTTGAAGGCGAAGGCCTCAAACGCTATGAAAGCGCCCGTTATCAGGAATGACGCGCCGTGAAAAAGCGCCGCTGCGCTCCGCCGTTCTCTCCAAATTACAAGCGCGCCGAAAGCCGCGACCGTCGTGCCGAAAACTATACCGAGTATTGTAAATATGCGGGCGGAGCGCCGCCTTGAATGCGCCGACGCGCCGCGCGTCGAAAGCGCGAGCGCGAGCCTTCCGCCGTCGAGCGGGAGCGCAGGAAAGAGATTGAACGCTCCGAGGGAGAGATTGAAAAACGCGAACTCGCGAAGGGCGTCCGCGCCGCCGAAACCACGGAACAAAACGATGAACCCTGCACTCAAAAGCGAAGCCCCGAGGCTCACGGCGGGACCGGCAGCGGCGATCGCCGCCGCGTCGGAAGGGGAGCGCGGCGCGGGATCGAGCCTTGCGATAAAGCCGAACGGCATTATCTCGATCCCGTCCACCGCGTAGCCGAGCCGATGCGCCATAACGGTATGCGCCAGTTCGTGCAGCGTCAGCGAACAAAACGCCGTCATAAGCGTTCCGAGGCGCGAAAACAGCGCCGCCGTCGGGATCAGAAGGAGCACCGCGATCGAGAGTTTCAGCCGCGTACGCCCGTAATACGCGATCATCATCCGATCCTTGCCTTTACGCCCAAAAACTCCAGCGGGTCGACGGGGCGGCCGTTGCGCGTTACCCGTATAAAGAGAGTGTCTCCCGCGAGCAGCCCGAGCACCGTGCGCTGAAGCACGGGCTGACCGCGCTCCACCGAGATCGGGGCGAGCCCGTAATAGGTTATCTCAACGCCGTCCGAATGCGCGACGGTTACGCTCCCTCCCTTGTAGAACGCCTCGCCCGTGCCGTACTCGTCGATCGCGCGCACGGTGCCGTCCAGCGCCGATACGGCTTCCGTGCCCGGCGTGGCGTAGATCCTTGCCGTCAAACTGTCGTCCACGATGCTCTGTTCGCTTTTAATCGGCATAACGGGGGAGTCGGACGGTGCAAACACGGTCAACAGCCCCGGGAACTGTACAAAGCGAAGCCGACCGAGCTGTTCGTCGCCCGTTTCATCAACCGTTTCGTCGCCCGCCGCGCCGAGCATCACGTTGAATGTAGCGACCGCCTCGTCCCCCGACGCGAGTTTGAGCGCGAACACCAGCGAAAAGCCGAGTATCGCAAGCATCAGCATAATAAAATACCCCGCCTGCGGAAAAAAGCCCGTTCTCCGCTTCCTGTTGCCGCTTCGCGCGGCACGCGCCACACCCCCGCGCATCTCATAAACGCGGCGTTCCCCTCTTTCGCCGCCATCAACATAACTTGAAAAAGTGCATTTTGTTTGCTTTTGCGCGTTCATACTCCGCTCCTTTATACGGTTTTATAAATGGTATTCGCGCACAAAGCCTATAATGCAAAAAACGGTCGACTCCGTTTGAGTCGACCGTTCGTATTCAATTTATACCGTCAGTCTTCGTCGTTGCCGTAGCCCGCCGGGATGAACGCACGCACAAGGTCAAAGAGTTTATCGGGTTTTTCCTCGTGAAGAAGATGGCCCGCGTTGCGTACATAGGACACGGCGGAGTTCACGAGCCCCGCGCGATAGATGTTCGCGTCCTCAAACGGATGCCATTTATCCTCCTCGCCCCAAACGATGAGCACGGGGGTCTCTATGTCGCCGAGGGAATCTATAAGCGCACTCTCGTCAAAGCCCGCAACGGTGCGGCGGATCGCCCAGCGGCCGCGGCTGTCGCTTGCGGGACGGTAGTACTGATCGATATCGGCGGGCCCGATCACGGTGTGATCGAAGACGCATTCGTTGAGCATCTTTTCTATGTTTTTGACCTTGTAGAGTTTGCTCGCGATGCCTCCGAAAAGCCCGCTTTCCACCATACGTACCATCAGGGGCATATTGCCCGTTACGCCGCCCGGGCAGATCGCCACAACGCGGCCGACGCGTTCGGGATGTCTGCGCGCAAGTTCGAGCGCGAAGCCCGCGCCCATCGAGAAACCGAGTATATGCGCGCTCTCGATGCCGAGTTCGTTCATAAAGCCCACGATGCTCTCCGCATGGCAGCCGATCGAATAATCGAAGAAATCGGGTCTGTCGGAATAGCCGTGCCCGACGAGATCGAGAGCGATGACGCGGTAGTTCATCGAAAGTTTATAGAAAATATTGCGGAAAGTGTAAAGGGACTGACCCGCCGTATGGACGAGGATTATCGGCTCTCCCTTGCCGCTTTCGAGATAGTGCATACGCGCCGTTTCGTATTTGGCTTCGATAACGTGGATCGAGCCGTGCAGGCGCTGTGCCTCGCTTGAAGCGCTGCGGCTGTTCATCTGTGCGCTTGAAAAATGTTCACGCGCATCGAACAGGCTCTTTTCAAGCACGATTATCCGATCTGCCAGCATCGCGCGGTCGTCCTTAAGGGACTGAAGCGTCTTGTCGGCGGCCTCATACTGCGCGTGGGCGTGATCGTACTCAGTCTTGACCGTGTCGTAGATCTTGCGCGCGGCGGCTGTAACTGCGTCCGCTTCTCCGCAGGCGTTCTTTTTGCGCGTATGCTCGCCGTCCGCGTCGTCAAGCGCGCGCTTGGTGCGGATGAGTTCGGCCTCGGCGTCGCTGACGGAAGCGCTCGCGGCGGTCTCTGCGACTTTCGCATCCGCAAGGCTCTTTTTCACCTTTTCAAGACGGGACGAAACGACCGTCGCGTCCGCGCGCTTGCCCGCGAGTTTTGAGCCGTCGGCAAGTTTGAGGTCGCTTCCCTTGCGGGCGGACTCCTTCGCTTCTTCCAAAAGTTCCTGCGCTGTACGCTTTTTCTCTGCGTTTTCGATTATTTTGCGTTCGTATTCGGCAAGTTTTTCTCGCGTTGCGGCAACGAACTCCGTTTCTTTTTCGAGGTTTGCAAGGCGCACGCGCTCGTCCGCCTCTGCGGTGTCGAGTTTGGATTTTGCCTGCGCAAGTTTGAGCGTATCGCGCTCGGGGTTGCGGCTCGTTTTGTTGTTTTTGAGCGATTCGTACTGCTGTTCGGCGGCTATATGCTCGCTTTTTGACTTTTGGTACTCCTTGTTGGCGCGCGCTTCGGACTGCACGGCTTCCTGGAGTTGTTTTTCGAGGATACGCTTTTCAACGGCAAGGCTTACGCCCTCGTCGTTCAGCGTTTCGTAGGCTCTGTTCTGTTCGGACTCGCGATGCTGCAGTTCGGTCGCGGAATCCGATGAACGCTTTGCAACGACCTCCATCTCCGCGAGTTCGCTCTTGAGCGTGTCGAGTTTTTGTATAAGTTCCGCCTCTTCCGCCGCGGTGGCCACAACATTGGCGGCGGCCTTTTCAAACGCCGCTTTGCGTTCGGAAAGTCGGCGTGCGGCGTCGGTATGCGCACGCTCGGCGGCGCTCCTCGCCGCCTCGGCGGAAGCGTACTCGGCTTCAAGCGCGTCGCTCAGGGTCTTTTTCTCGTCGTATTCGCTCTTTGCGCTGTCAAAAGCGTTCTTCTTTCCGATGTAGCCCGGCGTGAGTTCGGCCAACTTTTTCTGCGCCTCGTCGAACATACGATCCACCTTGTCGTACTCGTCCTTGGCAAAAAGGAGTTCACGCTCGGCGTCCGTAACAGTGCGCTCGGCAAGTTTCTCTGCGTCCTCCCTGTCCTGCGCTTCGCGCGCGGCGCGCTCGGCGGCGGCTTTATCACGCCGAACCGCACGGATCTCCGCATCGTCAACGGGCAGTTCGCTCGGGAGCGTTACCGTAACAAAACTGCCGATATTCTCGGAATTAACGAATTTTTTTACTTCCAGTGAAAGGCTCATTTGGCTCTCCTATGGCATACCGCCCGCAAAGGCGGGATTATGTACTCGATCGATGCTGTTACCCGCGCCTACTCTGCGCAAACAATACATCTGTACAAATTGCTATTTTACACGAGATTTGACGATTATGCAAGCAAAAAAAGACGGTTTTTTTGAAAATGTCCGTCTTTTTTGCATAAATCTTATTTATTTGCCGTCTTCGCCGTCTTTGCTCCCGCCGCCGTCCGCCCGGGATCCATCGAAAAGCGCTGTTCCGATATAGTCCCGCGCTATCTCAAGAAGCCTTTCCCTTCGGTTGTCGCGCGGTCGCACGGCGCAATGTTCCATAAGCATTTTCTTTATTTTCCCTACCGCGGGGCACGGCGGCAGCGCAAAGCGCTCCATTATGTCGCCGCCCGTGCAGTCGAGTTCGCTCTCTTTAAACGGCACCTTTTCTTCGTGCATCCTGTTTATCAGTTTTTTCCATCGCTCCGCCGAAGCGACAGGGCCCTCTATGATGCCCGATCCGATGAAATCCGCCGCGCGCACCTCGGCAAGCGCCATACTTCTTTCCTCGCCCCACCGCGCGAAATTGCGGCGCAGGGTGGCATCCTTTGCGGTGTTGTTTAGATCCAGCATATGATGCCTTACAAGGAACGATACCTCGTCCGCCGTCCTGTTGTCGTATTTTAGGCGTTTCAGTATCGCCCGCGCTATCGGCTCGCCCGCGGCGTCGTGCCCGCGCATCAGCCCCGTTTTCAGGTTGACCTCCGGTTTTCCGACGTCGTGCAGAAGCGCGGCAAGGCGAAGCGTCAGTTCCGCCGGTGCCTCGGCGCAGCTGTGCAGGCTGTGGTCGAGCACATCGTAGCGGTGATACTGCGCCTTTTGAGTGATGCCGCGCCCGAGATAGAGTTCGGGCAGTATCGTTTCTATCGCGCCGATATCCCTTAAAAGCGCAAGCGCGCCATAGACCCGCTCGGCGTTTCTTTTGCCGTATTTTACGTCCGAAAGCAGTATCTTATCGAGTTCGTCCCGAAGCCTTTCGGGCGATATGTCCAGCAGATTTTTTACAAGGCTTTTTGCCGTTTCAAACGAACGGGGCTCGATCTCGAAGCCGAGTTCCGCACAGAAGCGCACAAGGCGCATTATCCTCAGCCCGTCGTCTGCGAGCACGGCGGCGGGGTCGGGGCTCGTCGTTCGTATCAGCCCTTTTTCAAGGTCGGGTATGCCGCCGGTCGGGTCGATAAGTTCGCCGCTTTTTATCGCGTAATAGAGCGCGTTGACCGAAAAATCGCGTCGGAACGCGTCCTCGTGCGGCGAAGAGGAAAACTCCACCGAACTCGGTCTGTGTGAGCCGCCCTCCGAATATTTATCCGTGCGGAAGGTGGTGTGCTCAAACTTTTCTTTGCCGATATGCAGTTCGACCATGCCGAACTCAATGCCCTTTTTTACGACGGTAAAGCCCTTCTCTTGCGCGAGCGCCGCGACATCGTTCGGACGCATCGCGGAGCAAATGTCGATATCGCTGACGGGGAGCCCCAAAAGCGTGTTGCGAACGAGCCCTCCGACGGCGTATAGGCAAAAGCCCCTTTTGTCAAAGAGTTGCGCAAGGGCGATCAGTTCGCCCGGTATTCGCTTTTTTATCGCTTCTTCGGCGCTGATTATCATATCACGGTATCTCTGTCGGATTTTTGAGCCCGCCGAGCTGCATCGTTTCCATAATGCGGTAGCGCTCCATCTGCAGATGCTTTTTCATCTTCATCGCCTCATCCATAGGCATCGCGACGATGCCGCCCTCCCGGGTTGCGATGATGACGTTGAACCGTCCTTCATGGAGCGCACGGACGGCGTAGTAGCCCATCCTTGTGGCGGTTTCCCTGTCCCTCGCGCTCGGCGAGCCGCCGCGCTGGATATGTCCGAGCACCGTTACGCGGGGCTCGATGCCGAGAGCCTCCTTTATGCGATTCCCGATCTCAACGGCGCTTCCCGCGCCCTCGGCGACCACTATCATAAAATGCGAGTTTCCCGCAAGACGTGAATCCTGTATGCGTTCAACGATGTCCTTTTGAAAATCATATTTATGCTCCGGCACCAGCACCGCCGTCGCGCCCGCCGCGATGCCGACGTAGAGCGCAAGATAGCCGGCGTTTCTGCCCATGACCTCGACGACGGAGCAGCGCTCGTGCGAACGCATCGTATCGCGCAGCCGGTCTATGCAGTCCAGCGCGGTATTGCAGGCGGTGTCAAAGCCTATCGTATAGTTTGTGCAGTCAACGTCGTTGTCTATCGTTGCGGGCACTCCGGCAACGGGTACGCCCTCCTTTGAGAGTTCGTATGCGCCCCTGAACGTGCCGTCGCCGCCTATTGCAACGATGCCGTCGATGCCGAGCATCCGGCAGGTCGCAACGGCTTTTTTTCTGCCCGCGGGCTGCATAAACTCCTCGCTTCTCGCGGTGTAGAGCAGCGTTCCTCCCTGTGGCAGGATATGCTTTACGCTCTCGCGTGTAAGCATCACGAAATCCGCGTTTATAAGCCCCTGCCAGCCTCGCTTTATGCCTACGCATTCTATGCCGAGCGAGGTCGCCGTCCGAACGACCGCCCTCACCGCCGCGTTCATACCCGGCGCGTCGCCGCCGCTCGTCAAAACGCCTATGCGCTTTATCTGTTTCTTTTCTGTGTTCGTTTCCATATTTCCGCTCCCTCTTGCCTTGTTGGGCTCAACGCCCTTTCCCAAACTATTAATATACCATTTACCGCAAAAAAAGCAATAGTTTTATTGTGGCGAACGCGGTAATTTTTCGTTTTTTTGCCGCTTGCCGCCCGTTTTTGCCTCTTTTTGGGGCGCGCGCAGAGCACATCCGCGCTCCCCGTATTGATTTTACGCCGATTTTCAATATATTTCAATGCCGCAAACGCTTGACAAACGCGACGGGTTGTGCTAAACTTCGCTTTGATGAAAAATATGGGCTTGTTCGGAATGAGCCCCGCAAAAACCGTTTAAGAGAGGGCGCGCCTCGGCTGCAAGCCGCCCACGGATCGCGGGAGGATACCGACCGAACCGGAGTTTTTTCCAAAAGCCCAAAGCGGGAGCGCTTCCAACTCAGCGAGCGGCGGCAGTTTTGCCGCAATCAAGGTGGGACCGCGGTTTTGAATTTCAATGCCGTCCTTGAGCAGTATCTGTTCAAGGTGGTTTTTTCTTTTCTTCGTAAAAAGGGAAACACCGCCGAAACATCAAAAGAAAAGGAGAAACAAAAAAATGATCAACATCACATTCCCCGACGGCTCCGTCCGTCAGTACGACGACGGCGTCAACGCCTACGCGATCGCCGAAAGCATCAGCCCCCGTCTTAAAAAAGCGACCCTTTCCGCCGAACTCGACGGCGAACTCTACGACGCGGCGCTGCCCATCCACGGCGACCACAGCCTGAAAATACTCACCTTCAACGACGAGGGCGGCAGGTGGACCTATCGCCATACGGGCTCGCACATCCTCGCGCAAGCCGTCAAACGGCTTTGGCCCGAGGTAAAACTCGCGATCGGCCCCGCCATCGACAACGGTTTTTACTACGATTTCGACACCGATGTGCCGTTCAACCCCGAGGATTTTCCGAAGATCGAAAAGGAGATCGAAAAGATCGTTTCCGAAAATCTGCCTCTTGAAAGGTTCGTCCTCCCGCGCGACGAAGCGATCGCCTATATGAAGGAACTCGGCGAGCCCTACAAGGTGGAACTTATCGAGGATCTGCCCGAGGGCGAGGAGATCAGTTTCTATAAGCAGGGCGATTTTGTGGATCTATGCGCCGGTCCGCACCTTGAATCGACGGGCAAATGCAAAAACATAAAACTTATGAGCGTCGCGGGCGCATACTGGCGCGGCAGCGAAAAGAACAAGATGCTCAAGCGCATCTACGCGACGGCATTTGAAAAGAAGGCGGATCTTGACGAGTACATCCAACGCCTCGAGGAAGCCAAAAAGCGCGACCACCGCAAGATCGGCAGGGAACTCGGTCTGTTCACGCTTATGGACGAGGGTCCCGGATTCCCGTTCTTCCTGCCCAAGGGTATGCTGCTCAAAAACAAACTCATCGAATACTGGCGTGAGGTGCATAAACGCTACGGTTATGTTGAGATACAGACCCCGATGATGCTCAACCGCGAGCTCTGGGAAAAGTCCGGTCATTGGGGACATTACAAAAACAATATGTACACCACGGTCATCGACGAGCAGGATTTTGCGATCAAGCCGATGAACTGCCCCGGCGGTATGCTTGTTTATCAGACGGAGATGCGCTCCTACCGCGATCTGCCGCTGCGTATGGGTGAACTCGGCCTTGTTCACCGCCACGAACTCTCCGGTGCGCTGCACGGGCTGTTCCGCGTGCGCTGCTTCACGCAGGATGACGCGCATATCTTTATGACCTGGGATCAGATGAAGGACGAGATCAAGAACGTCGTCCGTCTGTTCGACGAGGTCTATTCCACCTTCGGGCTCTCTTATAACATCGAACTTTCCACGATGCCGGAAGATCATATCGGCGACAAGAAGGACTGGGATTTTGCGACAGAAACGCTCAAGGACGCCATTACGGAACTCGGCAAGGAGTATGTTATCAACGAGGGCGACGGCGCGTTCTACGGTCCCAAACTCGACTTCCACCTTGCGGACTGCCTCGGCAGGACATGGCAGTGCGGCACGATCCAACTCGATATGCAGCTGCCCGAGAGATTTGAACTCGAATACACGGGCGCGGACGGCGCAAAGCATCGCCCCGTTATGATCCACCGCGTCGTATTCGGCTCAATCGAACGCTTTATCGGCGTGATCACCGAGCATTTCGCCGGCGCATTCCCGACATGGCTCGCCCCTGTTCAGGTCAAGATCATGGCTATGACCGACCGCACGCAGGACGCCGCCGTCGAGATCGCCGGCAAACTCGCCGCGCTCGGTCTGCGCATCGAAACAGACTTGCGCAACGAAAAGATAGGCTTCAAGATCCGCGAAGCGCAGATGCAGAAGATACCCTATATGCTCATCGTCGGCGATAAAGAGGTCGAAAACGGCGTCGTCGCAGTACGTTCGAGAAAGGGCGGCGATCTCGGCACGATGACGCTCGAAGCGTTTATGGAAAAGATCGAAAAAGAGGTCAAGGAAAAGAGCATAGATTGACGATGAAATCGGCGCGCCTGTTCAAAAGGACGGATGCGCCCGATAATTTTTATTGGTAAAACACTTTATAAGGAGGATATCTTTATGAACAAGATCTGCCCTTATTGCGGCAAGGAGATGGAACTTGGCTATATCCAATGCCGCGACGGCGTTACGTGGACAAGGAAACCCGTCCACGTGGCGGCGCTCTCGGCATTGAGCCGCTCCGCCGTCAGACTGTCGTCGGAATCCTTGGGAATGTTCGCCGGCAGCGCCGTTGAATCCTACCGCTGCGCCGACTGCAAAAAGGTCGTCATCGACTATGGCGAAGATAATGCATACGAATAATGCCGAAGCGTTTGCCGAGCTGATCGAGGCCGAATCGACTGAAAAGTCCGTTGACTAACGCCGTCAAAACGCAGTACGCCGCGCCGCGTACAAATGGCATTTTCAAGCAAACTGCGCCGGGGTTGCAACCGTTCCGGCGCTCGTTTGTTTTTTGAAGGTTTCCGCAATATGCGTACGCGCGCGATTGGGGTAGACATTATTCAAAAAAAGTGGTACAATATAAGGTAGTATGCTCAAACGCAGACGGAGCCGACCAGCCGCTGATGCGGTGCGGGCGGTTTTGGCGATTTGACCAAAACACACACTCTTGAGGAGACAGTATGAGCAAAGCAAGAGAAAAACGAATAATCCTCGCTATCGTAGCCCTTGTCGTGGTTACGATGGGTTTTTTGGCATATCTGCTTCATCTTAGAATATCAAGCAGAAACGCCGCGCCCGTTATCGTCTGTGCTACGGACGAGATCAGCGTCAGCGTCGGCGCGACCGACGCCGATCTTTTGGCCGGCGTTTCGGCGATGGACGCCGAGGACGGCGACATCACGCATAAGGTGGTCATCGAAAGCATCTCCGCGATCGCGAAGAACGGCAGGTGCACCATCACCTATGCCGTCAGCGATTCCGACAATCAGGTTTCGAGCGTTTCAAGGACGCTCAACTTCTTCGATTATCATTCGCCCAAGTTCCAGTTCAGCGCCGATTTTATCTTCATCTCGGGCGATTCCAAGATGAACAAGGACCTCACCTCGTTCATCAAGGCTTACGACTGCTTTGAGGGCGATATCTCCTCGAGGATATCTATGTCCATCATCGATACCGAGGGTCTCAGCAGCAGCACCAAGCAGATAGAGTTCAGGGTGTCCAACAACTACGGCGATGTTTCCTCGATCGTGGTCGACGTCGTAAACCGCGACAAGCCCCCTCAGGAAACGCCGAACATCGAGCTTACGGAGTATCTCGTTTACGTCAAGCCCGAGTCCATCTTCGATCCGCTCGATTATGTTGATTCCATAACCATAGTAAAAGACAGTTATTCCCCGTCGGAGTATGGCGTCGACAAGATCTATGCCGATCTCTCCGATTTTGACCAAAGCACGCCCGGAACATACAGGATACCGATCTACTGTGAAAACGGCGACCATATCGGCAGCACCGCGCTGTATGTTGTCGTGGACGATCAATGAGTCGCTTCGGTGAAAGCGCAAACCTCGAAAGGAACGAATAAAATATGGCTAATTTTATTCCAAGAGAACAAAAAGAAAAGAAAAAACTGAGCATCAATTTCGATACCATAATAACGCGCATCCTGCGCAACTGGTGGGTCATCCTCATCGGAACGCTGATCGCGGCAATGCTTTCCTATGTGTTCGTTACCGAAAATTACAAGAGGCAGTACACCGCAACGGCGACCTTCATCGTTTCGTCCAAGGGCTCGGCAACGACCACGATGTTCGCCAACCTCGAATCCACGCGAAGTCTTGCTTCCGCCGTCGCCATCACGCTCCGGCGTGCCGAACTGCACCAGATGGTATTCAAAGAGGCCGGGATCAAATCCTTCCGCGGCACGATCAACTCGGATGTCGTCAGCAATACCAACATACTCTCACTAAGCGTAACCTCCGATTCGCCCGAGGCGGCCTATGCCGCGATAAACGCGATCATCGATCACCACCAGATCGTTGTCGGCCGCGTTGTCAAGGGCTCCACGCTCAACGTGCTTATGCGCCCCACGATGCCCCAAAAGCCCGACGTGCCGCTCAACAGGCGCAAGCAGGTCGTGCTTTACTCCGCCATAGCGGCCATTCTGATAACCGCGGCGATCGCCGTCAGCGCGATCTTCACCGACAGGATCTATAGGGAGCAGGACGTTGCGGACAAGATCGGCGATATCGAAAAACTCGCAACGCTCGAGCGCCAGAAGCGCCGCCTCAAAAACCGCAGCAAAAAGAAACTGTTCAAAAAGAAGATCCCCGTCGACAATCTGCTTATAAACAATCCCACCACGGGCTTCGGCTACTTCGAGACCACCAGGCTTTTGCAAACAAGGATCCAGTACCTTATGAAGCTCGAAGGGCACAAATCCCTGCTCGTTTCGAGCGTTGACGCCGACGAAGGGCGAAGCACTATCGCGACCAACCTTGCGCTCGCTTTCGCACGCGAAAATAAGAAGGTGCTGCTCGTCGAAGGCGACCTTGGCGAGCCGTCGATCGCAAAGATGCTGGGCATCGATAAGGAACTTCCCGTTTCCATAGATCAATACCTCATCTGCGGGGAAGGCACGCTTGAACTGCCGACCCTCGAGAACGCGAAGAACGTAAGCCTTATGATCTGCCGCGGCAAGGTGCACAACTCCTTTGATCTGCTCAGTTCCCAGCGTATGCAGCGCTTTATGGAAAATGCAAAGCGCGAATACGACGTCATAATCGTCGATTCCCCTCCCGTTGCGGTATCCAATATCACCGAGTTCCTCGCTGAACTCTGCGACGCGGCGATAATGGTCATCCGCCAGGGCTTTGCAACGAGCAAGCGCATCACCACGGCGCTGAGCACCATATCGTCAAACTGCGATATGCTCGGCTATGTGTTTAACGACGTAAAACACCTTCCCTTCTTCGATGGCGCGGGTCAGACCGTAACGTCGTCCACCGGCTACGGCATGTACGGCAGGCGCAAAAAGGGCGCCTACGGCAACTACGGCGGCTACGGAAGTTACGGCAGGTACGGCAGGTACGGCAACTACGGCAGGTACGGCAACTACGGCAAGTACGGAAAATACGGCTCCTACGGCAACTACGGTGCCTACGGCGACAACGGCTTCACCTCGGAGCCGTTGCACGACATTGAAATGAGCGATGTCAGGCCGGTGCGCGATGAGCAGAATACCTCAATTCGTTCCCGGCAGAGGTCTTCCGAGTTCGAGACTATGACCGCATCGACGCAGGACGCGGAGCCCGTTGCCGAGAAGGAGATCGATCTGTTCGCTTTTATCGTCAGCACGCTCAAGACCTTCCTGCGCATCATCCTCGTTCCGATCATCCTGTTTGCTGTGCTCGCCGCGCTGCTCTGCTACCGCGAAAAGGCGAGTTTTGTTCCCAAGTACCGCTCCTCGGCGACCTTTAACATTTCGATAATCGGCTCGTCCGGCGCGACCGCTGATGCGTATTCGGGTAGCGTCGCACAGAGGCTGTCCTCAGTATTTCCTCATATACTGAACAGCGGTCTTCTCAACAACCTCATCCGTGAGGATATGGGCATCAAAACCGTTCCTGCGACGCTGCAGACCGATGTTCAGGTCAGCACCGCGCTGATCACGATGACTTCGACCGCGAGCAATCCGCAGGACGCGTACGACGTGCTGCTCTCCGCGATAAACAATTATCCCAAGGTCGCCAACTATGTAGTCGGCAACACCGAGATAAACCTCATCAACGAACCCACGGTGCCCACGCGCGCAAGCAACCGCATCAGTTACAAAAACAACTTCATCATAGCGGGCGCTGTCGCCGCCGCGGTCGGTTTCGCATTGGCGGTCGTACTCAACATTTCCAACCGCAGGGTCGGAGGCGTAGAGGAGCTCCGCGAAACGCTGAATATCCGCTGCATCGGCACCATCCCCTACGATACGGGCCGCAAGGAATCCGAGGACAAGGTGCTGCTGCTTAACAGCAAAAACACCTCGCGCGAGTTTACGGACGCCATAACGCTCATAAGAAAGCGTCTTGACAAGACCGCCTCGCAGTATGGCGACAAGGTCATCCTGTTCGTCGGTTCCGTTCCCGGCGAGGGCAAATCAACCGCCGCGATCAATACGGCTTACGCGCTTTCAACGGCGGGCAAGAGGGTCGTGTTCATCGACGCCGATATCCGCAAGCCCTCCACCATAGGCGCGCTTAAAAAGGTCAAGAGCGCGGGTCTTGTTGAATATCTCAAGGGCGAAGTCGAGATCTCCGACATCCTCTCCGAGATCGATACCGACATATACGCCATACGCGGCGCGACTAAGAACTACAATGTTCCCGAACTTCTCCGCTCCTCAAAGATGCATGAACTCATCGATACGATGAGGGAGCAGTTCGACTTCGTCATCGTCGATGCGCCGCCGAGCGCGATACTCGCTGATGCACAGATAATCGCGCAGTACGCGGACGCCATCATCTACGTCGTCTGTCAGGATTACACCACAAAGAGCAGCCTCATCACCGGCGTCAACAACGTTTCCAACTCCGGCGCAAGGTTCATCGGCTATGTTCTCAACAACGCCGGCGTATCCGCAACGGGACACGCCTACGGCAAGCACAATAAGTACTCCAGTTACGGCAAATACGGCGGCTACGGCAAGTATGGCAAATACGGCCGACATGGCGCATACGGCAAATACGGCAGCTACGGCAGGTACGGAAAATACGGCGCATACGGCGATTACGGCGCATATGCTGACGCCGCCATCGACGCCGAAACGAACGACGGCAGCGTGAGCACGGAAACAAACGAATGATTAACAAACGGGCATATTCCTGAAAAGTTGAGCATATAACGCTCCCCAAAGGGATATGCCCGTTCGACAGGGGAATGGTTTTATGGACAAATGCTTTGAAGAATACCAAAGATGGCTGACGGAGCCCTCGCTCCGCGAGGACGAAAAACGCGAACTCGCCGCCATCTCGAATAACGAAAAGGAACAGACGGAGCGCTTCTATACCGAACTCGAGTTCGGTACGGCGGGACTTCGCGGCATACTCGGCCTCGGCACCAACCGTATGAACGAATACGTCGTGCGCCGCGCGAGCGCGGGCCTTGCCGCGTATCTTTTGAAACTCGACGGCGCGAAGGACGCGGGCGTTGCGATAGCGTATGATTCCCGCCGCCGTTCGGACGAGTTTGCCAAACTCGCCGCGCGCACGCTTGCCGCCTACGGTATTCGCGTATTCCTTTACTCAACGCTCCACAGCGTGCCCCAACTCTCGTTCACCGTGCGCGAACTCGGCTGCATCGCGGGCATCGTCATCACGGCGAGCCATAACCCGCCGGAGTACAACGGCTATAAGGTCTACTGGTCCCACGGCGGTCAGGTCGGTCCCGAGCAGGCAAGCGAGATCCTCGAAAGTATCCGCGCGTTCGACTATTTCGACACGGAGCTGATCGACTACGAACTTGCCAAAAAGCAAGGTCTCATCATCCCCATCGGCACCGAGGTCGACCTTGTTTACTACGAAAAAACGCTCTCGCTGATGCTCAATCCCGATATCGTTAAGGCAGAGAACGAAAAGAACGAAACCAATATCGTCTACACGCCCCTGCACGGAAGCGGGCTCGTGCCCGTAACGGCGATACTCGATATCGCGGGCGTCAAAAAGGTCTGCGTCGTGCCGCGTCAGGCGTGGCCGGACGGCGATTTTCCGACTGTAAAAGCGCCGAATCCCGAGGACCCGAACGCGTTTAAACTCGCCATCGACCTTGCAAAGCAGGTTGACGCGCCGCTTATTCTCGCCACCGATCCCGACGCCGACCGCCTCGGCGTTGCCGTGCGTGAAAAAAGCGGCGAATACCGCCTTTTGACCGGCAACCAGATCGGCAGTCTGCTCATCTATTACATACTTTCCGAACTAAAAGTTCAA
Organism: Clostridia bacterium; assembly: GCA_017538255.1. Classification (GTDB taxonomy): domain Bacteria; phylum Bacillota; class Clostridia; order Christensenellales; family CAG-138; genus PeH17. The sequence goes on along the minus strand of JAFYJD010000026.1, from coordinate 31,614 downwards.
AACAAACTGCCGGATGACGGCTTCGTCGTCAAATCGCTTGTCAGTACCTCGCTTGCGGACGCGATCTGCCGCGGCTTCGGCGTTGAGATGCGCAATGTGCTCACGGGCTTCCGCTTCATCGCGAACGAGATCGACCTTGCCGAAAAGAGCGGCAGGGGCAAGTTCCTCTTCGGCTTTGAAGAGAGCTACGGTTTCCTTGCCGGCGGCTTTGCCCGCGACAAGGACGCGATCCTCGCTTCGCTGCTCGTTTGCGAGGCGGCGACGGTATACGCCTCAAGAGGCAAAACGCTGCTCGACGTGCTCGATTCCATCTACGAAGAATACGGCTGTTTTATCGAAAAGACCAAGTCCTACACGCTCACGGGCAAGGAAGGTATTGAGCGCATCGAGGCTTGTATGCGAAGCCTCCGCGTTTCGCCTCCGAGCGATTTCGGCGCGGGCGAAACGGTGCTCCGGCGCGAGGACTTTACGACGCTGGAGCGCGTTGATACGCAAAGCGGCAGGGTATCCTCTATAGAACTGCCCGAATCGAACGTGCTGCGCTACATATTGCCCGCTGACGCGTGGATAGTCGTGCGCCCGAGCGGCACCGAGCCCAAACTCAAACTCTATATCGGCGCGTCCGCGAACAGCGCCGCCGACGCCGAGGCGAGGCTGTGCCGCCTTGAAACAAACGCCGACAAACTGATCTCCGAACTTTTGGGCGTATAACAGGGGGATTTTACATATGAAAAAGCATTATAGAGAAATAGACATACTAAAGGGCCTCGCGATAGCGATGGTAATGCTCGGGCATTCGATCATCGTTTACCCGATCGACCTCAACCTCATCCGTTGGTGCGGCAGCCTCCACTCGTTTGTAAGCACCACGCATATGCCGCTGTTCTTTATGATCTCGGGCTTCTGCTTCGGCTACCGCGATCTAAAGGACTATGCGCTCAAAAAGTTCAAACGCATCGTAATACCGCTGCTCGTGTTCGGCGTTCTTCACGTGTTTTTGGGCAGCATAGGCGGCGATCTCGTAAACCGCGGCGGCGGCTTTTTACAATCGCTTCCCGGGGTGCTGACGGGCAAATACCTCTGGTTTTTGCACGCGCTTTTAATGATCTTTATCATCTTCCCGTTCATACGCAAACTGTTTGACAACAAACTCGTCGGCGCGATAGCGCTTATCGCGCTTGCCGCGCTCAATATCTTCGTCAAATTCCCGCTCAAAGTCCGCATGGACGCGCTCAATATCGCCTTTACCGTCCCCAACACCTTCAGCCTGGACAGCATCAGGGAATATCTGTTCTTCTTCGCGGCGGGCTACTATCTTAAACTCCGCTCCCGCGAGTACCCCGAGGTCTTCAAAAAGAGCCTCAAAGCAGTCGGCACCCTGCCCGTATGGCTCGTCAGCCTCGCGGTGTGGTTTGTGATCGCTTTCCCGAATATGATCTTCGGTCTGCCGTACGCCTCCTCGTGGCAGCCCGTTCTGCGCGGCGTCTACGGGATCTTTGTGGCGTTTATGGGCATACTCTGCGTCACCTCGTTCGCGATACTCATCCGCCGCTTTTTCTTCTCAAAACTCTTTGAAGAAGCGGGCAAATATTCGCTGCAGATCTTCCTGTTCAACGGCTATCTTTTGACCGTCACGCGATGGCTGGTCGTATCCAAACTCCATATCAAGATACCCGCGGTCATAATCGCCGCAAACTTCTTCGTTTTATTCGGCGTATCGCTTGTAATTATCGAACTCGTCGTAAAGCGCGTCAAACTCTTCCGCATACTGACTGGCATTCCCGAGCCAAAGGAATGATTCCTGCCGGCAAAGCGCAGGGCTTTTGCCAAACAGTTATTAGTTCGTCGTCGGATACAGCAAGATAAAAGAGCCCGAGATAGGCGGTCGCGCTTTTCTCGGGATTCTTTTTATCCAATATGCAGTTCTCTATATGCCGACAATCCTTTGTTGCCGAACTCGGAGCAAGGACGTAATTATGATCCGTGCAATCGTCCGGTTATGTGAAACCACAGGTTTGAGAGGCATCTTTCAAAAAATAAATCGTACATGCAAATCAAGCATACTGCGCTGATTATAATGATGACTATACCGAGAATAATCTTCAACGGTGTTCTGTTCTTTAACAGAATCATCCCGACACCCGAAAAAAATGCGTTTTCGGAAATCAGAATAAATCCAAGGAGACAGATTACCACATATAGTACAAGACCGTCCCCCTTAGACCCCGCCTCCGGATCGCTTCCGCAGGTATCGATAGCAAAGAGAACGAAAGCAAAGACAGTAATAAGCATTACCGCAACAGCAATTATGGTTAAAGCTTTTTTCATGCGTCATACCTCCTTATTTATCCAAGAAGTTATCATTATGCCGAAAAGTCTGGGATTCCGGATTAGGTGCAAAATCATCGTGATAATCCCGGTAATCGTTCGGATACCATCATTTCAGCCATGATCCGAAAAAGTATATGCCCACACCGATCAAGTAATATAAGCTGATTATAACGATGACTATACCGAGAATAATCTTCAACAGTGTTCTTTTCTTTGACAGAAGCAGTGCGATACCGCCGAACAATGTACTTTCGGTTATCAGCATAAATCCAAGGTATATCATTCCAATATATAGTGCAATACCGGTCCCCTTAGACCACGCCTCCGGATTGCATCCGCATATATCGATAGTAAAGAGAACGAAAGCAAAGACGGTAAGAAGCATTACCGCAACAGCAATTATGGTTAAAGTTTTTTTCATGCGTCATACCTCCTTATTTATCCAAGAAGTTATCATTATGCCGAAAAGCTTGGGGTTACGGACTCGGTGCCAAGTCGTAATTATAATCCGGGTAATCTTTCAAGCAACATCATGTCAACCATGGGTTCCTCATGGGATCTGGTATAGAAACCGAAAAACGATCTGATAAAGCCAACCCAAAAAAACAAGCTGATTATAACGATGACTATGCCGAAAACCAGTTTCAACGGAGTTCTGTTCTTTGATAAAATAAGCGCGATGCCCGAAAAAAGTCCGATTTCGCAAGCAACGATAGCTATTAGAACGATTATCAAGCCGACTTCATGAATACCGGAAAATCTTTTGACGTCATTTGGAACTTCTGTCATTGCTTCATTATGCATAGCTTCCCGATTTATATGAAAAGCTCCTGATACAATGGTCAACAGTATGGCTGCAACGGCAATAAATAACAAAACTTTTTTCATTTATTTCCTCCGTTTAATATAAGTAATCGTCAAATCTTAACATACACTTTCTTGCAAAAGAGAATCGGTGCAAGGACGTAAGACGATCGGCAGCGGACGCACTCGCATCACCGGTTAGATATCGACCCCCCAAAAAGGACTTTATCCAAACAATCAATAATACTGCGGTGACTATAACGATGACTGCGCCGAAAACCAGTTTCAACGGTGTTCTGTTCTTTGATAAAATAAGCGCGATGCCCGAAAAGAAGCCGATTTCGGAGACGATTATCAATATGTGCAAAACGGAAAAAATGAACACGCCTACATCCGTGAGAATCGCATCTTCATCACGCACAACCGCTATCTCTCCTTGTATTTTGATTGCGCCAAGCACAACTGTAAGCAGTATCACTACGACAGCAATACACCAGAGCGTTTTCTTCATAAATCCAATCCTCTCCTATAATTTGGGTTTTAACATCAGAAGTTCGCCGCATATTACAATTAAGGATAGCTTCGCCATTCAGCAAGTCCATCTTTTAACGAATGCAGGAAAGAGTATGGCTGCAACGGCAACGATAGACAAGACCTTCTTCATGCTTCAATCCCCGTTATTTATCCAATATATAGCTCTCTATATGCCTAAAAGCTTTGGTTTCCGGACTCGGTAGTCATCCGGAAACCAATGATAATCGGAGTAACATCATGCTCATCCAACAGGTTTGAGTTAGATTCTGAAAAAGGATTTGATCAAGCTAATCAGGAATATTAAGCTGATTATAACGATGACTGCACCTAAAACCAGTTTCAACGGTGTTCTGTTCTTTGATAAAATAAGCGCGATGCCATAAAAAAACGCGATTTCGGCAATCAGAATAAATCCAAGGACAATAAGTCCATAAGCCAATGCCAGACCGTCATACTTCGTCGTCCCCAGCACTTGATTGCTTGCACTTGTATCGATAATATAGAGAACCCAAGCAAAGACAGTAAGAAGCATTACCGCAGCGGCAATGATAGCTAAAGTTTTTTTCATACTTCAATCCTCCTCTTTAGGCTGGTCATTTCCACTCCAAATTTCGCCTGTTATTTCAGATTGTTATCCGTGGGTTTATTATATTGGATAAAAGTTAACTTGTCAACGGCGAAAAGCCGAAAGGCGGGGTATACTCGCCCGTCCCACGCCGCCCTGCGCTCTTGATTCGGCTCCCGTTTTGCGGTATAATATCAGAATAATTACAAGTGCCGACGCGGCGCAGCATCCGCCGCAGGCAACGGGGGAAAGATGAAGTTTATTTCGTGGAACGTGAACGGGCTTCGCGCCTGTATGGGCAAGGGTTTTGAGGCATTTTTTAAGGCGGAGGACGCGGATATCTTTGCCCTGCAGGAAACAAAACTCCAGCAGGGGCAGATCGATTTTGCGCCGGAGGGCTATCGCGCCTATTGGCACTACGCCGAAAAGAAGGGCTATTCCGGCACCGCCGTATTCACAAAAACCGAGCCCGTTTCCGTAAGATACGGTATGGGTCTTTCCGAGGAGTTTGAGAGCGAGGGCCGCGTAATAACGCTTGAGTTTGAGGAGTTCTTCTTTGTGACGGTCTATACCCCGAACGCGCAGAGGGAGCTTACGCGCCTTGAATACCGCTGCAGGTGGGAGGACGCGTTCCGCGAATATCTCGTTTCGCTCGACAAGCAAAAGCCCGTCGTCGTCTGCGGCGATATGAACGTCGCCCATAACGAGATAGACCTCAAAAACGCCAAATCGAACGTGGGCAACGCAGGGTTTACAAACGAGGAGCGCGAAAAGTTTACGCGGCTTCTCGAAGCGGGCTTTTCGGATACCTTCCGCACCCTGTACCCCGACAGAGCGGACGCCTACACCTGGTGGAGTTATATGTTCCGCTCGCGTGAGCGCAACACGGGGTGGCGCATAGATTATTTTGTTGCAAGCAAGCGTTTTATGCCCCGCGTGAAGGATGCGCTCATCTATAATGAGATATTGGGCAGCGACCATTGTCCCGTTGGGCTTATCATAGAATAAGGAGCAAAAAATGAAGTTTGAGTTTTCAAAGATGCACGGTCTCGGCAACGATATGGTGCTGATCGACGACCGCGACGAGCGAATTAAGGATGTAAACGCCTTTGCGCGCAGCATCCTGCACCGCAACACGGGCGTAGGCGCGGACAGCCTGCTGATCGTTCGCAATTCGGATATTGCCGACATAAAGATGCTGATACTCAATATCGACGGTACCGAAGCGGAGATGTGCGGCAACGGCATACGCTGTTTTGTCAAGTTTTGCATCGAAAAGGGCATAATGGATAAGACTGAGTTCACGGTCGAAACGCTTTCGGGCGTCAAACGCCCCCGCGCGACGGTCGAAAACGGCGTCGTTACCGGCATCGGCGTGGATATGGGCGCGCCCAAACTCGACTGTGCGGATATCCCCGTTTCCGCCGAGGGCGAGTTCCAGCAAAAGAGCCTGTTTTCGCACGGACGGCGCTTTACCGTGACGAGCGTCAACACCGGCGTTCCGCACACGGTCGCGTTCGTGGACGACGCGGCGCTGACGGATGTTGAATACTACGGCAAGGATATCGAACGCAGCCCGATCTTTCCCAAGCGCACGAACGTGGACTTCGTTCAGGTAATCGACGACGAAAACATCATTATGCGCGCGTGGGAGCGCGGCTGCGGCTGTACGCTCTGCTGCGGCACGGGCGCATGCGCCTCGGTCGTGGCGTGCATACTCGCGGGCTATACCACACGAAAAGTGAACGTGCACGTTGAACTCGGCACACTCGAGATCGAGTGGCTTGCGGACGATTCGATCTATATGTTCGGTCCCGCCCAAACGGTCTGCGAGGGCGTGTTTTACTACACGGAATGACGGCGCGCTTTTGTGAAAAAAGCAGGGAACTGTTTTCCATACTCAAAAAGGGCGGCGAAGGGCAAAAGCCGCGCCCGCCCGTGCTGCTTGCGCCGATGGCGGGCATCACCGACAGCGTTTTTCGCAGGATGTGCATCCGCGAGGGCTGCGATTTTACCTTCACCGAGATGGTGAGCGCGAGCGGGCTTCATTTCAACAACAAAAAAACACGGGATCTCATCTCGATCGATCCCGCCGAAACGCCCTGCGGCATCCAACTCTTCGGACACGACCCCGCCCTGATGGCGGATACCGTGAAGCGGCTGTTTGAGACCCTTGTCTCGCCCGATGAGATAAGCAGCGTCGATATCAATATGGGCTGTCCCGCGCCGAAGATAACCTCAAACTGCGACGGCTCGAGTCTGATGCGCGACCCCTTGCTCGCGGGCAGGATCGTCGAAGCGGCGGTCAAAGCTTCGCCCGTGCCGATCAGCGTCAAGTTCCGCAAGGGCTGGGACGACGCCTCCGTGAACGCCGTCGAGTTTGCCCGCGTTATGGAACAAAGCGGCGCGGCGTTTTTGAGCGTACACGGCAGAACTCGGATGCAGATGTATTCGGGCGCCGCCGACCGCGAACTCATCGCGGAGGTGGTCGCTGCCGTATCCGTGCCGGTTGTGGGCAACGGCGATATTTTTTCGGCGGATTCCGCCGTCGATATGCTGGAAAAAACGGGCTGCGCGGGGCTGATGATCGCGCGCGGCGCACAGGGCAACCCCTTCGTCTTCCGCGAGATCGCCGCCCGTCTTGACGGCAAAACACCTTTTGTTCCGACCGAATCGGAGCGGCTCGGCGCTGCACTCGCGCACATTACCGAATACTGCCGCGACCACGGCGGAGGCTCGTTTGTGGATATGCGAAAGCATATCGCGTGGTACACCAAGGGAATGTACGGCAGCACCGAACTTCGCAGGCAGGTGAACTCCTGCCGCGACGAAAACGAACTTGTTTCGCTCGTTCGGGCGTTTATGGATGCACGCGAGGTTTTGTAAACATTTAAAGCGATCAAACGCGAAAGCGGGGGTTTGTATGAGAATAACGGAAAACTGCGCCGAGTGTCTGTATGACAAACAGCGGCGGCTGACAGACGACACGGAATACCTTGCGGAAGTAAAAAGGATCATCGACGACAGGAACGCCGACGACACCGCTCCGATCCTTATCTATCGATTTGCCAAAGCCTATGAGAAACGCTTTGGCAAAAGCGCATCCTATAAAGAGGTCAAAAAAAGATACAACGATCTTGTTCTCTCCGTACAGACCGATCTTCGCCTTAAAATCGAGCAGTCGAACGATCCCCTTAAAACTGCGCTCGCCTATTCGCGGATCGGGAACTATATAGATTTCGGTGCGATGAACAGCGTTGATGAGAAAGCGTTTTTTTCGTTGCTTGAAGGCGCCGCCATACTTGAAAGAGACCGGCGCTCCGTTGATTCCTTTTTGACGGCTCTGTCGCAAGCAAGCAAGTTCCTCCTCATCGCAGACAACTGCGGCGAGATAGTACTTGATAAACTCTTTATCGAGCAGTTGCTCAAGCGATATCCGAACGCTAAAATAACGGTGATGGTACGGGGCGGGGAAGTACTTAACGATGCAACGCTCGAAGATGCGCATTATGTGGGCATCGACAGGTATGCGGAGTTGATATCGAACGGAGCCCCTATCGCCGGTACGGTGTATTCAATGCTTCCTGATGCGGCAAAAAAAGCATTGGACACCGCGGACGTCATCCTTGCAAAAGGTCAGGGGAATTATGAGTCTCTGTGCCGGCAGGGTCGTCATATTTTCTACTCCTTCCTGTGCAAATGTGCGTTGTTTACCGACAGATTCAATGTTCCGAAGTTTACAGGAATATTTGTGGAAGAATCTTGACCGCCGCATGGAAGCGGAGATAGCGGCCCAAACTCCCATTCATTGAAATCGAGCCGCACAAACGACATATCGAAACTATAAATCGGTTTAATAGGAGCAAAAACTATGTTGATGGACGCAAAAGGCATTATAAGGCGCGCGGAGGATGTGCTTCGCGGCGATTATCAGGTGGATATCTCCGAGGCGAGCGCAACGCAGCTGCATCGGGCGATATCGGGCGCGGTCATGTACGCGATCGCGGACGATTGGCGCAGAAGCCGCCGCGCGCGCGAAAACGGGCGCAGGGCGTACTATATCTCCGCCGAGTATCTGACGGGGCGTATGGTCTACAACAACCTCTTTTCGCTTAAACTGCTCGACGAAGTCAAGCGCCTGCTCGCACTTCGCGGCGTTGATATCGCGATAATGGAGGATATCGAGGACTGCGCGCTCGGCAACGGCGGTCTCGGCAGGCTCGCCGCGTGTTTTTTGGACAGCGCGGCAACGCACGATCTGCCGCTCGACGGCTACGGCATACGCTATAAGTTCGGGCTTTTTAAGCAGGAGTTCATAAACGGCTTCCAGGCGGAAAAGGCGGACGATTGGCAGAAGCAGGGCGACCCGTGGTCCCGCAGGCGCGACGATAAAACATTGACCGTTGAGTTTGCGGACAGGAGCGTGCTCGCCGTGCCCTACGATATGCCCGTCATCGGCTACAACACTTCCACGGTCGGCACGCTGCGCCTTTTCCAGAGCGAGGCGGTCGAGGAATTCGACTTCAACGCCTTCAACTCGCAGGAATACGCCCTTGCCGTGCGCGAAAAAAACGCAGTCGAGGACATAACGCGCGTGCTCTATCCGAACGACAGCACGCCCGAGGGCAAAAAACTGCGCCTAAGGCAGCAGTATTTCCTCTCCAGCGCTTCGCTTCAGGACGTCCTGCGCAGGCATAAGCGCGTGTTCGGCAGCGTTGACGGTTTTGCCGAAAAGAACAGCGTTCAGCTCAACGACACCCACCCGACCGTCAGCATACCCGAACTCATACGCCTGTTGATGCTCGAGGGGCTCACGTTTGAGGACGCGCTCTCCGTTGCGCAAAAGACCTTCAACTACACCAACCACACCCTTATGGCGGAAGCGCTCGAAAAATGGGATGTGGACCTGTTCAAAAGCGTTATCCCGAATATCTACGAGATCGTCGAACGTATCAACGATCACCTCGTTGCCGACCTCTCGTCGCGCGGCGTCTGCGGCGAAATGCTCGACAATATGCGCATCATCGCGGACGGGCGCATCCATATGGCGCGCCTTGCGACCTATGTTTCGACCTACGTCAACGGCGTTGCGCGGATACACTCCGAACTGCTCAAAAACGAGGTGCTGAACGACTGGTACAAGGTGTTCCCGGAACGCTTCCGGAACAAGACCAACGGCATAACCCAGCGCCGCTTCCTCGGACTTTGCAACCCGGGCCTTACCAAACTCATCGGCGAGCGTATCGGCTACGGCTTTTTGACCGATCTTGACGAGATAAAGCAGTTCGAGAGTTTTATCGACGATAGGGTGATAGACGAGTTCATCGCGATCAAAAAAGACCTCAAAGTGCGCCTTAGCGAACTTATCAAAATAAAAGAAGGCGTGGATATACCCTCCGATTTCGTGTTTGACGTGCAGGTCAAGCGTATGCACGAGTACAAGCGACAGCTTATGAACGCGCTTTCGATCGTGCATATCTATAAGGAACTCAAACAGGGCGGGCTTGCCGATCTGCCGAAGACCGCGTTCATCTTCGGCGCGAAGGCGGCGCCCGGCTACATTATGGCAAAGAACATAATCAAGTTCATCAACGAGATCGCAAACAGGATAAATAACGATCCCGAGGTGAACTCCCGCATCCGAGTCGTTTTTGTTCAGAACTACAACTGTTCCTATGCCGAGCACATCATCCCCGCCGCGGACATCAGCGAGCAGATATCGCCCGCCGGCACCGAGGCGAGCGGAACGGGCAATATGAAGTTTATGCTCAACGGCGCCGTTACGCTCGGCACCTACGACGGCGCGAATATCGAGATCGTAGAATGCGCGGGCGAAGAAAACAACTACATCTTCGGCGCAAAGGTCGACGAACTTACGCGGCTCAGGCCTCATTACAGCCCCCGCACCGTCTACAACGAAAGCCCTGTGGTGCGCCGCGCCGTCGACAGCCTTGTGGACGGCAGCATCGCAAGCGACGCGGACAGCGTGCGCGTGTTCCGCGAGATCTACGATTCGCTGCTCGTGGGCGACTGGCGCAAGCCCGATTACTACTTCAACCTCTATGATTTTGAGGAGTATGTAAAAACAAAACTCCGCGCGATCTACGATACCCGCGACGCAAGGGCGTTTGCAAAGAAATGCCTTATGAATACCGTCAACGCGGGCAAGTTCTCAAGCGACCGCACGATCAGGGAGTATGCGAAGGATATATGGCATATCGCGCGCGTTGAGATGCAATAAAAACCCCTCGCAGCGGCAAGCGCAAATGCGTATCCGCAGTTAGGCGGAGAGCCACAAGGGAGCGCAAGCAAAAATGTGGCTTCTGCCAATCAGACTTAAAAAAACGCTATGCAGCTGATTTAACCGATTGCATAGCGTTTATTCTTTGTGCCTGTTTGGGGATCCAGCGTTCGACGAACGCTCAGCCGTCCCCGCCGTTGACGATCTCAGGGATTTGGGGGAAATTTCACCAACAAGCAGTTTTGCGGGAACAGGCCGTCAGCCCGCATCGCAAACCTCGCGACCCTGTTATCCCTTCTGCTTTGCCGATTGCTGCAACGGGTCGTTTTGCCAAATCTTTGTAACTCGGTCCCTGAAAGCGACATATTTCTTCTCCGGTACGGGGAGTACAACACCGTTGGTCAGACACAGTTCAAAGCGGCGGATATTTCGGATATAATTCGGGTTGACCAGATAACTCTGATGACATCGCAGGAACAAATGCGGATAGGCTTTGGCCAGATCGATCACCTTGTCGAATATCTTGATGCTCTCGTCCGCCGTATGTAAGATGCTGTGCATCCCACCCTTGTCGGTTTCGATCCAGAGGATGCTGTCGGAGAGGTAAAAGTAGTCCGAATGGTCAACGCCGCGGAAATGAAGTCTTTCGCCCTTATGCGGCATGAGTCCCCTTTGGGAATACACCTGTCTGAAACGCTTTGGGTATATTACATCGTCCGCGTGCTTCGCGTGGGGATTTGATATGTGGCAGACCAATATCCGCGGCCGCTTTGTTCGCTTGCCGTTTTCATCACAAATGCTTCGCTCCCCCCAACAGAGCAGCAGCCTCTGATTTATGGAAATATCCTCCCCTTCCCGGTAGTGGGTAACCACGGGATAACTTAACATCACATTACAAGCCGAGGAACCGGCGGAATTGCTTTCCACCTTCATATCCCCGACCGTAAAGGTCAGATCATGTTCCTCCTGACTCCAGATATCGAGCATAGCCTTGCGACCTTTGATATACTGCCCCTCCGCGGGACCGTACCATAAGCTTTCATCGTCGAAGTGCTCCAAAAACGGCCAGGGATCATTTTCATAATATCGCAGGATAAGTTCTGCGGTTAACTCCGCAATCGTGTGCTGGTTCATCCATCTCACAACCTCTCTGTGTTCTTCTATAATGATAATCGAAAACACGTCAAAAATCAAGTCGTTTTCTTGTTTTAACAAGTCATATTCTTTTAGTTTCTTGAACGAAGCCTTGACACCTATTATAATATTAAGCGGATATATCTATCCTGATATATCTGTCCTTATGCCTTCAATCGCCGGAGGCATGTATATGAAACAACACAAGGATTTTAAAGAGGAGGAAGGAACCGAATATGAAAACAAGAAACAGACTGCTTGCTGTGCTGCTGACGCTGGTGATGCTCGTCGGGATACTCCCTGTCAGCGCCTTTGCGGAGAGCGTCGTTCCGGCCGCTGGTATGGACATCGCCATATGGCTGGGCGACACGCAGGTTACCGATCAAAACAAGGACGATATCCTCTCCGACGGCGGCAAAGCCAAGTACGACCCGTCCACGATGACTTTGACGCTGAACGACCCCGAGATCAGCACCGTCAGTCCGAACGGTGCCGTGATCGAAGTCAATGAACTTGACCTGACGATTACCGGCAGCGCCACACTGAACGTCAGCGGCGCGGACTACGGCATAGGCGTCTGGGACGGCGTATTAAACATCAACGGAAACATCAACGCCACGGGTGTGATCGGCGGCATCTTTGTGCCGAGAAGCGACCTGAACATCGACGGCGGTACGGTAACGGCCGCGGCCACCGGAACGAACGTCATGGGCGCCGTTTATACCGAAGGCACGCTTAGCATCAGCGGCGGTACGGTAACCGCCAAGGCTGTCAACCCGGGCTTGAACCACGGCGTCTATGCCGGCAGCGGCCTGATACTCTCCGGCGGCAGCCTGGATGCCCGTGGCTACTATCGCGGCATCGGCACTATGGGCGCGATCGATATCGGCAACGACATCGACGGACTGGTCGCCATGGGCAACAACTGCGGCATAGCCGCGGGACCGGCGGAGATCAGCATCGGCGATCTGCTCAACATCGTACAGCCCGCAGACGGTCAGCTCAGTTCCGATAAGCACACAATCGTCAGCGCCGCCAATCCCGAAGTCGCAGCGCAGATTGTCGAGATCACGCCGACAAGCTATACCGTTCGCTTTATGGACGGCAGCACCGAACTCGACACGCAGACGGTAAGGCACGGTGCTTTTGCGACGCCGCCCAGCCCGTCCCCGGAGAAGATCGGTTGTATCTTCTTTGGCTGGTACACGGACGAGAGTTTCACGGACTCCTTTGACTTTGGGCAGTCGATCACCGCGGATACGGATATCTACGCGCTGTTCGTGAGTGAGTACACCGTAACCCTCGATATGAACGGCGGCAAGATTCTGGATGCGGAGGATGCGTGGCAAGACTCTGTTTCGATGGAGTTTTATGAGGGCTACGAGCAAGAGATCCCGTCCGTCGAATGGATGAACGAAATGGTTGCGGACGGTAACTGGATCATCGGTCCCGCGAACAGCGAGTACATCGGCGCGGAGATTACGGACGCAAACGGGGTAAAGACCTATCAGCCCGGCGAGATGTATACGGTTGTAAGCGACGCCACGATAAAGGTGCTGTGGAACTCCAATTCGTCGACGCCCTCGGTCATATCCGAGATCCACATTAACGGCTTTGAGGAGCCGATCGTTGGCGAAAAGGCGGGCAACTATCTAAATCTGAATGTACCCGATGACTGCCATTATACGATCGTTCAAAAACAATGGTGGAATAATTTCAATCATTGCTTTATGGATGCAGACGATGAATTCGAGTATGGCAAAAGCTATGCATGCAATGTGCAGGTCGAAGCGGATGACGGCTGGGTTTTCGATTCTCTATATATGAAATACTATGCAAACGGCACGGAAGATATCGTCAACTATATGTATTCTTACGTTCAATCCGGCAATAGCTTCGCATGGCTCGAGACACTTCCCATGATGATGCCGTCCATTGTCACCTTTATGGATGGCGAAACGGTGCTTGAAGAGCTGACACAGACGGTCGACGCGGACCAAAACCCGACGAGACCGAATCCAGACCCCACAAAGGACGGCTATATCTTTGAAAACTGGTATGCAGATCCCGGTCTCAGCGTTGAATACAATTTTGATAATCCGATAGGAACGAATACCACGATTTACGCAAAGTTCAATAGACTTTACAACGTCACCGTCAAGGGCGACGGCAAAGTATACAGCGACTATGACCGTACAAAGGAGATAACACAGGCTGCGGAGGGCGATTTGCTCTATTTGGATTACGCCGAGCCTGATAAGGAAACATATGTGACGGGCGTAAAGTTTGACGGTTCGGACATGACTCCTTACTTCTATTGGAACGGTGTGACGATGCCTAACCACGACGTGGAATTCGAGATTGCGACGGCGCAGCGGCAAACCTATACTGTTGACATTCGTTCGGGCTATGTTCAGATCCCAAAAGAGGTTTATGCGCTGAATGTGTCCTGGCGTGCCAAATCGTATTCGATTTTCCAGGATACAAGGCACTGGGATTTAAACAGCAGCGGTAAGTATGATATCACAACAGAATACGTGATTGGTGGCGGCGGATTGCCGGATTATGCGGATGCCGTAAAGCACGCTGACTGCGATATCGAAGGCGTTTATACCGTTGACGTTCCGTATTCGGATACGCCGTACAGCAAGGTCATTTTCCTGTTCAGCGATCGCACCTACAACGTAGATATTACGACCGATCCTGAAGAGGGCGGAGATGTCTTCGGAGACGCTTCGTATTTGGCAGGGACGGAGGCAACAGTACGGGTTGAGACCAATGAGGGCTACATATTTGCGGGCTGGTATGAAAACGGAAGCCTTATCAGCACTGCCGAAACGTACAAGTTTACAATCACCTGCGATCACTATTTTGTCGCAAAGTTCATAAAGATATGGACCGTGACCCTCGATATGAACGGCGGTCAGATCAAGGACGCCGAGGATGCGTGGCAGGAAACGCTCTCAATGGAGTTTTACGAGGGCTACGAGCAGGAGATCCCGTCCGTCGAGTGGATGAACGAGAGGGTTGCGGACGGCACGTGGATCACAGCGCCCGCGGACAGCGAGTACATCGGCGTTGAGATAACGGATGCAGCAGGAACAAAGACCTATCAGCCCGGCGAAGTATACACCGTTGCGAGCGATGTTATTATCAAGTTGCTGTGGAAGTCAACCAAGACCTATACCGTGACGGTAGCGGCCGATCCGGAAGAGGGCGGCACGGTCACGGGCGGCGGCACCGTGCTTGAAGGCGAGAGCGTCACGGTCAAGGCGAGTGCAAACCCGGGTTATGAATTCATCGGCTGGTATGACGGCGACGATCCCGTAAGTTGGGAGGAAGAACACACCGTTGATTCCGTGACAGGCGATATGACCCTGACCGCAAAGTTCATCAAGCTCTGGACCGTGACCCTCGATATGAACGGCGGTCAGATCAAGGACGCCGAGGATGCGTGGCAGGAAACGCTCTCAATGGAGTTTTACGAGGGCTACGAGCAGGAGATCCCGTCCGTCGAATGGATGAACGAGACCGTTGCGGACGGTACGTGGATCACAGCGCCGGCGGACAGCGAGTACATCGGCGTTGAGATCACGGATGCAACAGGAACAAAGACCTATCAGCCCGGCGAAGTATACGCCCTCACGAGCGATGCGACGCTCAAGGTGCTGTGGAAGTCCTCGATACCTGCTCCGACGACCGCTGCAATCAGCTTCGATCTCAACGGCGGTACGCTTGACGGCAAGACGGGAATCGTGACGATCATTGTGGAAAACGGCACGTCGATCACGCTGCCGGCTCCCACAAAAGAGGGCTATACCTTTGATTATTGGGAGGGCTCTCGATACAACGCGGGCGACCTCTATACTGTAAACGGCGACCATACCTTTACAGCACAGTGGAAGAAAAACAGCGCCGACCCCGGCATAAGCGATCCCGATATGCCGCCCAAGACCGGCGACGAAAGCAATCCGGTGCTGTGGGGCAGTCTTATGTTCTTGTCAGTTGCAGCAATGGTTTCCCTGTTTCTGTGTATGCGGAAAAGAAAAACCGAGGAATCATAAACGATAGCGAAACCTAAATTACACCCGCACGGGCGGCGAGGCCGAATGCGCCACGCCGCCCGTTTTTTCCGCGAATGGCGATATTATAATCTCAGACCCTGAAATAATGCCGCTTAAAAAGCCGGCGCAGCCTTCACGCAAAGCTCAATCGGCGCGACCTTCGCCGCACCGATCGTATAAATCTTTTTCTACACTTTCTTATGAATCGCGTCCTTTTGGATGCGCTTGGGTTTTTTTGTTCAAATCACCGCGCCCGTATTGTATCGCAAGCGAAACTATGTTAAAATCATATCAACCGCCAAGCCGTTCATCACGGGCAAAACAGGGCAATTTAGGAGAATACCATGGACAACCGCATCAGCAAGGACGAATACTACCTTTCCATCGCCGCAAGCGTCGCAAAGCGCTCCACCTGCCTCCGTCGGCAGTACGGCGCGGTCATCATCAAAAACGACGAGATAATCTCCACGGGCTACAACGGCGCGGCGAGGGGCGAAGCTAACTGCTGCGACACCGGCGCGTGCTGGCGCGAAGCCAACGGCATCCCGCACGGCGAGCAGTACGAAAAATGCGTCGCGGTACACGCCGAGCAGAACGCGATAATCTCCGCCGCCCGCGGCGAGATGCTCGGCGGAACGCTCTATCTCGCGGGCTTTGACCAAAACGGCGAACTCGCCGAGCCCGCCCCCTGTATGATCTGTTCGCGTATGATAAAGAACGCCGGCATTTCTGAGATCGTCTGCAAGACCGCGGATGGCAGCATCAAGCGGGTCAAAGCATAGGAGGTGCGCAATGAGAATAATCGAGCCGTCTTTTGAAATACTCAACGCCCCCGACAGGATGCAGATCCTAAAACATCTCGAACTCTGCGGCAGGGTATGCTACAAGAGCGAGGACAGGATAACCGAGGAGTCCGCGTCGCGCTTTGTCGGCTTTTTGATAGAGCGCGGACACGAAAGCCCGATAGAGCATTTCTCCGTCAGCGTTCGCATCGTGTGCGACCGCGGCGTTTCGCACGAATGGGTGCGCCACCGCATCGCAAGTTATTCGCAGGAAAGCACCCGCTACTGCAACTACGCGGGCGATAGGTTCGGCGGCGAGATCTCGTTCATCCGCCCGTATTTTGCGGACAATTCCGCTCTTTACGCGGGTTGGAAAACGGCTATGAAGAATGCCGAAGCCTCGTATTTTGAGATGCTGACGGAGGGTGCGAAGCCTGAGGACGCAAGGAGCGTGCTTCCCAACAGCCTCAAGACCGAGTTCATCTGCACTATGAATCTTAGGGAGTGGCGGCATTTCTTCCGTCTGCGCTGCGCGCCCGCCGCCCATCCCGCAATGCGCGAGATCGCCGTTCCGCTTCAAGAGGCATTCCGCGCAATGCTTCCCGAACTGTTCTGATCGCGGGGGCTCGGGCTTTGGAATTGACGGCGGCAAAGGCGGTTTTTACGGTGCTTGCGTATCTCGCGCTGATCGCGGGAGCGGGCGCAATGTATTCCTTTTATTTCAAGCCACGTTTCAAAAAAGTCGCGCCCGCGCTCAATCTTGTTTTTACTTCGGCGCTCGGCGCGGGTTTCTTCCTTGCGCTGCACGCGCTTAACTTCAATATTGGCGATTTCCGCGTATGCGGTATTAAAAAAGCGGCCGTTTCGCTTGCAGCGGCCGCTTTGATGTACCTTGCGAACACTCTTCTCCTCGAGCCCGTTTCAAAGCGCGTCTTCAAAAAAAGTTCTCAAAACTACGAAAAAAAACTCGCGGAACCCGATCTTTGCTCCATCTTTTCGTTCATACTCGTCTGCGCCGTTTCGCCGATATTTGAAGAACTGCTCTTTCGCGGCACGGTGCTCGGCGGGCTCGTCGGGCGCTATGGGGAGGTGTTCGCGCTCGCCGCGTCGACGCTTCTTTTCGCGCTCTCGCATTTCAGCCTTGTTCAGACCCCGACGGCACTGCTCGCGGGCGTCGTGCTCGGGCTTGTTTATCTGAAAACGGGCACGCTTTTTGCGCCGATCATCGCGCATTGCGCCTACAACACCGCCGCTTTCGCTCATAAGCGCCTCAAAAAAACCGCAGATCGGGGATAGGATGACAGGATAATATGGATAAAAAAAGCAAAACCCCGCCCGAGATAACGCTCGAACTGCAAAAAAGGCTCACAGCTCTTGCCGAAAAGGAGTATGCCGATTTTACCCGCAAACTCGTGCCCGACACCGCGTACCCCCTGCTCGGCGTCAGGCTCCCGGCGCTGCGCGCCCTTGCGCGCGAATACGCGGGGGATGCGCGCATAGGCGGGTTTTTGGCTGATCTGCCGCACTCGTATCTTGACGAAAACGCGCTGCACGCGTTCATCATCAACCGTGAAAAATGCCTGCCGGAATCGATAAAACTGCTTGACGCGTTTCTTCCGTTTACGGACAGTTGGTCGACCTGCGACTCGCTTCGCCCCGCCGCGATCGAGAAACATTTCTCCGGGGCGAAGCCCTATATCTTTTCCTGCATCGACAGCGGCGCGCCCTATACGGTGCGCTTCGGCATACTGATGCTGATGACCTACGGGCTCAAGGACGGATTCGATATCGAGTTCCACGAGCGCGTCTGCCGCGTAAAGGGCGGCGACTACTATGTAAATATGATGCGCGCGTGGTATTTCGCTACGGCGCTCGCAATTCGCTATGACGAAACAATTCCCGTTTTGACGGAGCGCCGCCTCGACGCGTGGACGCACAACAAAACTATCCAAAAGGCCGTCGAAAGCCGCAGGATAGCGGAGGAGCGCAAGGCGTTTTTGCGCACGCTCCGGCTAAGGGTCGAGCGCGAATGAGCCGAGATCGGGGAAGGGGCGCCGGTACGCCCGCTAAAGAAACATCTGTCTTGGGAGGGCGAAAACCCTCCCTTTTGTGTTCAAACAAGAATATAATTTCAAAAACAGCCCAAAAACGGTGAAAATCGGGGCAAATTTCCACTTGACAGAGCGTATGCCGTTCGGGTATAATACGAAAATGCGACACTATGGGGGTTTGCGCCCGTAAAGCCGATTCCCCCCGAATATTCAAGAAAGAGGTATTCTACTATGAAGATGACTTTCCAGCCCAAAGTTAGGCAGAGGAAAAAGGTGCACGGCTTCCGCAAGCGCATGAGCACCGCCAACGGCCGCAACGTACTGGCACGCAGGCGTCTTAAAGGCAGGAAGAAACTGTCCGCTTAATTTCCGATAGGGGTACCGCGGCGCACGGCGCCGCCCTTGATCACGCGTCCCGCCGATAACGACGGGGGCGCTTTCTACCGTATAAAAAAGCCGACTCAAAGAGGTACCGTTTCAATATGAAGCGCTGCTATTCCCTAAAACGCAACAAGGAGTTCAGGCGCACCTACCGCGTTGGCCGTTCCCACGGCGCAAAATGTATGGTGCTCATATCCGCCCTGCGTAATAAGGGCGAGGTCAAAATAGGCTTCTCCGTCGGCAAAAAACTCGGCAACGCAGTGGTGCGCAACCGCGTCAAGAGGCGGATGCGCGAGGCGATAACGCCCCTCATCCCGCAGATAAAAGACGGCGCAAAGTTGATCTTTATCGCAAGGCAGCCCATCGTTGAAGAAAGTTTTATCAACATCTCACAGTCGATGCGCTATCTGCTCAAAAAGGCTGAACTTCTTTGCGAGAGCGCCCCGCAGGACGCGCAGGGCGAACGCGATACGCAATGAAAAACCTTTTAGGTCGTTTTTTCATCTATCTTATCCGCATCTATCAGGTGTATGTCTCGCCGAGGCATCCCGGTAAATGCAAGTATTCGCCTACCTGTTCCAACTATGCGATCGAAGCGATCCGCGTTCACGGCGCGATAAAGGGCTCGCTTTTGAGTTTTTGGCGCATACTGCGATGCAATCCGTTCTCAAAGGGCGGCTACGACCCCGTACCCGAGAAAAAACAAAAAACACCGAGCGGCGAATGATTTTTTTATTCCCGCGATGATGAGGGCAGCACTTTGCCCGATCGGAAAGGCCATAAATGATCCACGACTTTTTTCTTACAGAGGGTTTTTTCTACGCAGTAAGATGGCTGTACGGCGTTCTCGGCAACAGTTATTTTCTTACCATTCTTCTTGTTACCCTCGTTCTGAGGCTGATACAGATCTATCCCGATATCCAAACGCGAAAGACCCAGCGTAAGCAGGCGGAACTTCAGCCCCAAATCGACCAACTGAAAGAAAAGTACGCCAACGACCCCAAAAAACTGAACGAGGAGCAGTCCAAGTTGATGAAGGCAAACGGCATCGGCTGTCTTTCGGGCTGTCTTCCGATGCTTCTGACGCTGCCGCTGTTCTTCTGCTTCCTTGCTGCGTTCAGGTTCTGGGGTTATGAGCAGACCCTCAAACTTACCTACGAAACCATTGTAAATGAAGAGCAGGCGCAGGAGACCTTCGACAGTTTCCGCTTCGGCTGGATAAAGAACATCTGGCAGCCCGACAGCGGCTTCTCGCCCGTCATCACGCCATCCGATAAGGATGTTTTTTCCGGCAAAATCAAGATCCACAATCTCGTGCTGTTCCACAAGGGCTACACCGATCTTCGCGGCAACGAAGTTTCAGGCGAGCAGATCTGGAACGTATTTAAAGAGAACGGGCTTGCGGAAGGCGAGTTCCAATCCGCCGATATGAAACTCCTTTCCACCAAGGAGTCCAAAGACAAATACGACGAGATAATGGGCAAATACGATACCGGCAGGAACAACGGCTGGTTCGTGCTTCCCATTCTTGCGGCGGGCTTCCAGTTCCTTGCGGCGTGGATATCCCAGCAGCAGACCAAAAAGACCAACCCCTCCGCCGCGGCTCAAACGCAGAGTATGAACTTTATGATCTATCTCTTCCCGATAATGAGCCTTTGGTTCTGCTTGACCAGCACCTCCGCGTTTGCGCTCTACTGGGTCTTGAGCAGCGTTCTTCAGATCGGAACGAGTTTCATCATCAACCGCATCATCGACAAAAAGACCGTGCCCGCCGAGATAGTTCAAAAATAAGCGGCACAAAACAAGAAAGTACACAGCGCCCGCTCATCGGGCAAAGGAGAAAATATGCGTTCAATACAGGCAACGGGCAAATCCAAGGACCTTGCCGTTTTCAACGGCCTTAAGGAACTCGGTTTGTCTATCGACGAAGTGACGATCGAGGTCATTCAGCACGAAGCAAAGGGCATTCTCGGCATCGGCGCAAAGCCCGCCGTCGTAGTTCTGACGGAAAAACCCGCAAACGAAGTGGTCGTTCCCGATTTTTCCAAGGAGCGCGAACGCCCCGCAAGGCGCGACGATAACCGCGCAAGGAAGAACGACCGCCGCGAAGCGCGCCCCGAAGCGGACGCTATCGAGGGCGGCGAAAACCGCCAAAGAAAGCCCCGCCGCGATAACGACCGCCGTCAAAGCGGCGTTGAGCAGATTTCCGAAACGGTCGAAAACCCGCTCAACTACACCGAGGAAGCCGCCAAAAACGAGCCCTCTGCGGAGTTTGTTAAGGGTCTTATCGAAAAGATGAAGATAGACGGCAAAGTGCTTGCCGCATGTGAAGAGGACGCCGTTCGTCTTCGCATCGACTGCAGCGAGATGGGCGTGCTCATCGGGCATCGCGGCGAAACGCTGGACGCCGTTCAGTACCTCACTTCGCTCGTTATCAACCGCAACCGCAAAACCGACGGTTATACCCGCGTGACCATCAACACCGAAGATTATAGGGAAAAGCGCGAAGAGACCCTAAAGCGGCTTGCTCGCCGCATGGCGCAGCAAGTCAAATCGTCAGGCTCTCCCAAGGCGTTTGAGCCGATGAACCCCTACGAGCGCAGGGTCATCCACTCCGCGCTGCAGAAGAATCCCTATGTAACGACTTACAGCGAGGGCGATGAGCCCAACCGCCGCGTCGTAGTGTCGCCCAAGCGCAGGACGGGAAACCGCACGCCCCGCAGCCGCGTATGACGCATCGACCCGCAAACGAATATCCTGTAAATGACACCGTTTTCGCACTGTCCACCCCGGTGGGCGGTGCGATTGCCGTAATTCGGGCAAGCGGTGCGCTTTGTTTGCCCGTTTTAAAGCGCATCTTCACGGGAGGCGTCGAGGAGCGCAAACTTTCAAGTGGCAGCCTTTGTTTTGACGGCGATACCGTCGACGAGTGTATGGCGGTGTTCTTTAAAGGGCCGCGCTCCTATACGGGCGAGGATATGTTTGAGATAGACCTGCACGGTTCCTATGCCGTTGTCAAAAGGGTTATAGACAACCTCCCGCGCCTCGGGCTGCGCCCCGCGGAGCCCGGCGAGTTCACCAGGCGCGCGTTTTTGAACGGCAAACTCGACCTTGTTCAGGCGGACGCGGTTATGGATCTCATAAACGCCGAAACCGACCGAAGCGCTTCCACCGCGCTCGACCAACTTCAAGGCGGGCTGAGCCGCCGCATCGCGGACGCGGAGCGCGTGCTGATCGACCTTTTGAGCGAACTCTCCGCCGCGATGGATTATCCCGACGAGATGGAGGACGAAACGCTTTCGTCCGTACCCGAAACTTTAAGCGGCGTTATCGCGCAGTTCGACGAACTCATCAAAAACGGTCGCGCGTCGCATCTGCTGCGCGACGGGGCAAAGGCCGTTATCCTCGGGCTTCCGAACGCGGGCAAATCGAGCCTGATGAACGCGCTTCTCGGCGCGGACAGGGCGATCGTAACGGATATCGCCGGCACGACGCGCGACACGCTCGAAGAAAAACTGAACATACTCGGCTTGAGCGTGCGCCTTGTGGATACGGCTGGCATACGCCAAAGCGCCGAAAGCCCCGTAGAGCGGATCGGCATCGCCCGCGCACTCGACCAGGCTGGCAGCGCACAGACGGTTTTGTTCGTTCTGGACGGAACAAAGCCCGAGCCGAGCGACGAGGAACTTGCGCTCATCGGGGATGTCCGGGAGGAAAGCACGGTTTTTGTTATAAACAAATGCGATCTCGCGCCCGAGACCT
This sequence comes from Clostridia bacterium, assembly GCA_017538255.1. GTDB lineage: Bacteria > Bacillota > Clostridia > Christensenellales > CAG-138 > PeH17. The sequence continues at coordinate 8,965 of JAFYJD010000026.1, read as the reverse complement.
GCCTTGAATATAAGCACGCGCTGAAAGCACGTTTCCCGAACGGCGAATGCGTCGTCATCAGCGCCAAAACGGGCGCGGGGCTTGAAGTGCTCAAACAGGCGGTCGCAAAAAGGCTCGGCGCGAGCGACGTGAACCCGCTCATAACCAACACAAGACATATCGCGCTTATCGAGCGCGCAAGGGACGAACTCGCCGCCGCGACGCTCGAAACGGATTGCTCCCTCGCCTCAACCGTCATCGCTTCGGCGCTGTCCGCGCTGTCGGAGATAACGGGGCGCGAGTTTTCCGAAGAACTGCTCGACAACATTTTTTCCCGTTTCTGCGTTGGCAAATAGCGCGCTGTAGTGTATAATACTTACAACACGGTTTTGAGGTGCACTATGGATAAAAACGCGCTCTATCTTTACAATATCGGAGAAAACGCCTATGCCTACCGCGTCCTCGGCGCGCATCTTGCGGTCGAGAACGGGGTCGAGGGTTGGCGTTTTTGTGTTTTTGCGCCGCGCGCCAAGAGCGTGAGCGTCGTTGGCGACTTCAACGGCTGGGACGAGCGCGCAAACGTTATGCAGCGCATCGACGGCGGCTTTTTCCGCGCGTTCATAACCGATGTTTGGCGCGGTCAATGCTATAAGTTTTTGATAACTGGCGCGGACGGCAAAAAGCGTTATAAGGCCGATCCGTTCGCGTTCCGCGCCGAACTGCGCCCCGGCACGGCAAGCGTTGTTTGGGGCATACCGGAATACTCCTGGACGGACGGGGAGTACCTTGAAAAGCGGCGGAGAGAAAACGCGTTCATCCGCCCGATGAACATCTACGAAGTCCACCTCGGCTCGTGGAAAACGGGGCTCGATCTTTCCGCGCTCGCGGACGAATTGATCCCTTACTGCGCCGATATGGGCTATACGCATATCGAACTTTTGCCCGTTTCCGAATACCCGCTTGACGACAGTTGGGGCTATCAGACCCTCGGCTACTATGCGGTATCGGCGCGCTACGGCACTCCCGAACAGCTGATGCGGTTCATCGACCGCGCGCACAGCCGCGGTATCGGCGTCATCCTCGACTGGGTGCCCGCGCATTTTGTAAAGGACGAGGCGGGGCTCATCCGCTTCGACGGCGCGCCGCTGTTCGAGCCCGAGCATCCGCTCCGCGCGGAGATGCCGCAATGGGGCACGCTGCTGTTTGATTACGGCAGGAGCGAGGTGCGCAGTTTTCTTATCTCAAACGCCGTGTTCTACCTTAAACAGTTCCACGCGGACGGGCTTAGGGTCGACGCCGTAAGCTGTATGCTCTATCACGATTTCTGCCGCGATAAATGGCTTCCCAACAAATACGGCGAAAAGGACAACCTGGAGGCGATCGAGTTTTTGAAGCAACTCAATATCGTCGCGCACCGCGAATGCCCCGGCTGTCTTATCATCGCGGAGGAGAGCACCGCATTTCCGCGGATAACCGTGCCGGTCAATCATGGCGGTCTCGGCTTTGACTATAAATGGAATATGGGTTTTATGAACGATACCCTGTTCTATTTTGAAAAGGATTCCGTTTACCGCAAATACCACCACGACAAACTCACCTTCCCGATGAGCTATGCGTATTCCGAGCAGTACATCCTGCCGTTTTCGCACGATGAGGTCGTGCACGGCAAGCATTCGCTGATCGGCAGGATGCAGGGCAGTTATGAACAGCGTTTCGAGCAAATGCGGCTGCTCTTTGCCTACCAGTTCGCGCACCCTGGCAAAAAACTCAATTTTATGGGCAGCGAGTTCGCGCAGTTCATCGAATGGGATTTCAAACGCCCGCTCGACTGGTTCCTTTTGGACTATCCCGCGCATCGGGATATGCTCGAGTTCTCCCGCGCGCTCAATAAGTTCTATCTTTCAAACCCCTGTATGCACCGTGAGGACACGGGTTTTGTGGGCTTCAGATGGCTGAGTGTGGACGATAACGAAAACTCCGTCATCGCCTTTGCGCGGCGCGACGGCAAAAGCAGGCTGATCTTCGTATTCAACTTCACCCCTGTTGAGCATAAAGGCTACCGCGTCGTGCTCGACGAAGTGCTCTCCTCCCCGTCAAAACTTCGCTGCGTGTTCTCCACGCACGGACGCGAGGGCGAACTCAAGACCCGCAAGGTGCGCCGCGGCGAACGCTACGCTGATATCCCGCTCTACCCCTATGAAGCGGCGTTCTACACCTACTGATTATGAACGAAATACCAACTTCTCAACCGAGTGCCTCGCGCCTTGTTCGCGGAAGAGCCGCCGTCTGCCTTTGCGGGGGCAGAAGTTCCTGCGGTTTATGCCGCGAAGCCTGCGCGTACGGCGCGATAGAAAAAACCGGACTTTATCCGTATGTAGACCATTCGGAATGCGTCGGATGCGGCGCCTGCGTCAACGCCTGCCCGTCGGGCGATATGCGCCTTGCGTACCTGAACGATACGGCAGAGTTGACGCTCAAACTGCGCCCCTGCGCGCCGCTCGAAAGCGGGCTCGACGCCGTTCTTGTCTCGCGGGGCGGGGAAGGCGGCTTTCGCTGCCACGTGCTCTTGGTCCACCCCCTCAAAAACGGCTTCTTTTCCGTCCGCGTGCGCGCGGATAAGGACCTTATCTTTACGCCCTTTTCGGGCATCGAACCTCTATGAAGAAACCTTCTGCCATTAAAAGAATAATCGCTGTTTTACTGCTTTTGCCCCTGACCCTTTGCGTGCTGTTCGGGGTGTTTGCGCTGATCTCCGTTTCCAAAAACGGAAGGATAATTTCAAGCAATTACACCGTGATCTCATCAAAACTCACAGGCGGCCTCCGCATCGCGCTCATCTCCGACCTGCACGCACGCGTCTACGGCGACGACAACGAGCCTCTTGTTGATCTCGTCCGCTCAAGTTCGCCCGACATCATCTGCCTCGGCGGCGATATGTTTGAGGGACATCTTTTAAACGAACAGTTCGAGCCGTTCCTGTCGCTCATAGAGCGGCTTGCCGAGATTGCTCCCGTCTATTATGTGCCCGGCAACCACGATTACCTTGCGTACGGCGGCGCGACGGTGAGGGGGAACCGCGAGTTCACCGGTTATGATTCAAGAAGCGGGGAGATAGCCGTCCTCGAAGCGGCGGGCGCAAAGTTTTTGGAGAGCGAATACGTCGACGTCGAGATCAACGGTCAAAACCTGCGCATAGGCGGCTACTATCCGCTCGCGTTCCAACTGGAGGACGAAACGGATGAGGAGTTTGCCGCGCGCATCGCGTTTTTGGGCGAGTTTGCCGCCTATGACGGCTATAAACTGCTTCTGTCGCACCGTCCCGACACCTTCATCTACGAGGATGCCGCAGTTGATTGGGATATCGACCTCGTGCTCTGCGGACATACGCACGGCGGCGTTATCCGCCTTCCGCTCATAGGCGCGCTTTGGACGAGCGAGGGCTTCTTTCCCAAATACGATATGGGCGAGTTCGACCTCGGCTCTATGAAGATGATCATCACCTCCGGGCTCAACGGCTACGGCCGCATCCCGCGAGTCTTCAACCCGCCGGAGATCGCCGTCATCGACCTTGCCCCCGCCGAATAAATGCATAATAAAAGCGCCCCGCGGGCGCTTTTATTGGTTGTTCTTTGCTTCGATCCGTTTACCACTCCCCGTAGAATACGGCAAGATCGTCGAGGCGCACGAGGGCGGGCGGCAGCATATCCGCCGCACCAACGTCGATATTTATCCACGTCTTCGTAACGATCACCTTACCGCGGTGTTCGTCGCCGTAGTAAAGCGTTGGCGTATGCCCGAAAACGGTCGTCACATCGTCAAAATACTCATCCTCGAGTTTCGGGCGTTCCCACACGAGGTCGTGCACGGGGTAATCCTCAAGAGACCTGTCCTTGGAAAAGCCCCTCAACCCGCCGTGCATCAGCAAAAACTTCCTTCCCGCGCACTCTATGCGCTCATAGACGGGCGCAGCGCGCAAAAAATCAAACAGTTCCAGCGCTTTTTCAGGGTCTTTTTTATACAGCGCACGAAGTGAGTTTATCGTCACGCGTCCGCCGTTTCGCATCGAGCGGTCGTAGTGCTTCGCCTGCTCCTCGGTAAACGTACCGGGATCGGGCTCTTCGTCGGCGGCAACAAGAAACAGACAGTTCAAAAGCATATTCTCGTGGTTGCCGAGGATGAATCTAATGTTCGCCTTTTCCTTTATGTACAGCAAAAGTTCAACGCCGCCGTCGCCGTTTCTGTCCACAACGTCGCCGATAACATAGAGCGTGTCCACGTCGGAAAACCCCGCCTTTTCAAGCAGCGCCTCAAAACTTTTCACGGAGAATCCGTGCAGATCGGAGATCGCGTAAGTGCTCATTGCGCCCTCCGTCGGTGCGGCTCGTTTATTCCGTCTTCATTCGATCGGCACATAACTATGAACAGCTCGTTTGTGTCGTCCACCCGCTGCCGCTCTCCCGTATCCAAAAAGCCGTGCCGTTCATAGAAGCGTCTTCCTCGCACGTTCTTTTCCAATACGAGCAGTCGGCTTGCGTTTGTGTTTTTAAGCGCATAGTCAAGGAGCGCGCCGCCGATGCCGCTCCCCGTGAACGCGGGCTCCACGAAGAGTTTTTCTATCTCCTCGCCGTTTATGCGTATAAAGCCCTTTACGACGCCGTCAAAATACACGAAACTGTTTTCGAGTTTTTGCGGCAAACGCTCGTATTCAGCGATCAGCGCGGGCACGGTGAGTTCCGAAAAAAAGTATTTGTCCGTGCGGAATATCGGATAGAAGTTGAGCCGATAACTCATCACCTCTATCTCCGCAAGGCGAACTATATCGCACTCCTGCGCGCGGCGAACAAAGCTCATACAGGGTTTCCTGTTATGTGTTTGCGGAGGTAAACGCGGAAAGATCGCTCTTGACCGTCTCCTCATCTAACGCAGTAACGATTATTACTATGACGTATCCGTCAACCTTGCGGGCGCAGTAGTACTGATAGACCGCGCCGTCGTTCAAAACGCAACTTGCGGCGGTGTATTCGCGGCCTCCGATCGTATAGTCGAAGGGCTTGGAGCAGTTGACGGTTATATTTAACGCTTTGTACAATGTTTCCATGGAGGAGGACGCTATCTCGATGTACTCCGAAGCCGTTATTGCGCTGTTTTCGCCCGACAGTTTTTCAAAAGTTACGGCAAGCTGTCTGCCGGCGTTCATATCGGAACAGAGCAGACCGCATTCGGTTTCAGCGTTCTCATAGGTCATGTATTCCTCGCGCGTGCCCTCCGGAAGCTTGGCGGTAAGCACATAGCGAAGGTCGGCCCATTCGTTGATATAGACGCCGTTTTCGATACGTCCCTTGGTGTACACCGTGGGGTCCGCGGCTTCTGTCGGAACAGCGGTGGGTTCATCAGTCGGCGCTTCGGTCGGAACAGCGGTGGGCTCATCCGTCGGCGCTTCTGTCGGAACAGCGGTGGGCTCATCCGTCGGCGCTTCGGTCGGAGCGCCGCTTTGGGTCTGTTTCGGCGCGTCGCCGGTCTTTTTGGAGTCGGAGTTCGAATTGCAGCCCGCAAACGCAGAGAGGACAAGGAGCGCCGCAAGCAGCAGAACAAAGTATTTTTTCATATCGTTATATCGCCTTTCTGTTTGTATGCTCATATTTTAGCAAAACGTGTGCCTTGATGCCGAGGCTACGCTTTATCTGTCGACCCGCCCTTTTTGAAAACGGGAACCGGTCAACGCTTTCGGTCGGGATCAGTTGTCCAAAGGCTTCATCGTCGGGAACAGGATAACGTCCCTGATCGAATCGGAACCGCAGAGCATCATCGCGCAGCGGTCGATGCCGAAGCCGAGACCGCCCGTCGGGGGCATACCGTATTCGAGCGCGAGCACAAAGTCCTCGTCCATCATATCGGCTTCCTCGTCGCCCTTGGCGCGCTTTGCGGCCTGCGCCTTGAAGCGCTCGTACTGGTCGATGGGGTCGTTGAGTTCGCTGAACGCGTTGCCCATTTCGCAGGAGCATACAAACGCCTCATAACGCTCGGTCAAATGCGGGTCCTTGGGACTGCGCTTTGCGAGCGGGCTGACCTCAACGGGGTACATCGTGATGAATGTGGGCTGGATGAGTTTTTCCTCGACCTTTTGATCGAAGGTCTCGTAAAGCGCGTTGCCCCAGGTGTGCGCAACGCCGTCCATATCGACGCCCACGCTCTTTGCAAGCTTGACGCCCGCGTCCGCGTCGCCTTCGACCGCCATAAAGTCGGCGCCCGTATGTTCCTTAACGGCGTCCGCCATCGTGATGCGCTTCCATCCGGGGGTGAGGTCGATCTCGTGGCCGAGCCAGTTGACCTTGTAGGTGCCGAGTATCTCCTTCGCAGCGCCGGAAATGATGCCCTCAAGCACGTCCATCATACCTTCGAGGTTGGTGTACGCCTGATAGAGTTCGCAGGTGGTGAACTCGGGATTATGGCGCGTGTCCATACCCTCGTTGCGGAATATCCTGCCGACCTCAAAAACGCGGTCCATACCGCCGACGATGAGCCTCTTAAGGTGAAGCTCCGTCGCTATGCGCATATACATATCGATATCGAGCGTATTGTGGTGCGTGATGAACGGACGCGCGTTCGCCCCGCCCGCGATCGTGTTCAAAACCGGGGTCTCGACCTCTATGAAGCCGCGCTCCTCAAGATAGCGGCGCACATAGGAAACGAACTTGCTCCTGATCTCGAAATTGCGCTTGGACTCGGGATTCATAATAAGATCCACATACCTCTGGCGGTAGCGGAGTTCCTTGTCCGTAAGCCCGTGGAACTTCTCCGGAAGGGGGCGGAGCGATTTTGAAAGCAGCGTCACGCGCTCGGCGTGAACGGAGATCTCGCCCGTCTTGGTGCGGAACACAAAGCCCTCAATGCCGAGGATATCGCCGATATCGTAGGTTTTGAAATCCGCATAGGGCTCCTCGCCGATATCGTCCCGCCTGACGTAGACCTGGATATCGCCCTTAACGTCGCGCAGCCCGGCAAAACTCGCCTTGCCCATAACGCGCTTAGACATCATCCTGCCCGCTATGGCGACCTTTTGGCCCTCAAGCGCGTCGAAGTTCGACTTGATATCCTCGCTCAGCGCCGTGCGGTCAAAGCGAACGATCTCAAACGGGTTTTTGCCCGCGTTCTGAAGCGCGGCAAGTTTGTCGCGGCGGATCTTAAGAAGTTCGCTGAGTTCCGCTTCGGTATTTGCTTCGGTGTTGGTTTGTGCGCCCTGCGCCACAATAGTTTCTTCCATTTGTTTTTCCTCTTTTCGGGCTCGTTTTGCCTTAATATCGAAATATGCCGCAGTTGCTGTCGGCTTCTGCGGCACGCGGTTTTATGCGCTCTTTACTGCTTGCGCAGACCGAGTATCTTTACGCGGGTGATGCCGCCCGGGGTCTCGACCGATATGGTCTCGCCGACCTTTCTGCCGATGACGGCGTGGCCGATGGGGGAGTCGTTGGAGATGCGTTTGGGCTCGGCATAGATATCCGCCTCCGCTTCGCCGACGAGCATATACTCCTCCTCGACCTTCTTATCCACAAAGCGAAGGGTAACGAGGGAGCCCATCGAAACATTGTTGCCGCTCGACGCATTTTCTTCGATGATGACGACGTTTTCGAGCATCGCTTCGAGTTCCGCGATCTCCAGTTCGTTATGCGCCTGCGCGTCTTTTGCGGCGTCGTACTCCGCGTTTTCGCTGAGGTCTCCGAACGAACGCGCGACCGCGATCTCCTCGGTTATCTCGGTGCGGCGTACCGTTTTCAGGTATTCGAGTTTTTCCTCAAGGGCTTTGAGGCCCGCTTTGGTAAGATGTACTGCTTCTGCCATTTGTTCCTCCTTGGAATAAGATAAAGGCAGCGCGCAAGCCCCGCGGGGTCTTGGCAAAATGCCCATACCTATTTAGCCTATTATACGCATAAAGCATAGATTTGTCAATGAAAACAGGCAAAGTTTTTATAGGGCCGCCAAAATAAACAAGCGCCGCCCGCGGAGCGTTCCGCGGGCGGTCGTTTGAAGTTGATTTTTATCTTGGCGAGCGCTTAATATCAGCTTGGATACGCTATCTTACACCGCCAGACCGCGCCGAACTTTTGTATCTCCACAACACCGCTAAAATAGATGCTGCCGGGATGATCCGGATCGTCGTAAGCCTTTAAGGCGCCCATATCATTTTCTCCGGCGAGGTATGCGGTAAACGCCTGCGGATAGGTCGGACGCACATATAATGTAAACCAGCATTCCTTATAACGCTCATCGAAGCGCACATCTCCGACCTTAACGTCGTCGCAGTGATATTTGATCAAAGCAGGCATCTCCAAAAGTTCCGTCGCTTTGAGATTTACGCAGTATTCCGCGATCTTGATATAGTCCTGATCCGTGCCGTCGAGCGTATAGCCCGCCGCCGTCAGATCTTCGATGGTCACCTCGTATTCCCCCAACAGGCCCGTTTCATTAAATTTTTGCTTCTCCTCCTCGCTCAGCGACGAGGCGTCCGGTGCGTCGGCCTGTGGGTCTCCGCTCAAACTGGCCCGCCGCACCTCCGTTCCCGTTGAGTAATCAAAGTAAACACTAATGCTTTGACTCCTCTCTTCGAACCAATGCTTACCGTTTGTAAACACTATATATTCAAGTCTTTTGCCGAGCCCGTCATAAAACGCTTCGCAGGTATCCTTTTGCAGCGAAAACCCATATTCGCGGTTTGCTGTCTCGGCATATTTCCACGCCGCTTCAACGCATTGTGGATCGATCGGTTTTGCGCTCGGTACTTCGGTAGGAACTTCGGTCTGCGCTTCGGTCGGAACTGCGGTAGGAACTTCCGAAGGCGCGGCGGTATGAACTTCGGTCGGCTCGGGCGTGCTTATCGGTTTTTCCGCGCCCGTGCAGGCGGCAGCCATAAAAAGCATAGCGCACAGCAGCAATGCTGCGATTCTAATAAAACCTTTCATATTGTTGATCCTCCTTTTCATATCTATTGCTG
>JAFYJD010000025.1 GCA_017538255.1 Clostridia bacterium | reverse complement strand
TTTTCTTGCCGTAATCAAGAAGCATCTCACGCCCGAAATGAAGCTTTTGGATCTGGACACGGGCGGCGGGGAGTTCCTGCTCTCCTACGACCATCTGTATGAAAATACGGCGGCGGTGGAGAGCTATCCGCCGAACGTGGAACTCTGCAAAGAGGTTCTGCTGCCGCTCGGCATCGATTTCAAGGAGGCATACGGCGGCGGCAAGCTGCCTTTCCCCGATGAAAGCTTCGATATCGTTACAAACCGTCACGGCGATTATGACACCGCCGAACTTATGCGCGTTTTGAAGCCGAACGGAGTATTTTTGACGCAGCAGGTCGGCGCGGAAAACGACAGGGAACTGGTCAAACTGCTTCTTCCCGATATTACGGAACTGCCGTTCCCCGACGCCTATTTGGACATCAAAAAGGCGGAACTTAAGGAGCAGGGCTTTGAGATATCGGAATGCGGTGAAGCGCGCCGTCCGATACGATTCTACGATGTCGGCGCGCTCGTATGGTTTGCAAGGATAATAGAATGGGAGTTCCCGGGTTTCTCGGTCGATACCTGCATTGACAGGCTTTATGAAGCCCAACGCATCATCGATGAAAAGGGCGTCATCGAGGGCAGCATACACAGATTCTATATCGCTGCAAGAAAAAAGCGATGAGCGGGTCGGTCGATGCTCGGACTTTCATAAAAATGCGCATAAATATCGCCAATATCCCGCTTTTTTTGCGTTTTTTTGAAAATTGCTGTATACAATTTCATAAAAATGTGCTAACATAAGCATAAGAGGGAGCGGGCTGCGCTTCCGCAAACGATTCAACAGAAAGGAAGATGACTATGATTTGTCCTACTTGCGGAAAACTTAACGAAAACGGCAGAGCGTACTGCACCGAATGCGGCGCAAGGCTTTTAGATCCTGCGGAAAAAGCGGAACGGGCGTTCGACGCAGCGCTCGAAAGCGTTTCTGATGCAGCGGAGGCGACTGTCGGCGATGCAAATGATACCGCCGCGAACATATACGCGAGCGTATCCGAAACTGGGATACCCGTTGCGCCCGTCGAGCCGCCGAAGCCTGTCGAGGCGCCCAAACCCTATGTAAACCACGCCGCGCTCGCTTCAAACAAACCCGCACCAACGGTCAAAAAAAGCGAAGAAAACACGATAAAGATCAAAAACGCGCCTGCGAAACCCCTTTCGACATGGGGCTTTGTTTGGAGGACGTTCCTGTTCCTCATACCGATACTCAACCTCATTCTGCTGTTCTCGTTCGCGTTCTCAAACGGCATCAACCCGAACAGTCGCTCCTATGCAAGATGCTGGCTGATCTATATGCTGATCGGCGCCGTTATGTTGATCGCCTGCGCCGTAGTATGGTACTTCTTCGCGCCTCAGATAGCGGATTATGTTTCAAACTTTGCGGCGAATCTTCAATCGCTTGTAAACTAACGTTTTTTATCCTAAGCGGCCTTTATACAGGCCGCTGTTTTATTGCACAAAACCTTATATTTCGCCGCGACTTGTTTACATAGGCGCATTGGGTATGGTATAATTATCCGATATCAGAAGCGATGTGCTTTGGTTTTTTGGAGGAAGAAATGGGTTCTGTCAATGTAAAATCCGAAATCGGCAAACTTAAACGCGTTATGCTTCACCGCCCGGGCGTTGAACTCGAAAACCTTATGCCGGACTATCTCGAACGGATGCTCGCGGAGGATACCCCCGATGTCAAAATGGCGGGGGAGGAACACGACGTTTTCGCAAATATCATCCGCAGTTCCGGTGCCGAGGTCGTCTATATCGAGGATATGTTTGCCGATGTCGTAAAGGACGAAAGCGTAAAAAATGCGTTCATCGACGATTACGTTCGCCTCGGCATCCGCGGAATGAGCCTTTCCGATGCGGTGCGCGAATATCTTCGCTCCGTACCATATGATAAACTCTTCGATGCAACGGCGAAGGGCATAACCCGTGCCGATCTCGAGAATATCGACAAAAAACCGATCCAGTACTTTGTCAGGGACGAATATCCTTTTCTCGCGGATCCACTTCCCAACCTATACTTCACGCGCGACATCAGTTTTTCGCTCGGAACCGGCATTGCCATCTCTGCCATGTGCACCGAGACCCGTATGCGCGAAACGCTGTTCATACGCTATATCCATAAATACAGCGAGTATTTCGACAAGGGGAATGTGGACCTGCTGTACGACTACAATTGCGGCGACGGCATCGAGGGCGGCGACGTGCTTTCGCTTTCCGACAAATGCGTCGCGATCGGCAGCGGCGAAAGAACGACCGTCGCGGCGGTCGAAAGGCTGGCAAAAACGCTGTTTTCTCGAGGGTACGAAAAGGTGCTCCTTTTCAAGTTCCCAAATGCACGCACCTATATGCACCTTGACGTGCTTATGACCCATATCGATTTTGACAAGTTCCTAACGCATCCCTGCGTTGCCGACAAATGGTTTGACGTTTACGAACTTACCCCAGGCGCAAACGGCGAGATCCGCGTCAGCCTGACTACCGATGCCGTTGAGAGGATACTTGAGCGCGCGCTCGGCATCGACAAGGTGAACTTCGTCAAGGTCGCGGGCGGCGATCCTATCCAGTATCGCCGCGAGCATTGGAATATGGGAGCAAACTCGCTCGCGCTCGCTCCCGCAAATATTATCACCTACAACCGCAACAGCATCACAAACGAACTGCTCGACAAGGCGGGCGTCAAGGTCAACCCGATCCCCGGCGGTGAACTCAGCCGCGGAAGGGGCGGCCCGCGCTGTATGAGTATGCCTATGATAAGGGAAGAACTCAAATAATATCGCATCCAAAAATGGGAGCGGCTCGATCGGAGCCGCATCCTTTTTTTATGCCACATACTCTGCTTTGCATATTAAATAGGTTAAACAACCCTTCGGTGTTGTAATCTGAGCAAAAAAATGATATAATTAACAATAATGCACCCAGAGGTTTAAGTGAAGGATAAACTGCTCGAAAAACTGAAAGAGGCCGTCGCGTCAGTGCTTCCGGTAACGCTGATAGTGCTTGCACTTCAGTTTATAACGCCTTTTCCCGGGCATATGCTTGCCGCGTTCCTTGTCGCTGCGGTACTGCTCATCGTGGGAATGGCGTTTTTCGCGCTTGGAGCCGAGGTCGCAATGATGCCGATGGGCGAGCGTATCGGTGCGCATATAATAAAATCAAAGCGTTATTTAATCCTCATACCCGTCGTGTTCTTTATCGGTATGCTGATAACGGTCGCCGAGCCCGATCTGCAGGTGCTTGCCGACCAACTGCACAGCATCAACAGTTGGACGGTGATCTTAACAGTCGCGGCGGGCGTGGGTGCGTTCCTCGTTTTTGCCGTTATCAGGGTCATAAAAAACGGAGATATAACCAAAATACTGCTCGCGTCCTACGTACTCGTATTTGCGCTTGCCGGTACGCTCGCGATAGACGACGGCAGTTTTATCCCCGTTGCGTTCGATGCGGGCGGAGTAACGACGGGCCCTATAACCGTGCCGTTCATAATGGCGCTCGGCATCGGCTTCGCTTCGGTTCGCGGCAGCAGAGCCGCCAATGAGGACAGTTTCGGTATGGTCGCGCTCTGCTCGATAGGTCCCGTGCTTGCGATGATGGTGCTCGGTATGACTACCCGCGCCGGCAGCGTTTCAACGGGCGGCACCGAATACACCGCCTACAAAACGCTCCTGTCGGTGTTCGGCGCTTTCGCAAGGTCGCTCCCGACATATATGCGCGAAGTCCTGCTCGCGCTCGTGCCGGTAGTGGTATTGTTCCTCATATTCCAGTTCGTTTTTCTGAAACTGCCCGTGCGCGTGCTTGCGCGGCTCGGCGTGGGCGTAGTTTATACCTATGTGGGGCTCGTGCTGTTTTTAACGGGTGTTCATTGCGGTTTTATGCCTGCGGGCACGTTCCTCGGCGCTTCGCTTGCGGATACCGCAAACCCGTGGATACTGGTGCCTATCGGAATGCTTCTCGGCTTCTTCGTCGTTATGGCTGAGCCGGCGGTGCGCGTTCTAAACAAACAGGTCGAGGAGATCACCGTTGGCGCGATATCGGGCAGGGCGATGCTTTTCAGCCTCTCGATAGGCGTTGCCGTTTCGCTCGGCATATCGATGCTTAGGGTCCTGACAGGCGTTTCGATCTGGTATTTCTTGATCCCGTGTTATGCGGCGGCGATCGAACTCTCGTTTGTCGCGCCTAAGATATTCACGGTCATAGCGTTTGACTCGGGCGGCGTGGCCTCGGGTCCGATGACGGCAACGTTTATGCTCCCGTTTGCGATCGGCGCTTCCGCCGCGCTCGGAGGCAATGTTTCAAGCGACGCGTTCGGGCTTGTAGCGCTGGTTGCGCTGACGCCGCTTATCACGATACAAATACTCGGCGCCGTGTATAAACTCAAACTAAAACGCGTTGAAGCGGCGGACAAAGAGAATGCCGCACCCGCGATTATGCTTGACGACAGTATCAGCATAATCGAGTTCCCGGAGGAGTTCTGACAGTATGGAAACAGCTTTTGAGCCGATAAAACTGATCGTTTACATAGTAAACAGAAACGATGGACAGCTGATCGAGGAGATATGTACGCGCAGCGGGATCTACGGGCATCTGATGCTTCGAGGACGCGGCACGGCGGATAACAGCACTCTGACGCTGCTCGGGCTTGGAGAAACGGAGAAGGATATCGTTTTTGTTACGGTCGCCAGATCCCGTATGGACGAGTTGATGCAAAAGGTTTCGGCAAAACTGGAACTCGATAAGCCGGGGCGTGGGATAGCGTTCTCGATACCGCTATCAAGCGTCGCTTCGCAATTCAATACCTATGCGGCGCTTGCGGGCAAAACGGATACGCCAAAAGATGATAAAGGAGCAAACAATGATTAAATACGATCTTATCTACGCCGTTGTGAACAGGGGCTTCGCGGACGAGGTTATGACCGCTGCCAAATCGGCGGGAGCGTTCGGCGGCACGGTAGTTAACGCACGCGGCTCGGGCACCAACGAGATGCAGCAGTTTTTCGGCACGGTCATCCAACCCGAAAAGGAGATCGTGATGATACTGACAGAGCGCGAAAAGCGCAACGCGATAATGGAAGCGATCTGCCGCGACGCGGGCCTTTCAAAACCCGGCAAGGGCGTGTGCTTTTCAATGCCGGTTGATGCTGTTTCGGGTATACGCTCGCTCAAAGAACGGGAAGACGCCGAACGTATCGCCAATGAGCAAGCGAATGCCGAAACGGACAAAAATACGCCTTGCGTAAGGGAATAGCCTATGAAAGAGTTCAGCGTATTCGATATAATAGGTCCGAGTATGGTCGGCCCGTCCAGTTCACATACCGCGGGCGCGGTCAGGATAGGACTGGTTGCCAATAAACTCGCCGCCGGAGAGCGGATAAAACTTGTGGAATTGACGCTCTACGGCTCGTTTGCCGAAACGGGTTTTGGTCACGGAACGGACAGGGCGCTGCTTGCGGGCGTTCTCGGCGTCAGCCCGGACGACGCACGTGTGCGCTTTTCGATGCTCCTTGCGCGAAGCGAGGGGATATGGGTCGAGATCAAAAAGGGCGACATTGAACAGGATCATCCAAATACCGCGACGATCAGGATTCGGACGGTCTCTGGACGCGAGTTCCGTCTGACGGGTATCTCCGTCGGCGGCGGCAATATCGAGATCATCGATATAAACGGTATGGAAGTTTCGTTCACGGGCGATTATCCTACTATGATCGCGTTCTATCGGGATGTGCCAGGCGTTATCTCAAAGGTGACGAACATACTGGCTTTGGAGCATATAAACGTCGCCTTTATGAAGGTGTTCAGAAACGCAAAACGCAGGGACGCCTGTATGGTAATAGAAACGGACGCGCCGATACCCAATGCAAGCCTTGAAAGGATCAAGACAGAGATCGACGGAATTGAGGAGATATGCACAGTATGAACTACGCATTTTCAACCGGAAACGAACTTGCCGCGCTCTGCGAGGCGGAAAATATTACAATAGCGGAAGTAATGATACGCCGCGAGATGGAAACGAGCGAAAGAAGCCGCGACGAACTCATAAACCAAATGTTCGAGCATCTGATGACGATGCAGCGTTCGATACGCGAGGGGCTTGACGAGGATCAGCAAACGATGACGGGCATAGCGGGCAACAACGCCGAAAAACTCTATGCCTACGCCGAAAAAGCGAATATGGGCACGGATATGGCGCGCATTTGCGCCGCAGCGATCGCCGTTACGGAGGTCAACGCCTCTATGGGCAGGATTGTTGCCGCGCCGACGGCGGGCTCGAGCGGCGTACTTCCCGCCGTTCTCGTTATGTGCAGCGAAAAGCGCGGTTTTACCGACCGCGATATAGTGAACGGACTTTTCGCCGCGGGCGCGATAGGTATAATTATCGCAAAAAATGCAAGTATATCGGGTGCGGAGGGCGGTTGTCAGGCCGAGATCGGCTCCGCTTCCGCGATGGCGGCAGCGGCGCTGACCGAACTTTGCGGCGCTTCGCCCCGCGCCGCGCTCAACGCCGCGGCAATGGCGCTCAAAAACATACTCGGTCTTGTGTGCGATCCAGTCGCGGGGCTCGTAGAATGCCCGTGCATAAAGCGCAACGCGATGGGCGCGGCAAACGCCGTGCTCTGCGCCGATATGGCGCTTGCGGGGATAGAGAGCATCATCCCGTTCGACGAAACGGTCGCGGCGATGCGGAGCGTCGGCAGAATGATGAACTCCGATCTAAGAGAGACCGCGAAGGGCGGGCTGGCGGCAACGCCGACGGCGGCGGAGATAGCGGCAAAGATAAACATATAACGGTTGATAATGGCAAACAAAACTGCTGGCAAGAATAAACTCATCAAAACACTTATCCAAGTCGGGCTGATACTGCTCGTGCTTGCGCTTGTTTATATTTCGCTCGAAAGCGTGCTTCCCGGCGCGATACGGCTTATCGCCAACGGCGATAGGGAGGAACTCGAAAAGTTCTTGCTCGGCTTCAACGACTTCAAGGGCTATGTGATCGGTTTTATGATGCAGTTCGTCCAGATCATAACGATCGTACTTCCCAGCATTCCGATCCAGATCGCCTGCGGCATAGTTTTCGGGCTTTGGCGCGGCTTTGCCGTATGCTTCCTCGGCTATGTGTCGGCAAGCGCGCTGATCTTCATCGCGTCGCGCAAACTCGGCGACAAACTCGAAAAGATCTTCCCCACAAAGCCCACAAGCGAGCGCAATACCGCCAAAAAGAACGCGATCCTCGATTCCAAACACCCGGGCTTTATGGTGTTTATGGCAACCACGTTCCCGCTGCTTCCAAACGGGCTCATACCGTATATCGCCGCCAAAACCAAAATAAAGTTCCCCGTGTTCCTGCTGGCGATCGGCGTTGGCTGCATACCGACGATATTCACGCTTTGCGCCGTCGGCAAGCAACTCATAAACGGCGACATACTCTCCGCGGCGCTGTTCACCCTGCCGCTGATCGCGATATTCCTTATTATGTTCCTGTTCCAAAAACAGATAACTTCCTGCTACGAAAAGATTGTGGACCGCATCAAAAACAAAAGAAAAACCGCCGAGCGCGAAGAGGATGCACCCGAGCGGTAAAAGGTCAAATAAGTTTTCAGCGTACGCTGAGGCGCAGGTTTTCGGTCAATACGCCCTGTATCTTAACGCGTGCGGGCGCGATGAGCCTCGAAGCAAAGCGCTCGCCGTAGCGCGTTTGAAGCGTTTCAACGCCGCTTCCGTCCGATGCGATGTCAAGATTCGTCGCAAACAGCGTCGCCTTGTTCAGCGACTGCCGTTCGCACACGAGCGAGAGCAGCGTTTCAACGGTGATGTTGGGTATCATCGGCTCCGTGCCGAGATCGTCGATGATTAACAGATCCGGCAGCGAAAAATCGGGTCTGTCGTCGGGCGTGCTCCTGAAACCGTCGATTGTCAGGCGGATAAGCCGATGCGCGTTGATCTTCAATACCGAATAACCTCTTTCAAGCACGTGTGCGCCAATACAGTTTAGCAGATATGTCTTGCCTACGCCGGGCATCCCGAAATACAGGATGTCCTTTTTTTCGTTATCGGGGAAGGAATCCGCGTAGGTGGTCGCCGCGTCGAGTATCTTCTTCATAGCGGAGCGGTTCTTAGCCTCCTTCTGAAGCGTCAGATCAAACGCCTCAAAGTTCTGCTCGCGGTCGATGCCGGAATCCTCAAACGCGGTGTTTACGGCGAGTTGGAGCACGCAGCGGCAGAGTTCGCCGTTTACGCGTCCTGTGTCGCGGCAATCGGGGCAGATGTATTCAAAATCGAGATGATCCTCGCTGAAACCGTTGGACTTGAGCAGTTCCGCCCGCTTTTTTTGCAAAAGACGGATCGCGAGCTCAGCCTCAACGGACGCATTCTCACTCTTGCTGTTCATAATTGTACGGCCGAGCCTTATCGCCTCGCTGCGCATCCGAGCGTCGAGTTCCTTCAGTTCGGGCACGGCGGAATACGCCTCGTCTTCACGGGCCTGTCTGATGCGCTTTACCTCAAGGCGGCGTGAGGCGAGTTCGTCCTCGATCGCGCGTCTGACCTCATAAGACTTAATCTTCATCGCTGTATACATCCTCTCCAAGATCAACGCCGAGCGCCTTCAACTGCTCGGCTGTATATTTTTGTTGGCGGTAATTGAGCGAGCGGGAAACCTTGGAACTCCTGCTTGTTTTGCCGGTATCGCCCGAAGCGTCGTGATCGTTTTTAGCAGCCTGATAACTTGCGATCCCGCGCTTGTGCCAGTCCTCGATGCGCCTTCGCATATCGGCAAAAGGGCTCGCGCTCGAAGCGGCGGTGTCCGCGGCAAACAGTATCATCTCCGCGCTCATTCCGTATTCGTTCGCCCAAAGGTCGAACTGATGCCTGTCCGACGCGCTCGCCTTGCGCTTCAGTCCGGCGCGAACGAACGCCTGATGCGCGAGTTCCGCGATTATGTCCTGCCTGCGCTGCATCTCGCGGAGCGCGTCCGTTGTTATGCTTCCGCTCTCGCGGTAGGACGCGAGTACGGCGTCGAGGTATTTGAAGTTGGGGCGTTCCACGGCGGTCATCTCGCCGAGCGCAATATCGATTGCTTCGGCGGAAAAGCCCCATTCGCCCGTCCATTTTTCGTAGAGAGCAAGTTCGTCCTCCGTCGGCCTTCGTGAAAGCCGCCAGCGTTTGAGTATGACGGCGGCACCGCTTGAAAGTTCCTTTTCGCGTTCAAAACTCGCGCTCACAGCCGTGGCAGAGAGCATATCGTCGGCGGCAAGGCGCTTTGCAACGCTGTCCATATAGTTGATATGCACCCGTGCGCCCTTGACGGCAAGGCAATGCTCCACGATCTTGACGGCGGCGTCCTCCTCAAAACGGAATATCTCCACCCAATCGTAGATGCGCTGCAGTTCGGAGCCGGTCAGATTGCGCGTTCCGAGCGAGGATTGAAGTTTTTTGATAAGCGATGAATAGCGAAGATTGCGCGCGCTGACGACGTTTTCGTCGACGGCGGTGGGGAGGAACTCAACGGCAAGGTTTTCGCCCTCGCCCGAGATCAGCCGCACAAGCCCCTGTTTTTCCCAGTAGCGGAAAGCGTTTTGCACCTCATCCTCGGTCAGTCCGAGCGCGGGCGCGATCTCCGAAGCGTCGCCGCCGCTGTGAACAAGCATAAGCGCGTACAGGTAGACCTTGAGTTCGGTTTCGCCTGCCTCGCGCATCAGATTCGATATAAAACGGTTGTCAACGGGTGTAAAGGCAAAAAGCCCGCTGTTTTTAACAAGAAGCGTGTTCATCGGGAGCCTCGATATCATCGTATTGTTCAGTTTGATTTTACCATCATCACTCTGCGGTGTCAACAGAATACGAAGCATAAAAGCATAAAAACAGCCCCGCGCATAAACTGCGGCATTGAATAGCTTCATATCAGGCAGGGCATTGGTATGCCGCAAACGTCGCGGGGAGAATAAAGTGCTCGTCTTCCGAAGAAGCCAACTAATGCGCGGAAGAAAAGGGAATGCGATAGCGGCAGAAAATTAAAAAAGAAGGATTTTTATCCTTCTTTAACGAACGATCAACGATTATGTATGCCACCTGTCAGTCGTTCGTCCTGTCTCCGTCGCCGCGCACATCGATGACGTCACCGAGGTAGGTCGGCTTCGGTTTGAAAATACACTTTACAATGTCCTTGTCCCGTGCGAGTATCTCCCGGATCTCGCGGCGAGTGCTCCCTCCATAAAGATCCTCGACCGCAACGCCGTACGCCTCGATCCCGAGTTTTTCGGCGATATAGAGTGCCCTGTAAAGATGGAATCGGTGCGTCACGATGATGATCCTATTTGCGTTGAAGACCGCTTTCGCACGATAGAGGCTGTCGTAGGTGGAGAAGCCCGCGTGATCCATAAACACGTCAGAGGAAGAGACGCCGTTTTCGATCAGGTAGTCCTTCATAGCCTGTACCTCGTTGTAGTCCGCCTGCCCGTGATCGCCGCTCATTAGCAGTTTATCGCTCACGCCAGCGTTGTAAACGTCAAGCGCGAGTTGAACGCGGTCTTGAAGCATCGGGCTCATACTGCCGTTTGAGTACACGCGGCAGCCGAGCGCAAGGATGCAGTCGGCTTTTTCAAACTCCGCCGCCTCTTCGAGCGAGATTATTCGTTTTTCCTGACTTGCCTTCACTATCGCGTTTGGCACGAACACCGCTGCGGCAGCGAAAGCAGAGAGCAGGAACAATATGAGCAGTACCTTTTTCAGGCTTGTCTTTTTTTGTTTTGCGGCGGCTTTTTTTGTCATTTGTACGTTCCTCCGGCAGGATTGTTTTACAGTATAAACGTTAGCGCCATCAGCGCCGCGCCGATCACCATCGAAAATATCGGCACCTTACGCTCAAGAGCCTGATGCAGCCACGAAACGATGCGATATTTGTCTGATTATATCACATATAATGAAAACAGGCAACCAACGAATTCGGCTAACGGCAAACTAAAGCGCCCGAACATCGAGCGCTTTTACATTCCGAAAAACTCGGCATACTTTCGGTATTTATTTAGGGATCATTTTATAACGAACAGATTCTTTCTGCACCATTTTATCTTGCCGAGAACGAGTATGACGACTATCGAGCCTATGAACGAAACGACTTCAAGCAGCAGGAATTTGGGCAGGTAGTTGACGCTTGGAAATATGCGCCCCCAAATCTCTGTAAGTCCCTGCATAATGCAGATATGCACAAAGTAGATTCCGAACGCGATGCGCGAAAGAAAAGTCGCCGCGCTTGCAAATCGCTCGCCATAATTCAGCCGGCGCAATAGTTCAAACAAGAACAACGCGGGCACAAAGCAGAATATGCTTCTGTAGCCCTCAGCGACCACGAAGTCGGGCTCTTTTGAGTAGCACCAGATCTGGAACGCGCAGAACGCCGCGAAGGACAGCAGCATCAAAAGCACGATTATGGGCGTTTTAAACTTTTTAAGAAGATCCTTTTGCGTAACAAAATAGCCAAACAGCATAAACGCGGCAAATATCGAAAATACATTGGCGGCGGACAGCGCGAACGAGACCGTTTTGCCGCTGCCGAGAACGTGCAGCGTGCCGTTGACGTCGGGAAGGATCAACCCTGATATCGCGACAATGGCGATGGGGATGATAAAATAACTCGCCTTGATGCGCTTCAAAGCGATCGCAAAGACCGGCACCAAAAGGTACGCGCAAAGGATCATATGCATATACCACATACTGCCGAACGTCGTGGGGTCAATGAACAGCAGGGTCTTAACAAAACTTATAAGGCAGGCGATGACGCCATCGGTACGAAGTGCGGAATCGGGCGATATCTGCATATAGATAAAGAGTATAATATGCCAGATCTCGGTGGTGATGAAAAGCTGAAGCCAGTTATGCTTGACGAAGCGGCCGATCGTGCCCTCTTTTTCGTAATCCTTGTTAAGCATAAGCGCGCCGGTTATCATCAAAAAAAGAGGAACGCCGATGCGGCTGAACGCATAGATGACCGCCTTGAGCACGGTGTATGCAAACGGCAGTTTTAAAAATTCGGCGTACTGTCCCACCTCGGTGCTGAAACTGCGGTTGACCGCGTGATTGCAGGTGATCGATATGATCGCCAAAGAACGCGCAACGTCAAGCCATTTAATTCGCTTTACATTTTCCATACTTGCCTCCGTATAGATATTTGCCGCCCGCTCCCATTTGGGGGCGGGCGGTTGTTGGGGGGTTATTTATGCTCGCATTCGGAGCCGCATTCACCGCAGCCGCAGCCGCATTCATCGTCCTCGTCGAACTTGGCTTGAACGATCTCGATGAGTTTTTCCATATCCTCATCGGCGGGGGAGATGAACTCCTCGGTATCGTCGGCTTCATTGACGACTACCTGCATAATGTACACGTCGGTGTCGTGGCAGCAGTCCTCGTCTTCGCAGTCGCATTCTTCGCCCTCTGCGTCGATAAGCACGGCGTATTCCTTGTTCTCGTGTTCAAAGTAGAACAGGATATCAAGCTCAAAATCATTGCCGTCGTCATCGGTAAATACAACAAAATCTCTTTCTTCTTCCATAGTGGTACTCCTTTAAGTTGATCGGTAATCGCTACCACTTGCATTTTACCGCATTTAAGGAATATTTGCAACTGTTTTTTCTGTCGACAAACGAAGTCGCTTCGCTCGCTATTGAGAAAAACGGGCCGATGTGATAATATAATAGAATAATCGCGCTTGCGGGGGTGAGGCGTTTGCCTGAAACTATAACACACAAACTTCATCTGTCAACGATCGGCGACGACAGCGTTTCGCTTGCGAAACAGCACGGCGTCGGGCTCGAGATCGCCGATTTTTGCTGGGCGTATCATCTCGATAACGGATACGAAGAAAGATTGGAGCGTATCAAGGCGGATATGCGCGGCATAGGCTCGTTTTGGCTCCATGCGCCGTTTGCGGAACTCTCGCCCTGTGCCATCGATCCGCGCGCGAGGGAACTCGCCGCGTTTCGCTACCGTCAGGCGATAGATACCGCCCTAAAACTCGGCATATCCGATCTCGTTTTCCACGGCGGCTATATCCCGCAGGTCTACTATCCCGAATACTATGTCGAAAGTGCGATCGATTTCTATAAAGCGTTTTTAAAAACGGTCGACGCGCCGGTGAATATCGCGCTCGAAAATGTGATGGAGCCTTCGCCCGATATGCTCGTTGAAATCGTAAAAGGCGTGGGCGACGCGCGCCTTGGGCTTTGTCTCGACGCGGGGCACGCCAACTGCAATGTTTCGTCCCTGCCGCCGATGGGGTGGATCGAGCCGATGAGTCCGTATCTTAAACACATCCACATCCACAACAATCTCGGCGACAAAGACCTCCACAGCCCGCTCGGAGAGGGCACCGTGCCTATGGTAGAGTTCATCGACACAGTGCTTTCTCTCTGCCCGACGGCGAGTTTTACCGTCGAAAACCAGCATTGCGCTTCAAGCGTCGAATGGCTTGCACAAAAGGGGTACATATAATGAACTCACGCGCCGAACAGGAATTAAAAGCGTTCATATGCTCGATCGAGCCTGCGGATAAAGCCGCGGTTGAACAGGCAAAACGCAGACAGGCGGCGCTCGCAAAACCGATAGGAAGCCTCGGAAAACTCGAATCGATAGCCGTAAAACTCGCCGGGATAACGGGCAGGATCGACAACACAATAAGCGTCTGCCGCGTGCTCGTTTTCTCAGCGGATAACGGCGTTGTGGATGAGGGCGTCGCGATAACGCCAAGATCGGTAACCCTCGCACAAAGCATCAATATGACGCGCCACATAACGGGTATGTCATCGATCGCCGCCTATTTCGGCGATTCGGTGCGCGTTTTCGACGTGGGGATAGACACGGAAGGTGAGTTTGAGGGCGTGGTCGCAAGGCGCATCCGCCGCGGCACCGCCAACATAAGACGGGGTCCCGCCATGACTCGAGAAGAAGCGTTGCGCGCGATCTTCGTGGGCATCGAGGCGGTCGAACAGGCCAAAGCGGACGGCGTTGACATCGTAGGCGTAGGCGAGATGGGAATCGGCAATACCACCACTTCGGCGGCGGTGCTTGCGTGCCTGCTCGGAGCGCCCGCTTCGGCAGTTGCCGGCAGGGGGGGCGGACTAACGGACGCCGCGTTTGAAAACAAGATTCGCGTCATCGACGACGCACTGAAATTGAACAGCCCCGATCCCGAGGATGCGATAGACGTCGTTTCAAAGGTCGGAGGGCTCGATATCGCGGCAATGGCAGGCGCGTTCCTCGCGTGCGCCAAATACCGCATACCCGCCGTTGTGGACGGCTTTATCTCGATCGTCGCCGCACTGATCGCGCTGCACCTCGCGCCGTCTGTGCGCGAGTACATATTCCTGTCGCATTACTCCGCCGAAAAGGGCTATCGCCTTGCCGCGGAAGCGTTCGGCGAGGAGCCGTATCTGCTGCTTGATATGCGACTTGGCGAGGGGAGCGGCTGTCCGATCGCATTTCGCGTGATACAGGCCGCCTGCGCCGCGATGAACGGTATGGCGACCTTTGAACAGGCGCACATAGACGATGGCTATCTTGACGAACTGCGAAGAAAAAACGGGGACTTAACTTGATGATCGTACTCATCGTCGGCGGCAGCAAGAGCGGCAAAAGCCGTATCGCGCAGGAAATCGCCAAACAACTGGATACGGGCGGGGGGCTTTGCTATTTCGCCACGATGAAGCCGACCGACGGCGAGGATCTTGCGCGCATCAAAAGACATTTGACAGAGCGCGACGGGCTCGGTTTTACAACGGTAGAACGCTCCGAGAACATACTCGAGGGCGAAGCGATGGGCGAGGGCGCGACCGTGCTTTTCGACAGTTTTACCGCGCTTCTTGCAAATGAGATGTTCAAAACGGCGAACGGCGAGTTCGCGTTCGATGCGTCTTCTCCCGAAAGGGTGCTCGCGGACACGATGGAACTTGCAAAGCGCGTCAAAAACATCGTTTTCGTTGCGGACGATATTTTAAGGGACGGCGGCATATTCGACGAATACACGAACGCGTATCTAAAAGGTCTTGCGTATATCTTGCGCGGGATCGCAAAGGAAGCGAACGCCGTCTATGAAGCCTGTGCCGGCAGCGTCATCGCGCATAAGGGCGAGGCGATCTTTATCAATAAGGGGGGCATAGAATGAAACTTTGGTTTTACGCGATCTTTATGGCGTGGGGAATGTTCCTCGCGATACCCTGTCCGTTCACCAAATGGAACGAGAACGCCGGAGCCCGTATGCTCGCCGTCTTTCCGTTCATCGGGCTCATAATCGGCGTTTTATGGGCGCTTATCGCATACCTTATGCCGCTGATAAGTTGCCCAAAGCCGCTTGCCGCGCTTGTTTTGGCGGCGTTCCCGTGGCTGATAACCGGCTTTATCCATCTCGACGGCTTCTCCGACGTTGCGGATGCGCTACTCTCGCGCAGGGATCTTGAAACCAAGCGCAGAATACTCAAGGATCCGCATATAGGCGCGTTTGGTGTTATCGCGCTGATACTCGTGATCCTTGCCCAGTTCTGCGTATTTCTTACGGCGGAGTTCGACCGCGCGCTACACATCGTGCTTGCGGTGATACCGATAACGACTCGCGCCTGCGCGGGGCTTGCGGTGCTCTCCGTTCGCGCTATGGACTCGAGCCAATACTCAAAAACCGAGGCAAAGCCCGCGTACAGGGTGTTCCTCGCGCTCGTAATGACTGCGTGCTTTGTCTTGCCGATAGTGCTTTTCGGCGTCAAAGGCATCGCGCCGCTTGCCGCAGCGGCGGTGTTCTGGCTCTGCACGCTTCGCGGCGTTAAGGGGCTCGGCGGAATGAACGGCGATATCTCGGGTTTTGCGCTGACCGCCGCCGAACTTGCGGGAACGCTGATACTTGCGATAATCGGATAGGAGATAACTATGGTACTCATAATCGGCGGCGCATATAACGGAAAACTGACCTATGCGCTTGAAAACTTCGGCTTATCAAAAAGCGACTGCATCGACCTTGCCGCAGAGGAGCAGGATCAAGCCTCGGAGTTTATGTGCGCATATCATCTCGAAGCGCTGACCCGTTGCGCGGCGGAAAACGGCAAAACCACGGAAGAAGTGCTCGCCGTGCTCGCAACGCTCGGCCCGCACGCCGTAATCATCTCGCGCGAGATCGGCAGCGGGGTGGTGCCGATTGATAAAATCGAGCGTGCGTGGCGCGAACTGCACGGCGAAGTGCTGCGCGCGCTTGCGAGGCGCGCCGAAAGCGTTATTCGCGTATTCTACGGTATAGCGGAGGTACTCAAATGATCCTTACGCTGATCCGCCACGGGCTGACCGAGGGCAATATTAACGGACTGTACTATGGAAGTACCGATATTCCGCTTACAAGCGAAGGCGTTCGTCAATTGGAAACGCTCAGGGATGAGGGCGGCTATCCCAAGGCAAAAAGGTATTATACAAGCGGTATGCTACGCACGGAGCAAACATTTAAAATACTCTACGGTGATGTTCCGCACGAGGCTCTGACTGATTTAAGGGAGATAGACTTGGGCGATTTTGAGATGCGCTCATACGAACAACTCAAGGACGATCCCGCCTTTATCGAATGGATAACGGGCGATAACGAAGCAAACGTCTGCCCAAACGGCGAGAGCGGAAACATCGTAACGGAGCGTGCGCTCGCGGCGATCAAAAGGATAGCGGAGGCGGGGGAGGACGCGGTCGTGATCACCCACAGCGGAGTGATCGGCGGCGTTCTTTCAAGGCTCGTCGGTGCCGGCACAAGGTACGACTATAAGGCCGAGCCCGGCTGTGGCTTTATGCTGGAGTTTGAAAACGGCAGTTTTCGGCGCATAATAAAAACCGTGCCGGATGTTCAGGCACGGTCGGATGCGGAATGACCGCGATCAAAACGCCGTATCGGTCGATACGGCGTTTTTTTGTCGATTTATCAGATGATTTCCCAGGTAAAGTTGACCGAATCCTGAGAAACTATATCCTCCGGAAGCATCGATGAGTCAAAGGCGAGCGCCGCGCCATAGCCCTCATTAGCAACAGAATTCTTGGCGTTCATAAAGCGTGTGTTGGAATACACGTTTACATCGCCCCAGTTGTAGTTGATATTGATGAGCTGCCCGAGCTGAACTCCCGAAGCCGCGCAGAGGATCTCGGCCTTTTTGTGCGCGTTTTCTGCGGCAGAAGCAAGCAGTTTATCCTTTATCGCTGCGGGATCCTTAACCGTAAATGCGATGTTAAGTTGGGGATCGGCCTCGCATTTGGCGATCGCGGAAAGCGCCTTCGAAATGAGCGCGTTGTCATAATCAAAGGTGAGCGTCAGATCGTGCATGCAGATATAGCAGTCAAACACCGTGCGGTAGTTGCCGCGCTCGTCGTGAACGCCCTCGTAATTGGTATGAACGTTGAAGTTGGTGGTCTTGAGTTCGTTCTTGTCAAAGCCCGCCTCGACAAGCGCCGCGCCGAGGTCGGCGATCTGCTTGTCGGACAGCCGCATCGCGGTCTCGTAGTCCTTGTTCCGCGCCTCGAGAGTAAGGGTCAGTTTAACGCGGTCGGGTTTGGTTTTGAGCGTTCCGACGCCCTTTACGATGATCGTTCTTTTCATAATGATTGCTCCTTTCCTGCCGTATGATACACTTGAGTACCTGCACATACTATTATAGCATACATAAGCCGAAAACGCATTGCTTTTTTATGCGGCGAACAGCATTGTATACAAAAACCGTGTCGATTGTGCTTGACAACGGGCACTCGCTTTGTTATAATGCCCTTGTTGTGAATAGGGAGAGATGTCCGAGTGGTTTATGGAGCCGGTCTTGAAAACCGGTGATGCCGCAAGGCACCGGGGGTTCGAATCCCTCTCTCTCCGCCATATACGGAGAAGTACCCAAGTGGCTGTAAGGGGCTCCCCTGCTAAGGGAGTAGGCTCTGCGAAGGGGCGCGAGGGTTCAAATCCCTCCTTCTCCGCCATAGCGAGCATTGATAACGGATTTGGGATCAATGCTCGTTTTGTTTTACTCTTTTCGGTACGAATGTTGTGTTAAATACTTGATAATGTTTATTCGCTTATCGCCTGCGGCACATACTCCACCGCAACGCCTTGGCGCGTATCCTGTTTGATGTTCTTCTCGAAGTGATCCGTACCGGATAGAGGGACACATTTACAACTGCAACACAATATCAAGATGCAGACATTTGCCATATACCGCAAAAGGGGTTTCATGCTATGTTTATATTGAATAAAAGGGAACATTTATCCTCGTCATTTCTAATCCCGTCATTGATTTTATTCCTAATTTTAAGTATAATATGCTGTGTATTCTTCTAAACGATACGGAGGAACTCCAATGGACTATATCAAAGTATCAAAAGCGGCTGAAAATGGGGGCTTACTGTGCGGCGCGTGCGTGTGCTATGCGCTGAGGGCAAGATACCCGGCGTTATCCGCAAGGGCACCCTTTTATGATACCCGAAAACGCAGCGAAGCCGCTCGAGGGCCGAAAGTCGCGCGCCGGATTGCTTGAGAGATCGAAACGATGCGCAAGCGCCTGACTCTATGCGTCCGCTTATGGTGGAGGTTCTCGATCCCCAGCCGGGCGATAAAAAGTTCCTCGATATAAAAACACCGAGATTGATACAATTTAATTATTCCTACAGCAGTTTCGCCGCTTGAGGGGTAAGTTGTGGAAGTCGGGGTGTCCCGGCTGTTTTTATCGGTAGAAATGTTCATAAATCGTCGGTATAATAGACGGCGAGAAATCGTGAATTGGGAAATCGAAGGAGGGTAAATGGTATTTGCGTTAATTGCGCAATTATTTCTTTAGATATGGTTTCCGGGATGCACGATAACGTGGCGTTTCGGTAAACTGCTTCTGGTTGAAGGAATAGGGATCAAGAGCGCGTAGTTTGGCATGATCTGTCTATACAAGCATAGGTCTGATCACCTATTACTTGTTTCAGCCTGCAGGCAAATGGATCTTGTTTGCCATCCTTGTAATATGGCTTGTTATTCAGTTTTTCTGTCATTGGTACTGCTGTCTAACTTTATCGATATGGCCGTGCAAGGCTATGGATGGGTATCGGCGTAAAGTTTCGGACTACGCATAAAAGCGCAGTCCGATTTGCTCGTTATGCCAACACTATTTCTTTTTAACAATCTCATCAACTCGCAATTTTAGGTTTTATCGCATACAGCGCTTTACAATTTTCCTTTGTTTTGTATCAAATAATCACTTTAAGGAAAAACTCAACAATAAAGGAGAATTATTATGTCAACATTGTTCGTCAGAACGCTTTTGGTGTATTTTTTGATGTTCGTCGTGCTTCGGCTGATGGGTAAAAGGCAGATCAACGAGATGCAGCCGTTCGATCTTGCTGTTACGCTGCTGATCGCCAATCTTGCCTCGCTTCCAATGGGCGATACCGCGATACCGCTGTTATACGGCATCATACCGATCGTTGCGTTGTTCATAGTTCAGCGCTTAGTTTCGTTTGCGTCGCTTAAAAGCGAAAAACTGCGCAAACTCGTATGCGGCAGCCCCGTCGTGATCGTTTCGCACGGGGTGGTTTGCGAGAGCGCGATGAAGTCAGCAAATTACAGCCTGTCCGATCTATATGAGCAGCTGCGCTTAAAGGACGTATTCTCGCTTTCGGATGTGGAGTATGCGATACTTGAAACAAACGGCAGTTTGAGTGTGATGCTCAAAAGCGAAAAGCAGCAGCCGTCGCGTGAGGATCTCGGTCTAAGCGCCGAATCGTCCGCGCCGTCCGTCATACTCGTTATGGACGGGAAGCTGCATAAGCACGCCGTTCGCGCTTCCGGCATCGAAGAAAAGACCCTCTGCGAAGCATTGAGGCGAATGGGCGCGGGCAGCGCGGAAAAATGCTTCTACGCCGCACTCGACGCAGACGGAACGCTTCACGCTCAGCAAAAAGAAAAGTTTGTTGAGGAGGCAAGAGTTCTCACACTAAGCAACTTCAAAAAAGGTAAACAAAAATGAACACGAGTATCGACAAAAGGCTCATAAAACATCTGAAAAACCGTTCGCTTGCCGCAAATATCGCGCTCGTCGCTTCGATCGTGTTCCTTGCCGCGATCTTTGCAGTATCGGTTATGTTTACGGATTCGCTGCACAACAGGATCGAACCGCTTGTCTACGAGGCGTTCGATGCGGCGCAAGCGGGGGATAACGCGCGAGTTTTTTCGATAGCAAAAGAGATCGACGCGATAATCGAAGAAAACGAAACTCGGCTTATGCTGTTTGCGAGCCATAGGGACATCCACGAACTGAAACGATTCTCCGGCGAAATGGTGGAACTCGGTACAAACGGCGACGTTAACGAATACACGCAGGCGCTTTCCGGCATACTCGCGTACATAGAACTTTTCGCGGAATACAACCGCCTTTCGATAGGGAATATCCTATAAATGCACATTACTGATAATATATTGGGACTTTTACGGGAATTTGAGTATCAGCGTGCAGGGATTGGCGCTTTTTCGAAGTAATAGAGAGTTGTTGGGATTTGAATAATAATGTATTTTTAGGTCGCTTCAATTCTATTCGGACAGGTGGTGAAACGATGGCATTTCCGGAATCGTGGATGAACGAACTGATGAACAAAAACGAGATCGTTTCCGTTATTTCGGAGTATACGCGCCTTGAATCAAAGGGCGGCAGAATGTGGGGCCATTGTCCGTTCCACCCCGAACGAAACCCGTCGTTCTCTGTTTCTCCAGACAAGCAGCTTTTTCATTGTTTCAGCTGCAAGGCGGGCGGAAGCGTGATCCAGTTCATTATGCAGGCGGAGAGCCTGTCCTATTCCGAAGCCGTGCGTTTTCTCGCTCAGCGCGCGGGTATGAATATGCCCGATGAGATAGACGACGCCAAACTCATCGCAGAAAAGGCGCTTAGGGACCGGCTCTACGATGCAAACCGTGAGGCGGCAAGATTCTATTACGGTGTGCTGCGCTCCGCGGAGGGCGCGAAGGCAAGGCAATATCTCGAACGCCGCGGCATCGATCCGAATACCGCAAAGCGCTTCGGGCTCGGCTATTCCCCGAACGATTGGGACGCCCTGTATGTGCATATGCAAAAACTCGGCTACACGCGCGACGAACTCGTTTCGGCGGGACTTTGCGTCAAAGGCCGCAAGGACGGGGAACGTACATTCGACTTTTTCCGAGGCAGGCTGATGTTCCCCGTAATATCGGCAAGTGGGACCGTGCTCGCGTTCGGCGGCAGGATAATCGAAGGCGACGAGAGCGAACGCAAGTATATGAACACGGGCACCACGCCTGTTTATGACAAAAAACACAATGTATACGCCATCAATATGATGAAGGGCAAAAAACTCGACGAACTCATCATCGCCGAGGGCTATATGGATGTTATCAGCCTGCATCAAAACGGTATAGACAACGCTGTCGCGTCGCTCGGCACGGCGCTGACGAGCCAGCAGGTGCGCCTAATGAGTCGCTTTGCAAAGCGGGCGGTGTACGCCTACGACGGCGACGCCGCGGGTCAAAAGGCGATGCTCCGAGGTGTGGACATTCTCACCCGGGGCGGCGTTGAGCCGCGTGTGATAATGCTCCCGGGCGGCGACGATCCCGACGAATACATCCGAAAATACGGGCGCGGCGCGTTTTTGAGCCTTCGCGATTCCGCGCTTACGGCGGTCCAATTCAAGATAGAGCATCTTGCCGCATCAGTAAATATGGACACGCCGGACGGAAGGCAGACCTTTGCCGAAAACGCCTGCTCGCTGCTTGCTTCGCTTTCTCCGGTCGAACGCGCAAGATACATCAAAACCGTATCGGAAAAGAGCGGCATCGCAGTAAGCGTTATAGAACAGCAATGCGGCCTAAGTAAACCCACGGAAACGGGAACCAAAGCGGGGGAGAGCATCCCCGGCGCCTATAAGCGGCCGACGGGCTTTGATAAGCGCGTAAAGATCGAGATAATGCTGCTGGCCTGTATGCTTTCGGACAGAGGCGTTGCGGCTTCAATAGAGCAACTGAACGGTTTTTCGTATGACCTCTTTACAGAGCCGGCGCTCAAACGCTTTTCACAAGCGATTAAGACCGCCTATGAAAGAAACAGCAAGGTCGATATGCGAAGCCTGCTTGCGGGATTTGAGGGCGAGGTCGCGGACGCGGCCGCCGACGCGGCGGCGCAGTCCGAGGATATCCTGAATCCTATAGATACTGCGGCGGACTGCATCTCGGCGATACTGCGCGGCGAGAGGGAGGATGAGATCCGCGCCCTGTCCGACAGGATGACGGCGGAAACCGATCCTCAAAAGCGCGCAGAACTTTTGAGGATGCAGATGGAACTTATAAAGAAAAACCGCTCCGATACGGATTAAGGCGCCATGGCGCTTCAATTAACAAAAGAAAAAACCTTTGGAGGTATAAAATATGTTGGAAACACAAGAGAGAATGTCGTCAATGCGCAAGGTGGACGAGTTGATCGAGAGGGGCAAGGACAAGGGCGAATTGACATATAAAGAGGTCATAGACACGCTCGGCGGAGACCTGCTCGATGTCGACCAGATGGAAGTTGTCTACGACCGCTTTGAGGACGCGAACATCGACGTTGTTGAGGAAGTGGATCAGAACGAACTCGCTTCAGAC
Source organism: Clostridia bacterium (assembly GCA_017538255.1). Lineage (GTDB taxonomy): Bacteria > Bacillota > Clostridia > Christensenellales > CAG-138 > PeH17. The sequence goes on along the minus strand of JAFYJD010000025.1, from coordinate 180,325 downwards.
GAGGTCGTCGAGATCAGCGCAAAGTTCGCCGCTGCAGAGGGCATCTCCATAGACGATCCGGTGCGTATGTATCTCAAGGATATCGGCAAGGTACCGCTTCTGTCAGAACCAGAGGAAAAGGAGATCGCCCAGCGTATGGCGGACGGCGACGAAGAGGCAAAGCAGCAGTTGACAGAAGCCAACCTTCGCCTTGTAGTCAGCGTCGCAAAACGCTATGTGGGCAGGGGAATGCAGTTCCTCGATCTGATCCAGGAAGGCAACCTCGGTCTCATCAAGGCGGTCGATAAGTTCGATTACCGCAAAGGCTATAAGTTCTCGACCTATGCGACCTGGTGGATCCGTCAGGCAATAACCCGTGCGATCGCAGATCAGGCAAGGACCATCCGCATTCCCGTGCATATGGTCGAAACGATAAACAAACTTGTCCGCGTAAACCGCGAACTGCTTCAGGAACTCGGCCGCGAGCCCCGTCCCGATGAGATCGCCCAGAAACTCGGCTACAGCGAGGAAAAGGTGCGCGAGATCATCAAGATCGCGCAGGAGCCCGTATCGCTCGAAACGCCTATCGGCGAGGAGGAGGACAGCCACCTCGGCGACTTCATCCCCGACGACGAAGCGCCAGCACCCGACAGTATGGCGACCTACGCGATGCTCAAAAAGCAGCTTACCGAGGTGCTCAACACGCTGACTCCCCGTGAAGCGCGCGTGCTCAAACTCCGCTACGGTCTTGTTGACGGCAAGAACAGAACTCTCGAAGACGTGGGCAAGGAGTTCAACGTTACCCGCGAGCGCATCCGTCAGATCGAAGCAAAGGCGCTCAGAAAACTCAAACATCCGTCGAGAAGCAAACGCCTCAAGGACTATATCGAGTGATGAATGCAAATAAAAACGACCGTAAAAACGGTCGTTTTTTATATGGGCATTTTGCAAATAAAGAGTATCAGATTATCTTGATCGCGCGGAGCTGTTCCATAAAATCGCAAACATCCTTTTTGGCTGTCGCCTCGTCAACTTCGTATTCTTCGAGTATATTTTTGACGATCTCATCTTCGCTCTCCACATCCGGAAGCAATTTGAGTATGAATACGCCGAGTTCGTTCAGCGTGATAATCCCGTTGAACTCAAAAAGGTGCTCGCCGTCGGGAATAAGCAGGGTGTCGCCCATTATCTCGCGGATGATGTAGTTGTTCTTCAGTTGCATATCCAGTCTCCTTTTTCGATAAATTATTCTTTTTTGCCTTCGGCCTCGGGTTTTGCCTGTGCCTCTGCGGCGGCGAGAGCCTTTTCGCGGGCTTCCGCCTCTTCTTTCAGAATATCTTCGTATGCGCCCTCTTTTAACAGGCGTTCGTATTCTTCATGAACAATGCGCAGATACTCTTCGATCATCTCGCATATGTAGGTGGGCTCATCCTTGCCAAAACAGCCCGTTTCGCAATAGGTGGACGCCGCGCATACGACGCAGGCAAAGCGCTTGTCGCAGTTTGTGCACTTGGGCGGCATCATAATGGCGCGGGTAGCCTCGCAAACGCGCTCCCACGCTTCGGCAAAGCCGAGTTCGGTTATGCTGCACGAAGGCTCGACCATCATACCGCAGGGGGAGAGTTTGCCGTCCCAGGATACCCAGAATGCGCAGGAGCCGGCGCGGCAGCGGATGTGCTCGGTCGCTGTGAGCGTTTCCGCGGTAGGAACATCAAGGCATTCGGCGTCTTCGTCGATGACCTTTATGCCGCTGGCGACCTTCCTAAGCCTCATAAGATAGAGTTTTTCGTCGTAGGAACGGCGCTTGATGTTTAGGAACATCTCCCGACCCGCTTCCTTTGCGCTGAGCCTTACGGCTTTGCCCGCGGATTCGGCGGAGATGCGCATCGGCGGGAACATATACTCGGCAATCTGGGTATGGATATTCAGATCGGCCGCAAGATTATAGATATTGCCAACATCATCCCTGTTGTACTGGGTGGTGCTGCAGTTCAGTTTAACAGCAAGACCCGCTTCCTTAAGCGCCTTGATAGCACGGTATGTCTTTTCAAACGCGGCCGGGTTGCCGTTTACTTCGTTGTAGACCTCGGGACTCGAGCCGTAGAGAGTGATGTTGAGCTTATACGGCGGGTTGGCTTTGAGAAACTCGATCATCTCGTCGTCTATCAGCGATCCGTTGGTGTTGATCGACAGTATAAGACCGAGTTTTTTGAGCCCGAGATAGATCTCGCGAAAATCGGGACGGATAAGGGGCTCGCCTCCGGTGAGAAGCAAAAAGAGCATACCCTGTTTGCTGCATTCTTCGCCGAGCGCTATCCATTCGGCGGCAGTTAGTTCTCGACCGCGAGCTTCCTGTTCCTCTTTGGAGAGGTGAACGTAGCACATCTTGCAGTTGAAATTGCAGCGCGGAGTCAACTCAAATGTGCCCGAAAGCGGAACCTTTCTAACACCTGCCTTTGTAAAAAGGTAGGTAACAAGTTTAGGTTCTGCCGATAATTGACGGGCGATCTGTGCCTGTACGGGATCGTTTCTCATTTGGTGTACCACCTATAAAATAGTCTTGAGCGTTATTTGCACTCTATCCCGAGCGCGCCGGCGAGAGTATGAACGGCGTCTTTGTCAGGCAGACATTCGAGTTTGTAAACGGGAACGGTATTGATTGCGGTCTCGATTATATCGCCGATAACGCGCACATCATTTTCGTACCATATATCTGCGGAGCATTCGGAGTAGATGTGCTTGAACGCTTCGGCGGGACGGAGTCGAGTGATCTTGTTGTACGGCGCCTGCCTCAGAATAACTATGGTCTTGAGCGGCGCAGTTATGTTGTTGCTGATATTGGACGATCCGCAGTATGGAAGGCAATGAACCTTTATCGCTCCGTTCTCGATCTTAAGCAAAGATCTATCGCCGTTTACTATGAGCGAGCCCATATGCTTGTGCCAAAGGTCAGCTTGTGTGGATTTGCCCGTTCCGGACGGTGCGGAAAAGAGTATCGCCTCGCCGTTGTGGATTATGTAGGACGAGTGGAGCAGCACTCCGCCGAAAAGCGCCATAGCGTGTTCGACGGCAAAATAGTTGAATAGACGAAGTTCGGTGAAGTATACAGGCTCCTGCAAGCCTTGCAGATACACCTTGAACACGCCATCGGAGGCGGCTTCGTCGGTTATCAGCGCATTGTACTGATTATCGGGCATCGCTGTAAAATAACGATAGGTTATGCCGTCCTTGCGATAGACACGACAAAAAGAATCGGTATAGATCGGTGGATAATCGGGGGTCTCAAATCCGTTCTGCATATAGTACTCGTATGTCAGATCGGGCTTGCCGAACTCATAGCGGAACTCATCAAATTTGTTGATGAGTTCAAACTCGAAATCGGTCTTTATAAGCACGTTGACGTCCGCAAAACGGTATTTGGCGATCATTGAAGAATATTGCCCCAAATCATTATTCTGCGCCGAAATGGCATAATACTGCCGCTTCAATCACAGTAAATAAGTATAACATAGTTTTTTTACAAATGCAATACATCCGTGCGCCCGCTTCGTATAGGAAACAGAATGGGGGTCGGTAAAACTCGTATGCGCTTATCCCGTTTTCGCGCCGCTTGATACAAAAACGGGGCCGGCGTATTTGCCGGCCCCGACGATACCGCGCTCAACTCAATTCAAACGCGCCCGTATAGAGTTTATAATACCTGCCTTTTTGCTCGATTAACTCGTGATGATCGCCGCGCTCGATGATCTTGCCCTGTTCAAGCACCATAATAGCGTTGGAGTTGCGAACGGTCGACAGACGGTGTGCGATGACAAATACCGTGCGGCCGTTCATAAGTTCGTCCATACCCTTTTCGATGAGCGCCTCGGTGCGTGTATCGATGGAACTGGTCGCTTCATCAAGGATCAACACGGGCGGATCCGCGATCGCCGCGCGCGCGATGGCGATAAGCTGGCGCTGCCCCTGAGAGAGGTTTTCGCCGTCGTCAACGATCATAGTGTCATAGCGCTCGGGAAGATGCATTATGAATGAATGCGCGTTTGCGAGTTTTGCGGCACGCTCGATCTCATCGTCGGTCGCGTCCTTGCGTCCGAAACGGATATTCTCGCGCACAGTCCCCGTGAACAGATGCGTGTCCTGAAGCACCATCGCAAGACTGCGTCTGAGCGCGTCCTTTTCGATATCGCGGATATTGAACCCGTCGTAGGTGATCTCGCCCTGCTGGATATCGTAGAAGCGGTTTATCAGGTTGGTGATCGTCGTTTTGCCGGCGCCGGTCGAGCCTACAAAAGCGATCTTTTGACCGGGCTTTGCGTACAGGCTGATATCGTCAAGCACGATCTTTTCGCCGTCATAACTGAACGTAACGTCGTTGAACTCAACATGGCCTCGAACTCGCCTGAGTTCGCCGTCAGGGGTTTTCCACGCCCAGATATCCGTGCGCTCGGTGCACTCTCGCAGCTCGCTGTTTTCGTCGATACGCGCGTTCACAAGCGTAACGCGGCCTTCGTCCTCTTCGGGCGCTTCGTCGATCAGCGCGAATATCCGTTCTGCGCCCGCGAGCGCGGAGAGAATGGAGTTGAACTGCTGGCTCATCATTGTGATGGGTTGAGCAAAGTTCCTTGTGTACTGCAGGAAGGTGATAAGACTGCCGACGCTGAGCGTCAGGAGCACAGGATAGTTGCCCTTGATGCCCGCGAGCACCATCAGAGTACCGATGACGGCGGTTATCGCGTACTGGATATAACTGAGGTTGCCCATTATCGGCATCAGTATGCTTGCCCAGGTGTTGGCACCCGCTTCAGCTTTGCGAAGTTCGTCGTTGAGCTGAGCAAAACGCTCGTTGGTCATCTGCTCGCGGCAGAATACTTTGACGACCTTCTGTCCTTCGGTCATCTCCTCAATATAGCCGTTCGCAACGCCAAGCGCCGCCTGACGCTTTTTATAGAACGCGCCGCTGCGTTTGCCAAGCGCCTTGACGACGGTTATCATAAGCACGAGCATAACAACGGTGATTACAGTAAGCAGGGGGCTCAATATCACCATCATAACGAATACGCTGACGACGCGGAAAATGCTGTTGATTAGATTGGGAATGCTCTGCCCGAGCATCTCGCGCATACTGTCGGTATCGTTGGTATAGCGGCTCATAATCTCGCCGTGGGTATGGGAGTCAAAATACTTGATCGGCAATTTCTGCATCTTGGAGAACATCTCGGTGCGGATATCGTAGAGTATGCCCGTGGATACCCGAAGCATAAGCCGCGAGTGTATGTAGATGCATATTGCGCCGATCAGGTACACAAGTCCCATGCGCGTTATCGCCCAAGTAAACGCCGCCCAGCGTTCGCTCGTACGGCCGTTGGCAACCATCTGTGCAAGATGGTCGTCGATGAGCGTTTTGAGCTGCGCCGTGCCGAAAACATTCGCTTCGGCGGCAATTATGATGCATACGGTAACGATGATGAGCGTTGCCGCGTATTTTTTGAAGTAACGTAAAAGGCGCATGAAGGTGCCCTTTGTGTTTTTCGGCTTTGCGAACTTCGGGCCGCCGCGCGCGCCGGGACCGCGTACTATTCTTTCGGAACTTTTGGGAGCGGGACTCATTACGCTTCAGCTCCTTTCATCTGGGATTCGTAGACCTCTTTGTAGATGTCATTGGTCTCAAGCAGCCTTTCCGGCGTGTCGAAAGCGACGAGTTTGCCGTCGTCAAGCACCATTACCCTGTCCGCGTCCATAACGGAAGCGATGCGCTGGGCGATGATAAAGGTGGTCGTACCGGCAAGTTCCGTTTTCAGCGCCTTTCTGATCGAAGCGTCGGTCGCGGTGTCGCAGGCGCTCGTGGAGTCGTCGAGTATAACGACCTTCGGGTTTTTAAGCAGTGCCCTCGCTATACACAGCCTCTGTTTCTGACCGCCGGAAACATTGACGCCGCCTTGACCAAGGTCTGTGTCGTAGCCGTGCGGGAAACTCATAATGAAGTCGTGCGCGCAGGCGGCGCGGCAGGCGGCCTCTATCTCGGCATCGGTGGCGTCTTCGTTGCCCCATTTGAGATTTTCCCTTATCGTGCCGCTGAAGAGCAGATTGGTTTGAAGCACCATCGCAACTTTGTCGCGCAGGGTGTGCAGTTTGTATTCGCGCACATCGTGTCCGCCGACGCTAACGCTGCCGGAAAGCACTTCGTAAAGGCGCGGGATCAGTTGAACAAGCGTGGTCTTTGCGGAGCCCGTGCCGCCGATTATGCCTATCGTTTCACCGGAGCGCACGGAGAAATTGACGCCGGTCAAGGTAAGGTTTTCGGGGTTCTTGGCGTAGGAGAAGTTTACGTCCGAAAACTCAACGCTGCCGTCCGGCACCTCGAGGGAAGCATCCGCGTCATCATCGCTTATGTCGATCTTCTCGTCAAGTATCTCGGCGATGCGCTTTTGTGAGGCGCGGGTGATGATGAAACTGACGAACAGCATCGATAGCATCATTACGCTTGAGAGGATCTGCCCGATATAGGCAAGGAAGCCCGAAAGGTCGCCGATCTTCATATTGCCGTCGATTATCAGCCGGCCGCCGAAATAGCAAACGGCGATCATAGCGGCGTAGAAGATAAGCTGCGACACCGGGTTGTTCCAAATGACGATGCGCTCCGCGGCAAGCTGCGCCTTTTTGAGCGCGAGCGCGGAATCGTTGAAGGAGACCTTTTCGTCTTCACCTTTAACAAACGCCTTTACAACGCGCATTGCGATAAGGTTTTCCTGTACCTTCGCGTTCATAAGATCGAGCCTTGTGAGCATCTTTTCAAAGAACGGATGCGCCATTATCATAATGAACAGCATGATGCCGGCAAGCAGAGGTATCGTAACGGCGAAAACAAGCGAGAGTTTCGGGTTTACGGCAACGGCAAAGCAGAACGCCGTTATCATAATTATGAAGTTGCGAACGGTCATCCTTATCAGCATAGTAAAAAGATTTTGGATGTTCGTAACGTCGGTCGTGAGCCTTGTTACGATGCTTGCACTTGAAAACTTGTCAACGTTCGCAAACGAAAAATCCTGCACTTTGCGGAAGAGCATATTGCGAAGATTTGCGGCAAAGCCCGTGCCGGCGACGGCGGCAAACCTCGCGCAGAGCGCGCCCGTGATGAGTGCAAACACCGCCATAAGCAGCATCAGCGAGCCATAGGTCAAAATGACGCGCATACTGGGATTCGGAACATCGATTCCGTCGTTTATGAGTTTTGTCATAAAGAACGGTATCATGATCTCAAGAACGCCTTCGAGTATAATCATAAACGACGCACCCAAAGAATGCAGTTCATATCCGCGCACGGCGGGGAACAGTTTTTTTATCATATAAATAAACTCCTTGTTATATATGCGGTATTATTTGCGCTTTTCGCCGTCAGCCTTTACAAGCAGGGACAGTTCCATATTGTTCATCGAGCCCGTATCGCCGGATTCGAGGTTGGACATAAGCCGCGTTATCATAGAATCGAGCGCCTCGCGCTCGTCGGCGGAAAAACCGAGAAGCATCCGATCCTGGAGCCCGTCGAATACCTTGCGGCAGAGCGCTGCGGCGTCGATGCCGCTCGGGGTTATCTCGAGGCTGTTGGCACGGAGATTGCCCTTGCACGCCGCTCGGCTGACATAGCCCGACGCTTCGATACGCTTTATGCTCTGCGCGACGGATGCGGGCGAAACCTGCATCTCTTCCGCGACATCCGCCTGCGTACAGCCGGGGTGCGAGGCGATGAACTCAAGCATACGCATCTGCGCGGGCGGTATCACATCGTCGCCGTTTGAACGCAGATACAACTGCATAAGCAGATCCAGTCTATGCAGTTTCCAACCGAGCCGAGGTTGTTTTTTTAGCATACACAGTTCCTTTCGATAAGAGTTTTTATAAAACCATTAAGCGTTTTACAATTAAGCACTTAACAGTTTAACGCCAGAGGCGCTCAAAGTCAATAGAGCTGTTAAATATATTGCCTCGTATCGCAGGTTTGACTGTTTTCGCTCAAGGTGGTAAAATCGTTATGTAAACAATATGTTTGGAGGGAACGCATATGACGGTACACCCGATACCGCCGCTTTTCGCAGCCGATTCAAAAATACTGATCCTCGGCAGTTTTCCTTCGGTAAAATCCAGGGAAACGATGTTCTTTTACGGACATCCGCGCAATCGTTTCTGGTGCGTTCTCGCTGCGGTCTTTTCTGACGAACTACCCGAAACAGTTGGCGAAAAGCGAGCGTTTCTCTTGCGTCATCGCATCGCGCTTTGGGATGTTATCGCGAGCTGCGATATAGTCAACTCATCGGACGCCAAGATAAAAAACGCCGCCGTGAACGACATTTCCTCGATTCTCGCTTCAGCGAAGATCGAAACGGTCTACGTAAACGGCAAAACTGCGGCAAAACTATATGAAAAGCATATCGAGCCTAAAACGGGAATAAAAGCCGTTCCGCTCCCTTCCACAAGCCCCGCAAACGCGGCGGTTTCGCTTGAAGCGCTGATATTGGCGTGGGAGAGGATCGCGCGTGCACAATAGCGCCGTAAAAAACTTCTTTATATTGACATCGCTATTATGATACTGTAAAATATAATTTAGAGTTATACCCAATATAAGATCGACCGAGGAGGAAAATAATGCGCAAATGCAATAACTGCAATACGACGCTTTCGGACAGCGATAAGTTCTGTCCGGATTGCGGGATGAAGACCGTGGAGTTCGCCGCAGGCGAAACGGAGGAAACAAACGAACAGTTCCATATCCCCCCGGTGCCGAAAAAACAAAAGTCCAACAAGAAAAAGGTCATAACGGCTGTGCTGCTTTCGGCGCTTGCTCTTTTGCTGATCGTCGGCGCGGTATTCGCTCTAAAGTTCTACTACAGCCCGATGCTCCGCTTTGCGCGCGCGCAAAAAGCTTTCTTTGTTTCAAACGATCGAAACAGCAACGTGGAAGCGATGTTGAACGGCAGTTACGCGCCGGATTTTGCCAATATTTCGACGGACGGCTCGCTTTCCGTCGTTTCGGTCGCGGGCGCGGATCCGGACGTTGAAAAACTCCTTAAAAACATCACCTTAAATTTCAATACCGATAACGCAGACGGCTCGCATATCATAGGCGCTTCCATAGATTATAAGGGCTCATCGGTGATCTCTGGCACATTTACGGCCGATAAGGAGAATGTGGGCTTTTACCTGCCGGAACTCTCAAAAGAGTACTACCTTATAAATAACGGCAGATTTGCTCAATTTGTCGCTGGGATCACAGACGGCGAAAAACTCGAATACAAATCGGTCGCCAACCTTGAAAAGAGTTTTGACCGTATCAAGAACCGCTACAAAAAGATACTTATAAAGGCATTCGACTCGGAAGACTTCGAAATGACGGGCGGCAGCGTTGAACTCAATGGTATCTCTGCCAAGGTCAAGGGTTGCAAGCGCATCACATTCACGCCCGATGAGGAGCGCGTTGCCGATACGATACGGGCGTTCGGAAAAGAGTTCGCGGGTGATAAAAAACTCTCGGATCACGTGCTTTCGCTCGCGATCGAGTACGTCGGCGAAGACTATGCGAATGTGCTTTTATCCCTGCTTGCCCGCTACTATTCCTATGAGGGGCTGAACAGGAGCGAGGGCCTCTTGCCGCTGTTTGAGAAAGCGGGCGATGAACTCTGTGCAAACGCCGACAAGACGGCGCGCGCCATCAAGGAAGCGAACTTCACTTGGACGGTCGTAACGAAAAAGGGCAAAGCGATCGCGCAGTATATCTCGACCGACAAAGGCGGCATCGAGTTTGAACGCTACGACAACAAACTCTATCTTGCCGTAAAGAACGAAGATGGACTCATAGCATCGGTGCTTGTCGATCTTGAAGAAAAGGCAGGGCTGCTATACGGCACCATAATCGTAGATATGCCCGTAGAGGAAGCAAAACTGATCGTTGCAGTATCCGATATGGATAAAACTAAAAAATCCGCGTTAGGCATCAATCACGGTGAATATGATATAAAAGCAGACTATCCATATTCGTATGTTGGCGAACAGACATCCTTCGCGCTTTCGGTAAAAGCGGGCGAGGAGGGCGGCACCGACCATATCTTTACGTTGGACCTCGGTCAATCGACGGAGATGTTCGGCTATGAACTTCCGCAAAGCATAACGTACAACTATCATACTACGGACAGGGCTTCAGACATAAAAACTCCAGATTCCACAGTAACGGTGGTGAACAGCAAAGCTCAGATAAGGAATATTGGCGAAACGCTTTCGTCTGAACTTATGAAGGTGCTGTCGCGCTTTATGCTCAAACTCAGCATTATGTAAGATCGATATATGGACGATGAACTTATAAGAATAACCGATATCACAAAATCCTACGGTCCCGATTGCGTATTGGGGCCGATTTCCATTACCGTAAAAAAAGGCGAGGTGGTCGGCGTCATCGGCGCGAACGGCGCGGGTAAAAGCACATTGCTTCGCATAATCGCGGGCGTGGAAAAACAGGACGCAGGCGCTGTCGAAACGCAGAAATTTGACCCGGGAGAACTCGGCTATGTGCCGCAGGATCTCGCCGTTTACACCTCGCTCACGGGCCGGCAGAATCTGCGCTATTGGGCGTCGGCGATCGGTCTGTACGGCAAGCGCAGAGCCGTCCGAATAAAATATCTTTTGAAACTTGTCGGGCTTTCGGATAAGGCGGATAAGCGTGTATCCTCATATTCGGGAGGAATGAAGCGCCGCCTGAACCTTGCGTGCGCACTCGTTGGCGACGTAAAACTCTTGCTGCTCGACGAGCCGACGGTCGGCGCGGATACCGCGTCGGTCGAATCCATACTCTCGGCGATAGAGCGGTTGAAGCGGATCGACTGCGCGGTATTGCTCGTATCGCACCATGGCGACGAGATTGCGCGCGTTTGCGACCGCACGGTGGAACTCAGCGGCGGCAGGATCGTATGATGAAGTCGTTTTTCGCAAGCATATACAAGGATATCTGCCTGTTCCTTTCGGCATCGGGCATATTGAGTTTGCTGCTTCCCGCGCTCGCGGCGCTTTTGATGCTTGCAGGATCGAACGATACCGCAGCGGCGGACCTTTCCGTGAAGCCGTTTGCGGTTGCGGTTTACGACCTTGACGAAACATTGATGTCAAGGTCGCTCATTTCCCAGTTCAAAGAGATCGACCTGTTTTCAAATGTAAAGGTCTACACCTCGGAAGATATCACTTCGGGCGCTTTCGACACAATAGATACGGAAGAAAACGGAAATATCAAACGATCGGACGCTCTTTTTTCTGTCGATGCGTTCAAGGATTGCGCCGCGATAATCACTATCCCGACGGACTTTTTTTACGATCTCTACACCGAGGATGAAACCCGTGTACGCCTCTATACAAACGAAAAAATGGCGGTCGAAAGCCGCATAACCGAGAATATCATATCGGGCGTTGCACGAATAATCGCGGGCGAACGCGCCGCCTGGAGCGCCGCTTATACGGAGCGCTACGGCGAAAACTTTCACGAGGACGGAGAACTGCTTGATGCATATCTTGACTCCGCCGCCGCATCGATAATCGAAGGCGCTTTGGGGCGCCGTTCAGTTTTATATGACGGTGAAAGTATGGCGCAGATCGAATCGAACGTAAAAAACACGTTCTTTGCGGCGGCTGCTATTATGCTCTTCTTCCTCGTTTCACTCGGCGTTGTCAAGACTATGCCAGACGAGCGAAGAATGGGCCTGTTTGACCGTTTCGTTTCAATAGGCGGAAACGTTATCGAACTGATACTCTCAAAACTCGTATCAGGCGCGGTATTCTGCTCCGCGGGCATAGTGCCGCTGATACTGATACTCCGTCCGGAACTCGGCGGCGCGGGGATGCTGCCGCTTCTTGCGCTGATATTCGCGTTCCTTTCCTGCTTCTTCGTCGTGCTTGCTTTTGGTTTTATAACAGGGAATACGGAGCAATTTATGCTTGCGGGCGGCATGGCGACGGCGCTTTCGCTGCTCTTTGGCGGCGCGATCTATCCGTTCGCGCTCCTGCCCGAATACGCCAAAAAAATCGGTGCCGTATCAAACGCCAAGCATCTTATAAATGCGCTTTCAAATAAAAGCGGCATTATGCTCTCAAGCATCGTCCCGCTTGCGCTCATAATAACTATCGCCGTTACGGTATCGTTTATTGCATTTCTTCTTGGAACACAAAGACGCGGCAAACGGCTCGTCAAAAGGAGCGGCGTATGATGAAAGCGTTGGCAATTTCCGTTAAAAAACTGCGTGCGATGTGCGGCGGCTGTGTGATGGCGGCGGCAGTGTTCGTTTGCGCCGCGCTGATGTTTTTTGCCGCGCGGGACGCGATCGGCACAAAGGGCAATCAAAAACTCGTTATCGCGGTAATCGACAATGCTGCATCCGCCGAATCAAAGGCGTATATAGATATGCTCGAAGGTATGAACAGCGGCGCGGAGGTCATTCTGTGTGCGGATAAAACGGCAGCCGAAAAACTCGAAAAGTCAGGCGTTGCCGAGGGCACGCTTATGATCGACAATGATTTTGCCGAAAAACTCACATCAGGCGAGAGCGCGCTTAATTACACACCCGCAAAGGGCGTTTCTTCATCGGAAGCGGCGCGTGAGTTGATCGCAGGGACGGCGGTAGTATTAAAAGCCCGTTTAAACGCGCCCGATTATTTTTCAAGTCTTAATGGAGCCGCGTCGAACGCGGATGAAAGAGCGCGCATCGATGAAGCATTCATAAAACATATATCGGATGAAGACCTGCCGCTCGAAGTGAGCCGCATCGGATCGGGCGTTGCGGCGAGCACGGTGCTCGGAGCGTTTGCGCCGCGCTATGCGGGCTTCTGCGCGTTCGTGATGATGTTGATCGTGTTGATGCTCGGCGTATTCACGGGCTCGGACGACGCCCGCGCCGTCAGGATGCGTATGGGCTCAGTCGAAGCGGGCAGGGCGGTCGATCTTGCCGCAGACCTGATCGCGCTGATGCTGTTAGGCGGCGCGGTCTTCGCGCTGTCGCTGATAATAAAGTGCGAGCGCATCACGGTGTATTCTGTGATCTGCGGCTTTACCTATCTGCTTGCCGCAAGTTCGCTCGCACTTCTTATCGGCTCCTGTTCCTCATCGGCAAGAACGGAAATCGCGGTGCCGCTGACGGCGTTTATCACGAGCCTTGCGGGCGGCTGCTTTGCCGATCTTTCGTCCATAGAAACTATGAAAAGACTTGCGCTCTTCACACCTCAGGGGCAGTATCTTGACGCGCTCAACGGGAGCGCCGCATCGTTGGCGATACTCGCTGTGTTCGCTTTATTGATGCTTGCGTTATCCGCCCTCATTCGCTTTGAAACTGTGCTTCGGGCGCGTATTCGGAAACGTCGCGGATAAGCCCGTTTTCAACGTCAAATACATACGCTCTTGCCGTTTCATCGGAAACGGTACCGACTGTTACCGCTCCGTTTTGACTGCAAAACGGAGTTTTTTTGCATCTGTCAAAGTCGCCGAAGAACTCGCATATCGTATCGTAGTCCGTGCGGTTCGCCAACCCTTGCGAGATGAGCGAAAGGCATTCATCCTCCCTGCCGAGAAGCAGGCATTCCAAAAACGCCACAGCCGTTTCAACACCGTCCTTCGGCGTTGTTTTCTCGTGCGAAAAGAATCCGACCTCCGCTTCATCAGACAGTTCCGCCGCGCCGTTCTCCGTAAGTTCGTACATTCGCCGCGCCTCATGTCCAAGCACGGTGCCGAGCGGCTCGATCGAAATAAGATAACCGTCCTCAAAGCGGCAGTTTGAGGATCTGATCTCGCCAACGGTCTCGAAGTTTTCGTTTATGATAAGCACCCTCTTCATCTTTTCGGGTCGGGGGAGCATGGTCTTGTCTTCACATACAGTTTCGCATTCAACGATGAGTATAACGGCTTTGCCGGTGTCGAGCGTGCGCAGCGTTCCGCCTTGACCGGCACCGAGCGAGTACGTGCGCTCGGCGCCGCAGGAGCGCGTTTCCAAAAGCAGACCGTTATCAGTAAACAGCGTCAGTTCGCAGCGGTTGCCGTTTGAAACAAACTCCGCTTCGTCGAGTGTTTGCGGCGGGAGCGGCCTTGACCGATAAAACAAAAACCGCGGCTCGAGTTCATAAAGATCAAAACCCCAGTCGATCAGTTCGGCGTTGTCCCGATACGTACTATCGAGTAAAAGCGTTTTTATGCCGTTTTCAATTTTGATATCCAAACGAACACCCGTTTCGGCAGGCACATACTCGCCGGCGCATACGATAGGCGATATTTTTACAAGAATGCTTCCGTCCGCATCAAGTTCAAACACACTTTTATCGGTGCCGAACAGGCACGAAGCATCCGAAAATATGCCGACGGCGCAGGGCATCTGCGCGCTTATATGCAGTTTTATCATTCTTTCACCGCTTTCGTTTTTTATAACTTTATTCGAATAAAGCGCTTTTATTCGCCCTATCTCAAAGCATAAAGTCCGTCCAAATGTATCGCGCCCTCGACCTTTTTTTGGGCAAACACCCGTCCTGCGAGGATACTGGTCTTGCCATGGGCATTGCGGATCTCATCGACCGCGTTTTCAAAGGAAAAACGTCTGTTCCGCGCCTCATGATCCAAAAACAGGCTCGTTTGAAGCGGCGAAGCTGCATCCGTCAGCGCCGTCGCGCGGATGCCGAGACTGCGTATCGGGCGATGCCATTGATAGTTTGCTTTCAAAAGTTCAAAAGCCGCGTTGCGAAGTTCTATCGCGATCGCGCTCGGACAGGGGAGTTTTGCCTGACGCTCAAAGGTTATAAGCGAATTGTCGCGCACGCTCAATACCACCGTGCCCGCAAGTACGCCGTGCTTGCGCATTCGATAGGATACGCTCTCGCTTATCGACTGCAGCAGCGCGAGCGCCTCGTCAAGATCGTTGATATCGCTCGGCGGAGTGAAACTGTTGCCGATGCTCTTCATAGCGCCTTCGCCGCCCGTCGGCACAACGCTTGAAGTATCGAGCCCGTTTGCCGCGCGCCTCAGCGCCACGCCGTTTTTACCGAGCCACGATCTAACGAGAGCCTCATCGGTGTTTGCAAGGTCGCCGATAGTTTTCACCCCGCGCGCATTGAGCGTTGATTTGGTACTGCTCCCAACAAACAGCAGGTCATCAACGGGAAGCGGCCAAACGACGGCGCGAAAATCAGCGGGTGTTATGACGGTGGTCGCGTCGGGCTTTTTCATATCGGAGCCGAGTTTGGCGAACACCTTGTTGAAACTCGCGCCGACGGACGCGGTCAGCCCGAACTCGGACACGTATTTTCGGCGTATCTCGTCGGCGATGGCGCGTGTGTCGACAGACGTTGGCGCATAGGGGCTTATATCTATCCACGCCTCATCCATACCGAAGGGCTCAACGCGGTCGCTGTATGTTGAAAGCAGTTTGCGCGTTTCTATGGTTATCTGCTCGTATTTTTCAAAATGCGACGGCACGAGCACTATATCGGGGCATTTGCGTTTTGCTTCGAATATCGTTTCGGCGGTCTTTACGCCGTACGCCTTTGCCTTGTAGTTTTTGGCAAGTATTATCCCGTGCCGCGCTTCCCGATCGCCGCATACCGCAACGGGAAGGTCGCGAAGTGAAGGGTCGTCGCGTATCTCGACGCTCGCGTAAAAATTGTTTATATCGATATGCAGGATGCTTCTGCCCATACGCACAGCGTTCGTGTCGATCAAACTTTCCATAACACACCTCAAAATACCAAAATATTCTCTTTATAGGAGTATAATATAAGTATAACACTCCAAACAGGAGTTGTAAACAACAATTTTCTCTGATAAAGAGAAAATATTTTCAAAAAACTCTTGCAATCACGGGCAAGGGGCGGTATAATGGAAGCAACAATAAAACACATAGGGGAGGGCATAGCGTGATAATTGATACGGATAAGGTCAAAACTTCCAAAACCAAAAAGAGCGACCGCGCGGAACGCGATTTCAACGAACTTTCGTTCGGAGAAAAACTTGCGGTGCTTCGCGCCGAAAAAAAACTGAAACAAAAACAGATAGCCGAGGCGATCAGCCGCGATTGCGAACGCTGGGGCAAAAGCACGATAACCGACCGCGCCGTCAGCAAATGGGAGAACGGCGACAGCCTGCCGGACGCGATCCAGTTCATCAGCCTCTGCCGCATACTCGGCATAACCGACGTACTCAAAACTTTCCGCGGTATCGAGAGCGGTTCCGATCCGTTTGCGGGACTCAACAAACTCGGCAGGGAAAGGGCGAACGAATACATCGCTATGCTTAACGAAAACGCATATTTCTCCCATCGAGTGCGTGAGGTAAAGCGCATTCGGCAGATACCGCTTTACGACCTGCCGGCATCCGCAGGCACGGGCGTTTTTCTTGACGGCGATGCATATACCATGATAGACGCGGACGCTACCGTCCCCGAAACGGCGACCTTTGCGGTCAGGCTCAGCGGCGATTCTATGACGCCTGCATTTTCGGACGGGCAGATCGTCTACGTGCGCCAGCAGCAGGAACTCCAATCGGGAGAGATCGGGATATTCCTTCTCAACGGCGAGGCATACTGCAAAAAACTCGACACCGAGCACGGCATAAAACTTATATCGCTCAACAAAAAATACCCGCCGATAAAGATCGGCGAAAACGCTGAGTTCCGAGTAGTCGGCAGGGTAGTCGAATAAAACAGAAACATAAACGGAGAGGGCAGAGGTGCCCTCTCCGTTTCCCGGTTCCGCAGATAAAGCATATAAATATTCGCGATTGCCCAAATTGCAGTTTCGACATATCACAGAAGTTGATCGCGCAGCGCCAGATTTGTAAACGAACGATTTTGTACGACCAAAGAGCAGACGCGCCTTATTCCCGGGAAATATTTTGGAAAACCAACAAAAAAGCGTATAAATACAGAAAAATCGAAGTTGACAAAAGCGAGAAGACAAGGTATAATACTATCGAAATTGATTCGGATCATCCACTAAAATATTAGGGAATCATTAATTTTTCAACAATGCATAGTATTATTTAGTCCCGCATAGCATTGGTATTATTCTGTCATTGACATCTATATGAATGGAGTTTTTTATGACGCGTGAAGAAATGCTCGGCAAAAGTCTTGAAAGTTTAAGGACGATAGCAAAGGCGCAGGGCGTAAAATCGATCACAAAGTACAGAAAGAGCGAACTCGTTGACATCATTATGAACGGCGGTCAAAACGCGGCAAAACGCGGTTTGGAGCCTGCTTCAGACGCGCCCGCAAAACCCGAAAAGAAAAGCCCCGTCAATGCGGAGCCCGGTTCGGCTGTGGACGGCGGGCCGTCAAAAGTTATGGACGCGCCGCAGACCGGTATGCCCGATTATGACGACGAGGATATGTTCCCGCCGATGGATGAAATAGATGAGCCGGATATCGGCATGGAGCAGATGGGTATGAACTACTCGGGCAGACGATTCGGCTATTCCCAGCCCGCTGTGGGCGATTATCAGCAAAAATCCCGCCAGTATCAACAGGAAAGGCCCGCGTATCAGCAGCAGTATCAACAGCGCCAAGGCCAGAGCCAAGGTCAAAACGCCTACAAACAGCAGAACGCTTATAATAAGCAGATCAGAAACGGCAGAACTCAGCCCCGCCAAAACCAATACCAGTATCAGGAATACCGCCAGGACGCGTACAGACAGCGTCAGAGCGAACCGTACGCCGCCTATCAGCAGGACACGTATCAGCAGCAGGATTATCGCCAGATGCCCATACAGCAAGGGTATCAGCCCTATCACAATACGAATCAGATGCCGCCGCAAAACGGCTATAATCAAGGCGTGTACAGGGAGCAGTATTATAACGCCGAGTACGGAACGAGCAACCCCGCCGTTCCCGAGATACTCGAATCGGGCGAATGCGAGGACGCGGAGGGCGTGCTCGAGATAATGCCGGACGGCTACGGTTTTCTTCGCAGAGAAAACTATATCCAAGGCGCAAACGATGTTTACATATCCAATTCGCAGATACGCCGCTTCAGTCTTCGCAACGGCGACCTGGTCGCAGGAAAAACAAGGCAAACGCTTGAAAACAAACGCTATGTCGCCCTGATGTACATCACCGCGATCAACGGTATGCCGCCGGATGAGACCGTTCAGCGCAAATCGTTTGAGGATCTTGTTCCCATCTTCCCGAACGAGCGGCTGACGCTCGAGACCGCCGGTGCGGACGCAAAGAGCAATCTTGCGATCAGGCTTATAGACCTTATCGCGCCGATCGGCAAAGGTCAGCGCGGTATGATCGTTTCCCAGCCAAAGGCGGGCAAGACCACTCTGCTCAAGTCGATAGCAAACGGCATCAGCGAAAACCATCCCGACGTGCATCTTATCGTGCTCCTTATTGACGAAAGACCCGAGGAAGTTACCGATATGCAGCGCTCAATAAAGGGCGAAGTCGTGTATTCGACCTTCGACGAATTGCCCGACCACCATACCCGCGTTGCCGAGATGGTACTTGAAAGGGCGATGCGCCTTGTTGAACTCGGCAAGGATGTTGTAGTGCTTATGGACTCGATAACAAGGCTCGCGCGCGCCTACAACCTCACGATAAACTCAACCGGCAAAACGCTCTCGGGAGGTATGGACCCGGGTGCGCTCCATAAGCCCAAACGCTTCTTCGGCGCGGCAAGAAACATAGAAAACGGCGGCAGCCTGACCGTTATTGCGACCGCACTTGTGGAAACGGGCTCCAGGATGGACGATATGGTCTACGAAGAGTTCAAGGGCACGGGCAATATGGAGATACACCTCGACCGCAAACTCTCCGAAAAGCGCATATTCCCGGCGGTGGATATCTACAAATCCGGCACGCGCCGCGACGAACTTCTCCTGACGGAGGATGAGCGTGAATGTGTGGATACTATAAGGCGAATGCTCTCGGGCGGCAATACGACCGACGCGACGGAGCAGGTGCTCAATATGTTCTACCGCACCAAGACCAACGAGGAGTTCATCCAAAAGGTCAAGGATATGACCGATAAATACGAAAAGGACGGATTCGTCCCCGGCGGCCGCAATCAGCACGAAAGATATTGAATCAGATAAAGATATCCCGCGATACTTATCGCGGGATGTTTTTATATCCTGCCAGTCATACAGGAGTTTAGTTTATCAAGCGCCTTTTTCTCGATCCTTGACACATATGATCGTGATATGCCGAGCATCTTGCCGACTTCGCGTTGGGGATAGCATCTGCCGTCGATAAGCCCGTAGCGAAGGATGACGACCCTGCGCTCGCGCTCGGTCAGTTTTTTGCTGATCGTTTCGCGTATAAGCCTGCTGTTTGAGTTGACGATCGCTTTGTCAAGCACGGAGCCGTCTTCGCTCGGCAGTATGTCGGAGAGCGTGATCTCGTTACCGTCGCGGTCTATGCCGACCGATTCTTCAAGCGACACCTCGCGCGCGTGCTTTTTGTCCGAGCGTATATACATAAGTATCTCATTTTCGATGCACCGTGAAGCATAGCCGGCGACGGAGCGGCATTTGTCGGGATCAAGCGTTTCAACGGCCTTAATGAGCCCGATCGTGCCAATGGAGATAAGGTCGTCGATGCTCCTTGTGGGCGTTGCGTACTTTTTCGCGATATGCGCAACCAGCCGCAGATTGTGCTCGATCAACAGATCCCGCGCCTGCCTGTCGCCGTCAATATGCCGATTAACGAGCGCGCGCTCTTCGTCGGCGGAAAGCGTTGGCGGAAAACTGTTCTTGTGCGAAACCATTCCGACGAATAGGAATATGCTCCTAAAAAACTCAAATACGGCGCCGAACATAAAACCCCCTTGAATACTGTTTTTGTTTATCTGAGTTTATTTCGGAGCATCACAAAATATGACAAATGCCAACAAACTTTACGCTTTATTGCCAAAAACGTGCCAAATACAGCAAAACATAACTTGATTTTTTTGAATAATGCGATAGAATAAAAAAGTGATAGAGTATGGGATAGGGGCAGATTATGCAAGTCAATCCGGACAAAACCGAGCAGGAGCGCTCCTCTGGCGAAGAAAAGCATTTGCTTAAAGACGCAATTGCCTATTTTCGCGCAGCGAACAAAACGCAGGCGGACGCACTCGAAAAGGAACTGATCTTATATGCAAACAGGCTCGGTTTCAATATTTCGAGCGTGCTTTACGACCGCGACGACGGAGCGCCGCTCACGTTGTTTGCGCTTTTTAAGCTTCTGCGCGGGCGGGCGATAACGCTTGTTATGCCGAATCCCGACTGTCTGCGCTTTGAAGAAGCGACTCCGGAGGCAATGAAGCACTATCTCAAAGCGATGGGAATAAGACCAGTTTTCATAGCGGGCTGTATAAAGCGTGCTCCCGAGGACGAAATTATGAAAGCCGTGCTTGAATACAACTCAGTCGGAAAGCATCCGCCAAGATTTGCGCGCATCATCAACAAAAACGGTTTGGGCATAAAAAGCGGCGGCAAACTGCCGACGGGTTATAAGCGCGAGTGCGGGATAATAGCGCGCGATCCAGCGGACGGCGCGCTTGTCGGCAGCGCATTCGAACTCTTTGCACAGGGTCTTATGCCGGCAAAGATCGCGGAACGGCTTGAACAACTGTATCCGAAAGCCAAAAGGATATCGCGAAATCAACTCTATTCAATGATAAAGAGCCCGCGCTATATCGGCGTATTCGGTGAGGACGGCGGCGAAGAACCCGCGCTCGTCGGGCTCGGCACTTGGCTGAAGGCGTCCGCGCTTCTTAAAAAACGGAGCGGTGAAGAGGACTTAGAGCCGCACTTTCTTATAACGAGGGTCTATTGCGACGGCAAAAGAATGCAAAGAGCGTATGAGGAGCATGGAAATAGACTGCCGTATTATACTTCGAGCGGCAAGCGCCTATTTGCGCTTTCTGTCGAACGCGCGGCGACGGAGTTCATAGTCAAAAACTATCTTGGCGGCATTGATGAACTGAAACGAGCCTGCCTTATCCGCGCAAAAACAGAAGCATCAAGAGTGAGATCCGCGCTCGATGTACTAAAGGAAGAACTGAGGATACAAGAAAACGAAGTCCACGAGGCATTTTTGACTTCGACGGAAACGCCGAATATGCGCTCTATGGAGCGTATGGAAAAATTGAAGGGCGGTTTGATGCTGCGTTGGATCGAAAAGGAATACATCGAGTATCTATGTGAACTCTATTCGCAAAGTGCAGACTCGGTCGCGGCGCTCTTCGATCATCTCAAGGACTTCAATGATCTGACACGGCTCGAAAAACAGTATTTCCTCGATATCATTATAAAGCGTGTCGACGTTTATTCAAATGAACTCGTGCTGCACATACTCGATGTTCCGCTGCGGCGCGTGCATATCCATGTGGATACGTAAAACGGTATTGGGCATCCGGATATAAAGGCGCGGCATATAAAGAGCGATATAAAAAATAAGCGCGGAGAAAGTTTTTGCTTTCACCGCGCTTTCGGTTTTATATCAATAAAAGATGCTCGCCGCGCCGTATGCGTCCTCGGAATCAAAGATCTCAACATCAAGCCGCTCCCATTTGCCGGTGGACGGCAGACCGACCTGGATGAGATATGCGTAAAGACTACCTTCGCCGATGAACTCGGACACCTTGTTTTCAATCAGCACGGGCACTTCCTCGCCGTTGACACAAACACGGATGCGCTTGATGTCCGGGCAGATATCCGTTTCGCCGCGGTGGAACTTGATGAGGCTCATAGGGCGGAAATAGACGGTGAGAGCGGGGTAGGCGCCTTTGACGCGGAAAACATTCAGCCCGTAAACCTCGAGCGAATCTATGCGAATATCAAGTTCCCTGTCCTGCGTCAGATCGATATCGTTGCACCAGTATTCAAGATAACGGGTGCCGTAATCGCGCACTGCCATCAAAAACGGATAGCGACCGTCGGGCACTTCCAGCGAATAAAAACCCGATCCGTCGCTTTGCGTTTTATAAACGGTTTGAAAGCTTTCGTCCTTGATCTCTACGTCAACGCCGCCGAGAGGGGCGCCGTTTTTATCAAAAGTATGTCCTGTCAGCAGCATATTTAACCTCGTTTTTTTATTAGTTGAACAAAACTTTGCACGCTCTGATTATACACATCCGCGCTGCGCCTGTCAAGTGCGACTGCCGATGACACGCGCAAAACCTTTTTACCAATGAGCATATTCTTTTGATATGCCTATTCACGGCTGATCTTCATCTGCAATTTCTTATAATCATTCAAGGCATCTGCGTATGCCAGCATCCATTCATATATTTCGGCTTTTGATAAAATGGAGTTGGCTCTGCCTATTTGGAACTTGGTGTCGGCAAGGAAGTCCTCATATCCTTTGCGGAGAATCGGATCGCACTCCGGATTGGCCGACATAAATGATTGCCAGTTTTTCAAACTCTGCATATAGATATTGATGCTATGAAAACTGATTATGCACACCTTGTTTAGCGCCACACCGTAATCAACAAATCCTTTTATAACAGCGTCCGTCTTGGCAAACTCCGCGATACCCGGAATATCGAGCAGTTTCTTCCGAAAAGCACTAAGCGCCTTTGCGGCCTCGTCATCAAGATCATCACAGGCGGGCGGATAAGCGGTAAAGACTTTTGCCGCAAACGATGCGACGTTTTGGATTCGTTTATAATCAAATGTATCGGGTTTGGTTGGCGCATCGTGCCGTATAAGATACGCAAACTGCCTTTCAAAGTCCCGCAAAGGTCTTGATAGCCAATATTTTTTTCGCAGCCCATACTTGTTGTCCATTTTGTCAAAATCTGATACTGCGGTTTTCAGACGCTGTGCGGATTCATTATCAAAAGCATCCTGAAATTTTTCTTGATACATCAGAATAAGCAGGTCCTTGTGAATCTCTTTTGGCATTAACTTAGCAAGAGCAGTTCCAGACGTGTTTGGCAAGTTATAATATGGTTTGCTTTTCGCTGTTGCTACCGGCGTTCTATTAAGCATCTCGCCCGCTTTAAGCAGCAGATCGTCGCCGCATATCATTCCGTTTGCAGTACACATTTCAAGTATAAATGACTTGTCAAAGATCTTTTTGCTGACAGAATGAGGCGGATAAAGAACGCCCCCGGCACCTATTGACATTAAGAGCATTGACGGTTCTGTAAGGAGTTGGAAATCAAAGAGCCACTCGCTTATAGGAAGGGGACAAAGTGCGGGATCAAAAAGAACAAGCGAAGCGGTCTTTGCCACAACGGCGCGAGGGAAACGGGTATGCGTTTCCATAAGCGTTTGCAGCGTATCGGGATGATAATAAGTATCATCATCAACAGTTACAATAATATCCTCGGGATATTCCTGCATGGCATAGAAATACTTCTTGTGAGATCCGAGATCATCACACCAACGGAGAGTGAATCTTTTTGCCTCCAAATCCTCACGCAACGGGAGCGGCAGATCGGCTTCTCCGTTTGGAAACTGTTCTTCCGCAAGCCACAGGATGATCTCATCGGCCTGCAGCGTCTGCTGATATAAACTGTCGAGAACCGTCTTTACCGAATCAATTCTGGCGGGAAATGACGTAAAAGATACAATTAGTCTGCTCATATGATAACTGTCCTTTGGATTTGTTGCACAAAACAATCAAATAACTTTGCAAATCGCCTATGCCGATAATTCCGACCCTCAGCGTCTGTTTCGTCCACCGGACGGACGCTTCGGGCGTTCGATTCCTCCATAGGATCAATTACAAAAAAGAGCACAGATGCTCCTTTTTGCATTGGTGGAGGCGAGGGGAATCGAACCCCTGTCCGAAAAACTGTCTACAAGACTTTCTACGAGCGTAGTCGGTATTTTAGCATTCCCTATTTCACGCTCCTGCCGACAGGATCGCGCTTTCGGTAGTCCCTTGATCCCACCGCGGTCGGAACAGGCCGCGGCTGGTTCCCCACTTTAATGACGCCCGTATCCGCAGTCGTGGGCAACTGCGGGCGGACGGTCGCCGATTAAGCGGCGACGGGTACGAAGTTATATTCGTCGGTTATTTTTAAGAGTTTCCCGTTTTTAACGAAGCACGGGGCTTCGGCTCGCTTATCCGGCATCCACGATCCCCGTCGAAACCATGTACGCCCCCAAGTGTTAATATGATACTACAAGTATTGCTTTTTTGCAAGTGCCTTAACAGATCCTGTTCACGGTAAGCCCCTTTGGAAGATGATTCTTCGCAACGCCGTCGACGATCTTCGCAAAACCTATGGGGAAGCCGTCGATGGTTACGGGGCAATACCCCTTCATTTGTGCAATATCCGGGCAAATGACAGTTTCGCCGCGCAGATATGCGGCAAGTTCGGGGCTGTTCAGCCCCAGTTCAAGCGCAAATTTACTCTTAAACGAATGCGCGGCCATAAACAGCGAATGCGAAGGCTTGAATCTATTTCCCGCAAATTCGCCGACCTCAACGCCTAAGGATACGATCGGCAGGGACAGCGCGGCGTCGGGCGCGGCAAACGGCAGATAATACGCGCGGCCGTTCATTGTCATCAGCTTGCCGCGCACGGCCTCGACCGCTTGAAAACCAAAGACAGGCTCCAAAAACTCGAGCGCCAACACCTCCTCGGACTTCGTGCAGCGTTTTGCACAGGGTTTTGATTTGGCGGGCGCGATAGCGGGGGAGGCGGGATCACCGCGTTTAACGAGCCGCGCAACAAAATGCCCTTCGCCCTTCAGCCGGTGCGGATAGAGCCTGTGCGCGAACTCGAGTTCAAACTCGGGATGCCGCTTGATAAACGCTTCGACCGTGCGCTCGTTTTCCTCCTCGGAAAAGGTGCAGGTCGAATAAATAAGTTTGCCGCCTTGAATAACGCAGTTCGCGGCGCTGTCGAGGATTGCGCTCTGGCGCACGGCGCAGGCGGCAATATGTTCAGGCGACCATTCGTCGATCGCCGTTTCGTCCTTGCGGAACATACCTTCACCCGAACAGGGCGCATCCACGATGACCCTGTCAAAATACCCGCCGAGCGCGCCCGCGATCGCGTCGGGATGTGCGCAGGATACGATCGAGTTAACAACGCCGAGGCGTTCGAGATTGCGCGCAAGTTGTACGGCGCGCTTTTTGACGATCTCATTGGAAACAAGCAGCCCTTCGCCGTTGAGCCTTGCTGCGAGCCCGCCCGATTTGCCGCCGGGCGCCGCGCAGAGGTCAAGAACGCGCATTCCGGGGGCGACGTCCGCGGCGGCGATAACGCTCATCGCGGACGGTTCCTGAACATAGAAAAGTCCCGCTGCGTGGTAGGGGTGGAGGCCGATATGCTCCGCTTCGTCCAAAAGCACGAGCCCCTCTTCAAGCGTTTCCGCCTGCTCGGTACGCCAAGGACAGAGCGCGGTAAAACGCTCTTTTGTTATCTTAAGCGTGTTGATCCGTATGCCGCGAACGGGTGGCTCCGAAAAACTGTCGATAAACGCGTCAAACTCGTTCCCGAGCAGGCGCTTCATTCGTTCTGAAAACGGTGCGGGCAGATCGCGCATTGGCTTTGGCTCCTTGATCTATGGTTATGCAAGCAGTTTTTCCGTGCTGTTATTGGCAAACTGCGTGGTGTACAGGTCGTGATAATACCCGCCGAGTTTCATAAGTTCGCGGTGAGTGCCCATCTCGGTTATCCTGCCGCCGCGGATAACGAGTATCCTGTCGGCGGAGCGTATCGTGGAAAGGCGGTGCGCGACGATAAAACTCGTTCTGTTCTTCAATACCTCGCCGATAGCGCTCTGAATAAGCGCCTCGGTTTCGGTATCTATCGAACTTGTGGCTTCGTCAAGCACGAATATGCGCGGGTCGGCAAGGATGACGCGGGCAAAACTGATAAGCTGCTTCTGCCCTGTCGAAAGTCTTGCGCCGCCTTCGCCGACCTCGGTATCGTAGCCCTTTTCAAGCCCCGATATGAACTCGTCCGCGTGTACGAGTTTGGCGGCGGCAACTACTTCATCGTCGGTCGCGTCCTTGCGTCCGTAGCGGATATTGTCCCTTATGCTGCCGGAGAATAGATGCGGCGATTGAAGCACATACCCAAGCCGATCCTGAAGCCACAACTGACTGCGCTCGCGGTAGTCGGTGCCGTCTATAAGTATCCGGCCGGCGGTGGGCTCATAGAACCTGCATACAAGGTTGACTATCGTACTCTTGCCTGCGCCGGTTTCGCCGACGAGGGCGATCTTCTCGCCGCGCTTTACGGAAAGGTTGAAATCCTTAAGCACTTTTTCACCCTCTTTGTAAGCAAACGACACATCGCAAAAATCGACGTCGCCGAGCAGTTCTTCCCAGTTTTCGCGCTTCGGGGCGAAGCAGTCGCCGTATTTTTCGATGACATCGTGGGTATCGACGATATCGCTCTTTGCATTGAGCAGGGATATGACGCGCTCCGCGCAGGCCTGCGCGCTCTGCATCTCCGCAAGTATGCCCGCAAGGTCCATAAGGGGATCGAACAGCGAGGTAGTGTACGACAGGAACGATGAAAGCACGCCTATCGTCATCGTCGTTCCGAGTATCGTCGGCGCTATTACCGTTCTTCCGCCGGCATAGAGCGCAATTGCGGTCGCAAGGGAGCCGAGCGTCATAACTATCGGCGTAAACATAGCGGAAAGTGCCGCCGATTTGATCGAAGCGCGCTTCATCGTCGTCGCCTCGTGCTTGAACTCTTCAAAATTGCGCTCCTCGCGAACGAGCGTTTTTGTGGTAACCGCGCCCATTATGCCCTCGTTGAACGCGCCGGTGATCTTTGAGTTCTGCTTGCGCACGATCCTCTGCTGAGCAAGGATGCGCCTTTGGAAGTATACGCTGACGGCGGTCAATACGGGCATTATCATAAGTACGATGAGCCCGAGTTTCCAGTTCATTGCGATAAGCATAACGACGCTGAATACGATCATACCGACGATCCAAAATATGCCCGTGGCGCTCCACGCGACCATTTCGGAAAGGCGGGGGATATCGCTGACCATATTGGCCATTATATGACCCGCGGCGGTCTTGTCGTAGTATGAGAACGACAGCTGCTGAAGTTTTTTGAACGAATCCTGCCGCAGATCATAACTCATTCGGAACTCGAGCCTGCCGCAAAACAGTATGAACCCGATGACGCATAAGAACTGAAACACGATGACCGCAAAGTACATAAACGCAAACGGTATTATCTTGCCCGTGCCTTCCGCCGCGCCATTTGCGATGATATTGTCGATCGCGTAGCGCGTAAGCTGGGGATAGATAATATCGCCGAGTGCGACGAATACGTTGAATACACAGATCAGCACGAACATAAACTTATGCCGCCACGCGTATTTAAACAGCGTTTTCCAAAGTTTCCAATCTATTTTTTTGCTTTTTTCCTCTTCCAAAAGGATATCGGAATCGAATTCTTCCATTATTAAGACACCTCCTCGGTATCGTCTTCATTGCGCGTCTGTATATCGGCGATGCGCTTGTAAAGACCGTCTTTGTTGATGAGTTCGTCGTGCGTACCCATCTGTATCAGCCTGCCGCCCTCGAGTACTATTATCTTGTCGGCGCGGCAAAGCGTAGTTATCCTGTGCGATATGATGAACGTCGTACAGCCGTCGCGCCTTGCGGAAAGCGCGTCGCGGATGGCGGCGTCGGTTTCGGTATCGACGGCGCTCATCGAGTCGTCGAGTATGATTATCGGCGCTTTCTGCATAAGCATACGGGCGATCGCAACGCGCTGTTTCTGACCGCCCGAGAGCGTCACGCCCTTTTCTCCGACGACGGTATCGTAGCCCTTTTCAAAGCCCTTAACAACTTCGTGTATCGAGGCGACGGCAGCGGCGTCGTATACTTCGTCTTCGGACGCATCGGGTTTTGCGATGCGGATGTTCTCCATTATCGACCTTGAATACAGGAACGGCTCTTGAAGCACGATGCCGATATTGCGCCTGAGATGATGGCGCTCGATATCGTTTATGTTCACGCCATCGATAAGTATTTCACCCTCGCGCGGGGTATAGAGTCCCTGTAAGAGTTGAACAAGACTTGACTTGCCGGAGCCGGTGGAGCCGAGTATAGCGACCGTTTCACCGCTGTTTGCGGTAAACGAGATATCTTTCAATACGTCCTGTCCGTCCTCGTATCCAAAGCCAACGCCGCGGAACTCAACGCTGCCGAGGATCTCGGGCTTGAGCGCTTTTCCGGGTTCCTTTTCAACGGGCTCAACAAGTATCTCATTGAGCCTGCCGAGCGAAACGCCCGCCTTTTCAAGGTCGGCAAGTATGCGTCCGAGCTGACGTACGGGCCATACGAGCATCGAGGTGTAGGATGAAAAGACGAGCATCTCTCCGACGGATATACGTCCATTTAGCACGAAGTAAACGCCGACGCAGAGGCTTATGGCGATCTGGATATAGCCAAACATATCCGAAAACCCCCAAAACAGCGCCATAATGTCGCTCAGTTTAATGGATTTTTTAATATAATCGTCGTTCTTTTCGTTGAATGTATCGAGTTCCGAACGCTGCTGACCGAACGCCCGTACAACGCGAACGCCGGTGACGTTCTCTTGAATTACCGCGCTCAGCGCGCCCTCGGCCTCGTCTGACAGGGCAAAATGCTTCTTTACGCCGCGGCAGTACAGGAAGGACGCGAGTGCGAGAAACGGCATCATAACGATCGAAGCGAGCGCGAGCGTCGTATTCATCGAAAACATTATGTACGATGCAATGATTATCATCATTATCGTGCGGGACATCTCAAGAAGTTGATTCTGCACAAAGCGCCTGATCGTATCGACATCAGATGTGCAGCGCTGGATTATGTCGCCGGTTGAGATATGCTTGTGATAATCGTATGGCAGATTTGCAAGATGCGCGTAAAGGCGCGTGCGCATATTGTACGCAAGCGTTTCGGAGCCCATTGCAACGCGGCTGCGCCTTATGTAGACAGCAAATGCGTTCAATGCATTCATCAGTATCAGCGCAAGCGCCATAATGTAAAAATGCCGGATCAAAAACTCTTTGCCGCCGAGCAGTGAGATCAGGTTTTCGATCCATGGCGCAAGAACTATGCTGCCGGAGTAGTTGACGTCGGCAAAATCCTTTAATACATAGTCTATCGTAAAACTCGTGATGAGAGGGATAAGGTACTGCGATATGATGGCGGCGATGATACCGACTATACCAAGCAAAAAATGCAGTTTGGTACCGCGGCTGAACTCGCGCACGAGTTTCCACTTCTGTTTTCGTATAAGTTTCTTTTCGGCCTTCGTGGATTTGTTGACCGTTTTAATTGTGGTTTCCATATTACCTCTTGCCCCGAGGGGGGGACTTTTTTCAGCAAAAAATTAAGAGCCGCGGCGACGCCTGCGGCTCATCGGTTCGGACGGAAGGGGAGCGCATCAGAAGATGAGGACGGCTCCGAAAGAGGTCGCGCGCAGGGAAAACGGGCATACGAATGCACAGGGTGCGAATTCAAGAGAAAAAGTATTGTTCATTTGTGCGGACCTCCTTCCTTATAGTTTTATCGGTAGCATTATATAGCATCGGAAAGCGGATTGCAACAAAAAAGTGCAAAAAACCGAGATATATTTTTTAACACTTCGGCACATTGCTTGACATATTCTTCGCTCGGGATATAATACCAATTATCGGTAATAATATTGCGTGCGGCGGGGATGCCCCTGCGCTTCGCAAAGTCAAACTCAAGGAGGAAACACCAATATGAAAATCAGGCCTTTATTCGACAGAGTTGTTATCAAGACCTGCGAGGTCGAAGAGACCACAAAGAGCGGCCTCATTCTTACCGGCAACGCCAAGGAAAAGCCGCAGATGGCGGAAGTCGTCGAAGTCGGCCCCGGCGGTCTTGTTGACGGCAAAGAGGTAAAAATGACCGTCAAACGCGGCGATAAGGTCATCTATTCCAAGTACGCGGGCAACGAAGTCAAACTCGACGGTACGGAGTACATCATCGTTCGCCAGAGCGACATACTCGCGGTCGTTGAATAACAGTATCAAATAATAATCGAAAGGAAGTATTGTTTTATGGCAAAGCAGATAAAGCACGGCGAGGACGCACGCCGCAGTCTTGAAAACGGACTCAACACACTTGCAAACACCGTTAAAATAACCCTCGGCCCCAAGGGCTGCAACGTCGTTCTCGAAAAGAAATACGGCGCGCCGCTCATCACCAACGACGGCGTAACCATAGCAAAAGAGATCGAGCTCGAAGATCCCTTTGAGAATATGGGCGCACAGCTCGTTCGCGAGGTCGCCGCAAAGACCAACGACGTCGCGGGCGACGGTACCACCACCGCGACTCTGCTCGCGCAGGCAATAGTGCGCGAGGGTATGAAGAACGTTGCCGCCGGCGCAAACCCGATGGTGCTTCGTCGCGGTATCGAAGCCGCTGTTGATGAGGCGGTCGAAGGCCTCAAGGTGATGAGCAAAAAGGTCTCCGGCAAGCAGGAGATCGCTCAGGTCGCCGCGATATCCGCAGGCGACGAAAAGGTCGGAACACTTATCTCCGACGCTATGGAGAAGGTCGGCAACGACGGCGTCATCACGATCGAAGAGGGCAAGTCCATGAAGACCGAACTCAACGTCGTCGAGGGTATGCAGTTCGATCGCGGCTATGCTTCCGCGTATATGGTAACCGATCCCGATAAGATGGAAGCGGTGCTCGAAAACCCCTATATCCTCATCACCGAAAAGAAAATCACAAATATCCAGGAGATACTGCCCGTTCTCGAGCCCATCGCTCAGCAGGGCAGAAAACTGCTCATTATCGCAGAGGATGTGGAAGGCGACGCGCTTGCGACCCTCGTTGTAAACAAACTCCGCGGCATCTTCACCTGCGTGGCGGTAAAGGCCCCCGGCTTTGGCGACAGGCGCAAGGAAATGCTCAAGGATATCGCCATCCTCACCGGCGGTCAGGTCATCTCCGACGAACTCGGTATGGACATCAAAGAGACCACGCTCGACCAGCTCGGCACCGCCCGTCAGGTGCGCGTGGACAAAGAGAACACCACCATCGTCGAAGGCGCGGGCGGCAAGGCCGAAGTCGCGGCGCGCGTAAAGCAGATCCGCGCTCAGATCGCCGAGACCACCAGTGAGTACGATAAAGAAAAACTTCAGGAGCGCCTTGCAAAACTCGCGGGCGGCGTTGCCGTCATCGCAGTCGGCGCTGCGACCGAGCCCGAGATGAAAGAGATCAAGATGCGCATAGAGGACGCGCTCAACGCGACCCGCGCCGCAGTCGAAGAGGGCATCGTTCCCGGCGGCGGCATCGCGCTTATCAATGTTATCGACAGAGTTGCAAAACTCGAGAAGAAGGCCGAGGGCGATTACAGGACCGGCATCCGGATCGTTGTTCGCGCGCTCGAGGAGCCCCTTCGCCAGATCGCCGCAAACGCGGGCCTTGAAGGCAGCGTCATCATCGCAAACGTCCGCGCCGAGAAGAAGGCGGGCTACGGCTACGACGCCGCAAAGAACGAGTACGGTATGATGGTCGAAAAGGGCATCATCGATCCCACAAAGGTAACAAGAAGCGCGCTGCAGAATGCGGCTTCCGTTGCGGCGATGGTGCTCACCACCGAGAGCATCGTCTGCGATATCCCCAAGCCCGAAGCGCCCGAGGCGGCGATGGGCGGCGGCGCAGGAATGTATTGATGAACTTCCCCCCGCTCAGCGGGACGGATCGTGGGAGCCGCCCGGATAACGGGCGGCTCCAAACTCATTATGTATTGATTTAGGGAGAACAAATATGAAAGTCCGAAACATACTCGGCGAACGCTTTAAGGAACGTGCCTACGATATCGAAAGCCAAAACCTTATGACACGCGGCGGCTATATGAAGCAGGTCGGAAATGGCATCTATTCGCTTTTTACGCCGGCAAAACGCATTGCCAACAAGATAGAGGCTGTTATTCGTGAGGAGATGGATCGTATCGACGGGCAAGAGGTGCTTTTCCCCGTTGTGATGCCCGCAACGCTCTGGCAATCGTCGGGTCGTTTTGATTCCATCGGAAAGGAACTCCTTCGCTTCAAGGACAGGAGCGGCGCCGATATGGTGCTCGGTATGACCCATGAGGAGGCTGCGGTACATCTTGCGATGAATGTTGCGGGAACTTACCAAAAGTACCCCTTTATGATCTACCAGATCCAGACCAAGTTCAGGGACGAGCCCCGCGCCAGAGGCGGTCTGATCCGCGTGCGCGAGTTTACGATGAAGGACGCGTATTCGTTCCATACTTCGCAGGAGGATCTCGAAGCCTATTATGAGCGCGCCTACCGCGCCTACGAGCGCATCTATGCGCGCGTCGGACTTCCCGAGGTCATCGCTGTCAAATCCGACAGCGGTATGATGGGAGGCAAGGTCAGCCATGAGTTTATGCTCCTTACAGGCATCGGCGAGGATTCGATAGTGTTCTGCCCCGAGTGCGGCTTCCGAGCCAATATGGAAGCCTGCGAAGCCCTGATAGAAAACACCGCGGACAGCGAACTTCTGCCGCTTGGCGACGTCTTTACAGGCGAAGCAAAGACGATCGAGGAGGTCGCTGCGATGCTTAACGTTACGGCGGACAAGACCTGTAAAGCGGTCGTTTATCAGCGCAACGAGGACGATTCATACGTGCTTGTATTCATTCGCGGCGATCTTGAGATAAACGAAACCAAACTGACCAACCTCATCAAGGCGGAGGTGCATCCGGCGGTCGAGATTGAAAACGCGGATCTCACCGCAGGCAATATCGGTCCCGTTGGGCTCAAGACCAAGGCGACCGTGCTCTTCGACCGTTCGCTCGTCGGCGCAACAAACCTTGTCTGCGGCGCGAACAGGGAAGAGTACCATATGTCGGGCTTTAACCCCGAAAGGGATTTGCCCGTCGGCACCGAGTTCGCGGATATCGCAAAAGCGGTCGAGGGCGGCGTTTGCCCGAACTGCGGTAAGCATTCGCTCAGCATCAATCGCGGCATCGAGGTCGGCAATATCTTCCAGCTTGGTAAACGCTATACCGAGGCGATGGGTATGACCTACGATAACGAAAACGGCGAAAGAAAGCACCCCATAATGGGTTGCTACGGCATCGGCGTCGGCAGGCTCATCGCATCCGTGTGTGAGGCGCATCACGACGATTACGGTCCGATCTGGCCTATTACCATCGCGCCGTGGCAGGTGCAGATATGTGCGCTTCGCATCGATGATGAGGGCGTAAAAAGCGCCGCGGAAAAACTGTATGCAGAACTTGTTGCGTCGGGCGTGGAAGTGCTGTTTGACGACAGACAGGTATCCGCGGGCGTTATGTTCTCGGATGCCGACCTTCTCGGCGCGCCGCTTCGCGTGGTCATAAGCCCCAAAACGCTTTCGAGGAATTGCTTTGAGTTCTCCGCGCGCGATAAGTCCTTTAGGGACGATATCGCTCCCGAAACCGCAGCGGAAACGATCAGAAATATGATCGCGGAACTCGTGGCAAAGGTCAACGCCAAAGTCCCCGAGAGCATCTGATTTGAACTTCTTCCGAAACGCCGCCTGCGGCGTTTCTTTTTTATGATCGACATATTCATTTTTGCTTGGATTTATGCTATAATATAAATTGAGTAATTTTGGAGGTGCGACCAATGCGTTCCTATAACTGCGATCATTTTGACAGCGGGTCTATGCGCATCCGCGTGGATTACAACAATATGCTCACTTCAGCGGTGGGTGAACACGGCATTACCATGGAAGAACTGGATGAGATAAAGCCGCGCCTCAAAGCCGCGCTGAACAGCGCCGAAGCAAAGCGCGATTCTATGCGCTGGCGCGATCTGTACAGATCGGAACGCCCCAATATAGAACGAATCAAGGCTGTTGCCGCAAACATCCGTCAAACCGCCGATAATTTCGTGCTACTTGGCATCGGCGGCAGCGCGCTCGGTCCGATTGCCGTTCAGCAGGCGCTCGCGCATCTTAGGCATAACGACCTCAAAAAAGCCGCCGCAGGAGCGCCCCGCATCTTCATAGAGGATAATATCGATCCCGAACGTATGGCGGCGCTTATTGATGTGATCGACCTTGAAAAGACCGTTTTCAACGTCATCACCAAATCGGGCAGCACTTCGGAAACCATGTCCCAACTGCTGATCGTCGTGCGCTTGCTCATAGACCGCTTCGGTGAGGATGCGCTCAAAGACCGTTTGATCGCCACGACCGACAGCGAAAAGGGCAGCCTGATCGGCATTGCGAAAAAATACGGCCTTACTGCTTTCGTCGTTCCCGACGGCGTAGGAGGCCGATTCTCGGAATTATGCCCAGTCGGGCTTCTTCCTGCCGCAGTCGCGGGTATCGACATCGAAAAACTGCTTGACGGCGCACAGTTCATGGACGAACTCTGTTCAACGGACGAGATCGAAAAAAATCCCGCGCTTATGCTCGCGGGGCTTGAGGTGCTCGCGATGGAAAAGCACGGCGCGAACATCGGCGTTCTGATGCCCTATGCCGATTCGCTTAAATACTTCGCGGACTGGTATGCGCAGCTTTGGGCGGAATCACTCGGAAAAAAAAGAACGGAGAACGGCAGGACGCTGCGCTTTGGGCAAACGCCGGTCAAGGCGCTCGGCGTTACGGATCAGCACTCGCAGGTGCAACTGTATACCGACGGCCCGTTTGACAAGACCATAACGTTCATCGGCGTCGAGTCATTCAGGCGGACTGTCGGGATACCGCATGCGTTCGACGATATCCCAAATGTAGCCTTCCTTTCGGGGCACACGCTGAACGAACTCATCAACGCGGAGCGCGTCGCGACCGAGCACGCTGTTACGGTCAGTGGGCATATGAATAAAACCATTATTCTTCCCGAGGTCAACGAGTTCACGATCGGACAGGTGTTGATGCTGTTTGAACTCCAGACGGCCTTTGCGGGCGAATTGCTCAGCATCGACGCTTTCGATCAGCCGGGAGTCGAAGAGGGCAAGAACGCGACATACGCCCTGCTCGGGAAACCCGGCTATGACGAAAAACTTGCCGAACTCAACAGCGCATCTCAAAAGGATCCAAAATACATTATCTGACGGCGGAGAACTGCTTAACGGATGAACTTTCTTGAACGCTTCAACTTTAAAAAGATAGACTGGATGACGGTGCTGATCGTGCTGGGGCTTATCGCTTTCGGCACGGTCGCGCTCGCTTCGGTTATGGCAAAACCTTTCGACGGCTCGGAGAAGGGGCTTGCGGACTATATGTCAAAGTTCAATATGGAATATTTGCAAAAGCATATGGTCAACTTCATTGTGGGCTTTGCCGCGCTCGTAATAGTGCTGATCCTCGATTACAGCATATTTAAGCCAATAACCATATGGGGCTACGGTGCGGTGATCGGGCTTTTGCTTATGCTTTTTGTATTCGGCAAGGTGCGCGGCGGCGCGCAGGGCTGGTTCGTATTCGATTCGATCGAAAGGGCGATCCAGCCGGGCGAACTCTGCAAGATCGCGCTCATACTGATGCTCTCCAAATATGTATCAAAGGCGATGGACGAGCAGGGGTGCCTTAAACGCTTTTCCGATGTGGGCATCGCGCTTGCGATAACCGCTCTGCCGTTCCTTTTGATCGTGCTTCAGCCCGATTACGGCACCGCCATAGTTCTTATCGTCATAATGGTCTCGATCTTCTTCGTCGCCGGCATTAAATGGTACTATGTGCTCCCGGCTTCGGGGCTCTGCATGATCGGGCTCCCGCTCGTGTATCAGTACATCCTGACCAAGGAACAGCGCAAGAGGATCGATGTATTCATAAATCCGGCAAACGTCGACAGCAATGCGAGTTATCAGGTAAATCAATCCAAAATGGTCATTGGCTCGGGAAGACTCTTCGGCAAGGGCTTCTTCGGTGAACCGACGCTTGCGCAGCTTCGTTATGTTCCGGCAAGGCATACGGACTTCATATTCAGCGGAATAACCGAGGCTGTCGGATTTATAGGCGCAACTGTACTGATACTCGTTTTCTTCATACTGCTTTTCAGGTGGCTCTATATCGCCTCGCGCGCACGCGACAACTACGGCAAATGCATCGTAGTCGGCGTTGTCGGTATGTTCGCGGCGCATATATTTGAAAACATCGGTATGACGATGGGCGCGATGCCCGTTACGGGCATACCGCTTCCGTTCATCAGTTACGGCGGCTCGAATATGCTCACAAACCTGATCGCCGTCGGGCTTGTGCTGAATGTTTATATGCGAAGCGGTGCCAAAAAGAAAAAACGCTATCAATCGGGGCTTGCGGACGGCGAAGCGCTCGAAGCGCGCCGATAAGCGAACAAGAGGTAAAACCATGGAAGTGATCCGTTTTGCGCTCGGTTTGAGATTCGATCCCGTAGACGTGCGCGACTATGCCGACGATGCTTCGGCAATCATATCTAAACTCCTTTCAAATATAGACGGAAAACTGCTCGGAGGGATGCATCTCTATATCGGGCATTGCAAGATCGATGAATTCGATTCCGCAGAGATACTAACAGCCGTATTTATGGGTCAGGGACTCTCGAAAACTCGGGCGTTTTATAACGCGATTCAAAACCGCAGGAATATCACAGATATGCTGACTGAGCATCGTCCGATCATCCAAACAAACGCCGTTTCCAAACTGGAAGGGCTTGACGATTGCGGCGAGTTCGATGAAAAGGGAATGCTTTCGGGCGGCGAAAAAAAGTTGTGCATAATAAAAACCGACGGCGCGGAGCCTTACGCACCGAAACCCGTCGTGCTTCTCGCGCCCGATAAGTTCAAGGGCACCTTGGATCAGTTCGAGGTCATCGAGGTGTTAAAACGGGCGGCAAGCGTTTCTAAAGGCCGATATAAACTGCTTTCCGTGCCAACGGCGGACGGAGGCGACGGCACCGCCCGTGCGCTTGCCTCGGGACTGAACGGGTACAAATGTTTTTGTGATGTAAGCGATCCGCTCGGAGGCACAGTAAACGCCGAATACTATTTTATTGATAATTACACCGCGCTGATCGAAATGGCGAGCGTTTCGGGATTGACACTCGTTGAGCCGCCGTTTGATCCGATGCGCATCACTTCAAAGGGCACGGGCGAACTCATACTCGCAGCGGCAAAGGCGGGTGCAAAACGTATACTTCTTGGCGTTGGCGGATCGGCAACGAACGACGGCGGCATCGGCGCGGCTTCAGCGCTCGGCGTACGGTTTTTGGACGAAAACGGAATGGAACTTGAGGCGATACCCCAAAACCTTGCAAGGATCGCGTCGATAGACACTTCTTCGACCGTGCCCGAACTCGTAGGCATCGAGATCACCGTGCTGTGCGACGTTGACAACCCGTTGACCGGAGAAAACGGAGCGACGGCGGTATTCGGTCCGCAGAAGCATATCGATGATGGTTTACTGATCGAACTCGAAAACGGTATGAAAAACCTTGAACGCCTCTACGATGCGCGTATGGGAAGGGACTTCTGCAAAGGCGCGGGTATGGGCGCTGCGGGAGGCATCGGCGCGATGCTCGCCGCGCTGTTCAGCGCGAAACTGACGGGCGGCGCACAGTTCGTGCTCGATGCGCTCGGCTTCGATGCCAAACTGAAGCGCTCCGACATAGTGATAACGGGCGAGGGCAGGTTTGACGGCACGAGCCGAGCAAAGGCGGTAGGCGCGGTCATAGCCCGCTCGGTCGCCGAGGGAAAAGCCGTAAAGGTGATCGCGGGCTGTTTGGGCGATGATTGCGGCTTGGCTTTCGACGGAGGCGATGTCGAAGTCATAGCGGCGTCGGAAGCGCCGCTCAGCGGCGAGACCGCAAAGGATGAGGCAAAGAGCCGACTCTTCTGCGCCGCGCTTTCGGTTTTTGACTCTATACAATGTTAATTCTGCATTAAGGCGATTCAACCATTGGTTGAATCGCCTGACTGTTTAACGATTCAACGAACATTTTATTGATTTATTCGGTTTTTTGCGTATAGAATTGAACCACACGGGGTGGCGTACGAGCCTCGAACAAAGATGAACGGAGGACAAAACCATGAAAGAAAGATTTGCATCAAGATTCAAATCGCTTCGCAAACAATGCGGCTTCACGCAGGAACAACTTGCGGATTCCTTTGGCGTAACAACCCAGGCGGTATCAAAATGGGAAACGGGGGCATCCTATCCGGATATCGAACTTTTGCCGAAGATCGCTGCTTTTTTCGGTATCACGCTCGACGATCTGCTGAACAAGGAAACGGATCCCGAACCCGCGCTCGGAGAAATGCGCGACCGCTGTTCGGAGCCTGAAGCGGGTATGGAAGATGGCGGTGTCGATCACAACTGCGAAACAGATATTGATAATATGATCGAAAGAGAGATCGAAAGAGAGATAGAAAAACAGATCGAGCAGCAAATCGCATCGTCAATTAGTGAGAATATGCAAAGAGCGTATAGCGGCATTTGGAGCACGGCATCAGGGAACGGCAGCGATACGCATTCCGAAAGAACAGACGCTTCAAATGATGAATGCGTCCATAACCCCTATGCCGGCATAACCTTCAACGAACTTCCAAACGACGGCGTGATACGGGCGTTTTGGTGCATTGGAAACCAGATCGTCGAAGCGCAAGAGATCGGCGAGCCCCTTAAAATAGCGGTCGATCCCGCTTCCAAGATCAAAAAGGTTGAGGTGTTCGGAAGCGCAGCGATCGAGGGCGATGTATCGGGCGATGTAGTTGCTCATGCCGGGGTTAACTGCGGCGCAATCACCGGCGCTGTCAAATCAGGCGCGTCCGTCAGCGCAAACGGCGGCATAGAGGGCGATGTGAATGCGGGAGGCAATGTCAATGGTAAAGGTATATGCGGCGATGTCAGAGCGGGCGGCAATGTTTCTTGCGCCGGTGTCGAGGGGGATGTGCAGGCAGGCGGCAATATCAACTGTGAGGACATAGGTGGCGATGCACGTGCGGGTCGTGATATATGCTGCGCAGACATAGGCGGCGACGTAAATGCGGGCTGTGATGTTAAATGCGGCGACATAAACGGCGACGTCAGGGCCAAGAGCGTTTTTTCAAAAGCGCGCGATGCTTGATTTTTGATCAATATATTAAATTAGCACTTTACAAATTCGAAACGATGTTGTATAATACAATGCGTTTCGGGGCATTAGCTCAGCTGGTAGAGTGCCACACTGGCAGTGTGGATGTCAGCGGTTCGAGTCCGCTATGCTCCACCACGCCGTTGCGGACTTATGTCGTTCGCAACGGCGTTTTCGTTTTTGCTCAAGCCTCGCATAATACAGTGGAGCGCGACTTGGTTGCATAAGGTTGAACATTCAAACCGCAGTAAAGCCGTGAAACAGCGCAGACGACGCGCTTGAAACGGCTTTAAAATAGATATTGCATAATTATGACGAATATGATAAAATAGTCTAAGTGTATTTGAATATGGTTGTAATACGCGGAGGTTTTAATTATGAAGAGAGCAGTAACGATCGCCGTGGCGGCAATACTTGTTATTTTAATAATTATTATAGTGGCGGTCATTGCCTCAAAGGGCGGCGGCGCGTCGACTATGGATATAGTCATCAGCGAAGTGCTTCTCAAAAACAGCGGTGAGGTCGTCGCGCCGGACGGCGGAACATATGACTTTATCGAACTTCATAACGCGGGAAACAGCAGGGTCAATTTAACCGGCTGGGGGTTGAGCGACAGCCTGCAAAAAGGTGTAAAATATGCGATACCGGCAGGTGTTGAACTCGAGCCAGACGGATACCTTGTGATTTGGTGCTCGGGCGATACAAGCATCGGCAATATGCATACAGGATTCCGCCTCTCCGCATTCGACGAGGTAATACTCTATAAGCCTTCGGGTGATGTTAAAGACAGCATAGAACTGCGCGAAACGATCCCGGGCAGATCGCTTGCCCTCATCAACGATTCTTGGGACGAACTTGAGCCATCGCCTGGCTTTCCGAATAATGAAGCCGGTATCGCGGCATACAAGGCCGCGGCGCAGAATGCCCCGGGTCAGCCGAATGCGGTTTCAAAGTTTAAAGGCGTGCTTGCGATAAACGAAGTTATGCCATCCAACAGAACCGTTCTTGACGACGGATCGGGCAGTTTCCCGGATTGGGTCGAAATCTATAATTTGAGCGACGCCGAGGTGGATCTGTCCGGCATAACCCTGTCCGACAATCCATCAAAACCGCAAAAATACGCCTTCCCGGAAGGAGCTAAGATCGGGGCGCACGATTATGTTATAGTATTCTGCGTATCGGCCGGTACGGAAGGGGAGGACGGAGGTTATGTTCCCGTACCACAGGAGAGTACGATCGATCCAAACTCCGGAAAAACCGTTTTCCACGCTGCGTTTGGACTTGCGGCATATGGCGAGAGCATATTGATCTCTGATCGGGACGGAAATCTGATAGACAGTATGGAATACAGCCGTGCCGGACATGACGAGTCGTTCCAAAGAGTACCCGACGGTACGGGCGAGTTTGAAAAGACAGACAAGCCGACGCCGGGTTATCCCAATACACAGGACGGTTATGAAGCGTTCGTTACCGCATATGTGCCGCCGGAGGGAATATTCATATCCGAGATCGCCGGTACAGGCGATTGCGGGATACAACTTACGCCGGATAATCAAAAAGCATTCTATCCGGATTATATCGAACTTTATAATGCAAATAACGAGCCGTTCGATCTTTCGGGATGCGGCTTGAGTTTATCACCGGGAAATCCGGGCGAATTCACGTTTCCCGAAGGAACCGTTATCGATGCGGGTCAGTATCTCTGTGTGCTTGCGCTTGACAGCGAAAAATCTATGGGGATAACAGACCCTCAACTGATAACAGGATTCAACATATCCTCTTCGGGTGAAACGGTTTATCTCTTTAATTCAAACGGCAGCTGCATAGATAAGATCAAAAGCCCCGCTTTTTTTCCGGGGATGACCCTCGGTCGTTCAAGTTCGGGCGAGGTAATGCTCTACACAAAGGCAACACCCAATGAAGCGAACGATACGGAAGCCGCTTTCCGCGGAAGCACTTCGGTACCTGTATTCAGCGTGAATCCGGGTATTTATGATGCGCCTATGACCGTAGAACTTTCGTGCGAGCCCGGCGAAGTCATCTATTATACAACGGATTGCACCGAGCCAGGCAGAGGTTCCGCGCAGTATTCGGGCCCCATTGAGGTCAACAAGAATACAGTCATCCGTGCCGTTACATACCGCGAAGGCTACTTCAACGGTTTTTCGTCAAAAACAGGAACTTATCTGCTTTCTGCGGATCAAGTAGACCACACGCTGCCTGTGATATCTCTTGTAACGGCGCCGGACAATCTTTGGAGCAGCAAAACAGGCATATATGCCTACGGCGACCAATGGAGTTCGGAAGAGGATTCGTGGCCGTACTGGAAAACCGCTCAGTTTTGGCAGGATTGGGAAAGGCCTGCATCGTTTGAAGTTTTCAATGATGACGGTCAGTGCGTATTCGAGCAGAATATAGGCATCAGCATATCCGGCTCATACGGCAGGGGAAGGGAACAAAAGGGGTTTGCCGTGATGGCGCGGGACGAATACGGCAAGGATCGTATGAACTACGCTTTCTTTGAGGATCAGGACACCGACAGTTATAAGTCCCTAGTTTTAAGGTGCGGCGCGCAGGATCAAGCCAACGGCAAGATAAGGGACGAACTCTCCGTTGCCGTACTTAAGGACTCCGACGTCAGATTTCTCTATCAGGATTACAAGACCTACGTGCTTTACCTTAACGGAAAGTATTGGGGCGTCTATTTTATGAGGGAAAAACG
Organism: Clostridia bacterium; assembly: GCA_017538255.1. GTDB lineage: Bacteria > Bacillota > Clostridia > Christensenellales > CAG-138 > PeH17. The sequence goes on along the minus strand of JAFYJD010000025.1, from coordinate 138,615 downwards.
CAACCGTTTCTTCGTTGCATTCCATGAGGACTGGGACGATCCGTCGGATATGATCCTTGTTAAGGGCAGATCGCGAGCCAGTTACGGCTCGCCAAAGGAGTGGACTACGCTCCTTGATTATATCGAAACCATTGATCTTACAAAAGAGGAGAATTATAAATACGTAGCCGACCGCATCGACCTCGATTCCTTTATGGATTATATGATCTGCGAGATATACGTAGGCAATACGGATTATTGGAATATCCAGATGTACAGATGCGGCGATAACGGCAAATGGCGCTTCATTTATTACGATTTCTGTTGGGGCTGGAACAGTTACGAGCATAGTACGCTCTCGGCCCGCCGCGAGAATGAACGACCGATGTCGACGCTTTTCAATAAACTTCTTAAAAGAAGCGATTGGCGTGATGCGTTTCTTAGGCGATTCGGTTATCTGATGAATACTGTTTTTGAAACGCAGCACGTTCTGAAATGCATAGACGAACTCTACGAACAAGTCAGTCCGGAGATAGCCCGTGAACGAAGTCTGTTCAATTCGGAGGACTCACCGTATTTCAATTACGTTGATCCGATAAACTATGCAACGTATGACAGATTTGAGCGCAATATCAAAAAGATCCGCACATATGCCGAGATGCGTCCGGCAGAGATGCGCAAGAGCATCAAGACAATGTTCGGTTTGAGCAATGAATATATGAAGGAGGTTTTTGGCGGTGCAGATTAAAAACCAGCCTCTGGGATATAGGCACGAGCTTAAATACTATCTGAACTATGCGGATTATCGGGTAATATCAAAGCGCATCGGAGCGTTGATGTCGAGGGATAAGAACGCCGGTCCAAAAGGTGAGTATTTTATACGAAGTCTTTACTTTGACGACTTGGAGGATTCCGCGTTCCGAGATAAGATGAGCGGTGTGGATTTTAGGGATAAACACAGGATAAGGATCTATAACCTTGACGACGGTGTGATAAAACTTGAGTGTAAGCACAAGGAAGGCAGCTACATCAAGAAGGACAGCATATCTATTTCGCCGGACGAGTGCCGCCGTATGATTAAAGGCGATTATGGCTTCTTGGCGGAAAGGGACGAGGCGTTCGCGCGGCAGCTGCAACTTAAGTTCAAACTCGAGCCTATGCGTCCTCGCGTACTGGTGGATTATATGCGTGAACCGTATGTATTCCCGTACGGCAACGTCCGCGTAACGTTCGACAAGGATATTCGATCCGCATACAGGATGACGGATATTTTTGACCCCGATCTTCCGACATACCCGGTGCTTCCGTCGGGCATCGTAGTACTTGAGGTTAAGTTCGACGAAGTGCTTCCGGACTTTATCGCGTCGATAGTTCAGGCGGACGCTCCCGTTCGTTCGGCGGTCAGCAAGTATGTGCTTTGCCGCCAATTTGAAATGTGATCAACGAATCAAATACGGCGCTTGCGCCAAAAAATAAGAATATTATTATGAGGTGAATCAAATGAACAATGTTTTAGGTGCTGCTACAAGCTTCGGAGATGTTTTCTCTATGCAGATCGAGTTTTCAAAACTCCTGGTAACGCTTGCTCTCGGGCTGGCGGTAGGTCTCTTCGTATTCTTCATATACAGGCTGACGTTTTCGGGCGTGCTGTATTCGAGGAACCTCAATATCAGTTATGTAATACTCTGCGTCGTTACAGCGCTTATGTTGATGCTTATTAACAATAACCTTACCTTGAGCCTCGGTATGGTCGGCGCGCTGTCGATAATCCGTTTCAGAACTGCGGTCAAGGATCCTCTTGATACCGTGTATATGTTCTGGGCCGTCGGCGAGGGTATAGCCGTCGGAACTGCGTACTATCTTGAGGCCATAATTGCCGCTGTGATCATCGGTGCGGCTATGGTCATTCTGAACCTTGTTCGCCGCAATGGCAATGAATCCTACTTGCTTATCGTTCACTATGACGAACGCGGACGTGAGGCTGTCGATTCGCTGCTTGGCCATATAGGCAATTATAAGGTCAAGAGCAAGGTCGCGCGCGAAGGCGTAGTTGAACTCACGGCGGAGGTTCGCTTAAAGAACAGGAATACAAGATTTATCGAGAAACTCTCAAAGTATGATGGCGTAGGCGATGTAACGCTGATCACTCATAAGGGCGATATCGTGGCGTAAAGTTCGCGCTTAAAACGCCGAAGCCGATTGCTTTCTCGGGTAACGCGTTCGGCTTGTAAACAATTCAAAGAACAAGATCTCTCGTGCCGTGCAAGGCAGGAGAGATCTTTATTTTCTGTTATGCATATTTGCCTGAAAAATGAAACCGGCGTATGCTTTTCGGGGCATTTTAAAAAACTCTATGCAGGAACAACGGATAATGAGCAGGAAGCATAGCTTTGAGGCGCTTCAACGACCTTTTCAGCGCGATTGCCTTATCGTAAGTTTAGTGCCGCTGCTTATAACGATCACATTGCCGGCGCGAGTTTCGTAAGCGCTGCATCCGCTGTCATTGAGCAAATCGAGAGTGCGCGACTCTGCGGGATTCTTATCCGATGAACATATGACGGCATACTTTGGGGAAAGCCGCTCGATGAGTTCTTTCAGCGCCTTGTTATAGTCGCCGTGATGCGGCATTTTGATAAGATCGCACGCCTGTGCGTCGCCATTGTCGAGATAATCGCGTATGCGCTTTTTCTCTGCATCGCCCATAAATACAAATCTGTTTTTGCCGTGGATGACCGTCGTGATAAGCGAGGAATCGTTATCCGTTTCCTTGCCGCCATCGGCTTTTGGATATTCGCTCGGCGGCTCCACTTTGACAGTTGATGAAGCAAACGCAAACTCCGTAGGCTTATCGAGCCGTTCAACCGAAATATTAGCGTCGCCAAGCGCGCTGATAAGTGCGTCGTACATCGGGTTTTCCGGAGCATAGTCAGGCAATATCGCTCGCTCTATCTTGAATTCGTTTATAAGCCTTTCAGCGCCCCCGATATGATCCTTATCGTAATGTGTGATGATTAGAACGTCTATTGCGGCTATTTCGTGCGACTTGATGTATTGCGCCACGTCCGCGCCGTCGTCATCCTCGCCGGTGTCGATCACAAGACATTTCCCGTCCTCAACAAGCACGATCGCATCCGCTTTGCCGACCTTTAAAAAACACACTTGAAGATCGTTATTGTGCTTTCCGACGCAGGCGCAGGAAATAAGCAGGCAAAGAGCCGCACTAAACGCAATTATCGTATGAACGATTTTTATAAATCTTTTCAGCATTACATCAGTCTCCTAAACTATGTTCATTAAATGCATATCGCAAGTTACGATCATATTATACCATCAAAACTGCGGTTTGCGCCATACTTTTATAGAAAATCGGCAAAACCGAACTTCAATGGGGGCATATAAGGCCGGATATGCGTTTTCGGAGGCTTGCCATACAATGCCCGTTTTATAAAAAACCGTGTTGACTTTTGAGTGTGCATCTGTTATACTGATATTGCCAAATAATAAAGAAAGCGAGGTAAACTAAAATGAACATTCAAAATAACTACAAGGCAGTTGAATATCGTATGTTGACCTCGGTTTGTGTATTTTAATTCCTGAAGAATTAAATCAGTTTTTTGGCCGTGGCTCCTGTCACGGTTTTATTTTACACTTTTCGGGCCAAGCCGAGGTCTCCATACTGTAACGCACAAAATACCGATGGAGATTACTTAAATGGAAAATCAATTTGAACTCGGCAGGATCTGCGAGATAAGAAAAAACAGTTTCATAATTGACTTTGAGGACAGCGAGGTTTTCGCGAAACTCAAGGGTGGTTTTTACGACGGGTCGCCCGCCGAACTTCCGATCGTAGGGGATTATGTTTCATTCATATATAATCCCTCGGGCGAATCGGTTATTCAGCATGTTCTTGCACGAAAAAGTCTGCTTTCGCGCCCAGATGTATTTCGGCAGGGACAGGTCCAGTACATGGCAGCGAACGTGGATTTTTGCTTTATCGTTACTTCGCTGAACGAGGATTACAGCGTTAGCCGAATTGCAAGATACACGAGCATTGCGCTTGCGGGCGGCTGCGTTCCAATTGCGATACTCACCAAAGCCGATCTCTGCTCGGATGTTGATAGGTACGCTTTCGAGGTCGCCGCGGTTTCGGATAAGCTTCGCGTACACGCCGTTTCCGCGCTCAGCGGGGAAGGGCTCGAAGCGCTCTGGGAGTATTTCACGGAGGGAAAAACGATCTGCCTTATGGGCTCGTCCGGTGCGGGCAAATCCACGCTCATCAACGCGCTTGCAGGCGAAGAGATCATGAAAACCGCCGCGATTAGGGAGCGTGACGACAAGGGCAGGCACACCACCACGCACCGCCGGATGATCCGCCTTGACTGCGGCGCATTCATCATAGACACGCCTGGTATGCGCGAGATCGGCGTTGCCTGCGCGGAGGACGGGGTGGACGATGCCTTTTCAGACATAGTTGAGCTTGAAAAATTGTGCAGATTTGCAAATTGCAGGCACGAAGGCGAGCCCGACTGTGCCGTGAAAGCGGCGATAGCAAGCGGCAAACTGAGCGAAGGCAGGCTCAAACTCTACCGCGAGCTCGGCTCGGAAAGGTCGAACAACTATGCCAAAACGAAGGAGATCTCCAAACGTCATAAGGCGTATAAGAAACAGAAGAACTTAGGTTATTTGGATGATTGACTAAATTAAACAGAACTAAGGAGAAAAACTATGGAAACCACTTTGCTTGTCAATCACAGTATTCTATTAAAGCCGATAGATCGTGCGAATGCTGCTTCGCTTTTTCCGTTACTCAAGTCGGATTTGAAGGAAATCAGTCAATGGTTTTCCATTGGCGAGGATTATAAACTTGAATATGACATTGCTTATGTTGATGAAAAGAACCCACCCTTTGAGGAGACCTTTGTGATCTGCTATAACGGCAAGCCGTGCGGCAGAGTAGGCTTGTATGATTACGATCAGAGCAAAGGCGAACTGTATCTGTACTATTGGGTGGCATCTCCATTCCGAAGAAAACACATAGCTGTTGATTCCGTCTTGGCAGTTATGGACTATCTTAAATCGTTGGGGCTGAAAAGCGTTCTTTTTGATCTGAAACGAGGAAACGATCACAGCATCGCGCTTATCGATCAATTGCCCAATGCAGTATTATTAAAAGATGAAGCCGACATTCTGATATACGAATGTTTGCTACAATAGGCAAAAGAAAAAAACAAAAAATATGATTTCGTTATCGAAATGGGCGAGGACCCGAATGAAAATATCTATATGGAGCTTTGCAAAGCAAACTATCAAAGGAGAAACAAAAATGGAAAACAGGGAGATAACCCTTAGGGAGATAAACACGAAAAACATTGAGGCCGTTCTCGACCTCAAGCCCACAGAGGAGCAGAAGAACTTTGTGGCGTCCAATATGTTCAGTCTTGCCGAGGCGTATGCGGTCAACGCTTCGGGCAGGTACGCCAAGCCCCTCGCGATCTATGCGGATGATGAGGCAGTCGGCTTTATGATGATCGGCTATGATTACAGGAACGATTACGACGGCGAGGAGGATGAAAGGCCGTATTACGCTGAAAAAAGCTATCTTTTCTGGCGCTTTATGGTAGATGCGGCGCATCAGGGCAAGGGCTACGGCAGAACCGCGCTTGCGCTCGCGCTGGACTTCATCCGAACCTTCCCTGCGGGCGAAGCCGCTTATTGCTGGCTCTCATACGATCCCAAAAACGAGGTCGCACGCAAACTCTACGCATCGTCCGGCTTTGAGGAAAAGAAACTGCCCGAGGGCTGGGACGAGATACCCTCGGTTTTGAAATTGTAAGGGCGGCCTCGTTAAGATCATCTTCGGCGAAGACTGCTATACCGTTGACGGTACGGTATGCAAAAAGGTATAATAAGCAATAAAATACAAAGGAGATAACACAATGAATTTTAAAGAGATGCCCTACGCCCGCCCCGACGGCGAGCAGATCAAGCGCAATATCAAGGCGCTGACCGAAAAGCTGAAAAATGCCGAAAACTATGATGAAGCCCGCCAGGTCTTTATTGAATACGATACCGAGTACAAGCGCGTTGATACGCCTATCACGCTTGCGTACATTCGCCATTCGATCGACACACGCGATGAGTTCTATGATGCGGAAAAGGATTTTTGGGACGAGTTTCTGCCCGAGTGCGAGGAGTTTGAGCAGGAGTGGAACGAGGCGCTGATCGCTTCGCCATTCCGCAGGGATTTTGAAAAGGAATTCGGCGAGCTGCTGTTTATGAAGACCGAGATGGCGAAAAAGACCTTCTCGCCCGAACTTATCGAGGAGCTTCAGCGCGAAAACGCGCTCGTCAGTGAATACGACGAGCTGCTCGCTTCGGCAAGAATACCGTTTGAGGGCGGCGAGTACACGCTTTCACAGATGGCGCCGTTCAAAGAGGATCTAAACGATGAACGCCGTCTGTCGGCGTGGAAAGTTCAGGGTCAATGGTTTAAGGATAACCGTGCAAGGCTCGACGGCATCTATGACGAACTCACCAAACTGCGGGACGAAATGGGCAAACTCCTCGGCTACGGCGGCTATACACGCCTAGGCTACTACCGTATGGAGCGCAACTGCTACACCGAAAAGGATGTGGAGGCGTTCCGCGCCGCCGTGGTGAAATACGTCGTTCCGATAGCGGAGCGCATAAAACGCGATCAGGCAAAGCGAATCGGTAAGCCCTATCCGCTCTCCTATGCGGACGACCTGCTCTTCTATCGAAGCGGAAATCCCCGCCCCGCAGGAAGTGCGGACGATATCCTTAACGAAGCCAAAAAGTTCTATGATGAACTCTCCCCCGAAACGAGCGAGTATTTCCGCACGATGCTCGATGAGGAACTTATGGACGTGCTTTCGACCGAGGGCAAGGAGGGCGGCGGTTATCAGAGCGATCTGCCCTTGTATGAGCGCCCGTTCATCTTTGCGAACTTCAACGGCACGCAGGGCGACATAGAGGTCGTTACCCATGAAGCGGGGCACGCCTTCGCCTATTGGATGAATCGCAAGCGCGTTCCGTATACCTATGTTGCGCCTTCGGCGGAGGGCTGCGAGGTGCATTCGATGAGTATGGAGTTCTTCGGCTGGAAGAATGCCGAGGGCTTCTTCGGCATGGATGCGAACAAGTTCAAATACAGCCATATATCGGGCGCGCTGACATTCATCCCATATGGCACTATGGTGGATCATTTTCAGCATATCGTCTATGAGCATCCAGAAATGACGCCGGAGGAGCGCCACGCCGCATGGAAGAAACTTTGCGCCGTTTATATGCCTTGGATAAGGCTCGACGGCGATATCCCGTTCTTCTCGGAGGGCGAGGCGTGGCAGCGTCAAAGCCATATTTACGAAATGCCGTTCTACTATATCGACTACTGCCTCGCGCAGACGGTTGCACTCGAGTTTTGGGCGATGATACAAAAGGATGAAAAGGCCGCATGGGAGCGCTATATGGCCTACACCGTGCAGGGTGGAAGCCGCACCTTCACCGAACTCCTCACGCACGCAGGGCTCGATACGCCGTTTGACGAAGCCTGCCTAAAGACCGTGTGCGAAGCGGCGAAGAAATGGCTGGATGAGTTTGATATGACGGGGATAGAGTAAAAAATACAGAACAACAAGGAGCAAAACTATGGATAAGAAAACCTTGATCGAAAATTTGGCGCGCGAAGCGCATGAAAAGGGCGGCTTCAACGGCGCTTGGCTGTATGCCGAAAACGGCGAGATCATATCAACGGGCGCGATCGGTTGGCGCGACGCGGAGAACACGCTCCCCGTGCAGGTGGACACGATATTCGAGATGGCCTCGATCAGCAAGATGTTCACGGCAACTGCGGTTATGCTGCTTCGACGCGAGGGTAAACTGAGCCTTGATGACGAATACACGAAGTTCTTTCCCGAGTACCCGTACAAGGGCGTTACGATCCGTCATCTGTTGACACATACGAGCGGTATGCCGGAGGATTTTGACACTGAGAACTGGGTCGCTCCGATATGGAATAACGAAAAAAGGATACCGGCCTGCAGCGAGATACTCGATTTCATCATCGCAAGCGGCGAGGAAGCGGACTGCGCGCCGGGCGAAAGGTTTGAGTACACCGACATCGGCTACTGCCTTATCGCAAACGCCGTGGAGAAGGTCTCGGGCGTAAAGTTCGAGGAGTTTTTGAAGAAAAACGTGTTCGAGCCCGCGGGTATGAAGGATTCCGCGATCTGCCATACGAGAAGGGACGGCAGACCCTCAGACCGCTTTGCCCGCAATATGGTGCTTGATGACGGCAAATACGTGCCTTCGGATGTTTCGGAGCAGAGCGCGGGCTACGTCGTCGGCTCGGACGGACTGAACGGCTGCGACTATCTCTATACAACCGTATCCGATATGCTCGCTTGGGATCGCGCGCTTCGTGAGGAAAAGGTGCTCACGCTCGAGGAGCAGAAAATCGTGTTCACCCCATTCGTGCTCAATAACGGCGAGAATGCGGGCGCGGACGAGGACGACGGCTACGGCCTCGGCTGGTTTGTAAAAACCGATCCCGAACTTGGACTCATAGTCAACCATTCGGGCGGAATGCCCGGCCTTGCCACATGGTTTGAGCGCTTCGTAGACGCGGACAGGGTGATCGCGTTTATGAACTGCCGCGATTATGCGGACGTGCGCGCATATGTCGGCTTTGAATCGGGCTTGGAGGCGATCGCGAGGGATAAGGAGCCCGACCCCGTAGTATCCATCGAGGATATCGCGATAAAGAACCCCGATAAGTCTGATTGGGAGAACTTCTTGGGCAAATACGAAAGACCCGATGAGGATGCGGAGTTTGTGATCGATGAGCTGTTTATGGAGGACGGTGAACTTCACGCCAATGCGATAGCCTACGGAGATGAAGTTTCATTCCGCCTCTACCCGCTCGGAGAGAATAAGTTTTGCAGAAAGCAGGGCTATCTTGAACTGACGATCGGTGAAAACTGCCTTAAGTATGATGATTTTACCTGCAAAAAGCGGTAAAGGGGTTTACAATGGAAAATCAAGCAAACGAAAAGAAAATCGAACTTCGCAAAGCGGAGACCCCATCGAAGTATCTTACGCGCATTCCGAAGGTGGATATGGAATCCGATTTTTACGAGGAGGTCGAGAAAAACAGCGAGGAACTGTTCGAGATCGTCGCGGACGGCGAAGTGATCGGCCTTGCGTACGTTGAGGACGAGGAGGACGCGTACATCTATATCTATATCTTCGCCGAGCATCGCGGAAAGGGCTATTCATATCCTGCCGCGCTCGCCGCAGAAAGGTCCATAAAAACGGTACCTCCGAAGAGCATTCATACGGGCTATGACGCGAATAACGCTATAGCAAAGCGGCTCGCCGAGAAATGCGGATATGCACCCAAATACGCATCCGCGCTGATGAAGTACGGCGGCGAGAAGTTTGATGAGGATGAACTTCCGATACGCCATTATCGGGAGGAGGACTTCGACGAGGCTTACACCCTTACGGACGAGGCGTTTCATAAAATGCGCCTTGAAACGGGGCAGTTTCCGGACTCAAAACAGACTCCGCCGACCGAAAAAACGCGTGAAAACTGGTCTAAAGCGGCGGAGGATTCGTTTATATATGTAGTCGACGGCGAAATGGTCGGACGTGCGCGTTTGAGCGGCAGGGAACTTGCCAACGTTGCAATCAAGATCGCGCGTCAGGGAGAGGGCTTCGGAAGAAAGTTTGTAAAGTATCTTACAAACCGCCTTATTGAAAAGGGCTTGGGCGAGCCTGCGCTCTGGTGCATCGTGGGCAACGATAAAGCGCGAAAACTTTATGAATCTCTCGGATACAGGGAAACGGATCGTGCAGAGTATTCAGCGAAGCGGATCGTGGATTAAAGCGCGTTCAGGGGTACCGCTTTCTTTGACAAACTGTTTTCAATATCAAACCGCTGCGGATTTTACATCAACGCATCTTCTTAATCAAGGCATCCGTAGCATGTTCCGCACGCTTTATCACGGCGGCTTTGTTGATGGCGGGGAAGTCGCCCTTGTGCATCAGTACCCGCCCTGCGCACATAGTAAATGTGCAGGATGCGGCGTTGAGCGACGAAAGCATAAGCCGCTTTATCGAAACAGCGTCAAGCGACGGGCAGAAGCAGTGGTCGAATATCGCTATATCCGCTTCGCCGCCGACCTCTATAACGCCAAGTGTCGTGCCGAACAAACTTGAAGCGATCGAAGCGTTACCGTGAATAAGCGCATTGATGCACGCGTCCGTTGTGAACTCGCGCCCGCTAATACGCTCGGCGATCACGATATCGCGAAGCATTTCAAACTGGTCGCCGATAAGCGAGTCCGTGCCGATGCCGATACGGTCAAGCCGCTTATCGAGAAGCGAAAAATTAGCGTTTCTATGACCGATCAGCAGTCCCAAAACGGGAGTAAGCACGTAGGCGGCTCCGCGTTTATTGATAAGAGCGATATCCTGTTCGGTAAGATCGAATCCGCCGGCGAGCACGGTGCCGCTTCCTAACGCGCCGAGGGAATCCAACAATTCGACCGGTCGCATCCCGTATTTGCGCAGGGTATCGTAGCCTCCGAATGAGCTTTTTGGCAGATCGATAAACAGCTTGCCGCCATTGGACGCCGTTACTGTATTAATTACGGTTGTATTATCAACGAATCGAGCGAGCGCATATATGCCGTGTAAAAGTGGTGAATCAAGCGAAGCGCAGTATGCTCCGAACTCCGAATTCTCCGCTATGCCGTCATCGCAGGATGCCGCATAGCATAGACAGACGCGCAGCCCGCATTCTCTATAAACGCTTGCAAGAGAACTCAAACTGCCCGAAACACATTTGGGACTCAGATGGTTGTCCAAAACAGTGGTTATACCGCTCTTTATCATTTTAAGCGCGGCAAGATATGTGCCTGAAACGATCAGTTCGGGATCAAGCGAGTTATCCTCTTTGGCGGTGCATCGCGAAAAGCGGATATGCACTTCGCAAGCAGGCATCGCGCCCTCGGGCAAAGTACGAAAAAGCGTTCTGCGGCTCTTTACGCTGAGGTCGATCAATGAGGGCATTATCAAACCGCCTTCAGCATCGATAAACTCCGCGTCGGGGAAAGAGCGCTTCAGTTCGGAAACAGGCGCGATAGCGGCGATCTTTGTGCCGTCAACAAGCACAGCGTTTTCGGATACAAGCGGCGTACTGCCGCCCGTAAACAGCGTTCCGTTTCCAATAATGTACATCGTTAATTGCCTCGCTTATTCACGATTATTATTCAAACGCCCGTCTTCGCCATACGCTCGGAAGCGTGCCGCACCATAGTTAAAACAAACTCCTTGTTCGTTGGTTTGCCGCGCTCCGCGTCAACTGTATTGCCAAAGAGAAAGTACTGCGTATATGGACTGCTCTTTTTCCACGCCTGTTCGATCGCGTAGCGAACGGACTTTTCAACTGCGGCGGCGCTTGTGGAAAAATACTCGGCACAGAGTGCGTATGCGGTGTTCATATCCGCTTCAACGCCAAGGGTCAGCATGGAAACTATGAGTTCAAGATACCGTGTTCCGATATGCTCGCGGTTGAAGCGGAGCGGCTCAAGCAGGTGCTTTGATATATCCTCGGTTAAAATCGATTCAAGTTCAGGATCGCTGAAAAACGCGCTGTCCTCAATAAGCTGCCTAAGTTCCGCTGTGCCGCAGGGATGGGATGCCGTTCTCGAATAGATGGAGAAAACCTGCTTTGCGCTTTCATCGAGTGGTGCGCTCTTTTCAATAATGCCGTCGATGCCGTTGAAGCGTACTATGCTTCTTATGGAGGCGTTTACGCTTTCGCATAATAGAAAAAAGCAGGTGCCAAAACCGAACCTGCATGATTTAAGCGTTCTTATAAGACTGATGGCGTCGATATCACGAAGGGTGCTGCTGACGATGATAAGACTCGGTACATCGTCAAAAAGATGCTTCCAGATACTTGAACAAAGCGCAATAGGCTCGGCGCAGCGAAAACGCGCTTCAAGCGCACACGAAAGCCGGCGGGCATAACAGGAATCGTTGTCCGCATCCTCATCCACGATGAGCACAAGAGGCTTTTTGTGATATAATGGATCTCGGTTTTTGTCATCCAAAAGCATAACCGTACCCGCTTTCCGTTCTATAATACCATTTTACCGCTAAATATGAAAAAATCAAGATGTGAATGCGTGTTATTTTGTAAAATCGTGCAGTTTTTTTGTGTAAGAGGCAAATCAACTGCGCGGATCGGACTTTTGTTTTTGTCGGATCTGTGATACAATTATTAAAATCCTCAAAAGTTTTAAGGAGGTGCTTATGATAATCTTGATAACCGGCGCGTCGCATTGCGGCAAAACCCTGCTGGCTCAAAAACTGCTCGAAAAGCATAATTATCCGTATCTGTCCGTCGATCATCTTAAGATGGGATTGATCCGAAGCGGCAATACGCGCCTCACACCCGAGGATGACGATGAACTGACTGTGTATCTTTGGCCGATAGTGCGCGAGATCGCAAAGACCGCGATCGAGAACAAACAAAACCTTATAATCGAGGGCTGCTATATCCCGTTTGAGTGGAGAAAAGATTTTCAAGAGGAGTACCTAAACAGCATCCGCTTTATCTGCCTTGCGATGAGCGATGCCTATATCGACGCGCATTTTCACGACATAAAAGCGCATAGTTCGGATATAGAATCGAGGCTTTTTGAACAAAACTTTACTGCGTCCGACCTAAAGGCTTGGAATCGGCGCGTAATTGAGGGCTTTCGTGCATCGGGAGAGGATATTAAACTGATCGAAACGGACTACGCGGGCGTTATCGAGCGCCTGACTGATGAAGAAACAGACGAACAGAATGAGAATGCTATGCTGAAAAGGATAACGCAATTTAAGGATATCGATCAAAGAAAACTGATGGATATTTACCTAAAAGGAAATCTTGAGGAAGCCGAGTACCAATATCCAGAGATCGAGGATAAGCAGGAGGCAGCACGGCTGATAGAGGAATCTTTTTTGGAGTGGCTGGAGGGCGAGTTTTTCAAGAGGCCCGAGGACACTTACTGGATTCTCGAAGAAAACGGGGTTTGGATAAGCGCGCTGCGGACAAGCAGGATCGAGGACGGTCTTTATTATCTTGAAGCGCTCGAGACCCACGGCGATTACAGAAAACGCGGCTATGCCTCAACACTCGTAAATGCGGTGATCGATGCGCTTAAAGAGGGCGGCGCGTTTCGACTCTGCGACTGCGTGCACAAAGCCAACGAGGCGTCGCTAAATACGCATAAAAAATGCGGCTTTGAGATCGTGGCGGATAATGGCTACTGTTATCTGTACGGTTCGACAAACGAAAGAACATACGGCCTTGAATACAGGTACGATGGTGAATGACAACTGTTTTGTGATCAGAGGATCAAAGTATGCTGACTTACGAACAGGCAATGTATCATAAACTGCTTCTTGAGGCGGGAATGACCGATGAGACCAATGCGACAATAGAACAGCTTATCGAGGACGAGAATCCGTTGAGCGATGTTGCAACCGAACTGGCATATGCGGGAAAAGATATAAATAAACTTTTGTCCGCGCTCAATGCGTATCTTGAGTTCGCACCCATCGACAGCATAGATATGAATGCGGTTTTCGATCAAATGCGCATACATTTTTTTAAAGCGTATGAATCTGCGCCCGATGACCTCGGCAGACTTATAAACGATATGTATCGCGTTTCGGAATACGCGTTTGCGGTCGATGCGGAATACAGAGCGCCGTGGTGGAAGTTTTCGTTTCCGGACGATAATTATTCTTTATATGTCGCGGACGGATACGTGTCCGAAGATGAGTTCAGGGTATGGCTCAAAAGTTTTCTGACATCCGGCGAGACCGAATACGAGTGGATAAAGGGCGGTGCAAGGAATGGAGGCATTGCCGGATTCTTTAAAAAACTGTTCGGCATCGGCGCAATAAGTTGATTGTTCGGCGTGCTTATAGTATAATCAAATTGGCGAATTGGCGCCCAAATAGATATATCGTGAGAGTGATACTATGAAATGGAAAGAGATAACCGTTGAAACAAGCGAAGAGGGCATAGAGATAGTACTCGCGCGTTTTGATATGCTCGGCATAACGCAGGTGAGCATCGTCCAGGGGCAGAACGAGATCGAAGGGCTTCTTCGCGCAAACGAAAAAACTTGGGACTACGCCGAGGACGCGGCTCTGAACACGCGCCCCGCGGTCAAAGCGTATTTTTCGGAAGCGGGCCCCGATGAAGAGATGGAGCGGCTTGTGCGCGAATCCGTATCTCAACTCGATGCGATGCGCAATGATATCGGATTGGACATAGGGAGTCTAAAAGTCGAGGTCAAAACCGTGGACGAAGAGGATTGGGCTAACAACTGGAAGGCGTATTTTAAGCCGTTCAATATCGGAGAAAGACTGCTCGTCTGTCCCTCATGGGAAAAAGTGCCAGAAACCGAAACCCGAAAGGTGCTGCGCATAGACCCGGGTATGGCTTTTGGAACGGGCACGCACAACACAACGCGTATGTGCCTTGAACTGATCGAAAAAACGCTTAAAAAGGGCGATACCGTAGCCGATCTCGGCTGCGGAAGCGGCATACTCTCGATAGCCGCGAGCCTCTTGGGCGCGGAGAGGACGGACGCTGTGGATATCGATCCCGTTGCCGTTCGCGTTGCGCTTGAAAACGCGGAGATAAACGGCGTCGATCCCGAAAAGTATTTTGCCATGGTGGGCGATATCCTTGCTGACAAAGCGTTTGAACAACGCTTTACAAACGCAAAGTACGATATCGTGCTCGCAAATATCGTCGCAAATGTCATAATCGCGTTCGCGCCCGTAATACCGCGTATGCTCAAAAAAGGCGGCGCGCTGATCGCCTCGGGCATAATCGACGACAGGCTCGACGAGGTCGCAAAGTCGCTGACTGACGGAGGACTTGAGATAAAGGAGGTCGTCGCAGGCGACGACTGGCGCGCGATACTCGCGATCAAACCTTGAACTATGCGAAGATTCTTTCTTGATAAATGTGTGGAGATCGGTGAAGAAGTGATGCTTGACGCCGAGGAATCGCGCCATATGCTTACCGTGCTTCGTATGAGCGCGGGGGACAGGCTGATACTGATAAACGGCTCGGGGTGTGAGATGACAGCGGAGATTCTGCGCGAAGAAGCGGGCTGCGCCGTGTTAGAGGTGCTGTCCGCCGCCGTTTCGGACGCGGAGCCCGCAAACAATGTCGTTCTGTTCCAGGGGCTGCCCAAGGCGGGAAAACTCGATCTTATCATTCAAAAATGCGTGGAACTCGGAATATCGGCGATCAGACCCGTTTCTATGAAACGCTGCGTTGTAAAACCCGAAAAGAACGACGGTAAACTTGCGCGATTCAACCGCATCTCGCACGAGGCGGCAAAACAGTGTCTGCGCTCGACCGTGCCGGAGGTATACGCGCCGGTTAAACTCGCTGAATGCGATTTTTCGGCGTTCGATCTTGTGCTTGTCGCCTTTGAGGGTGAAGAAAAACTCACTCTCAAACTTGCGCTTGAAAAAGCAAAGCCCGATCTTAAGCATAATGCGGATATCGCGCTTGTCATAGGACCGGAGGGAGGATTTGATGAGAGCGAGGTCGAGTATCTGCTCGCATCAAACAAGAACGCCTTCTCCGTGTCCCTCGGTAAGCGCATATTGCGCACGGAAACGGCGGGGCTTGCCATGCTCTCGATGTTGATGTACGAGTTGGAGGGCTGATATGATCGTTTCTATAATCACCCTCGGCTGCCGCGTCAATCAGTACGAAAGCGACGCGATGAAGGAACTTCTGATAAGCGCGGGGCATGCCGTGTCGGACGATCCTTCAGAGGCCGACGTGTGCATCGTAAATACCTGCACCGTTACGAATATCGCGGACAGAAAATCGCGTCAGATGCTGTCAAAAGCGCACCGCCTGAACGAAAAGGCGAAGATCATCGCGGCGGGATGCTGGGCTCAGCGCGAGCCCGAACAGGCGGCTTTGCTCGAAGGCGTTGACGCGGTAGTCGGCAGCGCGGACAGGGGCGGCATCGTAAAGGTCGTCGAATCGCTCTTTGCCGATGAAAACGCAAACAAAAAGCGTATACTTGCGGGCGACATAATGCTTGAAAAGAAGTTTGAGGAACTCTCCGCTGTACGCGAGGGCAGAACGCGCGCCTATCTCAAAATCCAGGACGGCTGCAATAAGTTCTGTACCTACTGCGCGATACCGTTCGCGCGAGGCAGGCTCCGTTCAAGGAGCATTGCATCCATGCGCGCCGAGGCGGAAAAACTCAACGCGGAGGGCTATGCAGAGGTCGTTCTGACCGGCATACACCTTATGAGTTACGGCGTTGACTTCAAGGACGGTACGAACATCGTGGATGCCGTTAACTGCTTCCATGGACTTGACGGCATTAAACGCATACGCTTCGGCTCGCTTGAGCCGCACCTTATGACCGATGAGATCATTTCCGCGCTTTCAAAAGAAAAACGCATCTGCAGGCAGTTCCATCTGTCGCTTCAAAGCGGCTCGAACACCGTGCTTGAGCGTATGAACCGCGGCTACACCGTAGAAGAATACGAGCGGATATGCAATTCTCTTCGCGCGGCGTTCGGTGCGGATACGGCGATAACGACCGATATCATCGCGGGCTTTCCGGGTGAAACAATATCCGAACACCGTGAAACGATCGAGTTTATAAAGCGTATAAACCTCGCAAAGGGGCATATCTTTCCGTTTTCTGTGCGTTCGGGCACAAAAGCGGAAAAGATGCCCGACCAACTCACAAACGCCGAAAAGAGCCGCCGCGCGGGCGAACTTATCGCCGAGGCGAAGCGCCTTGAAAGAGCGTTCATATCCGCCTATATCGGCAGCGATGTCGAGGTGCTGATTGAAAAATGCGAGGGAGGAAACTCCTTTGGCTGCACGGATAATTACATCAAGGTCGAAATAAATAAAGAATTGCCGCCGAACACGATAGCGGCGGTCAAAATAAACGATATAAAGGAGGAGAGCGATGGAGAACTGTCTCTTTTGTCGAATAGCGTCGGGTGAGATACCGTCCAAAAAGATCTATGAGGACGACAGGGTGCTTGCGTTTTACGATATCGAGCCGCAGGCGCCGGTGCACGTGCTCGTGATACCGAAAGCGCATTTTGACAGCATTCTCGATGCCGATGACGAAACCGTGGGCTATATGCGCGGCATCGTCGCGATGCTCGCAAAACAACTCGGCATCGACGAAACGGGCTTCAGGCTCGTGGTCAATACGGGCAGGGACGGTCAGCAGAGCGTAAAGCATCTGCATATGCACATACTCGGCGGACGCGGTTTGCAGTGGCCGCCCGGTTAAACTAAATAATTATATCAAGAACTGCAAGCGACGCGCCTATAGCCGCAACGGAAATGGGCGCGCCGTATTTTATAAAATCAACATAACTGAACTTGACGCGCTGAAGTTTTAAAAGACTCATCCACATAATGCCGGCGATCGCGCCGATGGGGGTGAAGAATGCGCCGATATTCGACCCTATCACTGAAGCGTAGAGCGCGCCCACTTGCGATGCGCCGACTGCGTTTTCGCATACGGAAGAAAACAGCACGCTCATAGGGATGTTGTTGATAAGGTTGGCGCTCAAAAAAGAGGCAAGACCGTATGTGTAGACGGGGTTTTTACGGAGCAAAAATTCTGCAAATCTTTCGGTAAACTCGGAAGCGTTCAGCGCAGTCACGATAACGAACATCGACAGCACAAAAGGTATAACATCCCAGGGCGCGCGCCTGAGGGTGGACGATATCAGCGTAAAACCTGTTTTAGCACAAAGCGAGCGCACAAACGAGATCGTCAAAAGGCTTATGCAGGCGCAAAAGGATATAAGCCACATCGGGATCGAGATATAAACCGATATGCTCATCAGCACTATGCAGACAAACAGATGACTGAGCGCAAGAATAACGTCAAAGCGGTTTTCGAGTTTGAGGCTTGGTTTTTCGGTTGTTATCTTTTGTTCAAGCTGCCTGCGGAAAATCAAGAACATTACAAAGAGCGATACAGCGCCGGAAGCAAGAGTTGGAAGGAGCATCGTTTTTAAATACTCAAAAAAACTGATGCCCGCGTTAGAGGCAAGATAAATATTTGTAGGATTGCCGATGATGAGCGCCATGCTCCAGGTGTTCGCCGCAACGAACTCGCATACAAGGAACGGTATTGGATCGATCTTAGCGCTCCGTGAAAAATAGCAGATGAACGGCGTGAACGTCAAAACGATGATGTCGTTCGACGTAAAAAATGTGAGTACGGAAACGATTAGATACAGAATTAAAAAAAGTTTTTTCTCGCTTGATCCGGCAAGCCCGACCACCTTCGCCGCGATGTACCCAAAGAAACCTGCGTTGTCGAGATAGATCGAAATTACCGTCATCGATATCAACAAAACGAGTATCTTTATCGGATTCATACCCGAATCGCGCGTCAGTTCCGTAAAGACGGTTTTTGGCGATACCGAGCCAACTAACAACAAAGCGCAAGCGCCGAGCAGCGGCGCAAGCCAGTAAATGTTTATCGATCTGCCTCGGTACAAAACCGAAGGTTTGAAGAATATCAGCGCGATCAGTCCTATAAGACTGAAAGCGGATATCAGTAGTATCAAAGTCATAAAGAGCCGCCAAAAACTTTTTTCAGCCGTAATTATACCATAAAGGCGCAAAAACGCAAGCAAAAAGAATAAAAAGCACAAAAAAACGGGACCAAGGGCGTATCCGCATAAGGAGATACAGGTTTTAAGCCGGAAAACTCATTCATCAATCAAAAATCCGCTAATACATATGTATTAGCGGATTTTTGTTATGCTTGATATTCGGCTGAAAACAGCGCAGCGCCTCAAAATAGCGGATTTTTGTGCCGAACAAGGCGAAAAGCGCAGAAATACTCGCAGCGGTCTTTCGAGCATTTTCAACGAAGCCCGGCGCGAAAAGATACATTTTGAGGCTGTTTATCCTTGTGCTGATGCGTCCAAGGACCCCGTTTGCATATTAGGATAATTTACAGTCTCGCAACGCCGCTCGCGCGCGCCGCTTCGGCGACAGCCTTCGCAACTGCGGGACCTACGCGCGGATCGAACGCCATCGGGATGATGTAATCAGCGGAGAGTTCGTCATCGGAGACAAGTTCCGCAAGCGCGATAGCCGCTGCGGTCTTCATCTCCTCGTTTATGTCGCGTGCGCGAACGTCAAAAGTGCCGCGGAAGATGCCGGGGAACGCAAGCACGTTGTTTATCTGATTCGGGAAATCCGACCTTCCTGTCGCGATAACAGCCGCGCCGCCCGCCTTGGCTTCGTCGGGCATTATCTCGGGGGTGGGGTTTGCGCAGGCAAATATAATGGGATCTTTTGCCATGGTTTGGACCATTTCCGCGCTCACGGTGCCGGGAGCGGATACGCCGATGAACACATCCGCGCCGACGATCGCATCCTTGAGCGAGCCCTTTTTCATCTCGCGGTTGGTGGCAAGCGCCATTTCTTCCTTTATCCAGTTCAAATTGTCGCGTCCCTCGTAGATAGCGCCGTTCCTGTCAGTCATAATGATGTTTTTAAAGCCTGCAGAGAGCAGCAGTTTAACTATCGAAACCGCAGCCGCGCCCGCGCCGGAGGTAACGATGCGCACATCCTCTTTCTTTTTGCCAACTACCTTGAGCGCGTTGATGAGCCCCGCGAGCGTGATGACGGCCGTGCCGTGCTGATCGTCGTGGAAGATCGGTATATCGCAGCGCTGTTTAAGTTTGCGTTCGATCTCAAAACAGCGGGGAGCGGAGATATCTTCAAGATTGATGCCGCCGAAACTGCCTGAGATCAGCGCAACGGTGTTTACAAACTCGTCAACGTCCTTGGTCTTTACGCAGAGCGGAAAAGCGTCAACGCCGCCGAACGACTTAAACAGAACGCATTTGCCTTCCATAACGGGCATTCCCGCTTCTGGGCCGATATCGCCGAGACCGAGCACGGCGGAACCGTCCGTGATGACGGCGCAGAGATTATGACGGCGGGTGAGGTCATACGAACGCTCAACATCCTTCTGTATCTCAAGGCAGGGCTGCGCAACCCCCGGGGTGTACGCGAGCGAAAGATCCTCCTTGGACGCAACGGGCACGGTCGAAATGACTTCGATCTTGCCTTTCCATTTTTCGTGGAGTTTCAGGGATTCTTCGGCATAATTCATTTTTCTGTCCTCTTTTCCTTTTTTGCGAAAAGCAAAATATTCAACCATATAAGTATAACAGAATCGCGCACGTTTGTACAGAATATTAACGTTATTTTCTTTCAACATTGTTGGACGATATGCTTCGAATCGTTGTTGGGCATAATTGGGAAAGGGAATACCTTGAGCGCTTTGTCGGGGTGATCCGCCTCGGAGCGTAGAAAGCGCAATATTTTTAAGCAAGCGCGTCTTTTGTGATTTTATCACGGAAACCGCTCCGCGGCTTTGATATAATACGATCAAACAAAACATCGGGTGAATATCCCGAAACGAAAGGACGGAAACAAAAATGGTAAACACGATAACAAACGCTGATTTCAAGACCGAAGTACTCGATAGCAACAAGCCTGTACTGGTCGATTTTTGGGCAAGCTGGTGCGGTCCGTGCAGGATGCTCGTACCCGTTATCGAGACCATCGCAAAAGAACGCGGCGATATCAAGGTCTGCAAAGTTAATGTGGACGAAGAGCCGGAACTCGCGTCGATGTTCGGCATAATGAGCATTCCTACGGTCGTCGCGATCAAGAACGGGCAGGTCGTCAACAAATCGGTCGGCGTACGTCCGAAGGAAGCGCTATTGGCAATGCTTGATTAAGGAGGTAAATATGGGTCTGTTTGATTTTTTAAGATCGCCCGATATAAATAGCGGAGTTTCCCAATTCAGAAATACGCAGGGCGCGGTGCTCGTCGATGTTCGTGAGCCGGACGAATACGCTTCAGGGCATATTCCAGGCAGCAAAAACATTCCGCTTTCAAGGCTCGATTCGATAGCGGAAATCGTTACCGACAAGAACGCCCCGCTCTATGTGTACTGTTTGAGCGGCGGGAGAAGCGCAAGGGCGACTTCTATGCTCGTTGCGCTCGGCTATAAAACCGTAAACAATATCGGCGGCATAAGCGCTTATAAAGGGGAGGTCGAAAGATGATGAAAAGGATCGTCATCGTTGGCGGCGTTGCGGGCGGCGCAACGGCCGCCGCGCGTATTCGCAGGCTTGACGAAAACGCGCAGATAACCGTATTCGAACGCTCGGGGTACGTTTCGTACGCAAACTGCGGCTTGCCGTATTTCATCGGCGGAACGATAAAGGCCGAGGACGATCTCGTCCTGCAATCGCCCGAAGGCTTTTTTGAGAGATTCAGAATAGTTGTAAAGGTGCGCCACGAGGTCTTTCGTATCGATCCCGCATCAAAGAGCGTTTCGGTTCGTGATCTCGAAAACGGCAATGAGTTCGACGTCGAATACGATAAACTATTGCTTTCACCTGGAGCCAAGCCGATCATCCCGCCGATAGAAGGCATAAACA
Organism: Clostridia bacterium; assembly: GCA_017538255.1. Classification (GTDB taxonomy): domain Bacteria; phylum Bacillota; class Clostridia; order Christensenellales; family CAG-138; genus PeH17. The sequence goes on along the minus strand of JAFYJD010000025.1, from coordinate 117,029 downwards.
GCGAGCGAATATTCTCGCTGCGCACAGTTGAGGATACTTTCGGTATTCATAGATTTATCGATAGCGAAAAGCCCAAAAGCGCGCTGATCGTGGGCGGAGGCTTCATCGGCATAGAACTCGCGGAAAATCTGGCTGAACTTGGTATCGAAGTCAGTATCGTGGATATGCAAGGCCAAGTGATGAATCAACTCGACGGCGATATGGCGGCATTCGTTCACGCAAAACTGCGCTCAAAGGGCGTTAAACTGCTGCTTTCAAAAAGCGTAAAGGCTTTTGAAACGGTCGGCAGTACGGTTAAAACTTTGCTCGACGGCGGCGAAACGGTAAGCGCGGAAATGGTCGCGCTTGCTATCGGCGTTTCGCCCGATACCGCGCTTGCAAAGGATGCGGGGATAGCACTCGGCGTCCGCGGAAGCATATTGGTGAACGACCGAATGGGAACTTCGGTTGAGGACATCTACGCCGTTGGCGATGCGGTACAGGTCAAGCATTTCATAACCGGCGAGCCCGCGCTGATCGCGCTTGCGGGCCCCGCAAACAAACAGGGAAGGATCGCTGCGGACAATATCTGCGGAAAACATAGCCGATACGACGGCTCGCAGGGGTCGTCGGTCATAAAAGTATTCGATATGACGGTCGCCGCGACAGGTATAAACGAAAAGACTGCCGCCACAAACGGCATCGATTACGAAAAGGTGTTTCTGTCGTCGGCGAACCACGCGGGATACTATCCGGGCGGCAAGGTGATGACACTCAAAATACTGTTTGAAAAGGAAACAGACAGGCTGCTTGGAGCGCAGATAGTGGGTTATGACGGCGTTGATAAGCGTATCGATGTTATCGCGACAGCCATTCGTGCGGGGATGAAAGCAAGCGAACTCAAAAACCTCGATCTTGCTTATGCGCCTCCGTACTCATCGGCGAAGGATCCCGTAAATATGGCGGGATTTATGATCGAGAACATCAACGAGGGCATCGTTAAGCAGTACCATTGGCACGATGTTGCGGCGCTCCCGGACGATGGAAGTATATCAAAACTCGATGTCAGAACAGAGCGCGAGTACGGGTCGGGACACATAGAAGGATTCATAAACATCCCTGTCGATGAACTGCGCGACAGGATAGGGGAAATAGACAGAAATAAACCCGTTTATGTGATGTGCCAAAGCGCGCTGAGAAGCTATATCGCCTGCCGCATCCTTACGGGCAGGGGCTTTGATTGCCTGAATCTCGCGGGCGGTTATCGGCTGTACAGCACGGTGATCGGCGACAAACTCGCCGCGGAGACGGCAGCATACTGCGGGAAGGAAAACTGATATAATCAGGCTCGTCCGCTTTTCTTCGGGCGAGCCTTTATCTTGGTAAAATCATTCGGCAAAAGCGTTCAGTTTTTCAAAGTCGATGATCTCAACGCTGCCGCGGGCAAGTTTCACTATGCCCTCGCTCTCAAAATACTTCAGCATCCTCGATACGACCTCGCGCGCGGTGCCGAGGTGGTTTGCGATCTCATCGTGCGTTAGGTGCAGGCAAGCCGAGCCGTCGAGCGCGGCCTCGTCGATCAAAAACGCGGCGACGCGCTGATCCATCCGCTTCCAAAGCACTTTGTCTATAAGCCACATAACTTCGGAAAAGCGGCTCGCCATAATGCTGTTTATATAGTTTGAAACTGCCGCGGATTCCCGCATTGCCTCAGCAAAAACATTGGGAGGTATCAAATAATACTCCGTATCCTTTTCAACGCCGATCCCGAGCTCGAAATTGATGCTGTGTAGCATACACGAGGCGGAAAACAGGCAGATATCCCTATCGAGCAGGCGATAGAGCGTTATCTCGCGTCCGTCCGCGGAAGAGGTATGCACTCGCAGTTGACCGGAGCGTATAAGGATAAGCCCGACGCAGTTTTCACCGCTCGGCTCGATGCGCGCTCCCTTCTCGGCGCTTCTATCTCTAGACGCACGCAAAAGTTTTGCCCTTATCCCGTCGGGAAGTTCATCCCACATCGGAAAGAAATCCGAAACTGCAAGCATATCAAATCTCCTTATAGTATGGCGCAAGTCTTATACGATTTCGATTATAGCATAACTATGGACGCATTTCAAATGATTAAAAAGGGGATTGACAAATCTTAAATATCAGTTATAATAATTGCATTCGGTTATGGACGGGTTCCCGAGCGGCCAAAGGGAGCGGACTGTAAATCCGTTGTCACAGACTACGATGGTTCGAATCCATCCCCGTCCACCAAAAACAACAGCCACCAACAGGGTGGCTATTGTTTTTGGCAAGAATATCAAATGGATTCGAAGCCGCGAAGAGAAAACGCGCCTGCGACGCGTTTTCCGCGGCCGGCTTTTGCGACGCAGGGCGAGTGCGAGCGGTATGAGCGAGCACGCAGACCCAATGCGCGAAAAAGGAATCCATCCCCGTCCACTAAAGGAAAAACCGCCGGATGGCGGTTTTTTCCTTTGGTGGAACGATGTGTTCCGCTGCGCGGAACGTGATGTCAAGACAGGTTTTTATTGCCCAAAACGCTTGGCTGTGATATAATCAACTCGACAAATCTGGATTCAACGTGGTGCAAGAATGAAATTTGGATGGATCAATGTTTTTGGGGCTGCTTTTGTGATTCTGATGCTGATACCGAATATCGCTTATGCGTTCAAAAACAAAGGCGAAACGAATCATTGCAGCAACCGGTTTATGAATATCATCGAGCAGATCGGAAGATATGCTTGTATCGTGCTCATGTGGCTTCCTCTCCTTGTATGGAAGTTTGGTTTTTTGAGTGTGCTTGAAATGGCGCTTTATCTGGCAGGCAACGCAATACTGATCACCGTGTATTGGTTCGCGTTTGCGGTATATATGAAGCGGAAAACAACAGTGCTTGCCCTCGTCCTTGCTGTGATTCCATCGTGTATTTTTCTTCTCAGCGGAGTCCTCCTGCGGCATTGGCTGCTTGTCGGTTTTGCCGTCATGTTTGCTGTCGGACATATTTTCGTGACATACAAAAATGCAGAATATAAAAAAGGATAATTTCCCGTTTGCCGAGAGAAAGCGGCGCGTACCATTTCGCTTTTCTTTCTATGCTATGGTACGCTTTTATGCGCTCTTTCACAAAAACAACAGCCACCAACAGGGTGGCTATTGTTTTTGGCAAGAATATCAATTGGATTCGAAGCCGCGAAGCTTCACAGTGAGCGTAACGAATAACATCACTTGCGCCGACAGGCGCAAACTTCGCTATTACTTATACATTCAAAAAACAGAGCCACTCATTGAGCGGCTCTATCCTTACTTCTTACACTGAGTGCAATTGCCGTTATTCGACGCAAATCGCAAAATTAATAGTAGAGGGAGTTGAGCGAGTTGACTGAGGTAGCGATGATGATGATGTAGATGATGAGCAGGATCGTGGTGATGACGCCCAGGACGATGCCGACCTTGGAAAGGATGTAGCCGGTTTTGGAAGCGCCCGTAAGGGTGCCGCCGCGCGCTATGTACTCATTGCCCTTTTTGCGGCCGATGAAGCCGAGGATGATGCCGACGATCGAGCCCAATACAAGACTCAATATGCCGAATACCAGAAGGTTCGGCTGCTCGACAGCGGTGTTGTAGTTGTTCTGATCGTACTGATTGTTTTGCGGATACATTAGAGATACCTCCTTATTTTGTCCTTGTATAATTATACCGAATTTTTGTGGCGTAATCAAGTACCAAGCGTCAAATACGTATGATTTCGCTCTTGACAATGGCGAACGGAACGATTATACTAATAACCGACCAATGGTCTATTTTAGGGGAGGCATTATGAAAAAAGGCGAAAAACGCAGGTCTGAATTGCTAGGTATCGCATATAAGATGTTTCTTGCTCAAGGGTATGAGAATACCAGCGTGGACGAGATCATCAAAGCGGCGGGAATCGCTAAGGGCACATTTTATTATTACTTCAACAGTAAGGAGCAGATGCTGGAAGAGGTAATCGAAGGGATGATCGCAGAGGAAGCCGAGGCGGCGAAGCGTGTCCTGGGTTCGCAGCTTAGTGTACCGCAGAAGATATTGGGAATCATCGCGGCTGTGCGCCCCGCGCAGGATGAACAGCACATCAAGGAGGTGCTCAATAGGCCGGAGAATGTGCTGATGCATAAAAAGATAGGCGAACACCTGTTTAATGTCATAGTTCCACTGCTGTCAAGAGCAGTGGAGGAGGGTGTTCAATGCGGATTGTTTGACTGTGATCATATCCCGGAGCGAGTAAGAATGCTGCTTGTTCTCAGCAGCGAACTGTTCGACAAGGCAGACTTCACAGCAGCCGATGCGGATGTGTTCATTGACGTAATGGAAAAACTATTGGGAGCCGCGCCCGGCACTATGGGATTGATACATACGATATTACAGTAAATAAGCAGAATGGAGTAAAAAATGCATATGAATCGATCTGAAAAATATAAATACAAACCTGTAAAGTTCTTTGTTTTGGCATACCTGTTCACATGGATCTTTTGGATCCCTGCGATCTTCCTTCCTGAGAATGTGAGTTTTGTGCTGATGGCTGCAGGATTGATCGCGCCTGCTGTGGTGTCGACATTGTTCGTTATGTTTTCAAAATCGGATGCGCTTAAACAGGATCTAAAGAATAGACTTATCGGCTTTTATAAAATAAAATGGAGCAACGTCTTTTGGGCGATGCTGGTGTTTGCCGCGATCGTTGTATGCTCGATACTGCTGTCGCTGCTGTTCGGACAGTCGCTCGATCAGTTCGCATTCACCGATGACTTCTCCTTTACCGGCGTTGGAGTTGGCAGCGCGCTTTTAACGCTACTTCTGGCTTCGATCATAGAGGAGGTCGCGTGGAAGGGCTATTGCGAGGATTCGATCGGGGATTATATGAACTGGTTCTGGGAATCGCTTATCTTCGGCGTTATTTGGTCGCTGTGGCATCTGCCGCTGATATTCATCGAGGGAACCTATCATGCGGGACTTATGGCGAATCCGCTGTATGTGGTAAACTTCTTCGTAAGTGCAGTTCCGATGGGGTATATAATCACTTGGGTCTATCTGGCAAGCGACCGATCCATCCTTGCCTGTATGATATTCCATATGTTCGTAAATTTTACGCAGGAAAAGATTGCGATGACGCCCGAAACAAAATGCGTTGAAACGATAGTTGTTTTTGCCGCCACCGCGATTATCGTGCTGGCGAACAAAGCTATGTTTTTCGGAACAAGTCATATAGGTCGCCTGCCGGATGTGTCAACAGAAACTCGGAGGAAAAGGGCGGACTAACCGCAGCTCGATCATAAAAACCAATATATGCGTTGTTATCGCTGATGGTTTATGGTATAATCACCCTGCGCCATATCGGTGAACGAACCGATAAGTTATTTGGATTCAGATCGCGCTGAATCGAGGTGTCTATGATCTATTTGATCCTTTCAGTCATAGCAAGTTCGGCAGTATCCATTGTGATGCGTGCAAGCGAAGGCCGCGCAAAAAACACCTTTTCGATGTTCGCCGCAAACTACGCGGTATGCTGGTTAACGGCTCTCATCTTCGCGCTTTCGGGCGGGACGGGCGAGGGCGGAAGCGGTTTTTACTTTGCGCTCTGGCTGGGAGCGATCGCGGGTGTTATGTACCTGTTGACGCTGATACTGATGCGCGTAAACATAAACAGGAGCGGCGTCACGCTTTCGTCTGTATTTATGAAACTCGGCGTTCTGATCCCGCTTGCTTTCGCCGTGATCGTATTCAAAGAAAAGCCGACCGTCGCGCAGATCATCGGCTTGATAATCGCCGTTGCCGCGATCTTCATAATCTATCTTGAGCCGGGCGAAACAGCGTCAAAACGCGCGAAACTCGGCTCTGTCGCGCTGCTTATAGCATTGCTTATCGGCGGCGGTATGACGGGCGCGTTCACACAGTTCTATGAAAAACTCGGAAACATTGCGTATAAGAATTACTATATGCTCTTTGTTTTCCTGTTTGCGTTCATATTGAGCATGATCGTTGCGCTTTTGAAAAAAGAAAAAGCGATGTCAAAGGACATTCTCTATGGTGCGCTCATAGGTTTTCCGAATTATTTTGCAACAAGGTTTTTATTGCTTTCGCTGCAAAAGATACCCGCCGTGATCGTCTATCCCGTCTACAACATCGGCGCTATAGTATTGATCGGGCTTTTCGGGATACTCGTTTTCAAAGAAAAAGCAAAGGGCAGACGGCTAATCGGCTATGCGCTCGTGATCGTTGCCCTTGTGCTTTTGAATATTTGAATCACTTGAGTTTTGAGCGGTAGAGCGCGATTATCCGCGCCACGGTTCCCTTTTCATCAGGATCGACCGTCAGATCGGAGGCTCCGCGATACTGTTTGATACGCTCATAATACAGGTTTTTGACCGCTTCCTCGCCGCTTCGGATGAGGGGGCGGTTTTTGATCTTTGCCTTGACGAGTTTATCAAGCGATCTGTCAAGAAAAACAACGACGCCGCTGTTTTTGAGTATCGGAACATTATCGGGGTTGGTAAGTATGCCGCCGCCGGTTGCAACGATCAGCCCGCCAAGGTAAGCGCAGTCCGTCAGCACTTCATTCTCTATCGCGCGAAAACTCGCCTCTCCGCTTTCGTCGAATATCGCGTCGATGGTTTTGCCCGTGCGCTTCATTATCAGCGCGTCGGTATCAACATAGGTCTTTTTCATAGCGCGGCCGACCTGAAGCGCAAGCCTTGTTTTGCCGCAGTTCGGCATGCCCACAAAGTAAAGATTCTGATGCCTGCGCTGTATGCGCTTCGACTGCTTGATTACCTCGGCGTAAACGGATGAGATCGCGCCCGAAAAGCCGCTTGCGTCGTCCCGGCAGCGTTTGATGACCTCTTTTTCACGCTCCGCGTTTTCAAGCGGAAGCCCAAGCGCGCGTTTGTTCTCGGCAAGCTGAAGCGCAAGTTCGTTTCTTTCAACAAGCAGTTTTATTATTTCACCGTCGATCTCGTCGATATCGGCGCGGAGCGATGAAATCAGTTTCAGTTGTTCGTCCCTGTTGGTGTTCATACTATTTCCTTGATATAAGTTCATACAGCGCAAGCGCGAGGCAGGCTTCGACGGCCGCAAGTCCGCGCGGAAGGATGCATACATCGTGCCTTCCGCCGAGTTTGAGAGTTGTTTTTTCGCCCGAATCAAGATCGATGCTCTCCTGCTCGAGTGCGATGGACGGAACGGGTCTGAAGCCCGCTTTGAAGATTATCGGCATGCCGTTTGAAATGCCGCCGTTGATGCCGCCGGATCTGTTAGTTGCGGTCTTTTTATTTGGCAGTATCGCATCGTTTGCCTGTTCGCCGAATAGGCGCGCAAATCCAAACCCCGCGCCGAACTCCAGCGCGTGAACGCCCGGTATCGAATAAACAAGATGCGCGATGACGCTCTCGAGCCCGTCAAAGAAGGGCTCTCCGATGCCGATGGGTGCGCCGAGCGCCGCGCATTCGCAGACAGCGCCGACGCTTGAACCGCGTTCGCGCACGGACTCAAACAGTTTTTCTATACCGGGCTTAAGCGATTTGTCAACAAGCGGGAACATTGGATCGAGTTCGGGGAACTCCGTCATACAGGGATCAAACGGCGCATCTGAAATATCACCGACGGCCGCGATATGCGAGGCGATCTTGATACCTTTTTTAGCGAGCAGCTGTTTTGCTATCGCGCCTGCGAACACGATGGGCAGCGTGAGCCTGCCAGACGAATGCCCGCCGCCGCGAGGATCGTTCGCGCCTGAAAACTTGACGAACGAAACAAGATCGGCGTGCGAAGGCCGCGCAATGTTGTTTGAATAATCCTCGGATCGTGCGTCCGCGTTTTCGAATATGACGGTAAAGGGCGCACCCGTGAAACACCCGTTGTAGAATCCCGATATGATACGATAGTTGTCGCACTCCCTGCGTGAAGTGCTTTCAGTTCCGGTGCGTGGCCGCCGCCTTTTGAGTTCGTATTCAATAAGGGCAAGATCCGGAGCAAAACCCGCTGGCAGACCATCGAGTATACAGCCGAGTGCCGCGCCGTGAGATTCACCGAAGATCGACAGCCGCAATGCCGTTCCAAACTGATTCATAGTATCTTACCCCCAAGTGAAATAAAGTCGTCGAAGAATCGCGGCGCACTCTTTTTAACAGAGTCCGCGCCAAGTATTCTGACAGGTTTTTCGCACATCATTGAAGCGATCGCCGCTGCCATAACGATACGGTGGTCGCCGCAGGCGTCAACGACGCCGCCCAAAAGTTTTTTGTCTGCGCCGTGGACGATAACCGAATCGTCGAATACCTCCATCTTGCCGCCGAGCGCGCGAATGAGTTTTTCGCTCGAAAGCACCCGGTCGCTCTCTTTGTCCCTGAGTCGAGCGGTGTTATGGATATGCGTACTATGAGCCTTGGTTAAAGCACAGACGCATAGCAGAGGAAACAGATCGGGCGCGTTTTGCACGGATGGATCACGCATAGAGGCAAGCATTCTAAACGCCGCGTCCGGCTGCAGGGAATCCGATCTTTCGCCTGCAATCATAACGCCGTCAAAGTTCTGAACGAAGTTTGCCGCCTTGAATACCGCGGCGTAGGACATATCCGCTTCAAACTCAAAACTCTTCGGCGGCGTCAATCCGGCGCCGTTTGAACGGTAATATCCGTCATCGTCAAGATACATCTCAACGCCAAAACGCCGAAGCGTGTCGAGCGTCAGCGCGATATAGGGCAGGGAAACGGGGGAGAGCGGCATTACGCGAATATCCGAGCGAAATGCGGCGGCGATCAAAAACCCGCTCGCAAACTGCGAACTGCCCGCAGCGTCGATTGCGACGGAAGCACCAGTTTCGATATCGGAGCGAAAAATCAAACGATCTTCGGCGCTTTCTACGGAACATCCTTCAACGCGCGAAAACGGACTCATATCGCGGCGAAGAAGGGGTTTGCCGCACGTAAACGCAATTTCTCCGCGTTTTATCGCAAGCACGGGCGCCAAAATGCGCAGAAGCGTGGCAGATTCGCCGACAAATACAGGGGTCTGAATGTCGTCAAAAAACGCGCTTTTCACGGCTTTTGCGGATATGATGATATCATCGCCAAGATCAGGTGAGGGCGTTATGATATTTTCCGGGTGTATACCGCAAAGCGCACCGAGAATGAGCAGGCGTATGACCTCGCTCTTAAAGGGCGGCGGCGTTATCTTGCCGCTTAATTCGGTTGAGGAAACTGTAATATCAAGCATCTTCATTACTCAATATAAACCTTTCGGCGGCATCGACGGAAACATCCGCGATAAACGGCGCGCCGAAACGCTTGACAAACGGCATACTAATGCTTTCACCGTTGGATTTTTTATCGCGGGCTATCAGCGCAGCGGCCTTTTTTGCGTACTCGATAGGGCCTTGGCAAAGACAAAAACGATCGCTTAAAGCAGCAAGTTCGCGCTCAACATCGTGCCCGATCAATCCGCTTTCGGCTCCGAACCGCGCTTCCGCGATCAGCCCGAGCGCAACCGCTTCGCCGTGCGAAAGCGCATACTCGCTCGCCGCTTCAAAGGCGTGCCCGAACGTGTGCCCGAGATTCAGGATCTGCCGCCTTCCCGAGTCAAACTCATCGGCTAAAACATATTCGCGCTTTATCTTTAGGCATTCATAGATCAGCTGCGGCGACACCCCGTCCGCACCTATTAGGGAACAAAGATCCTTGCCGCTTAGCGCAATGTATTTTATGACCTCGCCGAAACCGCTTGTGAGTTCGCGCTTGGGCAAGGTGGACAAAAACTCGGTCGCGCAAAGAACGAGTTTCGGCTGATGAAAAGTGCCGACCGCGTTTTTTACTCCAAACATATCGATGCCGGTCTTGCCGCCTACCGAACTGTCGATCATAGAAAGGAGCGTAGTGGGGATGTTTATGTGGCTCATTCCGCGCATATACACGGACGCAGCAAACCCGCCGATATCGCCAACGGAGCCGCCGCCAAACGCGATCAGATGATCGCCGCGAACAAAGCGTTCGCTCGAAAGCACGGTGAGAATATCCCTAAAAGTATCAAAGTTTTTCGCGCTTTCGCCCACAGGGATCAGATGTACGCGGTAGTTGATCCCCTCTCCGTCAAATAATGCCGTAAGTTTGGCAAGGTGAAGATCGGAGATCGTTTCATCCGTAAGTATCAGCGCTTTCCGACCGCGGACAAGGCTCGAGAGTCCATTGCAAAAAGCGGCGAGATCTTCTCCGATAAGCGCGTGGTATTCGGTGTTTTTATCAAACCTAAAGCCGAGAGTATACATACTGCACCCCAAGATCGAACGGCATAGCGTGCTACGCCTGTTTTCAAGGCTTATGATAACCTATTTTGACTGTTTTTGCAATACGCAGAGATTCGGCAAAAGAAGTGATTCTTCGCGGCAGGGTTTTATGGATCAATAAGTGTAATCGGATAGATGGGCGTTAAGCCCCAAACTTAAATCGCTCGAAAGGACAGGTGATACCGTGAAGGTGATTATCAAAAAGGAAGGCGACGCGTTGAGGATAATACCGCAGGGCGAAGTTGACCAGCACTCAGCTTCCGATCTGCGTCTAAAAGCGGACAGCGCCGTAGACAGGGACGCCGGCATAAAAAGGCTTATCCTTGATTTTGCGTTCGTCAGTTTTATGGACAGTTCGGGGATAGGGGTAGTTATCGGAAGATACAAAAAGATCGCGTCGCGCGGCGGAGAACTCATAATAGAAAACGCTCGCGGCAGTACGGACAAACTCCTCAAAATGTCCGGCATCTATTCGCTTTGCGCAAAAAAAGAAAGGTAAAAAGCATTATGAATAACCGCATTAAACTCGAACTGATGAGTTTATCTCAAAACGAATCCCTTGCGCGCGCCGTTGCCGCCGCTTTCATAACGCCGCTTGATCCAACGCTTGAAGAACTGGCGGATGTGCGCACCGCCGTAAGCGAGGCGATAACAAACGCGATAATACACGGATACAGAAATACAAGCGGCATAATTACGATGCTTTTGGAACTCGACGGCAAGATCCTGACGGTAGCTGTCGAGGATAAAGGCTGCGGCATAGAGGATATTGAACTTGCCAAGACTCCGTTTTATACAAGCGGGAACGGTGGCGAGCGCTCCGGAATGGGTTTTGCAGTTATGCAGGCGTTTATGGATTCACTTGAAGTAATATCCGCGCCGGGAAGCGGTACGACAGTCATTATGAAGAAGACTCTCTCGTCAAGCGAGCGGATAGATGACCGAATATAAGAAAGGCGTTGGCGCTGAAATAATGCAGCAAACCGAATACGCCGGGCTCGTATACTCGGTCGCCAAACGCTTTTTTGCCCGCGGGTATGACAACGACGATATAATCCAAAGCGGCTATCTCGGGCTCGTTAAGGCACAAAAAACCTACGATCAAAGCCGAGGTGCGTTTGCCGCTTACGCCTTCAAGTTCATAGAGGGGGAGATACGGGCTTTTCTTCGCAAGGAAAGGCTTATTGCCGTTTCGCGCGATGAACTCCGAGCCGCCGCTTCAATCAAAAAACGTATGGATGAGCTGACGCTCGAAAACGGAAATATGAGCGTGTCGGAAGCGGCTGAGAAGCTCGGTATCGATGCTAAAATATTGACTAACGAACTGTTCATACTGGAACTTGCCTCAAAGCCGTGTTCGCTTGATGATATGCTGTTAAATAACGAAACCGAATTGGTTTCCGAATCGTTTGAGTGCGAAAGTACAGAAAGTCTTTATTTGCGAGCGCTTATGAAAAGTCTCGATAAGAACGAGGCACGGGTCTTGTATCTTCGATATTTTACGGGCGCAACGCAGCGAACTGTTGCCGAAACGCTTAATAGAACGCAATCGTCAATTTCAAAGATCGAAAAAAATGCTATGGAAAAACTTCGCACGATGATCAGAGAAAATATAGTTAGTGAATAAAAAACGCCGGACTTCGCATAATAGCAAAAACGAAAGGAAAACGGAAATGATTAAAAAAACGGCGATAATAATAGCGGGATTGATTGTTTTTGCGGCAGCAGTAATGTTAATTGCGTTCAAGCACGGCAAACACGCGGAATCAATGTATAGCGGCGCAGAACTTGTATATGCCGGAAGGAACCAATACTATGCAGGCTGAAACTGAACTAAGATCATTCCCAACTCCGTATCTTGAAACGGATCACTCAAACAGGGGCGCTGCGGACAGGGAAATCAGGTATAAAGCGTATAAAGAAAAACAGCACCTTTGTGTCGCTGGAAAGGGAACATGTACAGATCGATATGAAAAATGAAGGACGAAAACTTACGTTAGAGCAGCGTGCGGAGCACGAAGCGTACCAAGCGCTCGTGATCGAAATGATGCCGAAGAGCAAAACGCTAAAGCAATGCCTGCTCGCTTTTCTTGTCGGCGGCGCAATATGCGTTCTTGGTCAGGCGATAGGCGATATCGGAGAACTCCTGTTCAAACTCGATGAAAAAACGCGAAGTGCTTTCGTTTCGATCGTGCTGATATTCATCGGCGCACTCTTAACGGGACTGGGCGTCTATGATAAGATAGGCACGTTTGCGGGCGCGGGTTCCGTTGTGCCGATAACGGGGTTTGCAAACTCGATCGTTGCTCCCGCAATGGAGCATAAACGCGAAGGCCTTGTTATGGGCATCGGCGGACAACTGTTCAGCATAGCGGGCCCCGTGCTCGTATACGGCATAACGACTTCTGCGCTGATCGGCGTCATATTTTGGGTCATAGGACTTATTTAGATTGCGTCCGCGCCAAGAATGAGCCGTGCGCTTTCTGTTAGGCGAACGAAATCGTCGCTTGTCAGTTCCTCGGCTCGTGAAACAGGAGCGAGCCCGGCGTTTAAAATGATCTCATCAACGCTTGCTTTGGGAAGGATCGCAGAGAGATTATTCTTCAGAGTCTTTCTTCGCATAGAAAAAGCCGCTTTTATAAGCCTCGACAGCCCCTTATCATAAGGGGCGTCTTTGCGCTTGAAAACAAGCACGGAAGAATTGACGGCAGGCGCGGGGTAATAGGAGGCGGGCGAAAGCCTAAGCGCCTCATCCATCTCAAAGTATCGGTTTGAAATAACGCTGACGGGCGTATAGCATTTTTCTTTCACTCCCGCTATAAAATGCGCGGCAGCTTCCTGCTGCATCATCAGCACCATATGCTTTATCGGCAGATCGGAATCGATGAACTTCATAGCGGTTTGGCTGGTGATATAATAGGGGAGATTGGCGGCAACGATGAATTCGCCCGAAAACAGCGAAGTCAACTCATCGTTTTTTAACTTCAGAATATCCCCGTTGATTATATGCGTGTTTTTATGCCCTGACAGCGTGCGCTTAAGCAGTTCGCACATCCTTTTGTCTATCTCAACCGCGACAACATTTTTGGCGCGCCCGGCAAGTTCATTCGTTAATGTACCCAGTCCCGGTCCGATCTCCAAAACTTCCGCGCCTTCGCAGCGTGAAAACCCGACGATCTGCATAAGCGCGTTTTCGTCAACAAGAAAGTTTTGACCAAGCGCCTTGTTTGGGGTAAGCGAATACTCTTTTATAAGTTTTTTTGCATCGATCATATCGTGCCGCCTTTTAAGTTTCTTCCTGTCGAAAACGGATTATATCACGGAACGGAGCATTTGTCCATTTTTTTTGGCGTAAGTACCGCGGGCAAGATTGATATTCGCCATAAAATATGTTAAGATATAACTGAACGAAACCTATTTATCAAGGGCATTGATTTATGGAGATCACCGGCACGATAACCGCTGTTCGCTATCGCAATGAAGAAAACGGATGGACAGTCCTTTCGCTTGAAACGGACGACGACAAAAGCATCACCGCCGTCGGCGCGGTGCCGTCTGTTTCGCTTGGCGAACGCGCGAGCATATCGGGTGAGTGGACCTCGCATCCGCTCTACGGCGAGCAGATAAAGATAACCTCGTTTAAAGTAGACATGCCCACATCCGCGGAGACGGTGCTCGCATATCTTTCAAGCGGTTTTTTAAAGGGCGTCGGCAAATCGACCGCAAGGCTGATAGTGGACAGGTTCGGTCCCGAAGCGCTTGATGTGATAAAACTTACACCCAACGAATTAACAAAGATAAGCGGCATCGGTCTCAAAAAGGCGAAGCAGATACACGAATCCTATCTTGAAAAGGCGCAGATGCAGGATATAGTTATCGGTATGCAGCAGTTGGGCCTTTCGCTTGCTATGACGATGAAGATCTATAAACGCTACGGCGCCGACTGCGTAAGACTCGTTAAAGAAAACCCATACAGGCTCATCGAGGACGTTGAAAACATAGGCTTTAAGACGGCGGATAAGATCGCTTTTGAGGCGGGCGTGGAGGCGGAATCCGAGTTCCGTTTGACGGCGGGCATAAGATACGCGCTTTCGTTTGCGGCGACTGAGGGCAATACCTGCCTTCCGAAGGACAAACTCGTTATGTTCGCCGCAAACAATGTCCTCGGCGTGCCGGTGCCGCTTGTTGAAGATATGCTCGCATCAATGGTCGAAAATGGAAAACTTTTTGCAAAAACCATTGGCGATGAGGAACATGTCTTTCTGCCGTATATGTTCAAGACCGAACTGTCAGCTGCCGCAAAACTCGATTCAGTTGCAAAGTCGGTAGAAATCCTCCCTTTTTATGACATCGAGTACGATATATCGCGCCTTGAAAAGAAATACCGCATAGAACTCGCACCGCTTCAAAGGGAAGCGATAAAGCGAAGTATCGCAGACGGAGTGCTCGTTATCACGGGCGGACCCGGAACGGGCAAAACAACGATACTGCGCTTTATAATCGACCTTTTCATAAGGCTTGATCTTGAATTTGAACTCGCCGCTCCGACGGGGCGCGCAGCAAAACGCATAAGCGATACCACGGGCACGGAAGCAAGAACGCTCCACCGATTGCTTGAATACAGCGCGGGAGGAGAAGGCTTCAATCGAAATGATGAGTGCCCGATCGAAACGGACGCAATAATCGTCGATGAGATGTCGATGGTTGATGCGTCGCTATTTGCCGCACTTGTGAAAGCGATAGCTCCGGGTACACGCTTTGTGATGGTGGGCGATGTCGACCAGCTTCCGTCGGTCGGACCGGGCAATGTGCTTAAGGATATAGTCGATTCGGATATAGTGCCCGTCATTCGCCTGAACGAGATCTTCCGCCAGGCGGGAAGAAGCAGTATCGTAACGAACGCGCACCTTGTCAATAACGGCAAGATGCCTTCGCTCGGCACGGAGGACGATTTTCAGTTCTATTTTTGCCCGAACGCCAAGGTCGCGCTTGATTCGGTACTCAATCTTTGTGGCGATTATGCTTATCTCGGCAGATCGAACGATCTTCAGGTGCTTTCACCGATGAAAGCAAACGTGCTCGGCGTGCATAACCTAAATGCCGAACTGCAAAAGGAACTCAACCCGCCGGCTGAAGAAAAGAACGAGTATACCTATGGCGATACAGTTTTTCGCGAGGGCGACAGGGTGATGCAAATACGCAACAACTACGACCTCGAATGGAAGAAAACAAAGGGCAAACTCAAGACCGTTATGGGTACGGGCGTGTTCAACGGCGATATAGGGACCGTTATGCAGATTGACAGCGCGAATAGAACAGTAGGCGTTCTGTTTGACGATGAACGTTATGCCGAATACAACTATCCTATGCTCGAAGAACTCGAACTCGCGTACTGCATCTCCGTTCACAAGAGCCAGGGGAGCGAGTTTGCGACGGTCGTTCTGCCGCTGGTCAGCGGTCCGAATATGCTGTTTAACCGAAACATACTCTACACGGCGATCACGCGCGCAAGGGAGCGCGTGATCATCCTCGGCACGGAGGAATGCATTTCGTTTATGGTATCCAACACAAACGTCCGAAGGCGCTACAGCGCGCTCGGCGCGTTCCTAAAGGAGATCAAAGGTGGCATATCCGTATGAAGATATCCTCACTAAAATACGCGCTTGACATACTCTTTCCGCAGCATCTCAAATGCCATTGCTGCAACCGCGAAGCGGAAGTGAACTCTTACGGCATATGCGTTGACTGCGAACAAAAACTGCTGTTTTCCGCAAACGACGCCAAGATCGACGGTATAGACGCTTTTTATTCCGCGCTTCAATACAACGATACCGCGCGCAGAGCGGAGCTATCGTTTAAGTTCAACGGCGCGATCTATAAAAAGGAGTTCATAACGCATTTTATAAAGATACCTGACGACTGGATGTTCGACGCGTTCGTACCCGTGCCGCTCCACAAAAAACGCCTTAAGGAGCGCGGCTACAACCAAAGCACGGTGATCGCGAAGGTGTTGTCCGAAAACAGCGGCATACCGATCGATGAAACGCTGATAACGCGCATCAGGGCAACGGAGGCGCAGACCAAACTTGACCGTGCGGCAAGGCTTAAAAACGTCAAGGGCGCGTTCAGGGCGACGGATGAGTGCAAAGGCAAAAGCCTCGTGCTCGTGGACGACGTCAGAACAACGGGCTCAACGCTTAAGGAATGCGCGCTTGAACTCAAAAAGCACGGCGCTGTTAGAGTATATGCGCTTACCGCTTTTTCGGCGATGGAGGAGATTAAAAAAGGTGAATGAGATCGTTTATCGGGAGATGACGCTACCCGACATAGAACAGGTTTATGTGCTTGAATGCAAATGCTTCACGCAGCCGTGGAGCGTCGAATCGCTCATCGGCGAACTCGTGCAAAACGATGTCGCGTACTATGTCGTTGCCGATATCGACGGCAGGATAGTCGGCTACGCAGGCTGCTGGATAATGTACGACGAAGCCCATATGACCAATATCGCCGTCGCAGAGGATATGCGAAGAATCGGCATTGCAACAAGGCTGATACTCAATATGATGTATGAAGCGCAGAAACGAGGTGCAAGCAAGATGACGCTTGAGGTGCGCGAGTTCAATTTCGGCGCGCAGGATCTGTATGCTTCGCTCGGGTTTTCCAAGATCGGCATACGCCGAAAATATTACAGTGATACCGGCGAAAACGCGTTCATCCTTTGGAACAACGCGATCGCCGATACGATAGAAAAGCAAAAATAGATCACAAACAACAAAACGGAGGATACAAATGATGAAACAAGTATTTAATGCGGAAAACGCACCCAAAGCGATCGGGCCTTACAGCCATTGCACCAAGGTCGGCAAGATGGTATTCACTTCGGGTCAGATCGGAATAAATCCCGATACGGGCGAACTCGCAAACGGCGTAGAGGCTCAGACCATCCAGGCGATAACCAACCTTAAAGAGGTACTTGAAACCGCGGGCGCATCGCTTGCCGGCATTGTCAAAACGACCGTATTTGTTAAGAATATGAGCGATTTTGCTCAGGTAAACAAACTATACGGCATGCTGATACCCGAGCCTTTCCCCGCACGCAGCTGCGTTGAGGTGGCGGCTCTGCCGGCCGGCGCGCTTGTTGAGATCGAGGCTATGGCAGTCGTTCTTTGATGAGCGAGAGCGCGGATAAAAACAATAATCAAGTTAGTAAAAGAAGGCTTATAAACTATCGCCCGCTGTTTGAGTTTGCGCTTGGTATGATGGCGGGCATAGTTATTTGTGCACCGCTTGGCGATACTCTCAGATACGTCGCGGCGGCGGTGCTTGGAGTAGTTGGCATAGTCCTCGTTGCCATCGGGCAAAAACGCCTCGGAATCATCGCAATATCCGCGCTTTTGGGGCTGACGCTTGCTTTCGGGGCGCTCCCGAAACCTTTTTACGAAGGAACGGCCGAACTTATGGGCGTAATATCCGACATAGAGGATGACGGCGATAAAACAGTTTTAATTCTTACGGATGCCGCTGTCGCGGGAACAAAGTTCAATAAGCGTGTAAGGCTGACGCTTGACGCTTCCGATAAATACGAGGTCGGAGACGGGATAATGACCGTCGCAAGCGTCAAAAAGCCGTCGCGGAAGTTCGGAACCTATGACGAGTTCAAAGTTAGGCTCGCGTCGGGCGTCGGATGCGTAGCGCAGGCAAAAAGCGCGTTTGTGGAATCTAAAAACAATCTGCCCGTTAAAGAGTTTATAGTTTCCGTAAGGCTGGCGATAATCCGGCGCATAAAGTCGGCGTTCGGCGATGATTCCGCAGTTTTCTCGGCGTTGTTGGTAGGCGACAGATCTGAACTTACGGACGAACGTTACGCGCCGTTTCGCGCATCAGGTACGGCGCATCTGCTTGCGATATCCGGCTTTCACGTCGGCATCATCGCCGGCGTGCTGATAGCGGCTCTAAAAAGACTCAAAAGCGGCGTAAGAACGGCGATCATCGCCGCGCTGTTGTTGTTTTACTGCGCGCTGACTGCGTTCACTCCGGGCGTGGTTCGCGCATCGATAATGCTCGTTGCGCTTATGTGCGCCGGATGCTTTGAAAGAAGGGGAGACCAACTCTCTGCTCTGTCGCTCGCCGCGATACTGATCCTTGCGGTAAACCCGTATCAGATCTACTCGTTGGGCTTTCAACTGTCGTTTGCGGCGGTATTCGGAATCGCGCTGTATATGCGCCAGATAGGGGAGATGTTTCATAAGGCCAAACTGGGGGAGTGGTTATCTTCCTCGGCCGCAGTCTGCATATCCGCAACGCTCGGTACGCTTGCTTTGCAGATACGCGCGTTCTCCGCGTTTTCACCTTACACGCTCATCTCAAACCTTGTCGCGGTACCGGCATTTTCAGTGATCGTCGTCCTTGGCCTGATCTCGACCGTGCTCGCTTTCATCTACCCGCCCGCGGCGCAAATGCTTGCCTATATCCCGCGCACCGTGCTCAATGCGGCCGAATGGGCGCTTGGCGGCATATCTTCGCTGCCTTATGCAAGTTTGAGCCTAAAGCCCCTGCCGATTCTCGTGTGCGCGATCTATCTTGCGGTGCTGTTCATTCTTTCTGAATACATTCTAAGGCCGATAAAAAAACGCCTTTGCTATGCCGCCGCGCTGATAACGATATTTACAATCGCCTATGTTATTAGTATAATCATAGTATGAATGCAAACGATTTTTACAAACAGATAAATACCGGAACACTTTCGGGCGCCTACCTTGTTCACGGCGATGACGAGTTTTTTAAACTTGCAGCGATCAAAAACGTCGAGTCTTCAATACCCGAGGAGATACGCGCGTTCAATTTGAATACCGTGAATAACGCTTCGCTGGAAACGATCGTTTCCTGCTGCGAAACGCTTCCTGTGATGAATCCGTTCTCGCTCGTGATCGTTCGTGAACTCGCACCGAAGACGGACGCAAAGGCGCTGATCGACTATATCGCAAGGATGCCCGCTGAGACCGTGCTCATAATTGCCGTGAGCGGCAAGATGGACGCAAAAAGCGCGCTGCTGAAAGCGTTCGCGCAAATGGGCCGCGAAGTGCATTTTGCCGAGCCGAGCGAATATGACGCCGCCAAATGGTGCGTATTTGAAGCAAACCGCCGCGGAGTTATGCTGCACGACAATACCGCCCGCGCGTTCATCGGCAAGGTCGGCACGGATATGTCATTTGTAAATAATGAACTAACCAAACTCATCGATCTTGTTGGGGAAGGCGGCACGATAACGCCGCAGACCGTTTCGTTCGTATCTATCGCGAATATCGACGCTGAAGTGTTCGATGCGATAAACTGCTTTACTTACGGCAAAGTCAGTGAAGGTATGCGATCTCTCGGCGCACTCGTCGAATCCGAGGGCGATTGCACAAGGATAGTAGGCGCCCTGCTCGCAAGTTTCAAGCGCATTTTGACGGCAAGATCGCTTCTTGACACGGGGCTTGACGTCAAATCGGCGGCAGCCAAAATGGACGGCAAACCCTACGGCAACGAAAAGGCGTGCGCAATTGCAAAAAAATACTCTTTTGACGCGCTTGCCGAACTCGTCGGCAGACTCTCGCTCGTCATATTCAACGAACGCTCAGGCGGAGCGGACGCAAAAAGCGCATTGGGTGCGATAATGATGGGCTTTGACTGGAAATAGGGCACAGATAACGAAAAAGACCGTTTCAACTGAAGCGGTCTTTGATATTTCGGGTCGATCGTTTAGATAAACCTTATTTGGCATCATGCTTTTTAGCAAGCTGAGCCTTTTTACGATTGGCTGCGTTCCTGTGGATAACGCCCTTGGTGACAGCTTTGTCAACCTTGCTGACTGCGGCGGTGTATGCTTCTTCGATAGCAGCCTCGTCGTTAGACTCCAAAGCCTTGTCAAACTTTTTGATAGCGGTCTTGGTAGCGGACAGGATCATACGGTTGCGCATATTCTGCTGACGCGAAACCTTAACGCGCTTCATCGCTGACTTAATGTTTGCCAAATCGGTTCACCTCCTTGTAAAATCTCAAACAAAAGTGATTATACCACTATTAACTTTGCTTTTCAAGAGTTTTTTTTAGATTTTCAAATATATTGTTGAAATGCAATATAATGGTTGTTGACAGCAGAAAGAGTCTGCGATATAATTGCATAAAAAAATATGACAAATACAGGAATAAACAATATGAAAAGAGTTAGAATTATAGTTTGCATAATTATATGTGCGTTCGCTCTAACGCTACAGTTGAGTTCTTATGACTTGGCGGCCGATAGCCGCATCTGTGAGCCGGCGGGTGAGTCCGAAGAACACAGGATAATTGATTCTGTTGAAACAATACTCGCATCAATTGTTTTTGAATCAGATAATATTGACGATGTATTGCAATCAATGCCTGAACTGAATGACTTCATTCATAAGGACAATGCGCTTGACATTTTGTCCGATATTATGGAAAAAAACAGCAGAATAGATAGAACTGTTCTATCAGTATTCATTAATTACATAAAGAGTGGTTTTTCTGAGAAATCTATATTGCTACTTTCAAGAGCTGTTGAAATACAAACTACAACAATTTCCGGGAAAACCATTAAAGCATTTGACAACGGTTCGTGCATTTCGATTCTGTCAATGAATTGCCATACTTATGCTTGGTACTATGGTGGAAAAATAAATAATGGCAATTGTTCTCATGTAAGCGATATAAATGTAAGCATTCATCGACCTGAATACTATTTTGAAACTAAACCAACTTGTTATTCGAAGATTATAACCAATGCAACTTTGTCTCAACTAAAAAAACAAGGTTCGACACTAAACAATGGAGATGTAATTGTTCGCCCAGGAGATGTTCTTCTGTATATCTATGCCTCTGGTGAAGAAATTGGACAGTCTAATGTTGCCCATAGTGCAATAGTTGTCGGATTTGATTCCAATGGTAGATTGAGAGTAAAGTCAACTGCACCCGGTAAGAATGTTTCTACCCATTATGTAAACGGTTCCGATGCGAATAGTTATTATTATGTGCAAAATGGACCTTCTGCAGGAAAACCGCGAAAACTTGCAGTTTATAGGCCGTCGCATAATGTTGATATTACTTGGAATTTTGGGCAGAATTATAAATTTAATGATCAAAATACGCATCATGCTGCGTGCTCTTGTTGCGGAAGAGGCAAATTGGTTAATAATAATACAATTCTTCACACATTTACAAATGTTGGAATATATAAAAAGTGCATATATTGCGGATACTTCGTGCGTGACGAACTCCCGATTACAGTTGGTGAATTGTTGCAATCAGAATCATAAAATGAATGGGCGTTTGTTATGGTGAAGTATGCGAATCACAATTTAATATATAGGAGGACTTCATGAAATCTGTAAAATCGCTGCTATGCGCAGCAATATTGCTTGCTTTTGCGGCGATAGCCGCATTCGGCTGCACCGGTACAGGCATTTCGGAAACTACGGATCCTACAAACGTTCCTAGTACCATCGCTTATCCGGACGGGACGTATTGCTTTGACAGAACAAATATCGATCTGTCCGGTTATTCAATGCCGGAAAGAGGGGTGCTTATCGGCACTGAGGAGTACAATTCTGCTGTAGCGGAGCCGAATCAAGTCCTGCTCAAATGCCGCTCAAGCCGTTTTATTGTCGATGAGTGCAAGGCCGAATATGATATTGATGAGTATGAATGGGACATCTACGATTATCCCGTTTACAGGTTCGCATTTACTTCGATCAAGCAATCCGATCAAACAGGTGAGAATTGCTTTTTTGAAGGTTGCCGCGTTTCGTTTTTGCATCTGCGCGATTATTCGCTGAATGGTTTTCCGGATTTGGGATACAGTCGCAATGTGACCGATTCGTCGGACTTTGCCTTTGTGTTCCGGAATCTTGCTCAGAACAGATATAGAGCATATACAAAGGGTGAATGCATAGATGATATACTTGGTCAGCCTCATATCAAACTCTTTTGCTTTATAGAAAATGATTACGGAATACGGGACACCTATATTATAGGCAAGGATCTGCGCGTAATGCACACGACAAAGGATGTGGATTCAATATTAAAGGAAAGCCCTGAAAGTATCTATAATTTGACCTCAGACGATGATATTGAGGATATCAGCATCGAACCTATTGACGAGGAAGTATTTCTGCATCTTCTTGCGATGAATATTCACTATTTGCGCGCTGAATGTAATAGGGCCTCGATCAGAAGCCCACTTGGGCTGAACGCTCTTCCGAAGTTGGACGACTATTCATCGGTTATTCGTGTTGAAGCCGAATATGGGGGAAGAAAGATAAACATTGAGGGCAAAGACGACGTTGATTATCTAATAGATGTTTTCGGTGTTGATTTTGCAGACAGAGATTTTCCTGCGGTAAGGCTGGCGGATCAAGAGCATACCGATGATGCGGAATCGATTAAGTTTACGGTTTTTGTAGCCGATGCGGGTGCGATTTACGATCAGTTTGAAAATGGATACGTGCTGAACAGTTTTAGCGTAACGCCCGACGGAAGGATATGGTACGCTCCCAACGGCGATTATTCGGGCTTTGTACCGACGGGCTCAGCGGACGAATTCGTTATATCCGCCAAGGTAAATAACGGGTATCGTTTGGAGCAAACCTGCCCATATGCGGAACTGATGGCAAAACTCGGTTTTTGACATATATAACAATAGGCTTGCAAATGTTGCAGCCTATTTCTTTTTGCCTTTTGGTCTGCGGGATGCTTTGCGTGCATTTGAGGCATTGCCGCCGCTGCCGCGCACGGTTTTTTCGCCCTGCGCGCGTCCGGTGCGGTTTTGTTTCCCGGCATTCTGTTTATCGGCAGATTCCGGAGGAACAAGACAGTTCTTTCCGTATCCGATAAGATCGTCCCTGCCCGCGAGCCGCAACGCTTCTCGAACGAGCGGGCGATTCTTCGGTATAAAGAACTGCATCAAAGCACGCTGCATCGCTTTTTCCTTAGGCGTGCGCGGGATATAAACGCTCTTCATCGTGCGCGGGTCGAGTCGCGTATAAAACATGCAGGTAGAAAGCGTACCGGGGGTGGGGTAGAAGTCCTGCACCTGCTCGGGGCGTTGACCGCTTGACTTTAGGTATTCGGCAAGCGCGATGGCCGAGTTAAGATCGCTTCCCGGATGACTGGACATAAAATACGGAACAATGTACTGCTCAAGCCCCAAACTTTTGTTGATACTCATATACTTTTGCACAAAACGCTCGTATAGCCCACCTGCGGGCTTGTCCATATACTCAAGGACCCTTTCGTCGATGTGCTCGGGGGCGACCTTGAGTTGACCGCTGACGTGGTATTTTATAAGTTCGCGTATAAAGGTATCGTCCTTATCGTACATCAGATAATCATAGCGTATCCCGCTTCGAACGAATACCTTTTTAACGCCGTCCAGTTTGCGAAGTTTCCGCAGCAGTTCAACATAGTCGCGGTGATCGACGGTCATATTCTTGCAGGGTGAATATCCAAGGCAAGATTTGTCCTTGCAAACGCCCTTTGTCGATTGCTTTTTGCAGGCAGGAAAACGGAAGTTCGCCGTCGGCCCGCCAATGTCGTGGATATAGCCTTTAAAGCCGGGCAATTTTGTCAAAAGATTTGCTTCTCGAATAAGTGAAGCGTGGCTGCGCGCCTGGATAACGCGCCCCTGGTGGAATGTGAGCGCGCAGAACGAGCATTGACCGAAGCACCCGCGGCAACTCGTCAACGAAAAACTGACTTCATCAAGCGCGGGGATATGCTCTTTATAACTTGGGTGCGGCAGGCGCGTATAGGGTAGATCATAAACAAAATCAAGTTCGCTCTCCGTGAGAGGCATTGCGGGTGGGTTGACAACAAGATATTTATTACCGTGCTGTTGAACTAGACGCGTGCCGCTTATCGCATCCTGTTCGCGCTGTTGAGCCATAAAAGCGGAGCAATACGCTTTTTTGTCGGAAGAGACCACTTCAAAACTCTCGATCTCGTTGTATTCATACACTCGCTCAAGGCTTTCGGTCAAATATGCTGTTCCGTTGATATAGGTGATGTCGTGAATATTCAGCCCGCCGTCGAGCGCTTCAGCGAGTTCGACGGTTTGTTTTTCACCCATTCCGTAAACGAGCAGATCCGCACGCGAAGAAACGAGCACGGAAGGCAAAATGCGGTTTTGCCAGTAATCGTAATGCGCGAAGCGGCGAAGACTTGCTTCGATGCCGCCGATGATTATAGGCGTATCGCCGTATGCCTTGCGGATCAGTCCGCAGTAAACGTTGACAGCGCGGTCAGGCCGCTTGCCGCTCCTGCCGCCCGGGGTATATGCGTCGGACGAACGCGGCATTTTGGCAACGGTGTATTTGTTCACCATCGAATCCATATTGCCCGCATTTACAAGAAAAGCAAGCCTTGGCTCTCCAAAAACTTTGACGGACTCGGCGCTTTTCCAATCGGGCTGTGCGATTATCCCGACCGTATAACCGTGCGCGGCAAGTACGCGCCCGATGATCGCCGTGCCGAACGAAGGATGATCGATGTACGCGTCGCCGGAAACTATCACGAAATCGGGGGTGCGCTTACCGTGAAGGTTAAAAAACTCATCCGATGAGAGCGGCAAAGGCACACGTTCTACTTCGTAAGGATATTGATATTGTGCTTGCTTATTTGACGGCATCCATACCTCGATCCAACAATAATACTTATGCTATTATAGTTTATTCGCCGCAAAATAGCAAGTTGTGGCAGCGCGCTTTACGGGCTTTCTTTTGCAGGCGGCACGGCGTAGATCGCAGGCAGCATAACATATGTCGTTTCGTCGATAAGTTCGTTCTTGATCTCTTTGCCGAGTTTTTTATATATGCGATACGTTCTGTATCTGCTGCCTGTTATAGCGCTTCTGACAAGCACGCATTCGCCGGATTTAAGGTTTTCGTTGACCTCGAACTCGGGCTCCGTAGGCTCTATACGTTCAATGAGTTCGGAAACAATCTCGATGCCGTCGTAATCGTCGTTTTTTTCGCCGTATATCTCGCAGAACAGTCGCTTTTCATCATCATCCGTCCACATAAAGATGTGGATGGGGGAAAGCGTATTGTTCTTGATTATCAGATCGCTCGCTCCCCATACGAGCGAAGCATCACGCCCGCCATCGATGTAGGCGACGCGCCGTGAATGCCCATGCCGCTCGACTGTTTCAAGACCCGATAACAGCGCACAGTTATACAGCGTCGTACTGACCTGACATATGCCTCCTCCGAACTGCTGCTTTGTTTCGCGCCCACCGCTTGCAAATGCAGTTCCCTTGGACCATCCGTGTTCCTCAAGGCGCTCTCCGAGCGTCGCATTGCATGAGAACTCTTCGCCTGCTTCCACTACGCTTCCGTCAATAAGTTTTGCGGCCTTTTTTATATTGTTGACGCGCCCCTTCGCACTCAGCGACGCGCTGTTAAACGAGGTGTAGAATACTGCAAGCCTCTCGGGCAGGCCTTCCGTTTTTTCATCCGTGGGCAGAACCCTGACTGCTATATCGATCTCATTTGCACCGCTTAGGATAAGCGCTTTTGTAGCATCCTTGTCAACGGATACGCCGTCCTTGCTCATTGTCAGCGCAAATCTTTCATTGATCTGTGCTGTTTCAACGGAGCCTATGGAGTCGATGCCGACCAATAATGAAGGCTCTGCCGGGGCGTCAATTTCGCAGGCGATATCATCAAGCGCAGCGTCGAGTAGTGCGTCGTCAACGGGAAGCGCTTCGATGCGGTATTCTCGCCGGCCGTTATAAAGCGCCTCATTCAAAACATCATCCATATCTGTTTCGACGTTTATCTTGCCTTTGTCGAGCAGAAATGAGTGCTCTTCATAGTTGAGATGCGCTACATACTCGCTTTTTATGCGTTCGTTTATGTCGCTGAGTGCTCGCGATGCTTCTGCGGTCGTCAAGCCCGACACATCAAGCCCCGAGATAATCGTTCCATTTGAAAAACGCGCTTCGTCAGCGTCGCTTTCGCCTGGAGCAAGGTTGCTGTTTTTTGATGAGTTGGAGCAAGACAGCATAAAAATGACCACAGCAAGTATGGCGATAAGCAATAAGCATGAAACAAGCGCAATGTTTTTTATGCGACCGATCAAACTTTCACGAATAGCTCTATTGTCTGTATTTTTCATATCCACCTCTCAAATGGGCTTTTTGAATATTTTGTTGCATTTGGCTAATAATTATGATATAATATTATTGCATAGATAAAATCGCTATGTGCTCTAAGGTTTTGCGATGTGCAAGAGGATTCTTTAATGGGAATTATAATCCGATCATATCGGCCCCTCTATTGAGCAAAGAACCGTCCGGCTAAGCCGGACGATTCTTGCGTTAAAACATACTGCGAGGCAGCGGTGCCGGATTCTACAGATAAAATGAAAAACAGATTTGTTATTGAACAAAAGTTTATGCGTCTTGCCGTTGACGAGGCAGAAAAGGCATATGCGCTTGGCGAGGTGCCCGTAGGAGCCGTCGTTGTAAAGGACGACGAAGTTGTAGCCGCCGCGCATAATCTTGTTGAAAAAATGCAGGATGCGACAATGCACGCGGAGATGATCGCCCTTAAAAAAGCGTCAAAGGTGCTCGGAACACGTCGATTGAACGATTGTGTGCTGTATGTTTCACTTGAACCATGTGCGATGTGTATGGGGGCGATAATCGGATTTCGGGTAGGGGCTCTTTGCTTCGGCGCCTTTGATCCAGAAGCGGGATGCGCCGTATCAAGATGCGAACTGACAACACTCGTTGACCGCCAAACCGACTTTATCGGCGGCGTTATGGAGGACGAGTGCGTAAAACTCTTAAACAGATTTTTCTCAGAACTGCGTAATAAATAAACGGTCGGAGTGATCCGACCGTTTTTCATAATTGGATATTTGAATGCACCTCATCCATTGCGTTTCTGCTCGGACTGTCTGCGGGTATCTTGTTTATTATCTCATCGCAGGGATAGTCCGCGCATTCGCCGCAGTTGGCAGAAAGCCCGCGCTCGATGGCACAAAGTCTTATGCGGCATTGTTCACAAAACGGATGTACATAGCGTTTGTCGGATCTACAGCCGCAACAAACGATATCCGCCTCGGTCAGAGTTCTGTCCTTGGTTGAATAACGAGCGATAAGCGCCTTTTTCAGTTCCGCGTCATCGTTCACCGTCGCTTGATACATAGGGCATTCACCGCAGTCAAAGCCGCAGTAAGCGGGATGCGTGCTGTTTATGTATTTGTCAGATAAGAACATAGTTTCTCACTTATCAAACAAACCGGCAACCCGATGATGGGAAGCCGGTCTGTATTATTATAACGCAATTACTTTCTGATGCTCGCTGCGCCGGCCTCGATCGCCTCTTTGTTGAGGGGGATCAGTTTGGCCTTCTTCTCGCCGAGTTTGTAAAGAAGCGCATCAAGAACGCTTTCGGTCTTTGCAGCCTTTGTAGCTTCAAGATAAGCGCCGAGCATAGCCATATTCGCTACCTTGGGGTTCTCGAGTTTCTCCGCTATCTCGTTGCAGGGAACATAGTAGACCTCGATATCGGTGCGCGTGGCTTTCTTGTCGATGATGGAACTGTTGATAAACAGTTTGCCGCCGGGGTTGACACAACTCTCGAACTTATCAAGAGATGGAGTGTTCATTGCGATAACGCAGTCCGCCATACTGAGAACGGGGGAAGCAATGGGCTCGTCGGAAACGACGACGGAGCAGTTTGCCGTACCTCCGCGCATTTCGGGGCCGTAGGAGGGAAGCCAACTTACATTCTTGCCTTCGTACATACCTGCGTAAGCAAGAAGTTGACCGATCAAAAGAACGCCCTGTCCGCCGAAACCGGCAAAGATATTAGTCCAAAGCATAACTCATACCTCCTTAGTGATATCCTTCTTGACGCCAAGAGGATAGTAGGGGATCATATTCTCCTCGAGCCATTCCATTGATTCAACAGGGCTCATACCCCAGTTGGTGGGGCAGTTGGAGAGCACTTCAACAAGGCTGAATCCCTTGCCGGCAATCTGGCATTCAAAGGCATTTTTGATGGCCTTCTTTGCCTTGATGATGTTGGCGGGGGTATTTACGGCAACACGCTCGATGTAAGCGCTGCCCTCAATCGTCGCGAGCATCTCGGCAACGCGGATAGGGCTGCCGCAATGATCCTTATCACGGCCGTAGGGGCTGGTGGTGGTCTTCTGACCGACGAGGGTCGTCGGCGCCATCTGACCGCCGGTCATACCGTAGATCGCGTTGTTGATGAAGATCGTGGTGATCTTTTCACCGCGGTGTGCAGCATGAACAATCTCCGCAGCGCCGATGGAAGCAAGGTCGCCGTCGCCCTGATAGGTGAATACGACCCTGTTGGGATCGGTGCGCTTGGTGCCGGTAGCGGCAGCGGGGGCGCGGCCATGCGCCGCTTCAACGCAGTCAATGTTGAAATATTTATAACCGAACACAGCGCATCCTACAGGAACATACGCGACTGCGCGATCCTGGATGCCGAGTTCTTCGATAACTTCGGCAACGAGCCTATGAACGATACCATGACCGCAGCCGGGGCAATAATGCAAAACAGCATCGGTCAGAATAGGGGTTTTCTTAAATACAGTCTGCATAATCAAGCCTCCCTTGACTTCATAATGTATTCCGCGATCTCCTCGGCGGTAGGTGTATAACTGCCGGGTTTGCCAAAGAACTCGACGGGCTTTTTGCCGTTTACAACAAGGCGTACATCTTCTACCATCTGACCTGCGCTGATCTCAACAGTGATCGCCTTTTTAACGCTTGCTTGATCCATAGCACCGGAAAGTTCCTTCTCGGGGAAAGGCCATATGGTGATGGGGCGGAAAAGTCCGACCTTTACGCCCTGCTTTTCACAGATATTGATGGCGGATTTTACGATACGGGCAACGGTGCCGTATGCGCATACGATTATCTCCGCGCCGTCGGTGTTATAAAGTTCGGCTTTGGTCTCATTGTCGCGGATGACCTGATATCTTGACTGAAGCCTGTCGTTGAGTTCCTGAAGTTCATCGACCTCGATGTAGAGTGAGTTGACGACAGCGCGGGCGCGCCCGGATTTGGGATCCCAACCGGTTGCCGCCCAGTCCTTTTTGGGCAGTGCGCGGGTATTCTTGCTCTCGTGGAACTCGACGGGTTCCATCATCTGACCGATGATGCCGTCTGCGAGGATCATAACGGGCGTGCGATAGACGTCGGCAAGATCGAATGCGTCCTGCATAAGATCAACCGCTTCCTGAACGGAAGACGGCGCGAGCACTATGGGATGATAGTCGCCGTGGCCGCCGCCGCGGGTCGCCTGGAAATAGTCGCCCTGAGAGGGTTGGATGGAGCCGAGGCCGGGACCGCCGCGCACCATATTGACAACTACGCAGGGCAGTTCGGCGCCGGCAAGATAACTCATACCTTCCTGCTTGAGGCTGATGCCCGGGCTGGAAGAACTGGTCATAACGCGCGCACCGGAAGCGGCGGCGCCGTAAACCATGTTGATTGCCGCAACTTCACTCTCGGCCTGCAGGAAGCAGCCGCCGATCTGGGGCAGACGAGCGGACATATACTCGGGGATGTCGTTCTGAGGGGTGATGGGGTAGCCGAAGAAGTAATGGCAGCCAGCCTGGATGGCTGCTTCCGCAACCGCTTCACAGCCCTTCATCAATTTCTTTGCCATAATAGTTTCCTCCTACTATTCTTTCTCAATGGTGATGACGGCGTCGGGGCATGTCCTTGCGCAGCTTGCACATGCAACACAGGCCGACTGATCGATCAATTGAGCGGGATGGTAACCCTTCTCGTTGAGTTTGTGCTTCGCAAGTTCGAGGATCTTCTTCGGACATGCACGCACGCAAAGACCGCAGCCCTTGCAGCGACTTTCATCGATGGTGAGTTTGACCATAAACAGTCCTCCTTATTCTTCGCGGCGTATGCCGCATAAATCCAACAGTATTATATCACTAATTGAGCAATAGACAAAGGCTTTGGATGAAGATATATCTTATTTTGTGTTAAAACGGATGGGTTCGTTTTCAGTTTTGCATATAATAAAAAGATTTGCCCGTTTGGCACGCAAACGGGCAAATCGAATCATTGGTTATCGTCGCCGGAAACAGGCTCCGCAGCATCGCTTACAGCATCATCAGCGGTGCTTTCGACAGCGATTGTTGACGCTTCGTCAAGCGCTTGCCGACCGTCTTGCGAACCTGCATCGGGCATGGACGCGTCCAACATCGATCCGCGCTCCTTTTTGAGCATAATTATCATACCGGCTATGCCTGTTACTACCATAAATATGCTGATCCATTGCGAGGTCGAGAGCCCGAGGAAGATGCCGCGGATCTCGTCGAATCGGAAGTATTCGAGGATGAACCTTTCGATGCCGTACAGGATCATATAAAGGAATATGACGCTTCCTTTTTTGAGTTTTTTGCCTACATAGACCATAAGTATCACAAACACGACAATATTGCATGCGGCTTCTATAAGTTGGATTGGAAAAACAGGCACGCCAATTGGCGCTCCGCCTATCGGATTTTTATAGAAAACGGAGATAGGAGTTTCGCAGACTTTGCCATAGCAGCAACCCGCAAGAAAACATCCGATCCTGCCGAACGCGTGCGCAAGCGGTATCGTAGGCACGATCACAGCGGCATAGTCAAGGAAGCGCTGCTTTTTGATGTGTATGTAGAGCAAAGCTGCAAGCACGCCGCCGATAACACCGCCGTAGAAAACAAGACCGCCGTTTTTGAACACATAGAAACTGCCGGAGGTGATGCTTTTGAATATCTCCTTGATTGGATAAGTTACAAAGATATAGAGAAGATACGCGGAAATGAGCCCGGCAACGAGCGAGATAATCGCGAGATTCAAAAAGGTGTCCTGATCGAGTCCTGCTTTCTTGACCCTGAAATACGAGATCAGTATCGCTGTAATGAATGCCAGCGACATCATAAGCCCGTAACTTGGGATGTTGAGCCCAAAGATATGTATAAACGGATGCATTTTGATTCCTCCCAAACGGTTGTTGTAGATTATTCTTCGATTATTTTGGTGCTGTCCAAGACCGCGCCGTCCGTCAGTTTGGCGGCATCGTTGGGGCTTGGCAGGGATTCGATCTTGCTGATAGTGTTAAGTATCTTGCGCGTGCGCGTTCCGATCAGCGCATCAAGTTCGGTGTTCGCATTTTCTATAGCGCTTCTTGCCCTAGTGAGCACGGTGTTGAATGCTCCGAACTCTTTCTTTACATCGGCAAGCAGATCCCAAACATCGCTGCTTTGCTTCTGTATAGCGAGCGTCCTGAAGCCCATTTGAAGACTGTTCAAAAGCGCAGCCATTGTGGATGGACCCGCAAGGTTGACTGAATGCCTGGTTTGCAGCTCCTCGATCATTCCCATCCTGACGGCTTCGGCATAAAGCCCCTCCGTTGGTAAAAACATTATCGCAAAATTGGTGGTTATAGGCGGTTTGATGTATTTTTTGTTGATATCTTTGGCGCAGGAGATCAGCGTGTCCTTGAGCGAGTTCTTGGCTTCGGCGATAACAACTTGGTCGCCGATATCGTACGCATCCATAAGCGCGATGTACCTGTCTCCGGGGAATTTACTGTCGATAGGAAGATATACGGGCGCGCTGCCGCCGGTGTTGGGCAGTTTGACCGCAAATTCGACGACCTCACGTTTGCCCTTTTCGGGCGCGAAGTTGCTGACGAACTGCTCGGGCGCAAGTATCTCGTCGAGTATCGCCTTTAACTGGATCTCGCCAAGTATGCCGCGTGTTTTAACATTGGACAGCACTTTTTTTAGGTCGCCAACGCCCGTCGCAAGCGTCTGCATCTCACCGAGTCCCTTATAGACTTCGGCAAGCCGATCGTCCACGATCTTGAAACTTTCGCTAAGACGCTCGTTGAGTGTTTGCTGGAGTTTCTCGTTAACAACGCCGCGAATGGCGTCAAGCTGAGTCGAGGTCGTTTCCCTTAACAACCTAAGTGATGTTTCAAGGGATCGAAGTTGTTCGCCCAGCGCACTTTCAAAACTTTTAAATCTTTCTTCGCTGTGCAGATTGTTCGCGTTGAGTGTAGACTGAACATTTGCAAGATTTTCGCCGACGCTTGCACGGAGCGTTTCCTGCCTGTCAAGGAGATGCCTTTCAAGCGTTTCGTGATTCGCTGTGATGGTTTGATTCATACTATCGCTCTTTTCACCGAGCGAACGCCCCATAAACTCAAGTCGCGCGGAAAGACTGTCGCCAAGCGAAGTGCGCAGCTGCTCAAAATCGCGCGCGGTCTCAGCACGGATATCGTTGAGTTTAGCATGCATTCTGCGCTCGTGTTCGCTCAAAAGACCGGAATACGCCTCTAAAGTCTTTGAAGAGATACGCTTGTTTTGAAGTATCGTAAACAAAAGCAGCGAAACAGTCGTTGCCAATGAAACAAGACTGAATATGAGTATGATTATCGAAAGCGTATTATCCATAGTTTTCTTTGTGTTTGAGGATGGTTTATCTGCCGCGAAACCGCTCTATCGGCTTTTCAAGCAGTTTGAGGATAACGGAAGCGAGGATAGCGCTGACGGCGTATTGAAGCGTGTTCCAAATTAGATTCAGCGCAGCGACTTCAGCGGAATAAAGCAGTATCTCAAAGATAAAATAGCCAAACGGAACAATGAGTCCGCTGATAAAGAACGCGATGGGTCTATGCTTAAAGCGTTTTATCAGAATTATGCCAATAAGGACCATCAGCCCCTTGACTATTAGCGTACAGGGTGCGTACACGGTATAGCCAAGTATGAGATCGGCTATCGCACTGCCGAGCGCCGCTATAGCGACGGCATAGATATCGCCAAACGCAAAAACGACTATGTGTATAAGCGTGTCGCCGAGGTTGATATAGCCGTGTCCGCCGGGAAGGGGGATGGCGAGCATCGTTACAACGGCGACAAGCGCAATAAACACGCCCGCAGTCACAAGGCGGAGCAGTTTTTGATCGGAAGACGAATTAAGCATTATCTTTATTTGAAACTCAGCGTTTTGCGGCGCGCCTGCTGCGGATGAACAGATATATTTCGAAAGCGCCGAGCAGAAGCACGACCACAAGCGCAAAGATGAAGATTATCTTAAGCGTGTTCCAAAGTTTCAGCAATTTCTGACCTTTGTCGCTGATCTGCCTGTCAACATCGATATCCACGATCGATGCACCGCTGTCGTCTCCCGGCACGGGCGTAGCATTGGGCACGGAAGAATCGATGTCGATCGAACTCGCGTTGATGTACGCTTCAAATAAATGCGTATTGCCGGATGAATCAAGCGCGGTGAGATAGAACACAAGTTCGCGAGGCTCATCGATCTTGAGATCCACATTGAACGATATATCACCGGAGTTGGGCGCAAGCGTAGGTATTTCGTGGATGTTGTATCCGAGTTCCTTCTCAGTCAGGATAACATTTGTATATGTAACTTGGCCGGTGTTTTTAACGGTAAAGGTAAGCCCTATACTGTTATCGCCGTCGAGCGTCCGCCTGACTTCGCCGCTGAATCTGATGCCCAGCAGATCGGGGTTGATATATGGGCGCACGGTATAACTTGCAGTATTGTCGCTAAACTCCTTGTCCGCATCGTATTTGCCCGTTATATAGAATACCACGTTGCGAACGGTTGAGGGGTTCGGAACAAAATGCTCAATTATCTTGCTTTCGCCGATCGCAAGCGTGAATGACGAAGCAAGCACGGTGCCGAGATCATCCTTTACGGTAAGGTTTGTAAGATTCTGGCTGCCGTTATTGGTCAAAAACAGCGTGAATGGAACACCCTCGGGAGTGGGGGTGCCGATGGTGGCGCTCTTTGTGAGCTGCGCCGTTACAAGTCCAATGGTTAATTTGGATACAGTAACGGAGAGCACCGTACTGCTGCCGTCGGGTACGAATGTCGCCGTTGGCTTGGACACAACGCTTGCACTTTTCATCTTGTAGGTATAAACGATCTCGCGCTTCTCACCGGACGCGAGCGAAAAAGGCGCGGCGATGGGAGAGGAGCCGCCGATCTTGTCATCAACGATCTTGATCGTATTGAGGCGCCGTGTTCCAGTGTTGACAACGGTGTAAACAAACTTTACCTCATCACCGATTGCGGCGTTGGCGGTGCTTGACGTTCGTGTAAGGCGCAGATATGCGGTATCAGAACGTTGGATAACAAGCGCGAGCTGCTGATAATAGGTGCGGTTGACCGAAGTGTCGAACCAGGAGATGGTAAATGAGAGCGTTTGACCAATCATCGCTTCGGTAACCATCATCGAGGTGCGGTATACGCCGACCTGCCCGGGGCTGACGTCGCTTGTTGTAAAAACAGCGTTATATGCGTTTGTGATGTTGACGTTGGTAAAAAGTCCGGGCGTAGGCACGGGCGTGGGATCCGGCCCGGAAGTGGGCGTTATTGTGATGTCAGGCGTTGGGGTAGGTTCAGACGGGGGAGTTGTTGTGGGAGTGGGACTGGGACTGGGTTTGACCGGTTCGGTCGATGGATTGATGGTGATAGAGGGATCGAGCGCCGATTGATCGTTAAGAGAAGATCCGCCAAAGGCGTCATCCTTGACATCGGAAGAATTGCCGCCGTATTGATTGCCGGTATTGCGAAGTTTGATCGTTACTTCAACCGTACCGGGTGAAGCAAGCCTCGAAGGATTCGCCTCGATCGTTGCGATCCCGGTTGAACTGCCGCTCTGAGGAGCGACGGTGTACGCATCAACGTAATACATATCATCGTTAAGCATAACGGGCGATGATTCACCTTCGTCGCTTCCGACCGCAAACACGGTGATTGCCTGCATAAGAGCAAATATAGATATAAGAACAAAAGCAAATAACTTCTTCATATTCAATGTAAACTCCTTTGTACGCCGCCGCAAAACGCGGGCGTTGAGAGATAGTGATCTTTTTCGGAAGAGCGCCGGAAGCATACGTTCGGGCACATAAACCTATACTCTATTATACACCAATACCGAGCTTCAATCAAGTACCGTTTACAACTTTTCATTTAAATACCGTGCAAAAGAACAAAATAGCGCATCATCGCAAAGTGATGAGGATACGCCGAAATGAAAACTTTTGCATAAACAGAGCCAAGTTGTCAATAATACTGATTAAAACAACCGGAAGGAGACAGAAATGAAAGCAACCGGAATTGTCAGAAGGATAGATGAACTCGGAAGAGTAGTTATACCAAAAGAGATAAGAAGAACGCTGAAGATACGTGAAGGCGACGCTCTTGAGATATATACTGACAGGGACGGGGGAGTCATACTCAAAAAATACTCTCTTGTTGGCGAACTCGGCGGTTTTGTCAAGGAATACGCCGAAACGATCCACCAATCCGTGGGGCATATCGTGGCGATCTGCGATAAGGACGCGATAGTTGCTTCAAGCGGCTCGTCAAGGCGCGATTACGCGCAGGGATCGTCGCTTGCCGCGGGAAGGCAGATCAGCGAGGAGATGCTGGGACTTATCGATGCAAGAAGGAACGTACTCAATAACGGTTCACATGGCGACAGGATGACCGAGATAACAAGGGGCGATGAAAGCATCGGCGCGTATACGCTTCAGTTCATCCATCCGATAATCTCGGCGGGCGACGCGATAGGGGCTGTTATGCTCATTTCGAAGGATAAAAACGCTGTTTTCGATCCGGCGGATATCAAGGTCGCGGAGACAGCGGCGATATTTATCGGCAAACAACTCGAAAACTGAAAATACGCTATCCATATTTCAAAAGCACTAATTACTGCCCGTTTCATTTGTCAAGCAAACGGGCAAAATATATTATGCGCGATTTTAGGATTTTTGAAACAAACAGCACTATAATCGTTTCCACAGAAAACATCAGTTTTCGACAAAGGAGTGAGTGATATGTTTTCAAATGTCCCCGCAAAGTATTTGCTTGAACTCGGGTTCTTTCCGCAACACAGCGGATTTGGGTATCTTGTGTATGCGATCAGGATGATATCAGCCGATCCGCTTGGATACTACAGTGGTAAGATCGACGTATACGCGGCGCTTAAAAGCGAGTACGGTGTGTCAGAAAGCTGCGCAAAGCGTTGTATGTATTATTCGCTGCAAACGGCTTGGCAAACATCGTACAATTCGCGCCTGCACAGCATCTTTCCGTCCTATTCAAAGAACTATCCGCCGTCGCTGAGCGAGTTCATCTGCCGCGCCGCGATAGAGATAAGCGGCGAAACGGACGTCGGAAGCGACAGATCTGCTTAGGTTATGTTTTGTGAGCAAGCACATCAGAGAGCAAAGTCTTGTAATGATCGATTATCTCGATCTCAAGATACTTCAGTCTGCCGCTCAATTCAACTCGGTTATCGGTCTCCGATGATAAAAACCGCATCAGGGCGCCGGTCAACTGCAGATAGTATTCATCAAGGCATGCTATGACGCCGCCATCATCATTTATGCCGTCAAGCGACGTGCGGATCGCGCGAACCTTTTCAAGCAGTTCACGAACAACGGCGTTGCCGTAATCCACGCCGCGTTCTTCGCCGTCAAATCGGATAGTTTCCTCATATACAAGGTCGATCATTTCGCCTGCCGTTGAGCAGGCTGTTTCAACCGCTTTCAGTTTTTCCGCATCAGAGGTGCAGGTCAAAACAGCGCTTTCTAAGGCGATGGGGTAGACGACGGACTGATAACCCTGTTCGTTGAGCCTTTTGCTGACGCTTGACGCCGCGGCTTCCGTGGGATAACTGGAAGCGATGACGCGTATGCCTTCGTCCGTTGAAAGTGCGTAGCCAGCAGCGCCGAGCGATTTCAGCGTCGATATGAGCGAACGCGCACTGTCGGCGGTATCGAAGACCCCGATTTGAAGCGCGTAAGTTTCGAGCGCCTTCAATTCAAACTGCTTCGTGTCGGTATCGACGCTTTGAGGGGAGTTGGTATCAGTTGTAGGGCCTGTCGGACTCAGGCTTGGGAGGGGCGAAGTTATGCCGCTTTCCGGCTTTCCATTCTTGCCGATGCCTAATACACTTCCGGCAAGCCAACTGCCGACGGGCGTTGCAACAAGTATGTACACGAGCGCGGCCGTCAGTATAAGTAAAAGCAGGGTGCCGAAAAGGCCTCCTTCGCCATCCTGTTTTCTGCGAGAATATGTTCTTGAAGTATAGTAGTTTCGCGCGTGTCTTGCGCCGCCTCTTCTGCGTCTTAATTCCATAAGGACCTCCGTAGAATATCTTTTTGCCTCAATTGTTTATATGCATAAGTCGCGCTTCGTATGCCGCAAAAAAATAACGGCTGCGATATTCGCAGCCGTAAAACCGAGTAAGCCGTAAGCCGAGTTCTGTTTATGTGACCATCTATCTTGATATGCAGTTGCCTGCATATTCCAGCGATTACGGGGAGCGTGGCGGACGACCATTGAATGCTCTCATATCAATCTTGCTCCGGGTGGGGTTTACAGGGCACGCTTCGTCGCCGAAGCGTCGGTGAGCTCTTACCTCGCCTTTCCATCCTTACCGCAAAGCGGCGGTTTATTTCTGTTGCACTTTCCTTGAAGTCGCCTTCACCGGGCGTTACCCGGCACCCTGTCCTGTGGAGCTCGGACTTTCCTCGCACGAAGCGCGGTCACTTGTCTTACTCGGGTTTTTGCGTATTATTCTTTTGGAATATAAAGTATCCTTCCGCAATTCTCACATCGGACTATCTTAGTCTCATCCGCAACATTTCTTTGGACGACAGAGGGCAGCGACACGAAGCATCCGCCGCATTGTCCGTTGCGAAGTATGGATATAGGCGCTGGATGATTCATCTTAAGCGTTTGATACTTATTCATGAGTTCATCGGGGATATCCGACTTGATCTCTTCGAGTTGCTTTTCAAGCGTTTCGATCTTGGGCGCAAAACTCTCCTTTTCAGCGTCGCAAACGGTGCGGATCGTATCGTAATCCTTCTTCGCGCGGACGCCCTTTGCATATGCGTCGGTGATCGAGGCCTGGATCTTATCGCACCATTCTATGAGCGCGCCGAGATCCTTGTTAAGAGAGTTGATCCTTGCAACGAGTTTTTCGATGGACTTTCTCGACTCGGTGAGTTCTTCAACGGTTACTTCGTCATCAGATTCCATCGATTCGAGTTCGGAGTGTTCAAGATCATAGTCGTGCAGAAGCGCTTCAAGTTGAGAATTGAGCGAAACTATCTGCGATGATTGTTCCTCGAGCTTTGTTTCGTAACCTTTGATGATATCCTGCTGTTCGCGCATTATCTTCTGCAGCTGGCTCCTTTTTTTGTAAGCCTGCGAGGATTTCATCTCTTTGTTGAGTTTTGCAAGTTCGAGTTCGGACTGCTGGTATTTCCAAAGAAGACTCAACTGACTCATATTCATACCTCCAAATAGTAT
Organism: Clostridia bacterium; assembly: GCA_017538255.1. Classification (GTDB taxonomy): domain Bacteria; phylum Bacillota; class Clostridia; order Christensenellales; family CAG-138; genus PeH17. Next base: position 78,312 of record JAFYJD010000025.1, on the reverse strand, counting down.
TTGTATTCAGCGAATATGCCTGAAAACAGGCAGATTCTTTTCGGAGAAGAAGTATTCAACTCCGGTCGTGTTTTTTCTTAAATATTCAATAAGCGGCACGAGCACCGGATTCTCGGTCTCATAATGCCCCGCAACTATAATGCTTATACCGAGTGATGAAGCGGCGATCGCATCAGAATGCTTGCATTCGCCTGTAACAAGGCAGTCAGCGCCGTATTCATAGGCAGAGCGGTACTCGCCGCCACCTGAGCCTCCGACGACCGCGATGCGCTTGACGGACTTGCGCGGCCCACTGACAAGCACGGATGCGCCAAGCCTTTTGCAGACGAGTTGTGAAAAGTCATCGATGGGGAGCATTCCGTCAAGTTCTCCGACACGCATAATGTTATCGGGCGGAACAGCCGATGCGTTCTTGATGCCGAGAAGCGTGCAAAGCACTGTGTTCACGCCGCCTTCAGCCGCGTCAAGGTTCGTGTGCGCCGCAAACAGACCTATTCCGGAACGGATGAGTTTATACACGGCGGCGGTATCGGGCGAATCGGGGAGTATCCGATTCACGGCTTTGAAAAGCAGGGGATGGTGCGTTAAAACGATATCGCAATCCTTTTCAATCGCTTCATCGACGGCGGCAAGCGTGCAGTCAAGCGCAACAAGAACGCGCCTTATCTCGCTCTTTTCGGTGCCGATCAAAAGTCCGCAGTTATCGTATGCCATCGCCGTTTCGGCGGGGGCAAGCGATTCCATAGTTTTGATAAAATCGTCAATATGCATAAGACCTCTATTCGGCACGCTCACCCAAATAGAGTGAGATCAATGCTTTGGTGTTATTGATTTCGCGGAGCAAAAAAGCGGGGGAACGGCCGACACGTTTTGAATCGGCAAGTTTATTCTCGATGATGCCAAGATACCTTTGCATCATCGGAAGCAACTCCTTTTCGCGCTTTTGGAGCGCGACAGCACCGAACTGATAACAGTCCTTGGGAAACCATTCGGGCAATGCAATGTTTTCGCTTGAACTATGCTTCGCGCAGATCAGCTGATAATATCTTCCCGCGTCAAGCACGATACGCTCATCAATGACGGAATAGCCGTTTTTATAAAGATAACGCCTCAGTTCCGCTTCGCCGCGCATAGGCTGCATAACGATCAGTTCAAATCGTTCGGCAACAGACTTTCCGTTCTCAAGTATAGCCGCGATGAGTTCACCGCCCATACCGAGAAGCGCGGCCTTATCCGCTTCGCCCTCGGAATAGTCATCGAGCCCCGAACAGCATTTGAACGAGCATTTATCGTTCAGATCGAACGATTCAAACAGCGCGCGTGCCTTGTCGAGCGAAGGCGCGCTTATATCGCTCATAATAACGCCGTCATAGCCGAAACTTTTGATCGCGGCCAAGGCGAACTTGCCGTGATCGCAGCCGATATCCGCAAGCGTTTTGCCTTCGCCGTTTCCGAGCATCTCAAGCGCTGCGGCAAGGCGGGGCGTCAATTTTGTATGCGCTGTAGTTTCGATTGCGGACATCAACAAGCCCCCGATAATAATTATTTTCCTAAAACAGCAGGACCTCGCGATATGAGGCCCTGCCGAAAAGGATCAAACGAAAACTGTATAAGGCTTATTCCTTATCACCGAATACGGGCTTATGGCAAACGGGGCAGTTCAGGAGTTCGTCAAGATCGATCTCCTCGCCGCAGCTTGCACAGATCACGTTCGGCTTTTCGCAATCGCAATGCTCGCAATCCTCTTCTTCACAATCCTCACAGCAGCAATCGTCGCAGTCATCGTAATCACAGTCTTCTTCGTCATCGAAGATGAGTTCGTCGTACACATCGAGCGTTTCGTAAACCTCGTCAAGATCATCGTTGATCGAGTCGATCATATCGGTATTCTCGTCGACGGAATCCGCGATATCGGAGAGACAGTCGATGATCGCGCGAAGCAGTTTGGAAGTGCTGTCATCGTTTGCGGAGATGTTCAAACCGTCCGCAAGACCGCGCAAATATTCAACCTTTTCCTTGATCATAGCGGTACCTCGATCAGCAGCGGGACATATACTCGCCGGTACGGGTGTCGATACGGACGCGGTCGCCCTCGTTTACAAACAAAGGAACGTTGATCTGGTAGCCTGTTTCGACCGTTGCGGGCTTGGTCGCGCCGGTTGCGGTGTCGCCGGCGAAGCCGGGCTCGGTCTCCGTAACAGTGAGTTCAACAAAGTTGGGAGCCGCAACGGAGAACGCATTGCCTTTGAAAAAACGAATGGTAACGTTGGAGTTCTCAACGATGAAATCGATGGCGTCTTCGACCTGGTCGTGATTGAGCGCAAGCTGCTCATAGGATTCGTTATCCATAAAGTAGTAGAGATCGCCGTCGTTGTACAGATACTGCATCTCACGGGTCTCGATATGCGCGGTGGGATACTTGTCGGTGGGGGAGAAAGTTTTTTCAAGAACGGCGCCGGTCATAACGTTTTTGAGCCTGGTGCGAACAAAAGCCGCGCCCTTGCCGGGCTTAACGTGCTGGAAATCCGCAATGCTCCATACCTGCCCGTCGATCTCGACGGTAATGCCTTTTCTGAAATCACCTGCTAAAATCATAATAAAACCTCCTGGCGTGATTATTTATTTTACAACGGTACCGATATTAAAGAATTATCAGTTCCTTTGTGGTTGAACAAAGATTTATGAATCCTGTTTCGGTGAGCACACAGCAATCCTCGATGCGTACGCCGCCAAGTCCTTCGATATAGATGCCGGGCTCGACGGTGATAGTGGATCCGGGAACGAGAAGATCCATAGAACGGGAGTTCGCCGAGGGGCTCTCATGCACCTCAAGACCGAAACCGTGGCCGAGGCTGTGGCCGAAGTTCTCGCCGTAGCCGTATGACGCGATATGATCGCGGGCACAGAGGTCGAGTTCGGAGCCGGTCATATTCGGGCGTAGGATGTTGAGGCATTTGAGCTGCGCCTCAAGCACGATCTTGTAAATCTTCAGCATTTCGTCAGCGGGTTTGCCGAAAGCAACGGTTCTTGTCATATCGGAGCAGTAGCCGCCGACGCGAGCACCGAAATCGATGACGACCATATCGCCGTTTTCGATCTTGCGCGGACCGGGATATGCGTGGCAGAGCGCACCGTTCGGGCCGGATCCGACGATCGTATCGAACGAGTTTTCGTCCGCGCCGCATTTACGGAGCAGATAGTCGAGTTCGTTGCGGAGTTCGATTTCGCTCATACCGACCTTTGCGCGCTTGAGCAGTTCTTCAAAAGCGGCGTCTGCGTAGTTCTGGGCCTTTTGCATAAGCGCGATCTCATGCTCGTCCTTAACGAGTCTGCAGCCGGTAATCTTATCGGAAGCGGGAACAAACTCAAACGGCAGAGCGCTGTAGCCGTTGAACTCAACAACGGTCATCAGCCTGTCCTCAAACGCGACTCGCTTTGCGCCGAACTCATTGAGTACGGCTTCAACATCGGCTGGGGTTATGCCTCGGTCGACCTGGCGTACCTCGCAGATGCCTGCGCATTGCTGGTTAGCTTGGATCGTGTATCGAAAATCGGTCAAAAGCACACGGCCTGTCGCGGATACCACAACAACGCCGTTGCTTCCTGTGAAGCCGGAAAAATACCTGCGGTTGACGCCGGAGGTAATGATTGCGGCGTCGATATTGTTTTCTGCGAGTATTTTAAGAAGTTTTTCGCATCTATGTTTCATTTGTTGCATCCTTTCCTACGGCATAAGCCGAAAATAGCGTGCTATCTGTGCATAATGAAAATCGCGAAAAAACGAAACACACCTTATGCACATTATACACCACTTGATATTGTACCACATTATGGTGTGAATACACAAGTGTTTTTTTAAAAAAAAGAACGGATATGCACCTAAATATGAAGCGGTAAACGATGAATTGCCGGATCGATTCAAACAGAAATTAAGAAAAAAGCCCCTTCGTTTGAACGAGGGGCAGGCAGAAAGGTAAGTTTAATGACTAAAGGATGTATTTTTCGAGAAACGCGGGCATCGGCTCATCGGAACTGATGCTGATTATGAGTTCTACATTCATCCTGTCCGAAAACACTTCAAGAAAGCCGAACATCTTTTCAAGACTTGTGATCGGATGCTTGACTATCTTCATAAAACTGTTTATGTAAACAGCCTGCAGATCGTAATCCTGCGCCGCGATGCCCGATACAAACCCGGAAAACATCTTGGGTCCGTCGATCGGGAACTCGCTCGCGTTTATAAAGCGGATGCCGCGGTCGATAAGATACATCCTGTCGCAGTCATGGTCGATGAAAACGGCGTTTTCGCCGCTTGAAGTATGTCTTTCGTTGGCGATGGCGATGAGTCGGCGTGATTTGCCGGTGCCTTTTTTACCGTAAATAACCTTAATCAAAAAACTGCACCTCCGTATCATTCGTATATTTCGATTATAGCATAGCCGAAGCGGTAATACAATACAATTTGTGGCAAATAATGCGAGTGCAGACGCCAAAAAGAATATACTTTATGAAAAGTCGTGAAAAGGGCTTGCATTCGCATAAACTGTGATGTATAATAAGCGCTGTTCCGAAGAACATAAACATTATTCCTCCTTAGCTCAGTCGGTAGAGCATGCGGCTGTTAACCGCAGTGTCGTTGGTTCGAGTCCAACAGGGGGAGCCACCAAAGAAACCTCTTTGTCTGCCAAGGCAAAAGAGGTTTTCTTTGTTTACTTCCCCGATGGGTTATGGTATAATGATCCTGTCACAGGAAAACAACAGGAGGGACATCTAATGATTCTATTAGTGATCGATATGCAGAAAGCCCTTGTGGATGAGGACTTGTATGCCTTTGACACCTTTTTGGACAGCACCGTTCGGCTCGTCGACGCTGCCAGAAAAAAAGGAGTTGAAGTCATCTTCGTCCAGCATGACGCCGGCCCCGGCAGCGGTCTGTCCGCAGGCGACGAAGGATTTGAGATCATTGATCTGCTGCAGCCCAAGCCGGGAGAAAAAGTCTTCGTCAAGAACATCAACAGCTGCTTCGGGAACAAAGAATTCAAAGCATACATGGAGCAGCAGGAGGATAAGCGCCTGATGATCATCGGCCTGCAGACGAACTACTGCATTGACGCAACCGTGAAATCCGCATTTGAAAGAGGCTTCGATGTGATCATTCCCGAGGGTACCAACTCCACTTTTGATAATGATTACATGACAGGTGAAACCACCGTCCGGTATTACAATGAAGACGTCTGGGAAGAACTTGTTGACTCCGTTCCCCTTGAAGAAGCCTTTGAGATGATGGGGCAATGACGCGCCCCCGTCTGCAGCGCTGCACACCATGTACCTTTTAGGCGTTCTTTCTATGCTTTGGTGCACTTTTCCGCGTTCTTTCACAACAAAGAAACCTCTTTTGTCTCCTATGGCAAAAGGGGTTTTTCCTTGCTTTTTGGACGAAAAACAGGCATAATCAGGCAAAACAAGAGTAAAACGGGCACCGCAGCCCTATTTTTGCTCTCAGAGCCCGTAAACGGCCCAAAGCGATGGTGTACTTTTTGCGTTTCTTTGCGATGCAAAGAAAAAAGATAAGTGTGCGGCCCTTGAGAGCAGCACGCTTAAATATGCGGAAGTCAGGGCATGGCTTAAGGCCTTCGACGAAGGCATCAACTCCGGAAAACTGCTCACGACGACGGACTGCGAGATAATGCGAATGATCGTCGACCGGATCATCGTAATGGACGACGGCATCGAGGTGTGTCTCAAGTGTGGTGTGAGCATCGGGCAGGAATATGTGAGATAATGAAACGGGCTGCGACGGCGGGGGATGACCTGCTGCCGCAGCCCGTTTTTGATTGAATTGTCATGGAAGGTATGGTATAATCAGCTCGATAAATCGGAATTTGCGGAGAGAACATGAGCAAAATCAAAGCGATACTATTCGCGATACTCGCGGCGGCGTTCTACGCGGTCAACGTGCCGCTTTCAAAGCTGCTGCTCGCGCACGTCGGGGAGACGACCATGGCCGCGCTTTTATACCTCGGCGCTGGCGTCGGGATAGGCATACTCTCGCTGTTCAATAAAAAGGATCGAGCAGAGTCCGAGAAGCTCGGAAAAAGCGACCTGCCATACGTCATAGGTATGATCATTCTCGATATCGTCGCGCCGATACTGCTCATGCTCGGCATCAGCCGAGGTTCCTCGGCCAACGCCTCTCTGCTCGGCAATTTCGAGATCGTCGCAACAACCGTCATCGCGCTTGCCATATTCAGGGAAGCCGTATCAAGAAGGCTGTGGATCGCCATCGCGCTGATAACCCTTTCCAGCATCATTCTTTCGTTTGAAGGCACGGACAGCTTCCGGTTTTCCTATGCTTCGCTTTTTGTGCTCGGGGCGACGATCTGCTGGGGCCTTGAAAACAACTGCACGAGGAAGATCTCCTCAAAGAGCACGTATGATATCGTCATATTGAAGGGCGTATTCTCCGGCCTTGGTGCGCTTGCAATCGCGCTTATCAAGAGGGAGGCCTTCCCCGGCTTCGGCTATATCGCCGCCGCCCTCGCGCTCGGGTTCGTCGCTTACGGGCTCAGCATATTTCTATACGTCCGCGCGCAGAGCGCCCTCGGCGCGGCAAAGACCAGCGCGTACTACGCGGTCGCGCCGTTCATCGGGGCGTTTCTCTCCTTCGTGATACTCCGCGAAAAGCTCTCGTGGACGTATCTTATCGCGCTCGCGGTTATGGTGCTTGGCGCGGCACTCGTCGTTGTCGACACGCTGAAGCGGAACCACACGCATCTGCACGCGCACACCTTCACCCACACGCACGACGGCTCAACACACATTCACACCGTGACGCACGAGCATGAGCACGATCACTACCTCTCCGATGAAAAGCACGGTCATCATCATTCCAAAGCCGAACTGGAGAAGCAATTGGCAAAGACTCATTGATCGTATAAATGCATCTGTCACGGATTGAGAGCATAATAATACCAGATTGACAACTTCCCGTTTGTCGAGGCAGACGGCAGGTGTACTTTTAACTTGAATACCATCAAAAAGTGTACTTTTGCCGCATCTTTCACAGAAAATAGAACTTGCGAAGGCAAGTACTTTTTTCAACTAAGTGTTCCGCGTTAACGAATTTAGGTTTATGGAGGCGTTATGTTTGAATTGGATGCGTACCTACGGGAACTGATTACGGCGTGCAGATCAGCATTTGGCGACAGATTGCTGTATGTCGGACTTCAGGGCAGCTATATGCGCGGCGAAGCAACCGAAAACAGCGATATAGACGTTATGGTCATCATTGAAGATTTTTCCGTTGCGGATATGAACGTGTATCGGTCCATACTTGAGAGGATAGGGCACTTTGAAAAGTCGTGCGGCTTTATTTGCGGAATAGATGAAATGACGCGATGGAATCCGTTGGAAGTGTGCCAACTTAAGAATACGACAAAAGACATATACGGTACATTAAATGCGTACCTGCCGGACGCATCAAAAGATGATGAGATCAACTATGCTAAGTTCAGCCTCGGAAATATCTATCACGAATTATGCCACCGATATATCCATAGCGATCGTGAGTTCAATTATGATAGGTTTCGCTTAACGTGTAAAGGACTGTTTTTTCTCATTCAAAACCTTCACTATCTTGAAAGCGGCGAATTCGTCACGACAAAAAGCAAATTGATGGAAATGTCGTCTGAAGAAGATCGCAGGGTGCTGGCATTGTCGGAACTGCCGGATGATTATGATTTCGATAATGCGTTCAATTTATTATTTGCATGGTGTCGAAAAGCCTTTTTAAGATTTGATAGGTTTTGATCGGCAGTTTTCGGTTTGCCGAACTGTGCGTGTAAATTTGAGGATCAAATTATGACTCATAAAATCGAATGGATATTTTTTGATATTGGCTCAACATTGATAGATGAAGAGAAAGCCGACCTGCGAAGGATACGCGAGATGATAGCCGGCACGGACATCACAGAGGATGAATACCGCATAAAGCGCATAGAAATGATCCGCAAAGGTTTTTATGCTGATCGCTATGTCATTTCTTATTTTGGATTGACAAAAGCGCCTTGGCACAGCGAGGAAGAAGCACCCTATCCTGATGCCGCGCCAACGCTTGAACAACTTAAGCAGAAGGGATATAAACTCGGTGTGATCGCAAATCAGAATTACGGAACGGAGCAGCGGCTTGCCGATTGGGATCTGCTTCAATACTTTGATGTGATCGCCGCTTCGGCGGAATTGGGTATGACAAAGCCGGATACGGTTATCTTTCAATGGGCATTGGAACAGGCAAAATGCAGCGCACAAAGCGCCGTGATGGTAGGTGATAGGTTGGATAACGATATTGCGCCGGCGAATCGCCTGGGAATGCACAGCGTGAGGCTGCTTCGCGGGTTCGGTGCATATCAATCGCCGCTATGCGTTGACGAGATACCGGAATACACGGTGCATTCTCTTTACGAGCTCCCTCATATGTTTTAATTGTGCACTTCTATCGACTTATGCATTTGCCAAGTGCTCCAAGGCTTTGGAATGACTAACTTGACTCGAATGCATCATTGTATAACTGCTTTCAATTATGAAAAAGCTTAAGCGTAACGGAGATAGTCAAACTGCCGCTGTCGACACTAGCCGAAATCCTTCCGCCCATAGATTCCAACAGCTGCTTGCACAAATACAGCCCTATTCCGGTGCCTGAATCCGTTCTTGACTTGCTTGCACGGTAGAATCTATCGAATAATCGTTCTGTATCAAGGTCGTTGTCGGCTATGGGATTTGCCATGGAAATGCATACGGTTTCACTCGATACGACAGAAAAGTCGATGCTGTCATAACCGTACTTGACAGCGTTTGACAGCAGATTTTGTATGACTCTTGTTAGAAGTTTTCGATCCGCCAGCGCATAGACAGGCTCTTTGCTGTAATCAAAGCGGGGAGTGATACTTTTGGCTTCGAAAACCGGGTGATTGGCAAGTATCATTTCGCAGAGCAATTCGTTTACATCGATCTTTTCCATCACAGGATCGCATCCGTTTGCATCGATGACCGACAGTTCAAAAAAGTCGTCCACCAGGGAACAGCAATGCTTTGCGCGTTCAAGTGCGATACGTATATTAGCCCGTTGTTCGTCGTTTTCGGCAGAGCGCTCTGCCAGTTGAAGATACCCGATCACCGATGTAAGCGGTGTGCGCATATCGTGTGATATATTGGCGATCGCCTGTTTTATCGCGTCCTGCTCTTTGCGTATTTGCGCTTTAGCCTTCTGCTCTTCCGCTATCTTGGAGTTGATCTTTTTTACAACAGTTTCGAGTTCATCTCCATTGAGTTGTGCTGCAATCAGCGTAGCGTCGCAATCATCCAGTTGAATTGACAATGCGCGTATTCGTCGTTTCAGGGCGATCAACTTTGCCGACAACAGGAAAGCAGCCACGCATAGTGCTGATATAATGGTTATTTCCAAAGCCAAATCATCTCCTCATTTAATCTCTGCCTTTCTGAACACAAAGTGGGTAGCGGTAAGGGTCCAGGCAATCACCGCTGCCGCAATTACTGCCGATAATGCGAGCGTTCCGGCATCGCTTGTCTGCGCAAGGCTGAACGGGGTCAACCTGAACACGCTTTCGCTTATAAAGTTTCTGAGAACATTGAACGCTATAAATGCGAAAACAACCGCTACTGCGATTGCGGACGTCGCTTTCTTCAGCGAGAAAACGATGAACATAACAATGCAGATATCAGCGCATACCTGAATAAGAACCGTAAGCAGCCAAAAAAGATTGACAACGGTAAACAGACTTGTGTCAAATCCGTTTTTTACGGAAAATCCGATAACGGTAGACAGAATATAGCCAAGATGCAGCAGTATCACCATTGTTGTAGTTGTGACGGTTCTGGTAAGGATCAGCGAAAAACGTCTGTAGCCTGCTTTGATCTCATTGTGTATCGTTCTTGTCAGAAAATCGTTCCCGGCAAACCAAGCGGCTACAAGGGCAAAAATAAAGAAACCGGAGGTGTCGCATACCGTATCCGAGAATACCGCATTCGTATCGAATGTTGGCGGCAGTTTTAAATAACCGTACAAAAAACCCATCGTAATCGTGACAAGCGCCGCGATATACAGGATCGGAAAGCGTACAGCTTTATACTTCTGGACAGACATTTGATTAAGCATGACTCACACCTCCCGTAATGGAAAGAAAATACTCTTCCAAACTCTGCTCGATGACCGAAAACTCCTTTGTGACGATATGATCGTTCATAAGTGTTTTTGCGACGTCCTCGGCTCTGTCTACACAGGAGAAAAGGCGCATTGTTTCGCTATCGATTACGGTGTATTCAACATTGCCGAACGCTGCCTCTATTGTGGTTATGCATCTTGGCAGTTCTGTTGTTTTGATATTTATGTACTGCCTGCATTTTTGGCATAACTCATCATGGGTCAGCGACTCTATGATTCGCCCCTTGTGGATGATATAATAATCGGTGGCAAGCAGGTACAGTTCGCTGAGTATATGGCTTGATATGAACAGCGTCACATCGTTTTCATCATTCAACCTTTTCAATAAAGCGCGAAGTTCGGCTATGTTTTTGGGATCAAGACCGTTTGTGGGCTCGTCGAGTATCAGCAGTTTTGGCTTGCCGATAAGCGCCATTGCGATGCTTAACCGTTGCTTCATGCCCATTGAGAACTTTTTTACCTTTTTGTCGCCAACAGATGTTAAACCTACCGTTTCCAGCAGTTTATTGCATATTTCCTTGTCGGGATTGCCGATAATTATGCGTTGCAATTCAAGATTGCGTATTGCGGAGTATTCGGGGTAAAGTGCGGGCGCTTCGATGGTGCTTCCGATTTTACGGCGCATCTGCAAAAGATCGGAAGGCTTGCTCTTTCCAAACAGCGTCAGATCGCCGCTGTCAGGATAAAGCAGACCTGTAATGACCTTCATAAGCGTGGTTTTGCCTGCGCCGTTTTCGCCGATAAAGCCATAGATATGTCTTTCTTTAAGACTTATGCTTACGTTGTCGAGAACTGAAAAACCGCCGTATTTTACGGTAATTCCGCGTGTTTGCAAAATGATATTTTCCATATGCACAAACATCTCCTTTCAACTCTTATAATGACATACGATACTCTAAATATTCTTCATTAAATCTAAAGAAAACCTTAATTTATCAACCGGTAGCCCAATCCATAAACCGTTTCGATATATTCATCGGAGGTATATTTAGCCATCTTCTTGCGAAGATTGCTGATGTGCACGTTCATAGTGTTGTCGTCGCTTAGGTATTCGTTGCCGGAAACGCCTTCATAAAGCCTCCTCTTTGAGAATATCGTTTTAGGGTTTTTCAGCAAAAGTTCAAGTATCGCATATTCGGTGGCGGTACAGGAGATCTCGCTGTCCTTGACGTATACGCGCTTGGAGTCGGTATCAAGTTTAATATCCCTGAACATCAGAAAGGAAGTGTTTTGCGCTGCTGTTCGCCGCAGTACCGCCTGTATGCGGAGCGTGACCTCGTCAATATCAAAGGGCTTTGTGATATAGTCGTCCGCACCTATCCTGAAAAGTTCTATTCTGCTGTAGACCTCGGACTTGGCAGAGATAATCACCACCGGAGTATCTTTTACGGCGCGCAGTTCCTTCAGCAGTTCTTCGACTGTTTTTAATGGTAGCATCAGATCCATAAGGATTATTTGATAGTTGCCGGATAATGCTTTTTGCAGTCCTTCAAGCCCGTCGCGGGCGGAATCAACAGCGAAGCCGCTTTGAACCATAATGCTGCAAAGAAGGCCGTTGATATCTTTGTCATCCTCAATTACGAGCACCGAGTGCATATTTTCACCTCGTTTTAGGTCAATGTAAATTACCCCGTCATTCAGCGACATATTAAAGCAAACAACAAGGACATATCCGTATTATATTCCAATACGCGCAGAGTTGCAAGAAGGCGACGCGAGCAATTGTTCGTGCCGCTTTGATTTGGCTGAATAATATCGCTGTTGCTGTGCCTTTTGAGAAAATGAGACGGCGTCCGGGCACAGTTGATTTTTCATATTGAATATGTTATCATTTTTGTATAGTTGCGAAAACAGAACTTTAAATGCGAAAGGAACCGAATATGAAACTCGAACCAATTGTTGTCTCGCTGCTTGACACGGATCTGTATAAGTTCAATATGGATCAGGTCATCTTTCATAAGCATACCGACCTCTGCGGCGAATACCATTTCAAATGCCGCAATGAGGATATAAGGTTTACAAAAGAAATGCTTGAGGAGATCAATGCGCAGATCGACCATCTTTGCAGTTTAAGTTTTACGAAGCGGGAACTTGATTATCTGCGTTCCATTCGTTTTATTAAAAACGACTATGTTGAGTTCTTGCGCCTTTGGCATCCGATAAGGGAATATGTTTTTACAAGCCTCAGCGAAGACGGCGAATTGAGTGTCATCGTCGACGGTCCGTTGTTTTCTGCGATGCAGTTTGAGATATATCTTTTGGAGATCATCAACGAGGTTTATTTCAGACTAAGTTATAATTATGAAGAGTTACAGGCTTCCGCGATGGAACGCCTTGACCAAAAGATTGCCGATTTTAACTCCGGCAAATACACATTCTCATTTGCGGAGTTTGGATGCAGACGCAGGCTTTCAAGGGAGTGGCAGGACGAGGTTGTGCGGCGCTTGGCGACGGAAACAAAGAACTGTGTGGGCACCTCAAATGTCTATCTCGCAATGAAATACGATCTGACGCCGATAGGCACATACGCGCACGAGTTCGTGCAGATGTACCAGGGCATCGATTCGATCCCGCTCGCGTTTACCAACCACTACGCGCTTCGCGATTGGTACGATGAATATGACGGCGATAACGGAACTGCACTCACGGATACGATAACAACCGATCTGTTCTTACTGGACTTCAACCGCTCCATGGTAAATAACTATTCGGGCGTTAGGCACGACAGCGGCGATCCATTCGTATGGGGCGACAAGATAATCGATCACTATAAAAAATACGGTGTTGATCCGAAAACAAAACTGCTGCTGTTCAGCGACAGCCTGAACTTCGACAATGCGCAGGCGCTCTACGAGTACTTTAAGGACAAGACAAAGGTCTCATTCGGCATCGGTACATTTTGCTCCAACGACACCTGTGTGGATCCCCTCAATATCGTTATAAAACTGCAGTATGTGAACGACCGCCCCGTTGCAAAACTGTCGGATACGCCGGGCAAGGCTATGTGCGACGACGAAAGTTATCTGCATTATCTTAAAAACTCCGTCCAATTCCGTCTTGACAGGGAGCCGAACGAACAGAGGCATATCAAAGCAAAGTACGAAAAGAGAAAGTACGAAAAGAGAATGTAATATGAACTCAAATGCCAAGGTCTATTATAACGGAAAAGTCTATACAGGAAACGGCGGTTTTGCGGAAGCGTTCGCCGTTGAGGACGGAAGTTTCTGCTCGGTCGGAACGAACGCGGCAGTGCTGGAACATTTTCCAAATACCGAAAAAGTCGATCTTTGCGGACGCTTTGTTTGCGCCGGCTTCAATGATTCGCATATGCATCTTGTTAACTACGCTCAAGCGTTGATGTCAGCACCGCTGATGGCGCATACTTCAAGCCTGAACGAAGTCTTGGTGTGTATGAAGCGCCAACTCGAACTCTATCCGCCAACAAACGGCGGCTGGCTCAAAGGGCGCGGCTGGAATCAGGACTATTTTACAGATACGGACAGAATGCCGAACAGACGGGATCTTGACGAAGTTTCTGAAGAGGTGCCGATAATCATAACAAGGGCTTGCGGGCATTGCTGCGTGGTCAACTCAAAGGCGCTTGAAATAGCCGGAATAACAAAGGCTACAGTTTCGCCGGAAGGCGGCTTTGTCGGCAAAACGAACGGCGAGCCCGACGGCAGACTGTACGATAATGCTATGGATCTCGTGCTCGACAGCATAACGCCGCCCGATAGAGAGGGCTTAAAGCGTATGATAAAGACAGCGTGCCGCGCGCTCAATTCCTACGGTATAACAAGTGCGCAAACGGATGATTACTGTGTGTTCAGAACCGTGCCTTTTGATGAGATAAACGCCGCATATCGTGAACTCGAGATGGAACGCGAACTGACGGTTCGCGTATCGGAACAGTGCAATTTCACCGATCCGAAAGAACTCGAAGCCTTTATCTCAGAAGGAAACATCACGGGCAGAGGAGGCGATATGTTCAAGATCGGCCCGCTTAAACTGCTAGGCGACGGATCGCTCGGAAGCCGCACTGCGCATTTGACCGTGCAGTATATAGGCGGCGGGGGAACGGGCTTTTCGCTTATGGAAAGGGCGAAGCTTTTTGAACTGGTCGATATAGCGCACAGCGCGGGTATGCAGATCGCAGTTCACGCGATAGGCGACGCTTGCCTTGACACGGTGCTGGACGCATTTGAGGAGGCATTGAACAGGAATCCGCGAATCGATCACAGGCACGGCATAGTGCATTGCCAGATAACGCGCCGCGACCAACTTCAAAGGATGACTGATATGCGCCTTCATATCTACGCTCAATCCGTTTTCCTTGACTACGACAACCATATCGTAAATAAACTTGTTGAAAAGGAACTTGCCGATACGAGTTATAATTGGAAAACTTTGCTCGACGGCGGTCTTTATATTTCCAACGGATCGGACTGTCCGGTCGAGCCGCCCGATGTTTTAAAGGGCGTCGAATGCGCGATCACCCGCACTTCGCTGGACGGAACGGGGCCGTATCTGCCGGAGCAGGCGTTTTCCGTCGCCGAAGCGCTTGACAGTTTTACTGTCAGCGGCGCCCGCGCGAGTTTTGATGAGAATATCAAGGGTCGGATCAAAAACGGACAACTGGCCGATTTCGTTGTTCTTGATGCTTCGCCGTTCGATGTTCCCGCGTCGAACATCCACTTGATAAAGGTTATAAAAACATATCTCGGCGGCGAATGCGTTTTTGAGCGATGAAACAATGAAATATAAACAGAATATCGAATAAATGACGAGCCGCGAGCATCTATCGCGGCCGTTTTTATGAATAACCGCGCCATATTACAAATATATTTGAGTATGGCGCTCGTAAAAAAACTATTTGCGGCTGTTATGATGGCCCTCATATTGCTTGTTATGGTGCTGCTTCCGAAGTATATCGGCGGTCTAATCGTACATTCTTCGCCTCTTGATTTTATGAAGCCAAAACAGGAAAAGTACAAGGGCGTCATAACTGTTTGGAACATCGCAGGATTCAGGCCATATGTCGGCAGTCTTGGCGCTTGGCTGAAAACCGTTGGTGCAAGGGCGGAGAAATACCACTATGGTGTTTATTTCGATATCGAATCAATATCGGAAGAAGAAGCGAATAGCCGCATCTCAAACGGCGAGTTTCCGGATATCATCGCTTTCTCCGAAGGTACTGTTGCAAACGAAAAACTGCTTGCCTTCATCCCGAGGGAAACGCTTCCGGTGAATGGCGGAGAAAGTACTGTTCAAAGTATACACCTTGCTTCGAGTTGCGAACTGCTGCTTTACAGACGGGCGGATATCTCGGACTTGGAACTTGAACACGCAGCGCAAGAGCACAGCGCACCGAGCCTTGACGAGTTCAAATCTGGCAAAGCCCCGTGCTGTATCACCGACGCGCGGGGAGCGGGGGATATGTACAGACTCGTGCTGTCAAACAAGGCTGATGATTTTGATGTTTTATCGCCATATTATGAAACGCCGCTCAATCAGCACATCGGCATTTCGGCACATATCGACAGTGAAAAGATAGACTACGCGATAGAGTTCATTGAACTCTGTCTTGACATAAAAGCGCAGAAAGCACTGACAGAACTCGGACTTATGCCTGCGCGAAACGATATCCCGCTCGAGTACGAGCAATCTTTTTTGAAAGAAGCCTACGAGAAACTGAAAAATGGCGAAAACTGAGTTGACGACAAACTTCGATTTTATCCCAAAAGAATGTTTACACGGAAGCCAAACCGTGGTAGAATTATGTTGAATAATTATATGCTACGGAGATCTGCGGAGATGAAGTCCTGCAACTGCCTTTCAAAGAGATTACTTTCACTTGGCGCGAGGAAAAACGTGCCTGCGCGCAATTATACGAGTTTTCGCATAGGGGGACCTATGGCCTATTTCGCCGAGCCGGCGAACATTGACGAACTTATCGCCCTGCTCAACGCGGCAAAAGAAGCCGAGTATCCCGTTTATGTTATCGGAAACGGCAGCAATCTGCTTGTGTCGGACGAGGGGGCAAAGGCGCTGTTTATCAAGATAGGCCCTAAGATGTCAAACTATTCCGTTGAAGGAACAACCGTAAGAGCGGATGGGGGCGCGCTATTATGCACCGTTGCCAAAGCAAGCGTTGCCGCAGGCCTGTCGGGGCTCGAATGGGCGAGCGGCATACCGGGCACCGTCGGCGGCGGCGTCGCTATGAACGCCGGAGCGTATCAGGGCGAGATCAAACAGGTGATAAGGCGTGTCGGCATCATCGAAGACGGCATCTATTCCGAAAGGGAAGTTGCCGATGACGATCTCGGATATAGGCGTTCGGCATTTGCTTGGCCGAAGAACATCGTGGTCTCGGCAGAGTTTGAACTACGTCCCGACGACGGAACAGCCGTGGAGCTTGTTGAAAAGTACACATTGCTTCGCAGGCAGAAGCAGCCTATAGAAATGCCGTCGGCGGGCAGCACGTTCAAACGTCCGGTGGTCGAGGGCCTCTACGCAGGGGCGCTCATCGAACAATGCGATCTTAAAGGCACGCGCATAGGCGGTGCGATGGTAAGCCCAAAACACGCAGGCTTTATCGTCAACTGCGGTGGTGCGACATTTGCCGATGTAACGGCTCTTATACAATATGTAACGGATACCGTAAAGACCGAAACGGGCGTGCTTCTTGAGCCCGAGGTCAAGATAATCTACCGATAAGTCAGAGGAGAATGTTATGTACATACTGATCGTAACCGGTCTATCGGGCGCGGGTAAATCGCAGGCACTCAATGTACTTGAGGATATGGGCTTTGTTTGTGCGGACAATATGCCCTGCCAACTTGTGAGCGAGTATATAGAACTTTGCCAAAAGAGTGAGAATAAGATCGATCGTGTTGCTATAGTTATAGACAGCCGCGAATCAAGATTCGGCTACGATCCGAAGAAGGCATATATGGAACTTCAAAACCTCCCGTATGAGTTCGATATACTCTTCCTTGAATGCGACGATTCGGTGCTTCAACGTCGCTACAGCGAAACGCGCAGACTGCATCCAATGCACGACGACGTAGGCATCGGCATAAGTATGGAGCGCGAAATGCTCGAACCGATGAAGGAAAAGTCAACCTATATCATCGACACGACCCATATGCGAAACGACGAACTCGCAAAGACCGTAGAGTCTACTTTGACAAACGGCGAGTTGATACCTTTGAGCGTCATAATCGCGAGTTTTGGCTTCAAGCGAGGCATCCCGGGGAATGCCGATTTCGTGTTTGATATGCGCTACACGGAAAACCCGTTCTATGTGCCCGAACTCCGCTACAAATCGGGAAGGGACAAAGAAGTAAAATCTTTCGTGTTCTCTGACCCCGCTGTTGTTAAGCAGCTCGACGGCATCGAAGATATGCTGCGCGGCGTTTTGCCGTCATTCAGACAGCAGGGCAAGCGCAGGATTATGGTCGCGTTTGGCTGCACGGGCGGACGCCACCGCTCCGTCGCAATGGCAGAGGCGCTTTATGCAAGGCTTGCGAACGATTTCAGCGTAAAGGTGGAGCATCGCGATCTTGTTTCCGAAGCGGCGGATATCAGGGACAGATTTGTAAAGATATACAAAGCCCCCAAACTTGAAAGAAAGGAGTTTTGATTGGGCCAAAGTTCAGTAAAAAAGCATACGGCGGAAGGCTCGTTTTCATCGTCGATAAAATCAGAACTCGCAGGGCTAAAGGTCAGGCGTTATTCGGACGCGCTGTCGCTTTTGAGTGCGTTCACGCTTGCGATCGGATCGCTGCGTTTTGTAAAGCAAAGCGCGAGTTGGGGCGTGCATTATTCGTTGAAAAGCAAAGAGGCGATAGACCTTGCTTCCAAACTCATATCAAACCATTTCGGTCTTGAGTGCCGTATTTCGGAAGTCAAGCACGAAAGGCTCAATGCACAGTATTACGAACTTTTGGCGTTTGGCGAAGGAACGAATGAGTTTATGCTCAAAACAGGACTTATGACGCATGACTCAAACGGCGAGCGCTCCTTTCTTTCTGCCGTTCCACAGGATGTCTTGAAGACCGAAACACAATCAAAAATGTTTGTTAGGGGATTGTTTCTTGCCTGCGGTATGGCGACACAACCGGAAAAAGCGTATCATCTCGAGTTCGTGCTATCAAATGAAGATATCGCAAAAACCCTTAATGAAATATTATCCGCACATGGCATCGAGCCTAAACGCTCAAAACGCAAAAGCAGCACAGTTATATACATCAAAGAGGGCGAAAAACTCGAGGATCTGCTCGCCTATATCGGCGCATCGGAGGCTATGATGCGCGTCAGCAACGAACGCATCGTAAAGCAAGCGATAAACAAGGCGAACAGGGACGTAAACTGCATAAACGCCAACATCGTCCGCTCGATGGATGCTGCGCAGAAACAGATCGAGGATATAGAGCTCGTTCTTAAAACGTTTGCCAAAAACGAACTCTCGAATGAACTGCGCGCGGTTGCCGAAAAACGCGCGCAAAATCTCGAAATGACGCTTTCGGATCTTGCGGACGAGCTTGGGATAGGAAGGTCGGCAGTCAATTACCGACTGAAAAAACTATCAAATTTAGCGAAACGAATCAGAAACGGAGAAGAGATCAACTGAATACTGATATCCGACCTGTTTTAGAAAGTTAAATTTAAATATGTATTTATCGATCGTATTATTGGGAGACAGACTATGACGTTTACACATTTACACGTTCACACAGAGTACAGTTTATTGGACGGAGCGGCACGTATAGGGGAACTCGTCGAAAGAGCAAAGAACCTCGGTATGGATTCGCTCGCAATAACGGATCACGGTTGTATGTTCGGCGTTATCGAGTTCTACAAAAAATGCACAAAAGAAGGCGTTAAACCACTTATCGGTATGGAAGCATATGTCGCGCCGAAAACGATCGACGACAAGTCGACAGGGAGGGACAGTGCGCATCTCATACTCATCTGTAAAAACGAAACAGGATATAAAAACCTGATAAAACTATCAAGCATCGCGTATGTTGACGGCTTCTATTATAAGCCTCGCGTTGATTACAGCCTTATTGAAAGGTATCACGAAGGGCTGATCTGCCTTTCGGCCTGCCTTGCAGGGGGCATACCGAGCGCACTTCTTATGAACAGAACGGAGGAAGCGCGAAGCCTCGCTCTGCGTCTTAAAAGCATCTTCGGCGATGATTTTTATATCGAACTGCAAAACCACGGCATCCCCGAACAACTCGTGGTGCTTCCGAGACTAAATGAACTCGCAAAGGAACTCGGCATAAAGACCGTTGCAACCAACGATGTGCACTATGTGCTGAAGTCGGACGCCGAGGCGCAGGACGCGCTTTTGTGTGTTCAGACGGGCAAGTTCATAGATGATACCAACCGAATGCGAATGGAAGCGGACGAGTTCTATCTAAAATCAGAAGAGGAGATGCTCGCCCGTATGCACGGGTATGAGGACGCGGTCCATAATACCTCCGAAGTCGCAGCCAAATGCGATCTTAAGATCGAATTTGGCAAGCGTCATCTGCCGGAGTTCATAGCACCGGACGGGCTGGATAACGAGACCTACCTCAGAAAACTCTGCGCGGAAGGTATGCAAAAGCGTTACGGCGCGCCCAATAAAGAACAGACGGAAAGGCTTGAGTTTGAACTCGGCGTCATCACAAATATGGGCTTTGTGGATTATTATCTCATAGTATGGGATTTCATCCACTTCGCAAAAAGCCACGGCATAGAGGTCGGACCGGGCCGAGGCAGCGGCGCCGCGTCGATAGTTGCCTATGCGATCGGGATAACCGATGTCGATCCGATAAAATACAATCTTCTGTTCGAGCGTTTTCTGAACCCCGAAAGGGTCAGCATGCCGGACTTTGATGTTGACTTCTGCTATGAGCGCAGGCAGGAGGTCATAGACTATGTTAAAGAAAAATACGGCAGCGATCACGTCGCGCAGATAGTAACATTCGGCACTATGGCGGCGCGTGCCGCCGTGCGGGATGTAGGAAGGGTGCTGCGTGTTCCGTATCAGGATGTTGACAGGATCGCAAAACTCATCCCCAATAACCCGCAGGCCAAGATGACGATCGAAAAAGCGGTAGAAACGATACCCGAACTTGCCGATCTGTACAGCAGCGACGATAAGGTGCGTAAACTCATCGACCTGTCCGAGAAGGTAGAGGGGCTGCCGCGCAACACTTCCACCCATGCGGCAGGCGTTGTGATCTCATCACTTCCGACTATGGAACTTGTTCCTCTTCAGCGCAACGATGAAGCAATAACCACCCAGTTCACGATGACGGAACTCGAGGAACTCGGGATGCTCAAAATGGACTTTTTGGGCCTGAGAACGCTCACAGTCATCCGCGACTGCCTTGATTATGTTCGAAATAAGGGCGAAACTCCGCCGGATTTTTCAAACTGCGATTACGATGATAAGCGTGTTTATGACTTGATCTCAAGCGGCGAAACTGTCGGCGTTTTTCAACTTGAATCGCCGGGTATGACAAACTTTATGATGCAGATGAAGCCCTCCTGCTTCGAGGATATCATCGCGGGCATCTCTTTGTTCCGCCCCGGCCCGATGGATCAGATCCCGCGCTATATAGAGGGCAAACAGAACGCTTCAAGCGTACATTACGAGACCGAACTGCTGCGCCCGATCCTATCGACGACCTACGGCTGTATGGTCTATCAGGAACAGGTTATGCAGATCGTGCGAAGCGTCGCGGGTTATTCGCTCGGAAGAAGCGACCTTGTGCGCCGCGCAATGAGTAAGAAAAAGCACGATGTTATGGCCGAGGAGCGCAAGAACTTCATCTACGGCATAGAGGAAGACGGAAAGATAGTCGTTGACGGCGCTCTGCGCAGAGGAGTGCCTGAGCCTGTTGCGGAAAAGATATTCGACGAGATGATGGATTTTGCATCATATGCATTCAACAAGGCGCACGCGGCCTGCTATGCTGTCGTGGCGTATCGTACCGCGCTGTTGAAATGCCTGTATCCAGTTGAGTTTATGACAGCGCTCATCAACAGTTTTATCAACGAAACAGACAAGATCGCGGGTTATATCTACTATTGTAAACGGCGCGGCATACAACTTTTGCCGCCGGATATCAACAAGAGCGAGCCACGGTTCACCGTCGAAAACGGCGCTATCCGATTCGGTATCGCCGCTATAAAGAACGTCGGTGAAGGCGTTGTGAAGGAAATGCTTCTTGAGCGGCAGGAGAACGGCAATTTTAAGGACTTCTCGGACTTTGTAAAGCGTTGTCCCGGCCTCAATAAACGTCTTGTGGAAGGTATGATCCTCGGCGGATGCTTCGACAGTTTCGGTGCGTCGCGCAAATATCTTATGGGGCATTACGAGCAGGAACTTGCCGCCGCCGGTGCGGACAGAAAACGCATCGAATCGGGTCAGCTTTCGCTGTTTGATGCGGCGTTCTCAAAACCGGAGGATACGGAAGTAAAAAAACTTGACCCGGAGGCGCTTGTTGAGTTCCCGCCGGAGGAACTCCTTGCGACAGAAAAGGACAAACTTGGCGTCTATGTCAGCGGTCATCCGCTTATGGGCTACGAGGAGCAGCTTTCAAAACTCGGCTTTAACTGTCTTGACCTTAGCGAGGCGGACGAGCAAAGCCACATCTGGGACGGCGCAAGCGTGCGTGTAGGCGGCCTGATCTCATCGGTCAACAAACGCGCGGTGCAGTCGGGTTCGGGAATTATGGCGTCGGGTATGATAGAGGATCTTCTCGGTGAAGTTGAGTTCCTCGCATTCCCGAAGGTCTATCAAAAGTTTGCCTCGCTGCTCGTCAAGGATATGCGCGTGATAATCTCCGGCAGGCTTTCGCTCCGTGAGGACAGGAAGAACACTGTTATTGTTGAGGAGGTTGAGCCGCTGCAAAAGGGCGGTGTGATGCGACTTGCGCTCAACTTTACAGCGGAAACCGACGGCCTGCAAAACAAGGTCATAGAGCTCCTTCGCCGCTATCCGGGAAACAGCGATGTTATCTTTGCAAATGCCGTAACGGGCAGAAAGCAGCTCGCGCCCAAGACGCTCTGCGTAAATCTCAATGACGAGATGCTGGCAACGCTTGTCGGCCTGCTCGGCGAAGCAAACGTTAAGGTGATCCCGCCGAAAAAATGATATGCAGCATTCGCTTTATGTAAACAAACAGATCGAACTTACGATCGATTCATACGGCTCGGAGGGGCAGGGCGTTGGTCGCGCGGACGGGATCGCTGTCTTTATTCACGGCGCGATTGCGGGCGAGACCGTGCTCGCCAAGGTCGAAAAAACGGCCCCCAACTATGCCGTAGCAAGGCTTGATCGCGTTATCAAATCTTCACCCGTGCGGCGAGACCCGGTCTGTCCCGTTTTTTCCAAATGCGGCGGATGCGATATCCAACATATCGATTACAAAAGCCAACTCGAACTCAAACGCTCCCGCGTTCAGGACGCGCTCGAACGCATCGGCGGTTTTAGGGGCGTAACGACGGAGCCCTGCGCGCCCGCCGAAAGTGAGTTTCGCTACCGCAACAAAGCGGTATTCGGTTTCGGTATGCATAAGGGCGTACTTGTCTGCGGCTGCTATGAGCGAAACTCCCACAGTATTGTCGCGGCGGAAGACTGCTTGCTTCAGGATGAACGCGCATTTTGCGCGCTTAAAATTGTGCTTGACTGGGCGCGGGATGCGCGCCTTTCAGCCTATGACGAATCAAGCGGCAGAGGAGTGCTCAAAAACCTGATCGTTCGCACTACATCGCCTGATGAAACAATGATCGTGATCGTTTCGTCAGTTCCGCTCAAAGGAACTGATGCGCTTATCGAGCGGCTTGGGAAAAATATAAATACGCTTAGAAGCGTTGTCAATAACGTTTCAAGATCGCGGCACAGCGGCATACTCGGCAGGAGGGATATAGTGCTGTATGGCAAAAAGACGGTTAGGGAGCGGCTGTTGGGATCGGATTTTGAGGTGAGCGCGCAAAGTTTTTTGCAGGTTAATCACAGTCAGACCGAAAAACTCTATAAAACCGCAGTTGACCTGCTTGACTTAAACGCCGCCGATGACGTCGCGGATTTGTATTGCGGCATAGGCACGCTGTCGCTGCTTATCGCTAAGCACGCAAAAAGCGTCATCGGCATCGAGTATGTTCAAAGTGCGGTAGACGATGCGATCAATAACGCAGTCTCAAACGGCGTAAACAACGCCGAGTTCCTATGCGGCGGAGCGGAGGAGGTTTTGCCAAAACTCGTTTCAAGCGGCAGACGAATATCAAAACTGCTCATCGACCCGCCTCGGCAGGGCGTGCAGCGTTCTGCGCTCGATGCGATAATCCATAGCGGTGTTTCGCGCATAGTGTATGTTTCTTGTAACCCCGCAACACTCGCAAGGGATTGTAAGATACTTGCAAACGAAGGGGGCTATATGATAGAATGCGTTAAACCGTTCGATATGTTTCCGCAGACAGGGCACGTGGAGACGGTCGTTCTGCTGTCAAGGAATTGAGGACGATAGCGGGAAAATGGCTGGAAATAAGGGGTTTTTCAGGGTCTGACCGTCAGCAGAAGCGTGGATAAGTTTCCACAGAGCGAGAGAGCAAAATCAGGGAAATCTGGTGCTGTAACTCTCGGTTCGCTATCAGCGGCAAAAATGTGAGATTGAGACTATCGGACTGTTGTCATTTGAGGGTTTTCAAGAGGTTGAGACTCTCGTTCTGTTGTCAAATGGGACTGTAACTGTAGTTTCGATGTCCGGAGAAAATGGAGGTATAGAATGCCTATAAAGTATACAGAGATTATGAGATTGAGCCCCGACGCGTTTTTTGCTTATGTGGCGTCTATTCGTTACGGCTATAAAGATATACAAGGGAAGCTTCATTTTCAGGATGATGAAAACTTTGCAGTCCATGATTACACTTTTTCTTCTGTCAAAGAAGTTGTTGAGAACAATTGTGCTTGGTGCTGGGAAATAGCCGAGCTCACAAAACAGTATTGTATCAGGAACAGCATTCCATACCACTCATGGTTTATGGAGTACAGATCAGAAGAACTCCATCAAACGCACACACAGGTTTTTATGCTGTATCAAGAGAAATGGTGCCCCACACCCGACAACAGTCTCGGTATTCAATTGGGTGAATACGGTTTCTCTGACTTAAACGAGAGTGTACAATGGTTCAAAAGCTTTTTTACTGACTATCTAAAGGCGGTACTTAAGGATAAATATAATGAGAATAATCTTCTGCTGAAGGAATACAACTGTGAGTTTCCAGCCGGTATTACTGATGATGAATATCTCGACCGGATAAGGCAGTAAAAAAATTATTTTGAAGACACCAAGGTCCCCACACTGTCATCAGTTGCGGCGGGGAGCGGTTCGCAGACATGTTTCCTTGAACGCCCACGGTTGTCTGACTTGTTTCCTCGAACGGTCAGCGCATATCGGACACGGATACGAGAGCTCCGAGGCATGTGGAGACGGTGGTGAAGCTTTCCAAGGGCGAGATATCGAGAATGAATACGTAAACAAGCCTCGAAAGGTCTATATGCGGAATCGCATATTGGATGAAAGATGCTCTGTCCCGCCGTTCAAAATTGCGATGAAATGCTGAAAACCGGCTAAGTATTGTGTTTGCACAGCCGCTGCGGCATTGGGTATTGAAAAAAGCCTGAAAACGGCTGCCCCGCGGATGCTGAACCGGTTCCAGTGCTTTCACCTTCCCGGCTTTGTGCGCCGGATGATCACAAAGCAGCTGCAATAAGCATTGCCGGCGGTCAGTACCTGTTTCTGCGGTGAACCGGTATAAGGCGGCGTACGGGGCCATTTGAATATGAAAAGAGGTGCAGAAATGTGGAGAACAATCCTCTCGTCAGCATCATCATACCGGTCTATAATATCCGGCCTTTCCTGGCAGAGGCGCTTGACAGCGTAATCCACCAGACCTATACCAATTTGGAAATCATCGTCATTGATGATGGTTCGACCGACGGTTCGGCAGCGCTTTGCGATCAATACGCCCAAAGGGACAATCGCTTTGTTGTGCTTCATCAGGAGAATAAAGGCCCTGGAGGCGCGCGGAACGCCGGCCTGAACAGTGCACGGGGCAAATTGATCGCCTTTTTGGATTCCGATGACGCCTATGACGCTTCGTTTGTAGAGAGCATGGTAACTGCCATGATTCAGGAAGACGTGAATATCGTGGTTTGTCGGCATTCTTTGCATAAAACGACGTCTGTCATGGGCCTGGAAAACTGTATGCAAACAGGACCAGCGATCCGGCCCGGCAAATATGATCGCGATGCCGTCATTCGCGCTTTATTTGACGGAACGCTGAACTTTGGTGTATGGAATAAGCTGTACGCCCGGGAAATTTGGGAGACTGAAAGATTCCTGGAAGGCCATGTGTTTGAGGATGTTGATATCACCTACAGGATATATGCTCGAAACCAACGCATATTTGTTCTGGATAAGGTATTATATATGTACAGAAAGCGGCCCGGCAGTATTACCACCGGTAGCTTATCGGTCAAAAAAATAGAGGATCGGATGCTGTCGCAGTCTCGATCAGAGACTTTCATTCGGGATCACACGCCGGAAGTCTTTTCAGTGGAACAGTTGGAAACCTACCAGCAAAAGCGGCGCGACAAATTGGTGCGGTTTTATCTGATGCTGTCCCACTTCTCTAAAGACGAGCGGAAGGAAGCAGAAAAAAACTTCGGGAGGAAATCATCTCGGCAGAGGCGGAAACAAAGCCACAAAAGAATAGCACGAAAGCATTTTTCTTCATGGTTCGTTTTTGCCCCGGCTTGCTGGGCATTATCCTGACGGCATACCGTTCCGGAAAGAGCCGCGCGAAGTTTCTGTTCAAGAAAAAGTAGCGACTTATACGTCGGCAGCTACCAGCCCGATTAATGCCAGCCGGTGGATATGTTCTGCTGGCGGGGCATGTTGAGACTGTTGTGCTTTTAAGTTGGTAAAATCGGAAGATTCCAGATAGGCAGGATGTACTGAAGAAAAGGAAACTGCCATTATGGAAGCGTTCAGACACTTCCAACTTATATAACATGGATTACAGGAGGAATTATATGAATTACTGGACTGAATTGAGTGTGCAATTTGCAAATCAAAGTAATTATTTAGATGAACTTTTTAAAGTGTATCCAATGTCACCCAATATTCGCAGAGAAATTGACAATAATCAATGGAAACGAGTTCAAACTTCATTTGAACGCCAAGACAACGAGACTTTGGTAAGAGAGTTATTAACATTGGAGTTATTCCCAATAAAGGATTCGTATGTCGCGTATTTAAAAAGAGACCCAGAATCGATATCACGAAATCCTGAGACTGTAAACAGGCTTGCTGGTAATCTTTATGAAATGGGATTAGATGTTATCTATGAAAAATGTACCGAACCGAAAGAAACGAATAGGCAAATAGGTCCGCTTTTTAAAAGATGGATTGCGCGTGGGATGCTTGGAGCGCCAGTATACAATACTGTTAATGAATTTCTCGCAGCTAACGGAAATGCAGTTTTGAACGCTTCAGACACCGAGATGCAACGCTTTGCAAGTGATTATTTGGGATATAGTCATAATAAAGGACTAGATTTTGTTGCTCGCTTTAACTCGCAATATGTCATTGGAGAGGCAAAGTTTCTTACGGACTTTGGAGGGCATCAAGATGCACAATTTGCTGATGCAGTATCCACAATTACATCTTCGCTTTTGCCGAATCGTTTTAATGTAACGGTTAATAAAATAGCAATCTGTGATGGGGTTTTGTATATAACTGGTAATAACAAAATGCATAGGCATCTTAGAGAACACGACGATCAAACCATTCTTTCAAGCCTATTGTTAAGAGAATACTTATACTCAATATAGAGGGAAATCCAATGAACATTATCTTCGATGGAAAAGAATCACACGAGGCAATTATTGAACGCTCAAATAAAGCAACCTCGAGAATTGTATGCGAAGAAAAGTCTTTAATTATCAAAGGTGATAATTTTTTAGCCATGTCTTCTATGATGCCGGACTATAAAGATAAGATTGATCTTGTTTACATAGATCCTCCTTTTAACACCGATCAAATTTTCTTAGTATCTGACGACAGAGTAAGCACTATAAGTAGATCACGAAATGGCAAAGTTGCATATTCCGATGTAATGACTAAGGATGAATACTTGAAGTTCATGTATGAAAGGTTTGTTTTAATTCGTGAGCTCTTGTCCAATAAGGGGAGTTTGTATGTCCATATAGACACAAAAATGGGACACTATTTTAAGGTAATGCTTGACGAAATATTCGGAGATGATTGTTTCAAAAACGATATAACAAGGATTAAATCCAACCCCAAGAACTTTGACCGTAAAGCATACGGTAACCAAAAGGATATGATACTCTTTTACACAAAAACGAATTCTGGAATATGGAACGATATACGTTTAAAATGTACGAATGAAGAGATAGCGAAACGATTTAGTAAGGTGGATAGTGATGGAAGGCGTTATACCACTATTCCTCTTCATGCTCCTGGAGAATCTAGTGTCAGTAGCCCAACTGGGCAACCGTGGAGGGGAATGAATCCTCCTCAAGGACGGCACTGGCGTACAGACCCAACAGAGTTTGATAGACTTGATTCGCTGAACATGATAGAATGGTCTTCCACCGGGAATCCTAGGATTAAAAAATATGCGGACGAACATCAAGGGAAAAAGATACAAGATATTTGGTCATTCAAAGACCCCCAATATCCTGTCTATCCTACAGAAAAGAATAGCGATATGCTTGAGCAAATAATACTTCAATCATCTGAAAAAGGCAGCTATGTAATGGACTGCTTTGCTGGAAGTGGATCAATGTTATTAGCTGCTCAAAAACATAATCGAAGATTTGTTGGTATAGATAAGTCGGAAATGTCTATTGAGATTATGAGATCAAGGATAGAAAATACTGATTATTCCTTCATTGATTTATCAAGCAAATAAAAAACAATAAAGCCATAATATTTTTGTGAGTTTTCTTCGCCGAAAGGAGATGTCTAGATGAAATACAGAGGAGCGCTTCTGGTTGTGAAGGACTGTAATGCCGCTTTAAAGTTTTACCATGATCTGTTTGGGTTTGAACTGATACGGGACAACGACGGCAATATGGAGTTGACAGGCGGCTTGTATTTACAGGAAGCCGAATACTGGGAAGCATTCTTAGGAAAAAACATATTATCAAGAAACAACAGCACAGAACTGTATTTTGAAGAGTCGGAGATCGAGGCTTTTATTGAAAAACTTGAAAGGCTCTATCCAAACATCGAGTATGTAAACCGTCTTATGACGCACAGCTGGGGGCAGCGAGTTGTCAGATTCTATGACCTGGACGGGAATCTGATCGAAGTAGGAACTCCCGTGTAATGCGGTACTCGGCAGATGATACTGGGAGCATACAGAAAAAACAAAGTTTCAATAACGGAGATACCATATTGTTCTATCACGCGTCAAACATACCTAACATAACAAGGCTTGAGCCGCGCGTTTCAAATCACGGCGTTCCTCTTATCTATTTTTCCGAAAAAAGGGAAAACGTGCTCGTGTATTTGTCAAACGCGATAGAAAAATACTGCAAAGAAACCGGCTTTGAGTATAACGGCAAATGGCAGAAGTGGGGTCCTTACGGATTCGATAAGAACGGCGTGCAATGTATAACGGAGTATTATAAAAACGCGCTCGAATCCACCTATAGGGGCGTATCCGCCTATATCTACAGCGTTGAGGCGATCGAAACGCCGGGTATCTCCGTTAAAATACCGTTTGCCGCGACGAGCGGCGCGCCGGTCGATGTGGCTGGCGTTGAGTATGTGCCCGACGCATACGAAGCGATACTCGAAGCCGAGAGGCATGGCCTTATCAGGATCGAGCGATACGATCAATTGGATGAAAAGACAAGGGAGTGGAATCGCGCAACGATCATCAAGGAGTACGAAAACGCCGTCGATCATCCGGAATACCGCCACTTTATAAAAGGCAATTTCGGCGACATAATCGCCGATTGAACGGTTTTCGACTGCGTTCTTGCCATTTCCAAACTTTTGAGATATAATAGGCTCATCACCAAACAACAGGAGATACCGCTATGAAGTTCATCAAACTTTTTAAAGCAAAAAAGAAACAGAAAAAGAAGGAAGAAGCGACCCGCGCATTCGACTTGGCCAACTACGGAAATACTGTAAATACCTTCACCGTCGATCCTTCCGATATCGATCCTCCCAAGACTCGCTATACCGAGGAGTATCAAGAGTTTGTTGAGAATATGGAAGCCACGATCAAGGAGCGCAAGACAGCCGAGGCCGAGATAGAGTGATTGCTGTGCGCGCGCAATGGACGCGTTTGGTACAGTACTTTATTGGCGCGAAAGGCGTTGAAAAGCCCCCAAAAGCATACAAAATCGTCAAAATAACGATTATATCGATTATATTTGAACAGCCTGTTCTTTAATATCGCATTATCAGATCCGCAGAATGGTTGGTTTGACATAATTAAATTAACAAGCGTAATGATTAATTCCAAAAGTAATCCATAGGATTTTGGACAAGAGCACTCCATAGCACGAAACTAAAACTGAGTTGACTATTTTTGCGATATGTGTTATTATATTAATGTGTGCGAATAGGCGCTGTTGTTTTATGCAAGTCCTATTCCGTGATAGGCTTCGCAAAACGCTAAGCGATATACTGGTTAGGCGAAATCGGTCGATCACAGAATACTTACAGGGGGTTAGAACTATGAAGAAGTCATTTTCAACACAAAAACGGTCGTTTTGCACTATAGCTACGATACTGCTGGTCGCGGCTTTTGTTTTCGGCTCTCTTCCGGCGTTCATCGGCGCAACGGCAGAAACAGCCAAAAACTTCTATGCCGCAGTTAAAGCCGTTGAGACCAAAGGCTCCGGCCCCAAAAGCGGTACTATCGACGGCTGCATTTATTGGCAATACGCTTGAACTCGCAACTGCTGTAATAGCCGGTACAAAGGGCGACGTCAACGCGGATGCCGACATCGATATCGTGGACGTTATCATTGCGCTTCGCGTGGCGATGGGTATTTGTGATCTCGATGCATACGGCCGCTACTGCGCCGATATGAACTCAGACGGCTGTCTCACCGTAGATGATGCGATAATCGTTATGCGAGCGGCATTGAACTGATTATAGAGAGGAATTAGTTATGAAGAAATCATACCAGAAACCCGTCCTTTACGCTCAGAATCTTAAGGGCAACAACGAAGTACGCACCTGCGTCGACGCTGAGGATTACTGGATCCCCGTCGATATGGGGTTTGATGATATTGACACCGGCGAACCTGTCATTATATTCATTCCGGAAGTCGATTGCACGATGACCGACCACGAGTTTATGGCCAAATACGGCGGCGACGACAAGGCTTGCCTGTACGCTTCCACCACGGACGGCGTTACATTTAACTCCTGAGAAGGAGTATTATCGCTTGAATATTGCCGGGCAAAACGCATTGCCCGGCAGTTTTGGTTATTTATGGAGGAAGAAAAATGGATTACTGTATTAACAGAGCGCGCGAACTGCGCGAATCTCAATCACCGCATTATAATTGTGCCCAATCTGTTTTGATGCCCTTTGCAAAATCGGCAGAGGTTGACGAGGAAATGCTGCGAAATATCGCCGCCAACTTCGGCGGAGGGATGAAACGCGGCTCTGTCTGCGGTGCCGTTACAGGAGGATTGATGGCTCTTGGACTAATGGGCAAAGATGATCCGGGCACCATTGAGAAGTACTATGCAAAACTCAATTTAAATCATTCAAATATGCTTGATTGCAAGGACCTGCTTGATAGGAATGAGAGACTCGGCCAACAGAAAAAACCGTTTTGCGACGGATTGGTGTTTGAATGCGTCAAACTTGTAGAAATGCTGATAGGCGATCAAAAGGAAAGCCGAATATAAGTATTAAATCCCCGTTTCTTTTTGCTTTGACACGACGGATAACTGTGCGATAACGACTGCCGCAAGAATCAGCGCACAGCCGGTGAGTTCACGCGCGCTCATTTTCTGTTTCAGTATTATCGCTCCGCTTATGACGGAAAAGACCGATTCCATACTGAACAGAAGTGAAACAAGCGTGGGGTCGCCGTCGCGCTGGGCGATTATCTGCATAAGATATGCGATGCCGCAGGAGAATACCGCCACATACAGTATCGGAAGCGCGTATTTTATGATCTGCGATGCATCGGGTCTTTCCATAATAAGCATCCCGATAAATGACAGCGCAGCCGCCGTCGCAAACTCAACGATACAAAAGAGTATAGGATCGAGTTCGCCGGCAAATTTGTCTATAAGCAGTATCTGTATCGCAAACGCAAGCGCACAAACGAGTGTCAGCATATCGCCGCTTTCAAGTTTGAAACCGCCGTTTACGCAGAGCAGATACAATCCGATAACGGCAACTGCGAGCGCGATCCAAAGCACCCACGGGGTGCGTTTCTTGAAAAACAGACCTATAACCGGCACGAGCACAACATAGAGCGCGGTTATGAAGCCCGATTTGCCCGCGTCGGTGCCCGCCTCCATACCGGCTTGTTGAAAGAATGATGCAACTGCAAGCGCGAGGCCGCATAGCAACCCTGCGGTCAAAAGAGATCGGTTACAGGATTTTTGTTTGACAGCAGACAAAGTCATTTTGGATTTTTTGCGAATCGTCGAGATGATGATCTTAACAAGCGCAAGAAACACGACCGCGACGGCAAAACGGATCGCGTTGAAGGCAAGAGGGGGGACGTTTCCAGCGCAAACATCCTGCGCAACAAAGGCAGTACCCCAGATGACGGCCGCGATAAGCGGCAAAATCGTTGATGTGAATTGCTTTCTCATATTGAGTATTATAGCAGTTATCCGCCGATTCGTCCATAGAAATATCAATGAGTGCGGAACTTGGAAGAAAAATGTGATATTTTTTCAACAATTCCGAGTATCCGTTGATAGAGGCGTACTTTTGGTGTTATAATGATACAAACAAAGTCTTGGAGGCAGAAATGCTGGAACTTCGCAATATCTCAAAACAATACAAAACATCAGACCTTGTTCAAAAGGCGCTCGATGATGTGAGCCTCGCTTTTCGTGAAAGCGAGTTCGTTGCTGTGCTCGGCCCGAGCGGCTCGGGCAAGACAACGCTGCTTAATATCATCGGGGGGCTTGACAGGTATGATTCCGGCGATCTTATAATTAACGCCGTTTCAACAAAAGCCTATTCAGACCGTGACTGGGATATTTACAGAAATCATACGATCGGATTTGTATTCCAAAGTTATAATCTCATCCCGCATCAAAGCGTGCTGGCAAATGTCGAACTTGCGCTAACGATATCGGGCGTATCCAAAGCGGAGCGCAGACGCCGCGCAAAGGAAGCGCTGCGCTCGGTCGGGCTCGGCGATCAACTGCATAAGCGCCCAAACCAGATGTCCGGCGGACAGATGCAGCGCGTTGCGATAGCGCGTGCGCTTGTCAACGACCCGGATGTTTTACTTGCGGATGAGCCAACGGGTGCGCTTGATTCGGAAACCAGCGTGCAAGTTATGGAACTGCTCCAACAGGTCGCCAAGGACAGGCTGGTTATTATGGTAACGCACAACGGCGAACTCGCCGATCAGTACGCAACGCGCACCGTGCGCTTAAAGGACGGCAAGATAATCTCAGACACGCGCGCTTTTGATCCTAATGCCGAGAAAACAGAACTTAAGACCGATGCCGATATCAAAAGAAAAAAGACTTCGATGTCGTTCTTTACCGCGCTGTCGCTGAGCATCAATAATCTCAGGACAAAAAAAGGCAGAACGCTTCTAACTGCTTTTGCGGGTTCTATCGGCATAACGGGTATAGCGCTGATACTTTCGCTTTCAACGGGCATACATAACTACGTTTCGGATATTCAGCGAAGCACGCTCGCTTCGTATCCGATAACGCTTGAAAAGAATCCGAACAATATTATAAAGACATTCCTCGACGTGGGCGACGATACATCAGGCAGCGAGGAGAGCCGCGATGATGCTGTTCGATCCGATCCGCGTATATACCGTATGCTGAACGCTGCGTTCTCGGGAAACGACGAAGAGAACAATATTGCGGCATTCAAGGAGTATCTGGACGCAAAACTTGCCGATAAGGGTTCGGAACTCAACTCACTGATCTCCGCCGTCCAGTATGGTTACGAGCCGTCATTGAACGTATTCTTAGTGGACAATGACGGCGAATATCGCAATGCCGATATCTCAAAGGCGATATTTACATCGTCAAGCGATGATGACGCAACGGGTATGAGTATGTTCAACCTTGTTTCGTCGCGTATGAGCAGCGCCAACCTTTGGTCTGAACTTTTGCCGGGTAAGGATGGGGAACTTGTTAGTGAACTGCTGCGCGACAAATACGAACTTGCCGCAGGACGCTGGGCGGAAAAGGCGAACGAGATAGTTTTGATCGTCGATGAAAACAATTCCATAAGCGACACCGCTTTCTATGCTCTTGGATGTATCGACGCAGAAGAGATCAAAAGTATTATGACTTCCATATTCAAGGGCGAAAAGATAGAGGAGACCGCTCGGATCGCCGCATATGACGAGATACTTGGCAAGAGTTTTAAACTCGTTCTAAATCACGAAATGTACAGGCGAAGCGAATCCTCTCAAAACCAATGGGAGTATATCGGCGACGACGATAAACTGATGGATCTTGTAATCAAAAACGGTTTCGATCTTACGGTCGTCGGAATAATCAGGGCCAAATCAAACGGCGCCATGCAGATTTCCGGTGCATTCGGCTATACGCATCTGTTGACGGAGTATGTGATAGAAAAGGCTGAAGCGGCGGAACTCATAGCCGAACAGAAATCCGAAGCAAACAAGAACATCGATATAGTATCGGGGCTGCCGTTCATAATCGAACAGCAGCAGGAACTGTCAGACAGCGCAAAGGCAAGCGAGATAAAAGCCTATTTCGCATCGCTCAACGATACTGAAAAGGCGGATATGTATACCGCCGTTCTGGCCCTGCCGGACAAGGCCGGGCTCGATATGACCGTAGCCTCATATTTACAGCGGTTTCCGACGCGCGAATCGCGTATAGAACTCGCCGCTTCCACTTTTGGAGTCAGCAGGGAAGAAATGGAAAATTATCTGGCGGACTATACGGACGATGAACTGGACGCATTGATGGTAGAACAGATCACAGCGATCATAGTCGAAAAGTGCAAGGAGAACGCCGAGTTTGAGGTCGCGGGTTTGGTGCGGCAATATTCGGAACCCGGAGATATCTTCGGCTCAAGCGGCTATATCGCGGTCGCCGCTATATTCGATGAGCGCATAGCGGGGGAGAGCGAAGATACACTTGCAGTCTATTACGATAAGTTTATGCCGTCAAAGGTATCAACCTCAACACTCAAGGATCGCCTAAAGGAGTTTGGCGCTGTGGACTTTGACGATCCGGACACTATCAATATCTATGTTTCATCGTTTGAGGATAAGGAATCCGTGGCGAAGGCTATCGAGGATTATAACGAAAGTGCCGAAGAAGGCGACAAGATAGAATACACCGACTATGTAGCAAAACTTATGTCGGGCATAACGACGATCATCGACGCGATATCCTATGGGCTTATCGCATTCGTTGCGATTTCGCTTGTTGTTTCTTCGATTATGATCGGCATAATCACCTATATCTCCGTACTTGAACGCACGAAGGAGATCGGCATCCTGCGCTCTATCGGCGCATCAAAGCGCGATATACGTTCGGTTTTCAATGCCGAAACGCTGACAGTCGGATTCTTCGCGGGTCTTATCGGGATCGGCGTCACGCTGCTTCTTACGATACTTATGAATATCATACTGCAAAAACTTACAGGTATTGCCAATCTAAAGGCGGTGCTGCCGCTGAAAGGGGCAATAGTGCTCGTGCTTGTAAGTATGATACTAACCTTGATTTCCGGACTAATCCCGGCCGGCATTGCCGCGAAGAAGGACCCGGTGCTCGCGCTGAGAGCGGAATAACGGAAATAAGAAATCAAAAAACCCTGCAAAAGCAGGGTTTTTTGATGGTCAAAACAAATTATTCGGCGGGAACAAACTCGTCTTTGCCAACGCCGCACAGTTCGCACACGAAATCATCGGGAAGATCCTCCCACTTCGTGCCTTGCTCCTCTTCGTCATAGATCCAGCCGCAAACCTTGCAAACGTATTTCATAATAATTCTCCTTTCCGCAATATAATTTCACAAACACGTTCGCTTGCTTGATTTAATTATACACTTGAATTGTTGAATGTTCAATACCGTCATGTGATTAAATCACAAATATAAGCACAACGACACCAATATGCTATTGTTCGTTATAGAAGTACTCAGAAAAGACATCCTTTGATGTAGAGATAAGACTTTCTATATCAAGCGAACCGATGGCTTGAAGTTCGATGATGGACACGTTATCGCGCATAGTTGACGACAGTACGCGATATTCCATCGGCGGAAGTATAACTTCGTTTTCGCTATTAACAAAGGAAACTGCCGGGAAATGACGCGGAACACATATTTTGAGTATCTGCGCAGGAGAAAGATAATCATTATTACCGTAATCTATAAGTTGTCCTGTATTGCTGGTGCTGGTAAGCCCCAAAAGCGCAACGGTATCATTTTGCTCTGCATTCAACATAAAACGAGCATTGACATTTCTGAATAGGAGCAAATCTTCCGAAACGGGCATTGCGGCAGAGCAGATCGTGCGGATATCATCGATGGCCTGTTCAAGCATTTTGCGCTTTGAAAATGCGGTTAAACTAAATGGTGTGCGCCGCTTATAAACTTCATAGAGCGCATTGCAATCAAAGCCGGTAAAAGCGAAGCGTTTTTCTGGAGTTAGTTTCTCAACCTCCTGTATCACAGAAAGATTATTATTGTAAACTAACTCAAGGCAGGGAGCAAGTGCTTCTGTGTTGCGCCACAAAAAAGCGTTAATAAGAAGATAATCCGCCGCAGTATAGAACCAAAGCGCTTCAAGATTCGGATCATTCATAATACACCTCATAAAACCACACATCAAATCCAATGCATTGCCATATATTTGCAAAAACTTCTGAGCAGATACTCAAACACCTTGCTTTAAAACGCTTCAGAGCGATTCTTTGCGGTCAAGAGAATAAGGACGATGTGTCCATCATAGAAGCGGCATTGGCGCTGAACCAAATGAGGCAGCCAGCACCAATGCCGTAAGAATCAATCGTTGACTCTTGTGAGAACTATTAGTTGAAGTACCTGTCAAGAAGACCCTTAAATGCCTTGCCGTGGCGGGCTTCGTCGCGAGCCATCTCGTGAACGGTGTCATGGATAGCGTCGAGGTTCAGCGCCTTTGCGCGCTTTGCAAGGTCAACTTTGCCTGCGGTTGCACCGTTCTCGGCCTCAACACGCATCTCAAGGTTCTTCTTGGTGCAGGGGGTAACGACTTCGCCGAGGAGTTCCGCAAACTTGGCAGCATGCCCGGCTTCTTCATAGGCAGCCTTCTCCCAGTACAGACCGATCTCGGGATAGCCCTCGCGGTGAGCAACGCGAGCCATAGCAAGGTACATACCGACTTCGGTGCATTCGCCCTGGAAGTTCATGCGAAGATCGTTGATGATATCCTCGGGTGCGCCCTCGGCTACGCCGACTACATGTTCTGCAGCCCAGGAGAGTTCGCCGCTCTGCTCGGTGAACTTGGACGCGGGAGCATGGCACTGGGGGCATTCTGCGGGGGGATTGTTGCCTTCATAGACATAGCCGCATACGGAACATACGAATTTTTTCATTGTTTTTTCCTCCAATAATTTAGATTTGCGCCTGCCACAACATATTGTGGTTGCACATTGGGATTTATACAAGATAATTTTATAACATAACAAGGGTGAAAGTCAACATTATTTGCATCAAATAAGCAATATATTATCAAAGCATATCCTGCGGGTTGACCTCGGTACCCCGATAGCATTCGCTGTCGATTTCGTCGGCGGCGCTGAATATGATATCAAGCGCCATTGAGGAGTGTACGCTTCGTAAAAGTTTGATTATAACCGCGTATCGATATTCACCATCCCGACGCTTTATCGGAGCGGCGCCGTTCATTATCAGCAAGAGTTCTTTCTCCGCACCGATGGGGGAGAGCGCGGCTAAAAGTCTCTCGCTGACGGTCTCGGCAAAGCGTTCGGCCGATTTTGAGGCGGCGCTTTCGGAGCGCGAAACGAACATCGAGCGAACAAAGAACGAAAACGGCGGGAATAGGGTATGCATACGGTCGCCGATCTCGATATTGTAAAACCCTATATAATCGTGCTTGGTGCAAAGCGCGATCGCGCGGTGCTCGGGCGCGTTGGTCTGGATGATAACGCGGCCTTCTTTTTCGGCACGCCCCGCTCTGCCCGCGACCTGTGTAAGCAGCTGAAAGGTGCGCTCGCTGCTTCGGTAATCGGAATGAAACAGCGTTGAATCCGCGAATACGACTCCAACGAGCGTTACGTTTGGGATATCAAGGCCTTTTGCGACCATCTGCGTGCCTATTAGTACATCCGCTTCGCCTCGCGTGAACGCGTCAAGCAGATCTCTATGCGCATTCTTGCCGCTTGTAGTGTCGGTGTCCATACGGAGAGTTTTGACATTCGGAAGTATGCCTTTTAACTGCTCTTCGACCTGTTGGGTGCCGATGCCCATGTATTTTATAAACTCGCTCCCGCATTCAGGGCAGAGGCGGGGCATAGGAAGTACCTCTCCGCAGTAGTGGCAACGCAGCGTGTTGTCATATTTGTGGTATGTCAGCGCAACGTCGCAGTTTCGGCAGGTGAACACGAATCCGCAGGCACGGCATTCGGCGTGCGATGAATAACCGCGTCTGTTTAAAAAGAGTATCGCCTGTTCGCCGCGTTCAACGCAGGAGGTAACGGCGTCTGAAAGCGCTTTTGAAAATATGCTGTTGTTGCCTGCAAGAAACTCGGTGCGCATATCCACAACGTCCACCCGAGGCATTGGAACGCCGTTTATTCTGTTCGGCATCTCCAAAAGCGTATATTGCTTGCGTTTTGCGCGGTAATAACTGGTCAATGACGGTGTAGCGCTGCCGAGTAAGAGCCTTGCTCCCGTTATTGCAGCGCGCCGTTTGGCGACCTCCACGGCGGAGTATTTAGGCGTTATCTCAGACTGATAACTTGGCTCGTGCTCCTCGTCGATTATTATGAGTTTAAGACCCTCGATCGGCGCGAACACTGCCGAGCGTGCGCCGACAACTACTCGTGCGCGGGAAAAGCGGATGCGCCGCCATTCGTCAAAGCGTTCGCCGTCGCTCAAATGGCTGTGAAGCACCGCCACGGTATCACCGAATCTGCCGCGGAATCGGTCAGTCGTCTGCGGTGTAAGCGATATTTCGGGAACAAGCACTATCGCTCCGCCGCCTATAGAAAGCGCGCTCGAGATCGCCTGCATATAGACCTCGGTCTTTCCACTGCCCGTTACGCCGTGAAGAAGCAGCACACTTCCCGAAGGTGCGGAGTTGATCTTATCAAGCGCGGCTCTTTGATCGTCGAGAAGTTCAAAGGGCGCGGTGCGTTTTATCTTTCTGCCGAGGAACGGATCGCGGTATGTTTCGCGGTCAGTTTCTATCAGTATGCTCTTTTTTACAAGCGCGTTCAACGCTGATGCGGCGCCCGGTATGATAGAGTTTATATCGGCGCGCGTCAACTCCAAGCCACAGTTTTTAACAAGGTCGAGTACTTCGACCTGCTTTGGAGCCTTCGGAGTACCGTCTTTTTTGCAGAGAGTTGTCATAAACGCGTCGACGTCCGCATTTGGATCAAGACGGATCGTGCGCACAGTCTTTTCCTTGACGCGAGCGCCGCGGAGTTTTGCCGGTATCATAATGCGAAGCGCGTCCGCTTTTGTGCATCGGTAGGCGCGGCTTATCCACGAGGCAAGCGCGAGCTGCTCATCCAAAAGAACGGTATAGTTTTCAAGCGGCCTGATTACGCTTTTAAGTTCGATACCCACATCAGCATCCTCGGTCAACAGAATGACAAATCCCTCGGTAGGTTTGTTGCCGCGCCCAAATGGGACGAGCACGCGCTGACCGGGGGATATCGGCATACCGTCCGGAATACAATAAGAATAGAGCCTGTCTACATTCGTGTTTGCGATATCGATAATCACTTTGGCGATCATAACAAGGCTCCGTTCTGTATTGATTTGGCGTATGATAAGCCGCAGGGCTTATTTTTCGGAAGTCTGGAAGTACTCGGAAGGGTATTTGAGCTCGAGTTCGTCGTTATACATTTCTTCGATCGCGCGTGTAACGGGCTTGATATCGGACTCCGCATCCTTTGCGATGATCTGCCTTGCACGCTTAGCAACGGAAGTTACGAGCATATAGCGGCAGCCGGCCTTCTTTTCAAGTTCAAATACGGGGGGGTGGTTCATTTGACGGTTCATATTCATATCCTCCAAGGGTGATTATACGGGTTCGGAATTAAGCAGTTCAAACAGCTCCTGCATCCTGACGGGATCGGAAAGCGCCGTCGTCCTCAGAATGCCGAACACATCCTGCACTGCAAGTTCGAGATCGTCGTTTACGACAACAT
The DNA here is from genome assembly GCA_017538255.1 of Clostridia bacterium. Lineage (GTDB taxonomy): Bacteria > Bacillota > Clostridia > Christensenellales > CAG-138 > PeH17. The sequence goes on along the minus strand of JAFYJD010000025.1, from coordinate 38,403 downwards.
AGTCGTATTTATGAAGCAGAGCAAGTTCGCTCTTTGCTTCGCCGAATCGACGCTCGATCGCTTCGGGCGTATCGGTCCCGCGGCCGACAAGGCGGCGGTGGAGTTCCGCAAGGGACGGGGGAGCGATGAAAATCATCACGGCTTCGGGATAGTTATCTTTGACGACCATCGCGCCGTTTACATCGATATCAAGAAGCACGCTTATACCGCTGTTGAGTTTTTCTTCAACAAACGCGCGCGGAGTTCCGTAGTAGTTGCGGCCAAAAACGTTCATATACTCAAGAAACTCACCATTGTCGATCATTCTCTGAAACTCGTCAATGGTCTTGAAGTAGTAGTTTACGCCATCAACCTCGCCTTCGCGCATAGGGCGCGTGGTCGCGGAAACTGAGAAGCAAAGGTCGTTACTTTCCGCTATAAGTCTTGAACCGATAGTGCCTTTCCCAACGCCGGAAGGACCCGAAAGCACTATAAGGCGGCCTTTGCGGCAGGGGATATCCATGCTCATATTTTACCTCCTGACAGAGTTTAATCATTCAAGATTCTGCACCTGCTCACGCAGTTTTTCTATTTCGGCCTTGCCGTCGATAACAAGCGCGCTGATTGCCTTATCGTTTGCTTTGGAGCCTATTGTGTTGAACTCACGGTTCATTTCCTGAACAAGAAAATCGAGTTTTCGTCCGACGGGCTCGCTGTACGACAGAAGATCGAGAACGGCGGTGAAGTGGCTCTTCAAGCGCACAAGTTCTTCGTCTATATTGGCTTTGTCAGCAAACAAAGCGATCTCAGTCGCAAGGCGGGCGCGATCGATCTCGACTTCCGAAAGCAGGTTTTCGATCCTCGCGTTGAGTTTTGCGCGGTATTCGTCAACGACCATAAGCGCCCGTTCGGAGATATTTTCTCGTATCGTTTCAAGCACGGCGATCCGAGCCTTCAGGTCTTCGCCGATGCGTTCGCCTTCGCTTGCGCGCATATTTATAAGTTCGGCCGCGGCGGCGCGTACTGCCGAAAGCGCGAGTTCTTTGAGCGCATCGCGATCTTCATCCGCTTCCTCAACCGATATCACATCGGAAAGACGGAATACTTTTGAAACGGTCCAATCCTCGCTGAACCCGAACTCATCGTTCAGGGCCTTTGAAGCATCGAGATACGCGTTAAGAAGCGCCTTGTCGACCACTATGGATTTGGAATCGCTGCGTTTATTGGAGTAGTATGCATAGACGTCGATATGCCCCCTTGAGATAAGCGCGGCAATCTCGCCGCGCAGCGCATCCTCCAAAAACGCAAAGGAGCGGGGCATACGAAAAGATATGTCAAGGAACCTGTGGTTTACGGATTTTAACTCAAGCGTCAGTTCTCTGCCGTCGGCGTTAAGCGCGGCGTGACCGAATCCTGTCATACTGCGGATCATCAAAAAGCCTCCGAAGATTTATTCAGCGGTAATCATTATAACACAGTTTTGCGAGTTTTTAAAGAGCAAACCGTTGATTGCTATAAGGAAAGGGACGGCAAATCCGTCCCAAATGTATAGTATTGATCAATACTTGCGCTTCCTTGCAGCCTCAGCCTTCTTCTTACGCTTTACGCTGGGCTTCTCATAGTGTTCGCGTTTTCTTGCATCGGCAAGGATACCGGAACGAGCGCATTTACGCTTCCAACGCTTGATTGCGCTTTCCAAAGACTCGTTTTCGCCAACACGAATTTCCATTTACAGTTTCCCCCCTCTCGTGCGGGAATGGTTGATTTTAGGACGGCCAAAAGATTTTAAGCCGTGCAGATAGTTATTATACTCAATACTTTCCATAAAGTCAACACCGAAATCAAAAAAACAGCCCGTTTTCAAAATATACTGCTTATCAGATTGCTTGAAAACGCCAAAAATCTGTGCTATAATATAATAGACTATTAACAAGCGAGGTAGATATCATTGAGTTATCCAACTCCTCATATAGCGGCAAGGCCCGAAGATTTTGCGAAAACCGTGTTGATGCCAGGCGATCCCAAACGCTCGCGCTTCGTTGCCGAAACATACCTTAAAGATCCCGTGCTCGTGAACGACGTTCGCGGCGTTCAGGGGTACACGGGCGAGTATAACGGCAAGCGCGTTTCCGTAATGGCAAGCGGAATGGGCATCCCGTCAATAGGTATATACTCATATGAACTCTATAATTTCTTCGGCGTAGAGAACATCATCAGGATAGGCTCGGCCGGCGCGATAAGCGAGCAGCTTCAACTGCGCGATATAGTGATCGGGATGGGCGCTTGCACAAACTCCGCGTTTGCTTCGCAGTTTTCGCTTCCAGGCACATTTGCCCCGATCGCGAGTTTTGATCTTGCCAGCGCCGCCGTACAAAAGGCGCGTGAGATGGGAGTAAGGCACAAGGTCGGCAATATCCTCTCGGCGGATACATTCTATGACGATGATAAGGATGCTCTTGATAAATGGAAAAGGATGGGCGTGCTTGCCGTCGAGATGGAAAGTGCGGGTCTCTATTTAAACGCCGCAAGAGCGGGCAAGAACGCGCTCTGCATCTGTACGATATCCGATCTTATTTACGATCCGGGCGTGCAGTGCACTCCTGAGGAACGCCAGGTATCTTTTAACGATATGATGAAGATCGCGCTTGAGATAGCGCAGTGATTGATAGGAGAAAGCGATGTTTGAAGTAGGTGATACCGTGTGCTATCCGCTCCACGGTATCGGAACAATCCAAAGCATAGAAAAGACAGAGGTGCTCGGCAGGATCGAGACCTGTTATTTGATCCACCTTCATAATACAAGGATGACCGCAATGCTTCCCGTCGAGACCGCCGAATCGCTAGGTCTTCGTAAAACGATAACACCCAAAGAATGCGAAAAATTGTTTGAATACTTCAAAACGGCGGAGCCGTGCATCGGCAATTCCAACTGGAACCAGCGCTACCGTGAGAATATGGATAAACTCAAAACGGGCGACCCAAAGGGAATTGTAGATGTTATACTGTGCCTTGGCAAGCGCAATACTATGCGCCCGCTTTCCTCCGGGGAGGGCAAGATGCTTTCAAACGCAAAGAGCATACTGTTTACCGAGATCGCAACGGTGCTGAATATCGGCATCGACGAGGTCGAGACCAGATTTAAATGATATGACTATTAGCTCTAACAGCAAACACAGATCGCGTTCCGTCGTCGGGAAATGTATAACATTGTCCGTCGGCATTTTAATAATACTCTGTTTTACATCTTGCAGTCTTGGCATTTTCCCCTCGGGTTACCGGGAACTCACCGCAAAACAGATAGAAAAAGCGGTCGCAAACAACGAATACGAATCGGATCAGCAAAGGGCGCTCGTTGAATACGCGCTTTCGCTTGTCGGCAGAGTGCATTATTTTTGGGGCGGCAAATACAACGCAAAGGGAGAAAACCCCAAATGGGGCGAGCCCGCGACAGTCGTTTCCACGGGGCACTCCACAAGCGGGAAGACCCTTCCGCTCGGACTTGATTGCTCAGGCTACGTCAGTTGGTGCTTTACTCAGATCGCCCCTAGTGTGGACTGGATGTACGAGAACATCGGCGAGGGTACTTGGAATCAATGGTTCAATACGACAGAGATCGATAAAGGAGAACTTAAACTCGGCGACCTCGCGTTTGCGAATGTCTATCCAGGCTCGAAATCCAATCATATCGGCATAGTCGTCGGATTTCTTGATAACGGTGATCCTATCGTCGCGCATTGTGCCCCGGGTCCCGATAATGTCGTAGTTTCTACCTGCGGCAATGAGTTCGGTTATTTCAGACGTGTGAGCGCGCTTTGCGGCGGGGAAGTCTGATAACGCTCCTGTCTAATTGGAAATCACTATACGTTTATGCCGTTTTTGTTCGCCGTACATTTTGCCGGTATTATGCATCGAGTATGAAAATTCAGAGGATAAGGTGAAGAATATGAACATTATCAAAGAATCGGATGCCGTCCTTGGCGTGTTTGGGGATGACTATGCAAAATGCAATGCGATGCGTGTAAAACTTGTGGATGATTCCGTTATACTCGTTTGCGGATTGAGAACAAATTTCCACATATTCTTTGACGTATAACTATGCCGCCATACCCGTGTTTTCGTACTTTGATACAAGAAGGACCTTTCTTAACAATGCCATTGCGTTTGATGCGCGTCTTGAACTGGGATGTAAAACGCCACAGTTCTTTCTGATAAGTCCCGGACCGGAAGAAGTTGATGCGATCGTAAATGCCGCGTCCGCTTGTGCAAAATGGGCATTCGATCAGCTCGAAAGAATAACATCGCTGGATGACTGCCTTGCGTTTTATGAAAGAAAATACAAAGAATGTTTTCCGTTAACCCTCGCAATGCGTGAACATATCGACATACTTATGTTCAGAAGAGAGTTTGATGGATTGAAAGCTTTGCTGGAAAACGATTTGCTTAGAGGGATAAAGCGAATCTTTGGAGAGCATAATATCGAGTTTCCGAAGGACGGAAACTGGCAGCGCTTTCTTCCGCCGGATGAGCATACCGGAAACAAATTAGAGAACGAACTATTCTGGGCAAACAATTATGCCTATTGGTCAAAGATTCGTTTGCCATTGGCGCAAGGTGAGTACTATAAGCTTTGTGAAGAGTTGATGCTTGATTATCAAAAGAATAAGAAACTGCTGAAAAGGCTGGGGATGCCGGTCGGGGAAAGAATGGATATTATGATGGAAGAACTTATAGCTTTTGTTGAAAACAAAAAATAGAAGGATAATGAGTTGACCGCATAGGCGTACTGCACTTGTTCACGTCATTTTTGTGTTATTATACAAGCAAAAAGGAAGTGCATTTGAGCGCTTCCTTTTCATTTGTTTTTATGTTTGCATTTACGCGCCGCTTGACCGCCGTTCATTCAAACGCCAGCAGGCTGCCTATTTCGATCGAGAAGCCGAGCGCTTTATACATATCAACATCGCAGGACGCGCAGCCAACCGTCAAAGTGCTTACGCCGCTTGCAGCACAGGCAAAACGCACCAAAGCGCGGGCAATGCCCATATGCCTGTATTTGGGTCTGATATAGAAGTCTTCAAAAACGCCGCTTTTGGCATAATCGAAAGTAGAGAACCCGACCGTTATCGAACAGCATCCTGCCAATACCTCGCCGTCCCATACACCGAAAAAGAGTATGGACTTGGCTTCTATCGCGGCTTTAAGGCGCGATTTTGCATCATCGGACGGTGTATCCTCTCCGATCTCCCGTTTGTACAGTTTTTGAAGTTCCCATAATGCGTCGGTGTTTGCCGCGCCGATAAGCGAATACTCCATTAGCACTACCTTAATCCAGTTCTTCGCCGATGACGATAGCTTTGATACAGCGGTCAACGGTCTCAATGCTCGGTTCCGATGCGATGATCGGGGCGATGACCTCGCGGCTCTCCCTTCGATGCGGCAGTTTGGACGCGGCGAGTTTTGCCTTTTGGCTCTCGCCCATCCTTGCATATACGAAGCAGAGCACGGCGCGCATCGTGGCGTTCTGCTTTTCGTCGCTCGAGAGCGGCAGCCCCTTTTCGATCAGTTCGGAGGCCTCCTCGGCTTCGCCCTTCAGCGCGAGCACGCTCGCGAGCCCGAGCAGCATCCCCGGATCGGTCGGAAAAGTGCCGAGCGCGTCGCGGTAGGTGCGTTCAGCCTCGATGAGATCGCCGTATTTGGACAGATCATACGCTCGGCTGTGGATGCTGTTGCGCATATTTTCGGAGCGGATCTCGTCCATACCGATCAGGCAGTCGATGCTGGTTGAAAGAATGTTCGCAAGCGCGGGCAAAAAAGTTATGTCGGGATAGGTCTCGCTCCGCTCCCATTTAGACACGCTCTGCGGCGTTATTCCGAGGAAGTTTGCGATGTCCTCCTGGGTCAAACCCTTTTGGAGGCGATATTTTTTCAGGTTTTCGGCAAAATAATCCATTGTTTGCTCCTTTCGATCTTTTCTGTTTCGGATCCGCACAATGATTATACCAAAAATGCGCTTCAGTTCAATAACGCTCTCCGTCAGCGCGGCACGCCCGAAGGGCGACTCGGTCTTTACAGTTTGTCGTATCATATCGCGCTCGTTCTATGCAGGCATAAAAGACTTTTACAAGATCCTTGTTTACAGTACGAAAACAAGATCGTCGCCGTCCTTTTCGTCGCTCAAACGAAAGCCAAGCGACAAATACAGACGATGCGCGCTTTGATTGTCCGCCTCCGCCGAGAGTTTTATCGGCGTATCCGGCTCGACGGATCTTAGAATGCGGATCGCGAGCATCGCCGCCTGCCTGCCGTAGCCTCGCCCTTGAAACGCTTTATCGATGAAGAAACTCCACGACATCTCCGCGTTCCGCCACGTCCATTTCAAAAGGTTCATAAAGCCGATCGGCGTTGATCCTTCGTTATAGATCAGGCAGGGACAGTTATCGTTTGGGTTGAGATACGCTCTGCCGACAGAAAACCACGTCGGATTTACGAAATCCTTTTGTTCATCCGTCAGCGCAAGGTCATAAAGCGCGCAGACCATCTGCGCTTCGGTCGTGATGGGTTTTATGCTGACGGAGCCCATACTTAGCGCCGCATCGGGCAGGTTTTTGATCGATTCGTTGAAAGTCATAGTTTCTCCGTTTGCTTTTTCGTTCATATCATCACACAGATGATCGATCAAAGGCAAAATGGATAAGCGTAAAGATGAAGACTTTTCAAAAACCGCGTGATGAGCAAGGAAAAGCAGGAGTGCATCATCTGTGCGGCGACTGCCGGGCGATACGATCTTCACCGCAACAACGCTCAACAGTCGGTATCCATAAATACCTTTGAGCCGGTAGCGCCGCGCTGCCCTTGATACTTTCCACGGTACGGGGTTTCGGCGTCGTCGTCCATCTGAGCAAATACAAGCTGGCCCACCCTGCGCCCCGCCTTGAGTTCGATCGCGCAGCGGTTTGCGTTGAACAGTTCCAGCGTTATCTCGCCCTTGAAGCCTGGGTCGACCCAACCTGCGTTCTGAATAAACAGACCCATACGTCCAAGTGAACTTCTGCCCTCAACAAACGCCGTCATATTGTTCGGCAGTTCAAAATACTCCATAGTGGTTGCCAAAACAAACTGTCCAGGCAGTATCAGATAACTGTCCGAACTGATGGTTTTATAATTTATCTGCTCGTCAAGTTTGATTATGCCGGACGAAGTATCGTCCACCACGCTGAAAGTGTTTCCAAGCCTTATATCAACGCTCGCAGGCTGTATCTGTTCAGCGGTCAGCGGTGCTATAACCAATGAATGCTCATTTAGCATTCGCTTGATTGTTTTATCGGAAAGTATCATTTGTGCCTCCAAAAACTATGTTTTTTATGATTTTATCATATTCTCAGTTTCGATTCAAGTGATCTGAAAAACTGCCGCACCGAAGTGAGAACAGCGGGGTCATCGCCCCGATCATCGCGTCGGAGCTGAGCATTGATACCGTTGATCGCTGTATCAAGGCGATAGTAATAGGTGAAGAATCGGATCAGATGAGCAGAAGGAATCAAGTGTTTATAAAAAACAAAACCCGTCTAAAAGACGGGTCGTGTTGTTGGCGGAGAGAAAGGGATTCGAACCCTTGATACGGTTCCCCGTATACACGATTTCCAGTCGTGCGCCTTAGACCAAACTCAGCCATCTCTCCAGTCGGTCAATAACCGTATGCAATCATACAACAAATCGGGTAAAAAATCAAGTTGTTTTTGAATACTACATTATATATTTGATTTAAACACGCATTTTTTTGATGCATCGCGCAGTTGCTGCGGAATACGGCGCTTATATAACTAAAACGGACCGCGATTTCGCGGTCCGTTCGTTTGTCATCGACTGCCTATTATTCGGCTGCCTTAGCATACATAAAGAAGAAGTAACCCATCGTGGTGTAGCCAACATTGGTAATACCTTTAGCGCAGTACAGGTTGGTGTAGTAGTAGATGGGGCATACGGGGAAGCCGCCCTCGCCGAAGAGTGCTTCTTCAGCGGAGTAGAGCAGGTTGTCGCGCTCTGCGCCGGCATCGATGGCCTTAGCCTGGGTGATCTTGGCATCGTAGTTGGGATCACTATACAGACCGTAGTTGTAGGAGTTGCCGGTAACGAGCAGCTCGAGGTAGGTGATGGGATCGTTGTAGTCGGCGATCCAGCCAAGACGCGCAACGCCGAACTTATGCTCGCCGAGACCGTTGGTGTAGGTTGCCCACTCCTGGTTGGCGAGATTGATCTTCATACCGAGAACGTTCTGCCAGTCGGCGCCGCAGGCCTCTGCGATAGCCTTGTGAGCCTCGGAGGTGTTGAAGTTGTACTCAACGGTGGTGGAAGGATCCCAAGTGCCCTCGTCAACAGCAGCCTGATACAGTTGCTTTGCAAGTGCGCAGCGACCCGCATAGGTTGCAAGATCCGCATCGGGATACATCGTCTTAAGGGTGTTGTATACGGCGCCGAGATCGGACTTGCCGAACGCAAAGTTGGAGCCGGTGGAATCAAGGATACCGGATGCAACAAAGCCTGTAGCGGGGCTTTGACCTCCCTGGGTTACGTTCTTGACGATATTGTCGCGGTCAACGGAAAGCACCATCGCGGCACGAACACGCCAATCGGAAACCTTTTCGCAGTTGATGTACAGATAGTAGGTGCCTACATAGGGGTTGATGAAGCAATCACCGCTTGCACGCAGCGATTCGATCATATCGGTCGGGAAACTCTCAATGAACTGATACTCGCCGCTCTGGTAGGACGAAAGGATAGCGGTCTCGCTGTCGCTCAGCCACCAAACGATCTGCTTGGGTCCGAGTTTTTCGAGGTCGTAATACTTGTCGTTCTTCTCCATAACGATCTTGCTGTCATGCACCCACTCGGTGATCTTGTAGGGTCCGTTGACAACGATGTTCGCGGGATCGGTCCACTTATCGTTGTTTGCAACGATGTCCTCGCGGAGAGGAACGAGGGACGCGAACGCACACATCTCAAGGAAGTAGGTGCAGGGCGACTCAAGGGTGATCTTGAGGGTCTTTTCGTCGACCGCTTCGATGCCGAGTTCGCTAGGCTCTTTTTCGCCCGCCTGGATCGCGGCTGCGTTCAGAACGACGCCGTCAAGGAAATAGCCGTATTCTGCGGCGGTCTTGGGATCAACAAGACGCCTCCAGGAGTATACCCAATCGTTTGCGGTAACATCCTTGCCGTCGGACCATTTGATGTCATCGCGAAGAACAAAGGTGTATTCCTTCTGGTCTGCGGAAACGGTGTAACTCTTGGCCTGGCCGGGCACAACTTCGGTTGCCTGCATGTTCTTGTCGTCGGCAACGTTCTTGGAGATCAGCTGGTACTTCATCAGGTTTTCAAACTGATGCTGGGTGTAGGTGGACGCGTCGACCGAACTGATGAGGGACGGGTCGATAGTCTCGGGCTCGGAGGCGATGCACGCATTGATAACGAGATCGCTTTCGCTGGTGTCTTTGTTGTCTTTGCATGCGACGGCCATAGAGCCGACCATCAAGAGAACAAGAAACAGTGCCAATAGTTTTTTCATTTTCATTCCTCCTTGTTTTGGGGTGTGTTTGAACTATGCGATCCATTCTGCTCAAGCAGATGGCAAGCGCCGTAATGACCCGGTGAGTATTCTTTGAGAGCGGGCATCTCCTCTTTGCAGCGCTTCATCGCGTGCGGGCAGCGCGTGTGGAAGCGGCAGCCTGAGGGGGGATTGATCGGGCTCGGAATATCGCCGGTTAAGAGCATACGCTCTCTCGTTTTGTTCTTCTCCGGGTCGGGGAGGGGAACAGCGGACAGAAGCGTCTGCGTGTAGGGATGTATCGGGTGGCTGCAGAGTTCATAACTCTCAGCAAGTTCAACAAGGCACCCAAGATACATAACGCCGATGCGGTCTGAAATATGACGCACAACGGACACGTCGTGAGCGATGAAGAGGTAGGTGAGACCCTTGCTCGCCTGAAGGTCCTCGAGCATATTGACGACCTGGGACTGGATGGAAACGTCGAGCGCGGAGATGGGCTCGTCGCACACGATGAACTCGGGCTCGACGGCAAGCGCCCGAGCAATGCCGACGCGCTGCTGCTGACCGCCGGAGAACTCGTGCGGGAAGCGATTGGCGTGCTCGGTATTAAGGCCGACTTCTTCAAGCAGTTGGCGTATCCTGTCAGTCCTGTCCTTCTTGGAAGCGGCAAGTTTATGGATGTCGAGCGATTCACCGATGATCTCGCCAACGGTCATACGCGGGTCGAGCGAACCGGACGGATCCTGGAATATGATCTGCATCTTGCGGCGATAGGGCAGCATACGAACGGAGATCTTCTCTTGTTTGTCGTAAATCGGCGTGCCGTCGTAAACGATGCGACCGTCGGTGGGCTCATAAAGCCTAATTATCGTTCTGCCGAGCGTCGTTTTGCCGCAGCCCGATTCGCCTACAAGACCAAGTGTTTCGCCCTTGTAGATCGAAAGGGAAACGGATTCGACGGCCTGAACGTACTTCTTGTCGAACAGATTGCCCTTAACGGGGAAGTACTTGCGAAGATTGGAAACCTCAACGAGTTTTTTTCTTTCGTTACTCATTTGCGCTTCCCCCCTTGTTCGAGTTCATAAAATGGAGCCAGCAGGCGGAGATGTGCCCGTCGCCGACCTGAGCGAACGGCGGTTTTTCACGAAGGCATATCTTCATACACTCGGTACATCTCGGACCGAAATTGCAGCCCTTAGGCGGATTCAACAGGTCGATAGGCGTTCCCTCGATCGGGATCAAACGCTCGGCGGATTCCACGTCGAGCCGGGGAATGGACGCGAGCAGTTTTCTTGTGTAGGGATGCTGGGGATTATAGAATATGTCGTTGACAAGACCCTGTTCAACAATCCTGCCTGCGTACATAACGGAAACGCGGTCGCAGATATCGGCAACGACGCCGAGGTTGTGCGTAATGAATATGATCGACGTGTTCTCCTTCTTTTGCAGTTCCTTCATAAGTTCAAGTATCTGCGCCTGGATGGTAACGTCGAGCGCCGTTGTAGGCTCATCCGCGATGAGCAGTTTGGGAGAACAGATCAGCGCCATAGCGATCATTGCGCGCTGACGCATGCCGCCGGAGAGTTCGTGCGGATACTGCTTCATTCGCTTTTCGGGGTTGTTGATACCGACGAGTTCGAGCATTTTTTTCGCTCGATCGGAGGCTTCTTTTTTTGTTATGGTCTTGTCGTGGCAGGTGAGCACCTCGGTCAACTGATTGCCGATCGTATAAACCGGGTTGAGGCAGGTCATCGGATTTTGGAATATCATGCTGACCTTGTTGCCGCGGAAAAGGCGCATCTGCTCAGGCGTGTAGGACAGAAGATCCTCGCCTTCAAACTCTATCGAGCCGCCTACGACCTTGCCGGGGCTTTGAAGCAGTCCAATTATCGAGTATGCTTCAACGCTTTTGCCGGAGCCGGATTCGCCAACGATGCCCATAACCTCGTTGTAGCCGAGCGTATAGGATATGCCGTCAACGGCCTTGACCTCACCGGCGGGAGTAAAGAAAGATACTTTTAGATCTTCGATCTTCAAAAGAGTTTTGTTTTCTTCCATATCGCTGCTCCTTTACTTCTTCAAACGGGGATCGAGCGCGTCCCTCAGACCGTCGCCGACGAGGTTGAGAGTAAGCACGATGATCGTGAGGATGACGGCGGGGAAGATGAGGCGGTAGGGGTAGAGTTGGATCGTCTGCAACGCGTCTGAGCAAAGCGAGCCAAGACTTGCCATCGGCGCGGAAACACCGAGACCAAGGAACGAAAGGAACGATTCAAGGAAGATGGCGCTAGGTATCTGCAGGCAGGTCGTGATTACCAGCGGGCCGATACAGTTGGGCAAAAGATGCTTCCTTATTATGCGTGTATTGGATGCGCCGAGCGCGTTTGCCGCCGTAACGTATTCCTGCCTTTTGAGCTGGAGCACCTGACCGCGGATGATGCGCGCCATCGTGACCCAGTACAGCACGGCAAATGTGATGAATATGCTGACGATGCCGGCGCCGAGATCGCTCATTGCGCGAACAAACGAACTCGTTTCGGAATGCGCCTGGAACCAGTTCTGAAGAGGCTCTTTAAGAACCACCTGCAGAAGAAGTACTATAAGCACTTCGGGCACAGAGTAGATGAGTTCTACTATGCGCATCATTACAAAGTCAACAACGCCGCCGGCAAGACCCGAGATCGCGCCGTAGATGGAGCCGATAATGAGCACAATAATCGCGGCGATGACGCCGATGATGATGGATACCCTCGCGCCGTACATAGTGCGGGCCATAAGGTCGCGTCCGGCGGAATCGGTTCCGAACATATGAGGAAAGATGCGCTTTGAGAGGTTGAGTTTGGTAGCGTTCTCTGCGGGGGCCGATGTCGTTTCTAAAGCAGTAAAGGTAGAAAAACGGCCGTCCTCCTTGTTGATGTCGCTCTCGCGGACGATCTTAACGGGCTGCGCGTCGTTCTTTTGCAGAACGATAAGCGCATTGTCGATCTGTTCGCTAAGTGTAAATGCGTAAGTTGTCTTGCCGGATTGGAAGTAGTATTCTCCGGGCTCGAGCGCCGTGATGCTGCCGGGGCGCATCGTGGTCGCATAGAACGCGTCAACTTTCTTTTCTATGGCTTTGGCGGCTTGTTCGCCTTCGGAATACTCAAAAGGCCCAAGTTTCTGCGCGGTGCGAAGTTGGTCGGAGTAGTTGTATGGGATGAGTTTGGGCCCGATGAACGCGAAGAACAGGCAAAGCAGGAACACGAACAGAGCGACCATCGAAACGGTGTTTGCGCGGAATCTACGCCAAGCGTCGCGCCAGTAGGAGATGCTCTTGCGCATCTCGACCATAGTTTCCTTTTCGTTGTCGGTCGCGGGCGCAAAATCGCCGTCTGTGATGCCGAATGTTTCCATAACGGCTGACGAGTCGACTTGGAACGGACTGAATTTACCGAAAGTTGTTTTCATAATCAGTCCTCCTTTGAAGTAAGCGTGATGCGCGGGTCAACTAACTTATAGATGATGTCAACAACCAGCATCATTACGATAACAAGCGTTGAAAGCACGACGGTCGTCGCCATAATAACGGGATAATCGCGCGCAAGTACGCATTGTACGAAGTATTTTCCAAGGCCCGGCACGGAGAATGTTGATTCAACAACAAAACTGCCGGTGATGATGCCCGCGGTAACGGGGCCGAGATAAGTGATTATCGGGATGAGAGAGTTCCTCAAAGCGTGTTTGAGGATGAGGAATTTGGTCTTGACGCCCTTTGCGCGGGCGGTACGGATATAGTCCTGATTGATCGCGTCGAGCATACTCGTGCGCATCAGTTTTGCGATATAGCAGGTGTAATACGATGAAAGACTGATGACGGGAAGAATATAACTCTTGAAATCGGGAAGATTGCCGCTCTTTGTCGGAAGTATGTTCAACTTGACGGAGAACGCAATCAACAGAAGCGCCGCAAGTACGAACGTCGGTATCGCAACGCCGATTGTCGTTATAACGCGCAGCAAGCCGTCGAGCCAGGTGCCGCGGAAGTAGGCGGCAAGGCAGCCGAGCGGGATGCCGATCGCTATCGCAACGAGCAGAGAGATCAAACCGAGTTTGATCGAAAGCGCAAACTTGCCCTGATGGAAGATTATGTCCTTAACGGGCATGCCCTCCTGCATCTTAAGTGAGGTGCCGAGATCGCCGCGCAGATAGTTCTTGATGTAGTTGAACAGTTGGATATGCATCGGCTTGTCAAGGCCATACTTGGCTTCCGCCTGAGCAATCTGCTCGGGCGTGGATTTCTCCGTCAAAAAAGGGCTGCCGGGTATTGCGTTCATCAAAAGGAATGTAACTACCATAATAAGCAGCAGTATCAAAATCGATCCGACGACGCGTTTCAGGATGTATGAAACCATAACTCCCCCCTCAATCAGTTTGGACACCAATAGGTTCTATTTGCAAGTTAGACGATCATGAAAATGCCGCATCCTTGCACGTTTATATTATACTGAAGGATATACATCCTTGTCAACCCTATCTGTCGTTTTGTTCATATACGCCGCGTAGCGCAAAAAAAGCAGAAATACAGCCTAAAACCAGGATCACAGTGAACGGCGCGCCTCATTTCGATAATAATATATCGGGTGCAAGCGTACATTCGGTAGTGCGGGAACAAAGGAACGAATCGGAAGAGGAGCAATATAAAGCTGTACGGATGCGCCGCTTGCCGTTCTGTATTGAAGTAATTATCACTGTGTGTTAAACTGTTATTGGATCGATTCAAATAAATTCGTTCGATCCCTCCAATTCACGACCTGCGGAGGTATACAATGATCCTGTTCATCAACGCCTGCGTTCGCGGCAGTTCGCGCACAAAGCGGCTTGCCGATGCGCTTATCTCTCGTTTTGACGAAGAGACCGTCGAAGTAAAACTTGACAACATCGATTTCCCGAAGGTCAACGAGGCGTTTTTGACCGTTCGAGACGCGCTCATTTCAAAGGGCGAGTTTTCTTCACCGTTGTTCGATCTTGCTCGGCAGTTCGCAAATGCCGACCGCATCGTGATTGCCGCACCGTACTGGGATATGTCTTTTCCGGCAGCGCTCAAACAGTATTTTGAGCAGATAAACGTGCTTGGCATCACCTTTGATTATACCGATGACGGCTATCCGGTCGGGCTCGCAAAGGCAAGGGAACTTTACTACATCACCACGGCTGGCGGCAGTTTTGTGCCTGATGATTACGGTTTCAACTATGTGAAGGCGCTCTCGGAGAACTTTTACGGGATAGGGAGAGTGAGGCTGATAGGCGTGTACGGGCTAGACATCCGCGGAGCGGACGCGGAGGCGATCATTGCGGAAAAACTCTCCGCCATAGAACGCGGCGACTTTTAGCGGCTTTGGTACACAACGCCCGCTAATATAGATTTTCGGGGCGTTATTACGTGTTTTGAGTGGTATTGCGCTGTTTTGCGCGGGAAATCGGAACTTTTTTCGGCAAAACCTGCACTTTTCGGATATGCTTTCCAAATGTCGGAAATTGTTGACGGTTTGTTAAGTTTGCAATATAATAGTACGAAGTGGGAATAATGGTCTTAAAAACCCGAACGCCGTAAAACCGTGTCGTTCGTTTTGGGACGGTACACTATTATGAGAAAAAAAAAGGTTCGCTTGGGCTCCGCTCCGCGTCGAACAAACTTCAAAAAATACATCGCCCGTGCCGCTGTCGCTCTCGGTGGATTCATAGTCGTTTCCGTTCTCGCCACCGAGGCGGTTATGATCGGGATGTTTTTGAGGCAAAACCCGGTATCCGACAAAGTTTTCCCGCTTGATAAATGGAACGACGGTGGCTATACCTGCCGTGAAGTCGCGTTCAGGTCCGGAAACAACACTCTTCGCGGCTACTGCGCGCTTTCAAGTTCGCCGCGCGCGCTCGTTTTGATCGCGCACGGGCTTCTCGGAAAGTCGGACGGATACGAGCCGGTTGTCGAGTTTCTCCTGGAGCGCGGTTATGCGGTTTTTATCTTTGACGGCACCGCTTCGGGTCGAAGCGACGGCAGTAGGATCGTTGGGCTTCAGCAGTCGCGCCTCGATACACGCGCCGCTGTAGACTATATTGCCGCGGACGACGGTCTTTCGAACTTGCCGCTGGTGATATTCGGGCACAGCGCCGGCGCCTATGCTGCGGCGACCGAGGCGGAACGCTCATCTGCGGCTGCGGTCGTATGCGTTTCAGCGTTCGACAGACCAATAGACACCATGCACTATATGGCGCGCGGCTACGTGTCGGTGCTGGCGGACATAGAACTTCCGTTCCTTCTGATGCACGAATACGCCGCGCTCGGCTCAAGCGCCAACTCCTCCGCCTCGGAAGCGCTGATCGCTGACGATATCCCGGCGCTCATCGCGCATGGCGAACTCGACGCGCGCGTGCCGCTTGAGATCAGCCTGTACGATTCGCTTGTCGGGACGAACGATAAAAATATCACTCTGTTTCTTGACGAAACGGAATCCCACTCGGGTCACGGAAATATCCTTTTTACGGAGGACGGTACGCTCAACGCTGCGCTTCTTGAAGCGATAGACTCCTTTTTGAGCCCGATCGTACCTGTAAGATAAAAAATACTCAACGGAGATAGAAACTTGGCAAACCTCGGCATCGGCGACGCGCGAAATATAAACGAATTCGTCGCCAAAAAACTCAAAGCATTTGAAAACACCGAAAAGGACTTCGGCGCTCTTTTTGATTTTATGTTCTCGGAAGAAGAGAACACAATGTTTGAAACAAGCCGAGGCTATCGCATCGAAAAGTCCACCTACGGCGAAGTGAAAAACAGCATAATAAGACGCGGCGCCGCGCTCGACAGGGCGCTGACAGGTATCGAAATGGGCTCGGTCATCGGCATCTATCTTGAAAACAGTCGCGAGTGGATAGAGGTGTTCTGGTCGGTGCTTATGTGCGGCTATTGTCCGCTGCTTATGAATCAGAGGCTGGACAAGCATAACCTCATCAAAGCGTCGCGCGATGCGTGCGCTTGCGCGGTCATCGCTTCCGATACCGACGCTGCGTTCCTGGATTTTATAAGAGTTGTCAAACTCTCCGAGATCGAGCCCGCAAAAGATCGCTGCGAAAACCGTGCGTTCGGCGGATCGATAATCGTTATGTCATCGGGCACGAGCGACAGGGTAAAACTCGCATACTACCGTGCGGAAAACTTTGCATCGATGGTGAACGACAGTTTTGACATCATTAAGGACTGCCCTGCGATAAAGAAGCATTATAACGGCAGTTTAAAGCAATTGGCTTTTTTGCCGTTTTCGCATATTTTCGGTCTTGTTGCCGTATACATCTGGTTTGCGTTCTTCTCGCGCACATTCGTATTGATAAACGGAATGGACAAAAAAGTCCTCATAGATACGATCCGCAGACACGAGATCACGCATATCTTCGCCGTGCCGCTGTTTTGGAACACGGTCTACCGCGAAGCCTTAAAGACCATCCGAGAGCGTGGCGAAAAGACCGAAAAACGCTTTATAAAGGGAATGCGCCTATCCGATAAACTCACGGGCATGTTTGGTCGCCTTTTTCGCAGGATCGCTTTCCGCGAAGTGCGTAAAAACCTGTTCGGAAACAGCATACGCTTTATGATAACGGGGGGAAGCGAGATCGACGGCGAGGTGCTGCGCTTTTTCAACGGCATAGGCTACCGCCTTGCAAACGGCTACGGTATGACAGAGATCGGCATAACATCGGTCGAACTTTCCTCGGATATCCGCCGCCTAAACAGCGGTTCTGTCGGCGTTCCGTTCGCTTCAAGCGAATACAGCATCCGCGATGGATGCCTGTTCGTTCGCGGACGCTCAAGCGCCGCCTGCGTTCGAGAGGGCGAAAGGACGCTCAACGAGGGCGTGAACTGGTACAGAACGGGCGACCTTGCCGAGTTTAAGGATGGGGGATACCGCATCCTCGGCAGGACCGACGATGTGGTCATCGCAGCAAACGGCGAAAATCTCAACCCCCTTTTGATAGAGGATAAGTTCCGGATAGACGGCATAAGCGAATGCGCGCTCGTCGGACTGCGCGGCGAAACGGGCTTAAAGCCTTGCCTCGTAGTCGCTTTGGAGCCGCTTGCGGGACGGGACGGCGCAATTAAGACACTCGATGAAGTCAGGCGCATAATCAGTGCAAACGGTCTCGACGGTCTGATCGCCCGCGTTGCAGCAACAAGGGACAGCCTTTTAAAGGAAGGCGAGTTCAAACTCAACCGCTCCAAGATCGCAAAGCGGCTTTCGCTGGGCGAATACAAACTGTTCGACGAAAAAGCCGTAAAAGATGATTTCGGCGAACAGGAACTCATCGACAGGGTACGGGAACTTTTCAAAAACGCGCTCGACAGGGATATCGATGAGATCGGCGCGGATTCCGACTTCTTCCTCGACCTCGGCGGAAGCAGTCTCGATTTCTTCGGCGTCGTTTCGGAACTGACCCGTGAGTACGGCGTCGCGTTCCCCGTCGAAAACGGAAAGAGCATCAGCCGCCCGCGCGAGATCGCAAAGTGGATCTTCGAGCAGACATATGCTGCAAACGGTGATAAAAAGTGATTCGATTAGTCAATGCTTTTGTCAAAATAACGGGCTGGCCGGCGCAGTTTATCGTGTTTCGGACGAAGGTTTCGTACCAAGACAAACTCAAGCAGTCCCGAAGGATAAAGGGCGCGGCGATAATAGTATCCAACCATACCTCGGTCTTCGATTATGCGTGTATGCTCTTCGTGTTCTTTTCTCGAACGCTCCGCTATCAGATGGCGGAACTGCTGTTTGACAAAAAGCCGCTCGGCTCGTTCCTTAAACTTATGGGCGGAATCTATATCGACCGCAACGGGAGCGACCTCGGCTTTATGAACGAGTCGGCGCGTATCCTCAAAAAAGGCGGCGTCGTAGGCGTCTTCCCGGAGGGCAGGCTCCCGCTCAAAACGGAAACGCCGCCGATAGCCTTCAGACCGGGCGCCGCGTACCTCGCGCTATCAACAGGGGTAAAGATAATCCCCGTTTACACAAACGGCGCGTACTTTACCTTGAAGCGTGCGCGTGTTGTGATCGGCGAGCCTATCGATCCCGCCGAGTTCGACGACAGAACGAGGAGCGACAGGGAGAATATCGAGCGTCTTACAGATGCGTTAAGAACAAGGATAATCGAGTTAAGGGATATGTTAAATGAAAAACAATAGCGAAAAAGGACGGGTAAAAAACTATTTCTGGTTTGACGTTGCGCGCTTTACCGCCGCCGTTCCGACGCTTATCTGGCTTCGCCCCAAACTCGTTTACGAAAACGACACGGCAAAAAAGGGGCTCAAAAAGGGCGGCGCTCTGCTGATCGCAAACCACGAAAGCTTTGCTGATCCGCTGTACCTGATGGGTGGAATATGGTTTCGAAGGCATCATTTTGTATGCATCCGCGATCTTGCCGAACATAACGCATTCACGCGCTGGGCGTTTAGGCAGTTCCATTGCATCCTCATCGACAGGGACAATTTCAGTATGGATTCTATGCGCATCATCGAAAGCGAGTTGAAAGCGGGAAGGATCGTCAGTATGTTCCCGGAGGGTCGCATCAATGTCGATAACCCGGCGGAACTCGCGCCGTTCAAATCGGGTATGGTACTGCTCGCGCTTAAAGGCTCAAGCCCGATCGTGCCTGTGTACATAAAAAAACCCAAAAGGTTCTACAACCGTCTTGTTATCAATATCGGAGAGCCTGTGGATGTAAAGGCGCTCTACGGCGAAAGACCGTCCCTCGCGCAGATAAACGAGGCAGCCGCGCTTTTGCAGGAAAAAGAAAAAGCACTAAAAAATATCTGAAGCCGATTGCTTCAGAAAGGAGATAATATGAAAATCGAAACAGCAGAACACTTCCGCGCATTTATGGATCCCGCAGATTTCGACAGGATCGTGCCCTTTGACAGCGTCGCCGAGATGTGGCGCCGCTGCGCCGATGCCTATGGCGACAGGATCGCCGTTGAGTTCGCGGGCGAAAAGCACACATATGCCGAACTCGACGCAGACGCCGCGCTGCTCCGCTCCGCGCTTATCGAAGCGGGCGTAGAAATAAACGCGCGCGTAGCGATACTCTGCGAAAACTCATACGACTTTGCAAAAGCATTCATCGCTGTACAGACGGCGGGCTGCTGCGCGGCGATACTGCCCGCATTCCTCGACGAAACTGCGGTGTTCGGACTTATGATGAAGTTCGGCGCGAAGGCGCTCGTTTACAGACCGACCCTCGAAGAAAAAACAAACTTTGCCCGTCAAAGGATAGAGGGCGCCGTATTCGTTTCCACCGACGCAAAGGGCGGGGAAGCCCATCCCACGCGCATTCCAGAAAAGTCCGACCCCTGTATGATAATGCTCACAGGCGGCACGACCGGCAAGAGCAAGGGCGCGCTTCTCAATAACGGAGCCGTTATGGAAGGCGTTATGAACGGCTGCTACGGCTATCGCGGCGCGTTCGATCAAAGATACCTTCTGGTGCTGCCGCTTTCGCACGTTTTCGGTCTTATCCGCAACCTTCTTACCTCGCTTTATACCGGAAGCACCCTGTTCATAGTCGAAAACAACAAGGATATGTTCCGCGATATCGCTATGTTCCGTCCGACCATCCTCGTTGCCGTGCCCGCGCTTGCGGAGATGGCGCTTCAACTCTCCAAAAAGTTCAATAAGAATATGCTTGGCGACAGCCTGCGCTACATCATCTGCGGCGCGGCGGCGGTTGCGCCCTACCTTGTCGCGGAGTATCAAAAATACGGTATCGTCCTTTGCCCCGGCTACGGTCTGACGGAATCCGCAAACCTCGTTTCCGGCAACCCCGATCCGCTCGCAAAGCCCGATTCGGTCGGTATTCCGTATCCCAATCAGGAGCTCAGAATAGAGAACGGCGAACTGCTCCTTCGCGGCAAGAATATGCTCGACTGCTATGTTGGCGAGGACGAGCAGGCGTGGAAGGACGGCTGGTTCCATACGGGCGACCTCGCACGTTTCGATGATGACGGATTCCTCTACATCACGGGCAGAACAAAAGAGGTCATCGTGCTTTCAAACGGCGAAAACATCTCGCCCGCCGAACTCGAAGCCCGCTTCAATACGCTGCCGTTCATTCAGGATTCGCAGGTGTTTGAGGATGTAGACGAATCGGGCGTACATTTCCTCGCGCTTGAGGTCGTGCCGCGTCAAACGGAACTCGGCGGTCTCGGAGAAGATCCGCTCAAAGGGATCGAGGAAAAACTCTGGGAACTCAACAATGCCCAGTTGCCCTCTGAGCGCGTTTCGCGCATCGTGATACGCGATAAGGATTTCGATCGTTCCCCCAGTATGAAGATATTGAGATACAAAAAATGCTGATGACAAGACAGGAAATAATAACAAAACTCAAGGATATCCTCTGTTCGGCGGACCCGACAATACTATCGCGTGGGATAGAGCCGACCGAGGATACCCGCCTCGCGCAGGATCTCGGACTTTCCTCGATCGGTATGCTCTATATTGCGATTGCGATTGAAGAAACCTTCTCCATTCGTTTCGACAATGTCGGCGTTTCCGACTTTGTGACGGTGCGCGATATCGTCGATTATATCGCGGAGCGCATCAAATGAAGTGGTGGCCGCAAAAATGTGTGAGAGGGGATATGGTGCGCGTAAATATAGGCGGTCTGTTCCATTACGGCGTTTATGTGAGCGACGACGAGGTGATCCAGTTCGGGTATCCCCCGCGCGGAAGACGGCACACAGGCGATGACATCCGCGTTGTTTCAACGAGTATAGACGAGTTTGCGGGCGGTAGCATCATCGAGCGGGCGCAGTTTTCGCTTATTGAACGCCTGAAGCGCGTGCCGCCGAAGAAGACTGTTGAGCGAGCGAGAAGCCGCATCGGTGAGGGCAACTACAACCTTCTGCACAACAACTGTGAGCATTTCGCCTATGAATGCGTATTAGGCGTTCACAAAAGCGAACAGGAGGACGCAGCGCGAAGGCAATGGCGCGACTACCAAAAGAGCAAGGCAGATCGGCTGTGATCCTAACATTTTGCCGCATAGGGCGGCGGGGAGGTGCATCGTATGAGATATGCGTTTTACGCGCTTGCCTTTCTTGTGCTTTTTATTGTGCTGCCTTCCTTCGTACTCGTTTTAAAACTCTTTAAACGTAAGAGCGTAGTGGATTTCGACCGCAGCAAGCGCGGCAGCTTCGGCACATATGCGCCGTATATGGACGAGATACTCGATTCGATCGCCTATCTGCGTTCGCTGGAGCCCAAAACTGTTTCGATCGAATCGGGCGGCGTTATTTTGAAAGCCGACTGGTACGACACGGGGAGCAAGTTCACCGCAGTACTGCTTCACGGCTTCTGCTCATCCCCGATGAACAATTTTGCCGTGATCGGCAAGGCGTTTATCGACAGGGGCTTCAATGCGCTGATCGTACACCAGCGCGCGCACAACGCGAGCGGGGGAGATTTTACCGCGCTCGGCATAGTTGAACAGAACGATCTTATCAAATGGATGGACTGGCTCAAAGCAAATACGTCAACTAAAAGCGCCGTAGTTTACGGCATCTCGATGGGCGGCGCGACGGTCGCCTACGCGGCGGATAAACTCGATACGGATCTCGTCCGCGCGGCGGTCATCGAAAGCAGCTATGATACGCCGTATTCGCAGATGTATAAAGGCAAGGGGCTTATGGCGGTCGTATGGGTGCCGCTGATGCCGTTTATAAGTTTTTTTTCAAAACTCATCTATGGAGTCGAGATAAAGTCGAGCGTGATCCCATCGCTTCAAAAAACGACGATACCCGCGCTGTTTCTTGCCTCGGAGAACGATAAAAGGGTGCCGCTCAAACTGTTTAAAAAAACGAGCGAATCCTGCGCCTCGGATTCCGAGTTCATCGTATCCAGCGGCGCGCCGCACGCGCTTGCGTTTACTGCGCTTGACGGCGACGGTCGCAAAAAAGTGTTCGATTTTATAAATAAACATATCAAATAAACGATCAAAAACGGAGGTCTAACTATGGAAAACTCAAATTTCGTGATTATGGCGGACGCAACTTGCGATCTGGATGAACAGCTCCAAAAGGAGTACGGCATCGTTATCGTACCGTCCCACATCTCCCTGCCCGACGGGCGCAGCATCAGCTCATTCCATAAGTGGGAGGAGTTCACCCGCGAGGAGTTCTATGCAAACCTCAAAAACAATCCTGCGGGCTATAAGACAGCACCTCCGAATGTATCGGAGTTCTCCGCGATCTTCGAGGAGTACGCAAAACAGGGCAGGGATATTCTGATCCTGACGATATCGGGCGGCATCAGCGGCACCTACAATTTCGCCGTAAGCGCGCAAAAAGAGGTATCCGAAAAGTACCCGGGCGTCAAGATCCGCGTCATCGACTCGATGCGCTTCGGTCCCGGACACGGTCTTATAATGCTGCACGCTTCTATGCTTCGCTCTGAGGGCAAGAGTTTTGATGAAGTTGCGGACTATATCGAACAAAACCGCAACCGCTTCCACCAGGCGGGTTGGCTCGACGATCTTTCCTTCGTCGCCAAGCAGGGGCGCCTGACCCACGCCAAGGCGTTCTTCGGCACGCTTGCGGGCATAAAGCCGATAGGCGAGTTCGACTATAACGGCATGACGACAGTTATCGGAAAGGTAAAGGGCGCAAAGGCCGCCTATGCTGCGCTCATCGATTATATTAAAAACACCATCGAAAACCCTGAGAATCAGATCATTTTCATCGCTCAGACCAACCGCTATCAGCAGGCGGAAATATATAAAACCATGATCGAAGAGACTTTCCATCCCAAGGCCGTGCTGATCAAGGACGTTTACCCGATGTGCGGCATCAATATCGGCCCGGGCCTTATGGCGTCCTACTATATGGGTAAACCGATCTCCCAGGGGCTTGTGGACGAACGCGCGATACTCGACCGCTACCTCAATGGAGGAAACTCTTAATGAAGAAGATAAAAGGAAAGCCGAAACTGATGCTCTACGCCCTTTCGGGTATGGGCGCCAATATGCTTAACCTTATGGTCGGGTCCTACCTTTGCAGCGCGCTTATCGCAAGCGGCTTCGCGGAAAAGGTGCTGCCTTACCAAACCTATGTCGGCAAGGATTTAGTCATTGCCGGCATATGGGCTGTGTTTTCGCTTGTCGCGAGGATCATAGACGGCATTGTCGATATTCCGATGGCTTCGTTTACGGACAGGCTCAAATCCAAATACGGACGCCGCCGTCCATCGCTTATAATCGGCCTTGTACCTATGATAATTGCTTATGTTCTGTTCCTTGCAGTACCGAACAAAGGCGGCGCAACGCTTCTGAACACAGTATACTACGGTGTGCTGCTCTCGGTTTTCTACGTCTTCTATACCCTTACGATGGTCACCTATTACGCGACCTATACCGAGATAGTGGAGACCGAGCGTGAACGCACGACGATATCAAACACCAAATCGTTCTTCGATATCGTCTACTTCATCCTCGGCTATGTGGTGGTCAGAATGATGCTCAACTCGATGAACATCCGCCTCGTCGCGCTGATGGTGCTGCCGCTCGTTTTGACGATGCTGATACCGCTGTTTATAATAAAGGAAGAGTCCTCGCTCAATATAGACAATTCCGATAACTCGTCACGCTCGGTAAACCTTTTTACATCGATAAAGTACACCTTCAAAAACAGGACGTTCATCCTTTGGATGATCGTTTATGCGTTTATGACGTTCAGCGTCCAACTCTTCCTCGGCGGCATCAACGAATACTTTGCCTCCGTAGGTATGAATATGATGTTCGTAATGATGTCGGCGTTCGCGCCCGTGCCGTTCGCGCTTCTCCTCTATAACAGCATCAAACGCAAATACGGCTTCGGCACGGCGTTTCGCTATACACTGATTACATACACCGTCGGTATGGCGGCGATGTTTCTCGTAGGCAAGTTCACGGCAGACTCGCAAAAACTCATTCTCTCGATCGTAACGGGGCTGATAAGTTCCCTCGCGATCGGCTCGATGTTTGCTGTTGCGTACTCCGTGCCCTCGCAGCTCGCCGCCGAGGAGCAAGAAAAAACGGGAGTTACCAACTCCGCTATGTACTTTGCCGTGCAGGGTCTGTTCGCAGGCGTGGCGAGCGGACTCGCAACGGGCGTCGTACTGACCGTGCTGAAAAAGATTGGCGTGAACGCCGTATCCTATATGACCCTGATCTGCGCGATCGGAACGGTCGTTGCATTCGCTTTGACCTTTATCCTGCCGAAAAAACTTATGGAAATGGGCAGGGAAGCGGGCGCGCCGCGCACTTGAATTTGGCGCGAAACAATAGTATACTTGAATAAAGAATGCGCAAGGCTTTTGCGCTGTAAGGAAACAGGATGAAAACAAAACGCATCGACGGAACACTCTTTGAAAGTATGCTCCGTGAGGGACTCAACAATCTGTACGCTTCGGAGCGGGAGATAAACGCGCTCAATGTTTTTCCCGTTGCCGACGGCGATACGGGAACAAATATGCGTATGACGCTCGAAAACGGCATACGCTGCGCCAAATCGACCGAAAAACTCTGCGACTACCTAAAAGCGCTCAGCAGCGGAATGCTGCTCGGTGCGCGCGGCAACTCGGGCGTGATCCTCTCGCAGCTTTTCAAGGGCATTTACCTTGAACTCTCGCGCCGCAGCGTGGCATCGCCTATGATGCTGAGAAACGCGTTTATACGCGGCTACAAGGCGGCGTACGAATCGGTCATAAAGCCCGTGGAAGGCACGATCCTCACCGTCTCGCGCGAGGGGATCGAGTATGTGATCCACAACCACAAAACGCTTTCCGACGCCGAAACGCTGATGGAAGAGTACATTTCTGCGATGGAAGCAAGCCTTGACCGCACGCCGGATCTTCTGCCTGTGCTTGCGGAGATGGGCGTTGTGGACAGCGGCGCAAAGGGCTATATCGCGATAGTGCGAGGTATGCTAAACTGCCTAACCGGCGAAAAGACGGAATCGTCGTATAATTACCGCGATCACGGCGAATCAAAGAACGGCATTTCAGCCGACCTTTCAAAGTTCGACGAAAACAGCGATTTTATCGAGGGCTACTGTATGGAGTTCATTCTTCAACTGATGAAGAAGCCCACCTATATCGCCGCCTTCGACGCCGGCGAACTGCTTGCCGTTCTCGAAAAGCACGGCAATTCGATAGTGCTCGTGCAGGACGGGCTTCGCGTAAAGGTGCACGTGCATACGCGCAAACCCTCGCCGATAATCGATTTTGCCCAAAAGTATGGCGAGTTTTTGACATTCAAACTCGAGAATATGCAGCTTCAGCACAATGAGTATGTGGACGATCGCGCGAGAGAAAGGGCAGAGAAGCCCCAAAAATCCGAACATAAACCCATAGCCGTAATAGCCGTTGTAAACGGCGAAGGCTTCAAGCGCATTTTCCGAGAACTCGGGTGCGATCTGGTAATCGACGGAAGTTCCACGATGAACACATCGACCGACGAGTTCCTCTCCGCGATAAGGTCGCTCGACGCCGACAGGATCATCATTCTGCCGAACGGCCCCAATATGATGCTCGCTTCACAGCAGGCGGTAAAACTCTCGGGGCTCGACAATGTGGTTATCCTACCCGCAAAAACGCCGGCGCAGGGCTATTACGCGCTTGCTATGGATGTGCGCGACAGCGACGATATCGAAAAACGCATCGCCCAGATGCAGCGCGGCATAGACAGCGTCGACACGCTGCTTATAACGCCCGCGGCGCGTGATTTTGCTACGAAGGAGGTCAAGGGACACGAGAACGAGATGATCGCGATCGCGGATGACGACATCCTGTTTTCCTCAAAAGATGCGGTTGAAACGGTCGTCAGTGGCCTCAAAAAACTGGACGGCTTTGAGGATAGGGATACCTGCATCTTCTTCCGCGGCGCAAACGCCGACGCTTCGCTCGACGAACGCATCCGCGAGCGGATCGAAGAGGAGTTTCCGCTTATCGAAACAAGTTTCGAGTGGGGCGGTCAGGACGTTTACGACTGGATAATAGGCATCAGTTAAGGGAGAATGATATGGAAATTGCGCTTTGGATATTGCTTGGAGTGTTCGTGATAGGCGTTCTGCCGGTGATCGTCATATCGTATCTCATCTATCGTGCGCTTCTTCTCAGAACGCGCAAGGATATTTGGGCAAGGGATCCGAGCATGCCCGATGACGAGGAATACATCCGCCTTTACGCGAACGCGACCGAGTGGGGGAGAGCAAACGCAGCGTTCAAGAAGGATGTGGACGTCAAAAACGGCAGACTGCGTCTCTGTGGCGAATACTTTGATTTCGACGGCGAGGACGCGGTAATAATCATCCCGGGCAGAATGGAAGCCTGCACCTATTCCTACCACTATGCGGAGCCCTACCGCGCTGCCGGGTTTAATGTGCTTTGTATAGATACCCGCGCCCACGGCAAGTCCGACGGCAGGGTCAATTCCATAGGATTCAGGGAATACCGCGATGTCATCGTTTGGGCAAACTACCTTAGGGATACGTTCGGCGTAAAGCGCGTAGTGCTTCACGGCATATGTATCGGTGCGAGCTGCGCTCTCTTCACCGCTGCTGCGAAGAACTGCCCCGATCATATTGCCGGAATTGCGGTGGACGGTATGTATCAATGCTTCTATGATTCCTGCAAAAATCATATGCGCTATGCCAATCGTCCTGTATTCCCGTTTATCTACGGCATAATGTTCTGGATACTCGTCTTTAGCGGAGCGAACGCGATAGCGGACGGACCCAAAAAGCGCATCTGCCGTATGCATAGACCGATCCTGTTCATCCACAGCCGCGAGGATCTGTTCTCAACTCCCGAAAAGGCACAGCAACTCTATGACCGCTGTCCGAGCGAGAATAAGACGCTTGCTTGGTTCGACCACGGCGGACATTCGCGCGTCCGCATCAACAATATCGAAGCTTACGATAAAGCCGTAAAGGCATTTATCGATTCGCTATAATTAAAATAATGGAGGAAAAAACTATGTTCTGTTCCAACTGCGGCGCACAAGTCAACGACAATCTGACTGTCTGCCCAAACTGCGGAGCGATTATGCAAGGCAATAAACCCAATGTGACTGCGGCGTCCACCTATGTCGGTCCGATGGGCGACCCGACGCCCGTCCTCACCTGGGGCATAATCGGACTTGCGATCTCTTGCGTATTCGGCATCATCGGTCTTATCTTCTCGCTGATCGGTCTCAAAAAGTACAATAACTACAAGTCCTTTACTTCCGGCGCATACAGCAGGCAGGCGGAGATCGGCAAAAAACTCAGCATCGCCGGCATCATCGTCTCCATCGCTGTTACCGTTTTCTGGATCCTGTACGTTGTGGTTATTGTCCTTTGGGTAAACAAGTACACGGGAAGCCTGTACTGTTGATCATCTCGTGATACAGCCGCCGTTTTCGGCGGCTGTAATTTTCTATTGAACAGACTGTGCTTGACGCTTGCTTTTTTTATCCTGCCGTGGGATAATAAACATATACAGGGCGCTTAAAAGCGCGGCTTGACACGAAAAGGAGAAAGTTAAATATGATTACAGTCTATTCAAGCGATCTTTGCCCAGATTGCAGGGAGTGCAAAAAGAACTTCGACGCTCATAACATCCCCTACACTTTGGTCGACATCAACGAGAGTATGCGCACGCTCAAAGATTTTCTTAAACTTCGCGATACACGCGCCGAGTTCGACGAAGTCAAGGCGCACGGAAGCGTAGGCATCCCTGCGCTCGTCGATGATGACGGCGGCGTTTGCTTTGATTGGGAACAGTATTTGACGGAGCGCGGGCTTCCGATAGTCTATAAAGAAGAACGCCCCGCTTTTTGCAGTATCGACGGCAAAAACTGCTGATATTTTCAAATCAAGAGATCAAATATGTTCAATATCACACTAAAAGATATCGACCGCATTCTCCGCGATTTCGGGATAGAAACTAACGCCGAGTCCTTCACCGAACTTCAGCGCTATAACTATGATTCGGACGAGCCGGATTCCAAACTTGTGCGCCTGATCGTAAAGGTCGAAACGCAAACGGGCGAAGCGTTCGTTATACGACTCAAAAACGAGAAGGAAGTGACCGAGGAGATCCTTGAGCAGCAATGCGCCTTTCAAACGCTCATGTTGCAAAACGGGATAATAACGCCCCGTGCCCATACCGCATGCGGGCATTTTGTGCGCAACTATTGCTTAAACGATTATAATGTGCTCGTATGCGTCGAGGAGTTTGTTCAGGGGCAGTTGCGGCTCGTGGACGAGGCCGCAGCCGAGAAGACGGGCGAACTTCTTGCGAGGATGCATAATATCGCGGAGGCGGTGAACGCGCATATCGCCAACAAAGTGCTGTTCGATCCGCTTCAAAAGAACGATCTGTTCGACTTCGGCGTTTTTGATTCCAACAAGGAGTATTTGATGCAGGTCGACAAAGCGCTCTATGAAGCGATCGTGAGCAAGACTAAAGCGCATTTTGATTATCTTGAAGCGTTTGCGCCCGCCGCACGCTATGCAGTTCAGGGCGATATCAGCGACTGCAACCTGTACCTGAACGAATCGGGTGATATCGGAGTTTTCGACTTCAACTGCTCGGGCGACAACGTGCTGTTTTTCGACGCGGCTATGCAGGCGATATTCGAAGCAAGGCTTATGGTGGATTATCCCGAAGATATCGCGTCCGATCCCGAATCGGTCATCCTGCCCGCGTTTCTGCGAGGGTATGACCGCATCCGTCCGTTCACGGCGGAAGAAAGGGCGGCGTATCCGCATCTGTACGCCCTGTGCACGGCGTTTTGGCTGATGAGATTGCGTTGGGACGATGATGCGATCATAAACGCGATCAAAGAGGACGACCGCCAAAAGGTGCGCGAATGTATGCGCGTGATCCTGAACGATCTTACTGAAAATAAGGAGTTTCCAATATAACTGTGAAAGTAATTAACTTTTTTGAATCTGAAGTGCGTCAGCATTGGCTCGATGAGATCGCCCGCTGCGAATGGGGCGGGGGAAAGTTCCTTTACAGCCTGTTGAGCGAGGGCACGTTCTTTGACGCGGTGGGGGAGAGATCAAAACTTCTGCTGCTTGTTGAAGGGGATGAACTGATCTCCTTCTGCACCTATGCCGAAAAGGACGATATCCAGCCGACGAAACTCACGCCGTGGATCGGCTTTGTGTATACCTATCCAAAGCATAGAGGAAAGCGCTGCGTCGGGCGACTGTTTGAACATATCGACTCGATTGCCGAAAGCGAGGGTGTAGATAAAGCCTATATCTCAACAAACCATAGGGGGCTTTACGAAAAATACGGCTGCGAGTACTTCGGCGAACTTACGGACATCCACGGCGAGCCGTCAAGGATCTATGTTAAAAACATCAATACAAAAAAGGAGTTTAATGCTATGTCAAAACCCAAGGTACTCTTGATCAACGGCAGTCCGCGCTCAAACGGCTGTACCGCGACCGCGCTCGAAGAGATGATAAACACCTTCCGCGAGGAGGGCGTCGAAACCGAACTTATCAACATCGGCACGGCGGATATCCGCGGATGTATCGCCTGCAACAAATGCTTCGAACTCGGTCGCTGCGTTTTTGACGATCTTGTAAACAGTATAGCGCCGCTGTTTGAGCAGGCGGACGGGCTCGTTATAGGCAGTCCCGTCTACTATTCATCGCCCAACGGCTCGCTCATATCGCTGCTTGATCGCCTTTTCCACAGCGCGCGCTTCCCAAAGCATTTCAAGGTGGGTGCGGCGATCGTATCCTGCCGCAGGGGAGGCAATACCGCCTCGTTCGATGTGCTAAATAAATACTTCTCTATCAGCAGTATGCCTATAGCATCCTCGACCTACTGGAATCAGGTGCACGGCTTCACCGCGGAGGATGTAAAAAAGGACGCGGAGGGCCTTCAAACGATGCGCAACCTCGCCCGCAATATGGCGTTTATGATAAAGGCCTTCGCCGATGCCAAAGAAAAATACGGCCTGCCCGCCATCGAACGCGGCGCCTTTACAAGTTTTGGCGACGGAAAGTGAAAACAGGTGATGCCGCTCCCGCGGCTTCGGCTCCTTGTATCAACCAAGCGAAAAAGGAAGTACAATTGTACTTCCTTTTTTTGTGAAAGAGCGGGTAAAAGTGCACTATTCGCGGTATTAACTCCAAAAGTTAACCGAGTGTCAGAGCGATAAAACGAATTTGTCATTATACCAACTTACGATACGTTATAAGTTTGCCCTCTTGATAGGAAACCTGAAATCCGAGTTTCTGAAACAGGTTGTTTGACGGCGTATTTGTCTCTTCAATTGCGGCTTCTATTGTTTTAACATCACACTGCACAACAGAAATGATTTGATTTAGTGCCTTTTCTGCGATTCCAAGCCGCCTGTATTTTTCACCCACACAAACGCAGAGAGACAAAGTTTTGCCATGGATCTCACTGTGAATACCGCCGGTTAGGATTCCATCGGTCATTATCTTGTAATAAACGACGCCGTCCGTTTCCGTTACATAATGAAAGTAATTGCCGGAAATAGAAATATATCCGGAAACGGACGGCTCCTGATGGATCAGCATCAATTCATCCATATTCGGATCGCCTTGTTTTAATAGACTGCAGATTTCTTTGTTCTCATTTAATTATATACGACAGAGGGTTTTTTAATCCTTCAACGAAGAAAATCCGGCCGCAGCGAAAGCAACACTGTTGCTTCCGCTTTTCGCGGCTTCGAACCCCTGTATTAAGCAAACAAAAAAGAAATACCGCCGGTACTTCCTTTTTGCTCTGGCGGAGCGGGTGGGATTCGAACCCACGGTAGGTTGCCCTACAACTGATTTCGAGTCAGTCCCGTTATGACCACTTCGATACCGCTCCATAAAACGCGCTCATTATTATATCGCATTATGATGCACAATGCAATACCTTTTGAAAATAGATTATTTAAACGAGCGACATAGCGGGTTCGGGGGTTTTTTGCGTAGCAGAGGTATTTGTATGTAAATATGAAAATTATACCTTGGTGTAAGGTTTATTGACAAACAAAGCCAAATATGATACCATAAATGCATTATGGGATGATGTTAGCATTCTCATGAAGTTGCCGCTGCTTGACTAATGCTCAATTGAGATGGCGATGTACGAGTCCCGACCGCGACAGGCTCAAAAGAGTTCTCGCTCACGGCAACTATAATGATGCTTTGATGCAGATAATGAGGATAATATAGGCCGATGGTCTTTTCCAGCCCGCTTTTCATTTTCATATTTCTCGCGATAACACTTGTTCTGTACTACGTATTTCCAAAGCGTGCGTATAGAAACTGTGTTCTTCTTATCGTAAGCCTGATATTTTACGGGTGGGGAGAGCCCATGTTCGTAGTCCTTATGGTATTCTCTATACTTATGAACTACGCGGCGGGTCTGCTCGTTGACCGATTCAGAGAAAGGCGCGGGGCGACAAGAGCCGTGCTCATCGTCTGCATCGTCATCAACCTGCTGCTTCTTGCGGTATTCAAATATGCGGGTCTGTTCGTTGACACGCTCAAAAGCATCTTCCAGTTTATGGCAAGCGTAAAAACGCCCGAGATCCCGCTTCCTATAGGCATTTCGTTCTACACCTTCCAGGCGATGAGTTATGTTATCGATGTTTACAGGGCAGAAACGCGCGTTCAAAAGAATCCCGCGTATTTCGGAGCATATGTTTCGCTGTTCCCGCAGCTTATCGCGGGTCCGATCGTACGCTATCGCGATGTTGCCGAACAGATCGACAACCGCAAAGAAACGCTCGATATGTTCGTTTCGGGCATAAAGCAGTTCACCGCAGGCCTTGCAAAAAAAGTCCTTATCGCAAACCAACTCGCCGCGCTTTGGGATGTGCTCAAAACGGGCAGCGCAACAAACGGCATCATCGGATCATGGGTCGGTATAATCGCGTTCAGTTTGCAGATCTATTTCGATTTCAGCGGCTATTCCGATATGGCGATAGGTCTTGGCAAGATGTTCGGTTTTGAGTTCCTCAAAAACTTCGATTATCCCTATATCTCAAAGAGCATCAGCGAGTTTTGGCGCAGATGGCACATCTCCCTCGGCACTTGGTTCAAGGAATACGTCTACATCCCGCTTGGCGGCAACCGCAAAAAACTCCCGCGTTCACTCATAAATCTTTTTATCGTATGGGGATTGACGGGTTTTTGGCACGGCGCGAGTTGGAACTTCCTACTCTGGGGCCTGTACTTCGGCATCCTCATCATACTCGAAAAACTGTTCCTCGGCAAATGGCTTGAAAAACTCCCGAGGGCGTTATCAAATCTATATATGCTCATCCTTGTTGTGCTTGGATGGGCGCTGTTCGACTTTACCGATATGAGAGAACTTGGACCGTTTCTCGCTTCAATGTTCACGTTCGGCAAGGCGGGATTTGTTTCGCACAGCACGCTTGTCTATATCGTAGCATATCTGCCTGTGCTCATAGTCGCTATGATCGGCTCAACGCCGACGGTCAAGCGGCTGCATGATTCGCTTATCGTAAAAAAAGGCTGGGAATGGCTCGATTTTGCGCTGATCGCGATCGCGCTTGTGCTATGCACGGCATCCTTGGTTTCAAGCGGCTACAATCCGTTCATCTACTTCCGATTCTGACACGCATACTCAAACGCCCCGTGAACCGATCACGGGGCGTTTTGCTCAATTATTCACTATTGGATCGCCGTTATTCTATTGTCCGCGCACTATCGGAACGGCGACGGAGTTCACATCGTGCATCGCCTTTTCAACATCGATAGACTTCCATTCGCCGTTTTCGTAGAGTATCCTGCCGCGCACCATAGTCAGTTTTACGCACGAGCCCTTTGCGGAATACACCGCGGAGGAGCAAGGGTCGTAGAGCGGCTGCATAGCGGGGGAGTGGGTGTCGAGCATTATTATATCGGCGTCGTAAGACGCGGCGATACGGCCGGTAACGCCCTCGCGTCCCTGCGCCTTTGCGCCGTTTACCGTGGCAAAGGCAAGCGCTTGGCGGGCGTTGACGCGGGTCGGGTCAAGCGTTGTGCCCTTAGCAAGAAGCGCCGCGAGTTTGATCTCTTCAAACAGGTCAAGCGAGTTGTTGGAAGCGCTTCCGTCGGTGCCGAGGCAGACGTTCACGCCAGAGAAGACAAGTTTTGAGATGTTTGCGATACCGCTTGCGAGTTTAAGATTAGAAACGGGGCAATGCGCGATCGAAACGCCCTTATCCGCAAGGATGCGAATATCGTCATCACTCAAATAACAGCCGTGAGCGGCAAGCACGGGCGTGTTGAATACGCCGTAACGGGCGAGTGCTTCAACGGGCGACAGACCGCCGTGGCGGAGTTTGCATTCATCGTATTCTTTTTTTGTTTCGCAAAGATGAATATGCGTTATCAGCCCGTGTTCGCGGGCGATGGCGCCGATCCTTTTCCAAACATCGGGAGTGGAAGTGTACTCCGCGTGGATCGACGCGTCGGCGCGTATCCTGCCCCCGTCGTAATTGTGCCAGGTCTTTATCAACTCAAGTGTTTCGACAGTCGCTCGATCGGTCTCAAAACGGAATCCGTCGCCAAGCGCGATAATGCCGTTTGAAAGCGAAGCGCGTATGCCGGTTTCGGCAACGATCTTCGCGGTGTTCGGCTCGTTTGAATACATATCCGAAAAAGAGGTCGTGCCGCTTGCGAGCATCTCCGCTATACCGAGCCGCACGCCCGCCAGCACGGCTTCGCGCGTCAGCCTCCCCTCAACGGGAAAGATCTTTTCAAACAGCCATTTGTTGAGTTCAAGATCGTCCGCATAGCCGCGCATAACGCACATCGCCGTGTGTGCGTGCGCGTTGACAAGACCGGGCATTACTATATCACCGTGTGCGTCGATAACGCGCTTTGCGGTTGAATACTCGGGCGGAAGTTCGATGCTGTTACCGACAAAGACTATCTTTGCGCCGTCTATCGCGACCGCGCCGCCGTCGATAACTGGGCAGAGGTCGTCCATAGTAATTATATGCGCGTTTTTGATAATAGTATCGATCATATCAATAGTAGTTGAGCATTCTTAAAATAAGCAGTATGATAACGCCGGGCACGCCGAGCACGCCGGTAACAGCGGCGGTTATCCAATTTATGGGTATCCTAAACGATTCTATGCCGAGTTTGTCATAGAATACAAAATTGAATATGAACAGAAGCGCCGCGCCGATAAGCGCGTTGATAAGAAATTTTATGAATAACTTGATGCTCAGTTTGAATATCTTGAAAACAAGATAGATAACAACAAGTACTGCGATAAAAGTCAGCATACCGCTGCTGATGTTGATATCGGGCATAGTCTACTCCTTTTCTGCTTTTTCGGCGCGAAGCCGCCTAAGACACAGCGCAAACCTCCGCGCCTTTGCTTCAAGCTCGAGCGCGGATATTGCCGCTTCGTCAAGGGGCGCCCGCTCGAACGATTCAAGCGCCCGTTGCCACTCCAAAAGTGCGCGGCGCGCGGCGTCGGTGTGTTTCTTATCGTCCATTATACATTACCTCAACATCGCTTTCAAGTTCAATAATAAAATGCAGCGAAAAATCGCTGCATTCAATGTTATTTGCATATGATGAAAGATTATGACGACCCGCGCGAAAAACACATAGCTTACATAAAACATCTTCGGCGTTGACTCCGCTTTGGGAAAACTTATTTCCCGTTAAGATAGGCTTTCTGTTCGTCGGTAAGTCTGTCGATCGTTAGCCCCATCGCGCGAAGTTTCATACCGATGACGGTATTGTCTATCTCGCGGGGAACGTCGTAGAGCCCGGGCTTCATATTGCGGCCGTGGAGCGCAATATGCCGAGCGCAGAGCGCCTGTATCGCGAAACTGAGATCCATTATCTCGGCGGGGTGGCCGTTGCCGGCAACGATGTTGACTAGCCTGCCGTCCGCAAGCAGATTGATCGTGCGCCCGTCCGCAAGTTTATAGCCAATTATAAAGGGTTTGCGCTCATCAACGGACACGGCGAGCTCCGCAAGTTCTATCTTGTTTATCTCAACATCAAAATGTCCGGCGTTCGCAAGCATCGCGTTATGCTTCATAACCTCAAAATGCCGCCTTCTTATAACGTCCTTACATCCGGTCGCCGTGATGAAGATATCGCCGAGAGGCGCAGCCTCGTCCATCGGCATAACGCGGAACCCGTCCATTGCCGCCTCAAGCGCGCGGAACGGATTGACTTCGGTTACGATAACATTCGCGCCGAGACCCTTCGCGCGGTTTGCTATGCCGCTGGAGCAGAAACCGTAGCCTGCGACGACGACCGTCTTTCCGGTTACCATATTGTTTGTTGAGTACATAATGCCGTCCCAAACGCTTTGACCCGTGCCGTGCCGGTTGTCGAACAGATGCTTGCAGTCCGCATCGTTCACGGCAAGCATGGGGAAGGGGAGAGTACCGTCGGCGGCGCGGGCGCGCAGGCGGTGGATGCCGGTAGTGGTTTCCTCGCAGCCGCCGATCAGGTTTTCGGCATATTCGGGGTGCTTGTCCGTCAGCATCGAAACGAACTCGCCGCCGTCGTCGATGATGATATGTGGCTTGAACTCGACCGTGCGGCGGATATGCTCCTCGTATTCTTCATCAGTCGCGCCGTAAAACGCGTGCACATCCATCCCGTCGGCGGCAAGCGCCGCGCAGATCTCGTCCTTGGTTGAAAGCGGGTTGCTTCCCGTTACGGAAACCTCCGCGCCGCCGTCGCGCATAACAAGCGCAAGATAAGCGGTCTTTGCTTCAAGGTGAACGCAGACGGAAACGCGCAGCCCCTTAAAGGGCTTTTCGCGTTTAAAACTCTCGCAGAGTTCACTCAACACGGGCATAAAATCCTTTACCCATTCTATCTTTTTGCGACCGAGTGGCGCAAGCGAAATATCGCGTACAGTGCTCATATTATCCCCCAAAAGCAGATCGTTGTCGAACGCCGTTCAAGCGGCATCCGCTTAAATAGATTCTATCATATCCCGGCACTTTTTTCAATAAATAAAGATGACAACGAAACGCTTATATGCCTACGATCATGTTGCAAAACGCTCGCAAGCGTGCTATAATATGCACATAGAATAAGTGCTTTGGGAGCTAAATATGATCAGACTTGAAACTGTAACGCCCGATAACTGGAGATACGATCTAAGTGTAGCCGAAGATCAAAAACATTTCGTCGCAAGCAGCGCGGTCATCCTTGCGCGCGCCTATGCGTACCGCGATCACGGCGGACGCGCTTTTGTGATCTATAACGACGAAACGCCCGTTGGTATGGCGTTCTATTGCGATTGGTTCAACGAAGAGGGGGAGGGATTCTATAATTTTTCCCAGTTTTTTATTGATAAAAAATATCAGCGTCGGGGATTCGGATTAAAAGCCGCCGAACTTGTGCTCGATATGATGCGCGAGGAAGGCAAGTTTGATAAGGTCGTGCTTTGCTATGTAGATGGCGCTGATGCCGCACGCGAAATGTACAAAAAACTCGGATTTTATCACACGGGCGACGATTACGAGGATGAGATTGGTATGGAAATGCCGCTGAAATGATCGAGTCCGTACTCCTGTACAATATCAAATATATTTTGAATATCGTAATGACAAACGCGTGTCTGTGTGATATAATCAAAGAGTTAAGCCAATGTAGCTCAGTTGGTAGAGCAGCGCATTCGTAATGCGCAGGTCAAGGGTTCGAGCCCCTTCATTGGCTCCATTCGGGGCGTAGCGCAGTTTGGTAGCGCGTTTGGTTCGGGACCAAAAGGCCGCTGGTTCAAATCCAGTCGCCCCGACCATGTCGTCGCGGGCTTCGTATCGTTCGCGACGACTTTTTTGTTTCAAAAAAACCATCTCTCACTAACTCCGTCGCTCCTCCTTCTCCGCAATAACGAGCATTTATATTTGCTCTACTTCGGGGCTTGCGCAAAAATGGGACTTTGCGGTTCAAAAACAGCGGTTGTATTAAGGAACTCATTAAGGCGCGTCATATGAAAAAGAACAGCACATTTATAAAAAACGAACGCTTTGCCGTAGGCACCACAGGAAAAAGCGTTCACGTTTTCGGCGAAGACGGTAAAAAACTGGCGGAGTTCCGCGATCTTGCCTATGCATACTATTCCGCATTCACGTCCTCATCGGACGGGCTTATCGTAAAGGCGACCGAGGGCAAGATTGCGCTGTACTCGCTTACCGATTTGAAACTGACAAAACTGATTCGCTGCGGCTCAGCCCCACGGGACGGCTGCTTATGCTTTTTGTCGGACAGCACGCGGTTTTTGAACGTCGCTATGCACGAAAAACAGAGGAAATATGTGATCACGGCTTACAG
Source organism: Clostridia bacterium (assembly GCA_017538255.1). Classification (GTDB taxonomy): domain Bacteria; phylum Bacillota; class Clostridia; order Christensenellales; family CAG-138; genus PeH17. Next base: position 529 of record JAFYJD010000025.1, on the reverse strand, counting down.
CGCGAACGAGCTCGAAACGGTATATTCTACTGAAACAGGCGCAATCTTAGGCATCGAGTGCGGAGAGGATGGCGCGTATTATGTGCTCGGGAAGGACGAATGGGCTTGCGTAGGCATAATCAAGGACGGCGAACTGATCGAAAAATACGAACTTCCTTTTGAGAAAAGCACGCTTTATATCGACGCGTTGAGGCTGCGTCTAACGGGCTATACCGATGAGGGCTACAAGAGTACTTTCTCGGCACTCGGTATGCCTTCTGTCTCACTTTCCCTTGACGACTTCAGAAAGGCTGATCTGACCATTAAAAAGCGGATCGAGGAAATGAAGACCACTTAATATGAGCACGCGCTCTTTCGCATCAATTAAACCTCTTTTGTCCGCCTTGGCAAAAGACTAACTATTAAAAGTCAACCCTTATTTTAGTAGTTGTGTCGATAACGCTCTCCGATTACCGCCGCCATTGACAAACAGCATTCAAATGCTGAAAAAAAGGATGCGAGGGCGACGGGAGAACAGGAAACAAGGTCC
>JAFYJD010000024.1 GCA_017538255.1 Clostridia bacterium | reverse complement strand
CTCAAATCAAGCCTTACTGCATATCGTTGAGTTTCTGATAGTAATCGTACTTCTCCTTGGCTTCCTGCTCGGCGCGATCGAAGAGCACCGCAGCCGCCTCGGGGAACTGCTGCTTGAGCGCGGAGTAGCGGTTTTCACCGAGGATGAACTCGCGGAAGTCCGCGGTGGCGGGCTTGCTGTCCAGCGTGAAGGGGTTCTTTCCTTCCGCGGCGAGATCGGGGTTGTACCTGTAAAGGGGCCAGTAGCCTGCCTCAACAGCCCTCTTTGCCTCCGCCTGAGCCCTGCCCATACCGGACTTGATGCCGTGGTTGATGCAGGGAGCGTAAGCGATAATGAGCGAGGGTCCCTTGTAGGCTTCCGCTTCGGTGATCGCCTTCATAAGCTGAGCGGGGTTTGCGCCCATGCAGACCTTTGCAACGTATACATAGCCATAACTCATAGCCATCATACCGAGATCCTTCTTCTTGGTGCGCTTACCTGCGGCCGCGAACTTCGCAACGGAGCCGGTCGGGGTCGCCTTGCTGGACTGACCGCCGGTGTTGGAATAAACCTCGGTGTCCATAACAAGAACGTTCACATCCTCGTCCATAGCCAGAACGTGGTCAAGTCCGCCGTAGCCGATATCGTATGCCCAGCCGTCGCCGCCGAAGATCCACTGGCTCTTCTTGACGAACATATCCTTGAGCTCGAGGATCTGCTTTGCGAGTTCGTCGCAATCGCAGCCGCAGCCCTTGCAGGACTCGACCAGTTCGATAACGCTTTCGCCGGTCTTCCTGCTGCCCTCGGCGTCGTCCATAGCGTCGAGCCAAGCATTGCACTTTGCCTTGCCGTCTTCGTCGCAGCCTTCTGCGAACTTGCGAACGAGGTCGGCCAGTTTTTCCCTGCGGTGGTTGGTCGCAAGATTCATACCGAAACCGAACTCGGCGTTGTCCTCAAACAGGGAGTTTGCCCAAGCGGGGCCGTGGCCCTTCTTGTTTACGGTGTAGGGGCAGGTGGGTGCGCTGCCGCCGTAGATGGAGGAGCAGCCCGTTGCGTTCGCAACGATCATCCTGTCGCCAAAGAGCTGGGTGATGAGTTTTACATAGGGGGTCTCGCCGCAGCCCGCGCAAGCGCCGGAGAACTCGAACAGGGGCTGGAGATACTGGCTGCCCTTGACGGTCGCCTTGTTGACGGGCAGATCGAGCACGGGAAGTTCGATAGCGAAGTTCCAGTTGTCGTTCTCGACCTTTTCGACGTCGGCGAGAGGAGCCATATCGAGCGCCTTGGTCTTTGCGGGACATACGTCAACGCAGTTGCCGCAGCCGGTGCAGTCGTAGGGGCTTACCTGGATGCGGAAGAGTTTGCCGTCGCCAACGCCGACAGCCTTCTTGGTGACGAACGCCTCGGGAGCCTCGGTGCCTTCTTCCATAACGAAGGGACGGATGCAGGCGTGCGGGCAAACGAGCGCGCACTGATTGCACTGGATGCAGTTATCGACGATCCATGAAGGAACTTCGACGGCGATGCCGCGCTTTTCGTATTTGGTGGTGCCGGTGGGAACAAAGCCGTCCGCCGCGAGTTTGCTGACGGGGAGTTTGTCGCCCTGCTGTGCAAGGATGGGTTTGATGAACTCTACAAAGTACTTATCGTCGCTTACGTGCATTGCGGTCGCGCCGGTGGTCGCATTCTTCCAGGATTCGGGATACTTGACCTCGGTGATGCCGGTGATGCCGATATCGATCGCGGCGTAGTTCTTCTGAACAACGTCCTCGCCCTTCTTGGCATAGCTCTTCTTTGCAGCCGCCTTCATATACTCGATCGCTTCATCGGCGGGGATGACTTCGGCAAGTTTGAAGAACGCGCTCTGCATAATGGTGTTGATGCGGCCGCCCATACCGACCTCACGCGCGAGTTTAACCGCGTCGATATTGTAGAAGCGGATGCGCTTTTCGGCGATGGTCCTCTTCATCTCGGCGGGCAGTTCCTTATCCATCTCCTCGCTTGTCCAGGGGCTGTTGAGAAGGAATACGCCGCCCTCTTTGAGGCCTTCGAGCACGTCGTAGCGGGTTACATAACTTGCGTTATGGCAGGCTACGAAGTCGGCGCTGTCGATAAGATAGGGGCTCTGGATGGGGGTCTTGCCGAAGCGCAGATGGCTGATGGTCAGACCACCGGACTTCTTGGAGTCGTATGCGAAGTAGCCCTGAGCGTACATATTGGTGTGGTCGCCGATGATCTTGATGCTGTTCTTGTTGGCACCGACGGTACCGTCGCTGCCGAGACCGAAGAACTTGCAGCAGATCGTGCCCTCGGGAGCCGCGTTGACGAGTTCGCCGAGTTCGAGCGAGGTATGCATAACATCGTCGACGATACCGACGGTGAAATGGTTCTTGGGTTCCGCTTTGGCAATGTTGTCGTAGATCGCCTTGACCATAGTGGGAGTGAACTCCTTGCTGCCGAGACCGTAGCGGCCGCCGACAACTTTGACATCACCGCGGCCCGCTTCCGCAAGCGCGTTTACGATATCGAGATAGAGGGGTTCGCCCTGAGCGCCGGGCTCCTTGGTGCGGTCGAGCACAGCGATCTTCTTGCAGGTAGCGGGGATCGCCGCGATGAACCTGTCCGCCGCGAAAGGCCTGTAAAGACGGACTTTGATTGCGCCGATCTTTTCGCCCTTCTTGACGAGGTGGTTGATGGTCTCCTCAACGACGTCCGCGCCGCTGCCCATAACAACGATAACGCGCTCCGCGTCGGGTGCGCCGACATAATCAAACAGGTGATACTTCCTGCCGGTGAGTTCGCCGACCTTTTCCATATAGTACTCGACGATCTCGGGCACCTTGGCGTAGTGGATGTTTGCAGCTTCGCGGCCCTGGAAGTAGATGTCGGGGTTCTGCGCGGTGCCCGCCTGATGCGGATGCTCGGGGTTGAGCGCACGGGCTCGGAACTTCTTTACTGCGTCCATATCAAGGAGTTTGCCCATATCCTCGTACTCGATCTGCTCGATCTTCTGTACTTCGTGCGAGGTACGGAAGCCGTCGAAGAAATGTACGAAGGGCACGCTGGACTTGATCGCTGAAAGATGTGCTACGAGCGCAAGGTCCATAACTTCCTGTACGGAAGCGGCGGAGAGCATCGCAAAGCCGGTCTGACGGCAGCCCATAACGTCGCTGTGATCGCCGAAGATGGACAGCGAGTGTGCGGCGAGCGCGCGGGCGGATACGTGGAAGACGCCGGGAAGCAATTCGCCGGAGATCTTGTACATATTGGGGATCATCAGAAGAAGACCCTGGGAAGCGGTGAACGTGGTGGTCAGAGCGCCTGCGGAGAGGGAGCCGTGAACAGCGCCTGCCGCGCCGCCCTCGGACTGCATCTCTGCGATGCGGACTTTCTGACCGAACAGGTTGATCCTGCCCTGTGCGCCCCATTCATCGGCAACCTCTGCCATAGGGGACGAAGGAGTGATGGGATAGATCGCTGCGACGTCGGAAAATGCATACGCAACGTGCGCTGCAGCGGTATTGCCATCGATAGTTACGGTCTTTGCCATTTGGTATACCCTCCTGAAATTATTATTCCCGCGGCTTGTGCCGCGATGAAAGAAATACGGATACAAAGTCCTTTTCTATTATAGTACCGCAAGCCAAACAAGGCAAGCGCATTTTGCCTTTTCCGCAAAGTATATTTGGGGTTTTTGCCCGCTTTTTCGCCCGTTTATGTCATAGCGCGCTAAAGCGCTCCGCTCACGCAGGGCGGGCAACTGTTATCCGCAAAAAAGCATACGCAAAAAATCCTCTTTGCTTTCACAAAGAGGATTTTTTATGGTAGCGGCAATCTGATTCGAACAGATGACACTCCGGGTATGAACCGAATGCTCTAGCCAGCTGAGCTATGCCGCCATTGGTTGCGGGGGGGGGACTCGAACCCCCAACCTTCGGATTATGAGCCCGACGAGCTACCGGCTGCTCCACCCCGCGATGTTAACGGCACCGTTTAAAACGGCAATATTTAGAATACCATATAGTATGCCCCTTGTCAAGGCATAATCACGCCGTTCAAAGTTATATATTTATTTTTCGCCGCTCTCGCCGTTTCCGAGGATGTCCGCTATGATATCCGCAAAATCGGGATCCACGGGCATAGAAAAGCCTTCGGATGCTTCGCTCGCCTTTTCGGATGTTGCCTCGTCCGTCGGCAGATCCCTGCCTTCTATCGAATAGATGCTTCGCATAAGCGCCGCAGCGTCCTTGTATTTGCGTCCGAGTTCGGGATTGCCTCCCGTATTCTTTTGGGGCTTATCTGCGTTTGCTTTTTCAGCAGGCTTTGTTTCCGGCTTTGCCGCCGCCTTTTTGGACGCCGCTGCGATCTTGCCGCGCACGGAAACCGAATCGAGCGTATCCGCATAGTACTCCGCGTCCTTGAGGGCGAGCCTTGCACGTTCCCTGATGAGTTCGTTGAGTTCCTCAAGCTGCGCCGTCCTTGCGCGAACGCCCTCGTCCGCCTCGTCCAGTATCCCCTTGGAAGCTGAGCGCGCGTCCTCGATCAGTTTATCCGCGGCGGACTGTGCGTCGTTCAAGATGCTTTCGGCAGCCCTTTTTGCGCGCTGATCCTCCTCATCCGCCTTCTCCTGCGCCTCTTTCAGCAGTTTTTCGGCGTTAGCCTGCGCCTTTTCGCATACAATGCGCCCCTCTTCGATGAACTCTTCCCTGCGCTTTTTGCCTTCCGATTCAAGGCGTTCGGCCTCCTCGCGCGCTTCCTTGAGGATACGCTCCTTCATATTCGTCGCCTCCGTCATAGCGGACGCGATCGCCTCCTGTCGGGACTCAAACTCGGCGACGGTCCTCTTTATGCCTTCGAGTTCTTTTTTGACGCTCTCCGTTTCGTTCTTTGCCTTATTGAGTTCGTCGATGTTCGCGTCAAGCAGCGCCTGCTTCTCGTTAAGTTGTGCGCGAAGCGCTTCGATCTCGTTGTTTTTTTCTTCTATCTGTTTGAGCAGTTCCTTTGTTTTTTTGCCGAACACTGCGGTTTCCTCCGTTAAAGTTTCTGTTGAATATAGTTATTTTATCGGCAGTCCGAGATGCTCGTATGCCGCGGGCAGAGGCGTTCTTCCCCTCGGTGTGCGCTGGATGAAGCCAAGGCGCAGCAGATACGGCTCGTACACGTCCTCTATCGTTGCGGGATCCTCGCCAGTTGCCGCTGCGATCGTATCAAGACCCACGGGTCTGCCGCCGAACTTGATTATCATCGCCTCGAGCATACGCCTGTCGACCGCGTCAAGCCCGAGTTCGTCTATTCGGAGCATTTCAAGCGCCGCCATAGCGGTCTCGGTGTCCACCGTGCCGTCGGCCCTAACCTGCGCGTAATCGCGCACGCGGCGAAGGAGCCTGTTCGCGATCCTCGGCGTGCCCCTTGAACGCGACGCGACCTCGAGCGCGCCGTCGATCGTGATGTCGATATTGAGTATGCCCGCGCTCCTTATGATTATCTCCTTCAGATCCTCGGGCGAATAGAGTTCGAGCTGCTCCTTGATGCCGAAACGATCGCGAAGCGGCGCCGTCAAAAGCCCCATTCGCGTCGTCGCGCCGACGAGCGTGAATTTCGGAAGTTCCAACCTCAGCGAGCGCGCGGACGGGCCCTTGCCGATGATGATATCGTAGTTAAAATCCTCCATCGCGGGATAGAGTATCTCTTCCACATTGGCGTTGAGGCGGTGTATCTCGTCGATAAACAGCACGTCGCCCTCGGAAAGGTTGGACAGCAGCGCCGCAAGGTCGCCCGCCCTCGTCAGCGCGGGGCCGCTCGTGATGCGCAGATTGCCGCCCATCTCGTTGGCGATAATCGCGGCAAGCGTGGTCTTTCCAAGCCCCGGCGGGCCGTACAAAAGCGCGTGGTCAAGCACGTCGCCTCGCAGTTTTGCGGCGTTGATGTAGACCTGCATATGCTCCTTTACGCTCCCCTGCCCGATGTATTCGTTGAGAAAGCGCGGACGCAAACTGTATTCGGAGTTTTCGTCCTCTTCGAGCAAAGAGGAGGTTATCAGTCTTTCGTCTTTATCGTTCATCTCTGTTTTGATTCCGGCATTTTATTTTTTATCAAGCACCCTGAGCGCCTGAAGTATCATATCCTCAACTCTTGAGCAGTTTTCGAGCCCTGCGACGGCACGCCCTGCGACCGCGCCGTCGTAGCCGAGCGCCACGAGCGCTTCTATCGCCTCGCGCCTGAGCCCCGCGTCGCCCGCATCGTCCGCCGCCGCCTGCTTTGCGCCTATGGCCGTACCTTCGACCTTGCCCTTGAGTTCCAATATCACTCTTGCGCCGGTCTTTCTTCCCATACCGGGAACGCCGTCAAACGCGGCGGCGTTATCGGTCAATACCGCAAGCGCAATATCGTCCGGCGAGAGCACGGAGAGCGCGGCGAGCGCCAGTTTCGGCCCTATGCGCGAAACGCCGATGAGCCTGCGGAACATCGTCCTTTCCTCGAGTGAATGGAAGCCGTACAGCGAGATCGCCTGATCCTGCGTTATATTGAGATGCGCATAGAGTTTGGCCTGTTTGCCGAGCGCGAGTTTCGAAAGCGTCGCCCGCGAACACGCAAACTCATAACCGACGCCGCCCGCCTCTATGACCGCTGTATCGGCGTCGAGCGATTCCACAGTTCCTTTGAAATAAGAATACATATCCGTCCGTTCCGTCCGAAAAGATCGGACAAAGGTTTATTTTATCAAAAACTCCGCCTTTGCGGGGCCTGCGGCATTCGCGTGGCAGATCGCAACGCCGAGCGCGTCCGCCGCATCGTCGGGTTTGGGGACTTTTTGCAGTTTGAGAAGCAGTTTGACCATAGTCTGCATCTGCGCCTTGTCGGCGTGCCCGTCCCCCGTTACGCTGAGTTTTATCTGCATCGGGGTATACTCGTACAGCGGAAGCCCCGCCTGCTGACAGGCGAGTATCGCAACGCCTCGCGCCGCGGCGACCTGCAGCGCGGTCGTGGTATTGCGATAGAAGAACAATTCCTCAAACGCGATATTGTCTGGTCTAAAACGCTCTATCAGCGCGCGCGTGCCCGCAAAGAGCCGCTCGAGCCGCTCAGGGAACGTCATATCGGGCGTTGTTTCTATAACGCCGCAGTCTATCGCTTTGAGTTTTGAGCCCTCAACCTCGATAACGCCGTAGCCGAGTATCGCATAGCCGGGGTCTATCCCAAGCACTATCATCAAACAGTCCTCTTTTACCGATTTTTGTCCTAAATCCAATAATACCATTTTTTTGAATAAACCGCAAGAGCAAAGCAAAAACTATCCGTGAACGATGCAAACTCAAGGGGAAACGCTATGGCTTTATCCGTCGTGCCTGTTTTGGCGCTTGCCGCGATCGCGGCGGCGCTGTGCCTGTGCCCTATAAAACTCGCCTTTTGTGCCGAGCGGCGCGGGTTCGGCGCGGACATACTTATTGTTTCGACGCTTTTTGGGTTTTTATCCCCCAAACTGCGCATGCGCGTCGAGTATCGAGCGGGCGAGGGCGCGGTGCTCGTATTTCGAGGCTATGAAAAGCGCCTCGGCGCGAACAAAAAGGCCGGAGCAAAAAAGCGCAGAGCACGGCTTATGAAGCGGGCGGCGTTTTCGGCGGCGTTTCGCCGCGTCCGCGTGAAGGAACTGCGTTTTCAAGCCGCATTCGGCGTCGAAACGGACGCGGCTCTTACCGCGTTTATTTGCGGCGCGGCACAGGTCGCCGTTTCATCCGCATTCGACGTGCTGCGCATCACGGCAGAAAAAGTGTTTACACGGTCAAAAAAGTGCATATCCGTCGAGCCGCGCTTTTCCGAAAACGCACTCGAAGCCGAGTTTGCAGTTTCACTCTCGTTCGTGCCGGCGGTTGTGGCGGCAGGCGTTGCCCGCTCGCTCATCGCCAAGGCCATACACCTTAAACAAAAGGAGAAAAACAATGCATCCCATAGAAAACATCATCGAAACCTCCCTCGAGCGTATAAAGCGGCTTATTGACGTGAGCACCGTCGTCGGCGCGCCGATAACGGCGAACGCGGATACGCTGCTGATCCCCGTTTCCAAAATAACGCTCGGCTTCACGTCCGGCGGCGGCGAATACGGGGACGCTCAAAACAGCAAAAAAAGCGTGTACGACGCGCCTCAAAACGGCTTCCCGTTCACGGGGGCGGCGGCCGTGGGGCTCAGCCTTAAACCGACCGCGTTTTTGTCCGTAGAGCAGGGCAATGTGCGCGTGATACCCGCCTCGCCGGCAGGCGCAGTTGACAAGTTGACCGACCTTGTGCCGCAGGTTTTGAAAAGCATCGAAAAGTTCGCTTCCGCAATGGTTGACAATACCGCGAAAAAATGCGAAAATAATAATGATAAGGACGGCGCTGGCGCAACCACGCCCGTCGGATATGAGGCGGTGCAGTATGAGTGATTCAAGGTGCAAAGTTTGGACGGGCGCAAAAAGGGCGCTTATATTCGCGCTCGCGCTTTTTGCCGCACTCAATCTATTCATCAAGCCCGTTTCCGCGTTTGATATAAAGGAGATACGCGGCGAAAAACTGCCCAAGCCCTTCAAACCCGTACAAGTCGAGCAGACCGAACCTCCCGTTCAGCGCAGCGACCTGTGCGCGGACGAACTCGAATGTATGGCTTCCGCGAAAGCTGCCGTGCTGATAGAGGCTTCGAGCGGGCAGATGCTTCTGAAAAAGGAGCCCGATCTTCGTCTGCCGATGGCGAGCACCACCAAAACTATGACCGCGCTCGTAACGATCGAGAACTGCTCGCTCGACGACGTAGTCGTCGTGTCCAAACAGGTCGTCGGCGTGGAGGGCTCGAGCCTGTACCTAACCCTCGGCGAACGCCTTACCGTGCGCGATCTTTTATACGGGCTTATGCTCAGTTCCGGCAACGACGCCGCCGTCGCGCTTGCTATACACGTCGGCGGATCCGTCGAGGGCTTTGCCGATATGATGAACGAGCGCGCCGCAAAACTCGGGCTTGAAAACACGCATTTCGTTACGCCGAACGGCCTGCACGACGATGAGCATTATACAAGCGCCTACGACCTTGCCGTCATCGGCGCGGCGGCGCTTAAATATGACGTGTTCCACGAGATAGTTTCCTGCAAATACTATAAACTCATCACCGATAGGCGCACCGTTACGATAAAGAACAAAAACACGATGCTTTGGGATTATGAAGGCTGTATCGGCATCAAAACCGGCTATACCAAGCGCGCGGGCAGATGTCTTCTTTTCGCTGCGGAGCGCGACGGTATGACACTCGTGGGCGTTGTGCTCAAGTGCTCGCCTATGTTTGAGGTCGCGCCCGAGATGCTCGATTTCGGGTTTGAAAATTATATGCTCGTTCGGGCGGTCAATTCGGGCATGGAACTATCGCGCGGTTTCGTTCAAAACGGCGACAAATCGTTTATTCCGCTTGTCGCAAAAGAAGACGTCGCCGTTCCTATGCGAAAGGGCGACGAACTCAAAGCCGAGATCCGAACAAATATAAGCGGCGCAGTATATGCGCCGATAGTGAAGGGCGCAGTCCTCGGCGAAGCGGAGATACTTATCGGCGGCTGCGTCGTCGGCAAAACGGAACTCGTCGCGGGCGACAGCGTGTTCATACGCGCATTCCCCGCCTATTTCAAATACCTGATACGCCTGTTCTCCGGCGGGCATTGACGAAGGAGCCATTATGCGGCTGCAAAAATACCTGGCCGACGCGGGGATCGCTTCCCGCAGAAAATGTGAAGACTACATAAAAGAAGGGCGCGTGCTGGTCAACGGCGCGGTCGCTTCCGTCGGCGCGACCGTTGAGGAAGGCGACGAGGTGATCTTCGACGGCAGACCCGTTTCGCCTGCGGCGGAGCGGGTCATCCTCGTATTTTATAAGCCCAAAAACGTCATATGCTCAAATGCCGAATCTGAGGACAGGGTCAAGGTGGCGGATTATTTTACTTCGCTCCCCTACCGGCTCTACACCGTAGGCAGGCTCGATTACGACAGCGAGGGGCTCATACTCATCACCAACGACGGCGAGACCGCAAACCGCCTGATGCACCCGCGCTACGGCACCAAAAAGACCTACCGTGTACTCTGCACCGGGCATCTGTCCGCCGAGGACAAACGCCGTCTGACGGGCGGTATCGAGCTTGAGGACGGGATGACCGCTCCCGCCGAACTCCGCATCCTCCGTGAGCGCAGCGACGGCAAGACCGATCTGCTGCTGACGATCCACGAGGGCAAAAACCGCCAGGTACGGCGTATGCTCGCCGCTACGGGGCACGATACCCTTCGCCTCACCCGCGTTGCGATCGGCAGTTTTGAACTCGGCGATATGCGTCCCGGCGAATGGCGCTATGTTAAAGAGGACGAGCTTCAAAAACTGCTGAAATAATACGAATACGAAAAAACGGTGTGCAAGGACGTATCCGCCCAAAGCACCGTTTTTTATATTGATCCATTGTATTTATTTGGTCAGATCCGCGTTTGTGCAAGGCCGTTTTCGTCCAGCCGGTACACCTTGGAGGCGACCTCCTTTATGTATTTGCGGTCGTGCGAAACGCTGATGATGCAGCCACCGAAGCCTGCGAGTATGCGCCGTATCACCGGCGTCGAAAGCGGCGAGAAATTGCGCGTCGGCTCATCGAGCAAAAGCACGTTGTACCCGTCGAGCGCGAGTTTGACGAACATCAGTTTTGCCTTTTGCCCGCCCGACAGCCGTTTTACGGCGGACTCTGCCTCGTCCGCGGTAAAGCGCACGCTCCCGAGATAGGTGCGTGCCTTGGTGACGGCCGATCTTTCGCCGCTCGGCGCAAGGTATTCAACGGGCGTAATATCGCCACAAAGCCGCTCAAGATAGTCCTGCGGCATATAGAAAAGCCGAATATCCCGCCGCGGCGCGAGTTCCCGCTCTATCGTCCTAAGGAGCGTGGTCTTGCCCGTGCCGTTTTTGCCGACGATCACGATATGTTCGCCCGCGTCAACATCCAGTTTGACGCGCCCCGTCAGCCGTCTGCCGTCGGGCGCAAAAAGCGCGTCCGTATCAAGGCGAAGCATCTCCTTCTTCGGCGGCAGTTCCACGCTCGGAAGATCTATGAAAATCTGCCTTTCGCTCACTGGCGCTTCGGTCAGTTCCTCGCGCTCCTTTTCAAGCCGCCTGCCTTGGCTCATTACGGAATGCATCTTCTTTTTCAAAAGCCGCCCGGTCGAAGGGTCGCCGCGCGATACGTTCTTTTGGGCGGAATCCACCTTTTCGTAGATCTCGCGCCAACGCGCCTCCTTCTTTTCAAACTGTTCGCGCTGCTTGTTTGCGATCTGTTCTTGGTGCTCCATCGCGCTCGTGCGCGACGCTATGTACTCGCGGTACGGCACGTTCGCGACGGTGTGGCGGCAGTATTTTTTGTGGTGGATATGTTCAAGGTGTATGACGGCGGATGCGGTGTTCTCGATCAGGGTCTCGTCGTGCGAAACAAACAGCACGCCGCCCTCGAAGCGCTCGATAAAATCCTCGATCCATTCAAGGGTCTCGATATCGATATCGTTCGTGGGCTCGTCAAGAAGCAGCATATCGGGCTCGTCCTTGAGTATCTTAACAAGGCGCACCTTCACCCTCTCGCCGCCCGAAAGTGTCCCTATGGGGCGCGTTTCGCGCACGATGCGCTCGTCAAGACCCACGAGCGACGCAAGGTATTCAAGCCGCCAAGTTTCATCCTCCGCCGCCAGGAAGTCGCATACGGGCAACGCTTTCTCATCCGCTGTCAATTCCTGCGAAAGATAACCGATGCGGTGCCCTCCCCTGTTGATCGAGCCCGTAAACTCCGCGTGCTGCGCGATCAGCGCGGGATCGAAGATGAGTTTGAGCAGCGTGGACTTGCCGTTGCCCTCCTCGCCGATGATGACGGTCTTGTCGCCCGCATTAAGGGTAAGCGAAATATCGCGAACGAGCGCTCTGCCGTTTGCGGAAACGAATATTGAAATGTTGTTTAGTTGTATCATATAAACCTCGCTGAAATCAAAGAGAAAAGAGCATCTCAAACGGGATGCTTAAAGTATATCGAGTGGACGGTTTTCAGCGAATGATCAAGCCGGTGTACCTCGTAAAAGAATTTGGCTGACTTTCAAGAATTATATAACACTTTTCAGCGCTTTGTCAATACTTTGTATAAAAAGGGACGCCGCTGTGAAGCGGCGTCCCCGATCCTTCGGATCTAACGCTTATTTGAGTTCGAGCATGCAGACCTCTGCGCCGTCGCCGCGGCGGGGTCCGAGCTTATAGATGCGTACATAGCCGCCCTGGGTGCCGTCGTACTTGGGAGCAAGTTCACGGAAGAGTTTTTCCACAACGGGATGGGGGGTCTGCTGAACGCGCTTGCGATAATCCTTCGCGTGCTCCTTGGGGTTGCGGGCAAGAGGGATATCGTAGAGATACGCCATTATCTGCCTGCGAGCGTGGAGTTTCGAGGGCTTATCAATGATCTTATCGACCTCTGTGCTGACCGTCTGCGCCTTTTCGTTGGTGCTGATAACGGTCTTTTTAACGGTTTCGGAATTCTTATATTCTGCTACTGCCAGAGTGATGAGTTTCTCTGCAATGGGGCGAACTTCCTTTGCACGCGCCTCGGTGGTAACGAGTTTGCCGTTCCAAAGAAAAGCGGTAACCATATTGCGCAGCATCGCATCGCGCTGATCGGTAGCCTTATTGAGTTTGCGGTTAGGCATTGGTTTTTCCTCCTAAAAATGTCGCTGATATCAAATCAGACTGCGAATCATTCATCGCTCGAACGCAGGGCAAGGCCGAGAAGCGCGAGCTTCTGCTGGACTTCCTCAAGCGATTTTTTGCCGAGGTTGCGGACCTTCATCATCTCTTCCTCGTCGCGCTCTACGAGTTCAGCGATCGTGTTGATGCCGGCGCGTTTGAGGCAGTTATAGGAACGGACGGAGAGATCCAACTCTTCGATCACCATATCGAGCACCTTGTCCTTGCCGTCGCCGTCGCCGCCAACGCCGAATTCGAGCGACTGGACGCCTTCGGTGAGGTTTGTGAACAGGGACAGATGGTCGTACATGATCCTTGCCGCGATGCCGACCGCCTCTTCGGGACGGATGGCGCCGCAGGTCCAGACCTGCAGGGTGAGCTTATCATAATCGGTTACCTGACCGACGCGGGTATCCTCGACCCTGAAATTGACCTTTGTGATCGGAGTGAAGATCGAATCGATCGCGATAACGCCGATCGGGGTGTTCGGCTCTTTGTTCTTATCAGCCGAAACGTAGCCCTTGCCCCTTTTGAGGGTGATCTCCATATTCAACTCGGCTCCCTTGGAAAGGGTAGCGATGTGCAGATCGGGGTTGACGATCTCAACATCAGCGTCGTGGATTATATCGGCTGCGGTGACTTCGCCTTCGCCTGAAGCCTGCACCTTGACGGTTACGATCTCGTCGGTATGCAGTTTTACGCGGAGTTCTTTGAGATTAAGAATGATCTCCGTCACGTCTTCCTTGACGCCGGGAACAGTCGAAAACTCGTGCAGCACGCCGTCGATCCTGATGGAGGATGCCGCCGCGCCGGGCATAGAACTTAGAAGTACGCGCCTGAGGCAGTTGCCGAGGGTCATACCGAAGCCCCTCTCAAGAGGCTCCACTACGAACTCGCCGTAGTTTTCTTCCAGCACTTTGCACTCGATTTTCGGTCTTTCAATTTCAAACATCAATATTATCCCCTCTCTTATTTATTTTGTTGTGGTAGATCAGGGTATGCGCAACGATTACCTGGAGTAGAACTCAACAATGAGGTGCTCCTCAATGGTGAGGTCGATGTCATCGCGCTGCGGCATTGCTGCCACGATACCGCTGAGGTTTGCTGCGTCAAGCTCCAGCCACTTGGGGATGGGCTTGTCGGCGCCCTGTTCTCTGAGGGACTTGAAAAACTCAACATCATAACTTCCCGTCTTAACGCTGATCTTCTGACCGGCCTTTACGAGGAAGGAGGGGATGTCGACCTTCTTGCCGTCAACAAGGATATGACCGTGGGTGATCCACTGGCGGGCCTGGGCACGGCTTGCGCCGAAGCCGAGACGATAAACCACGTTATCGAGGCGGCGCTCAAGCAGGACCAGCATATGCTCACCGGTCATACCGCCGCGCATATTGGTCGCCATATCATAGTACTTGCGGAACTGGGACTCGGAAACGCCGTAAGCCCTGCGGCACTTCTGCTTTTCGCGAAGCTGGGTGCCGTATTCGCTCATCTTGCGAGCCCTTGCCTGGCCGTGCTGTCCCGGAGGGGTGTGGCGCTTCATAACGGCACACTTTGCCTCGCTGTAGCAGCGGTCGCCCTTGAGGAACAACTTGGTGCCTTCTCTGCGGCACAGTCTGCAAACAGAATCAGTATATCTTGCCATAGTCGTTTCCTCCGTTATACTCTTCTACGCTTGGGGGGACGGCAGCCATTGTGAGGAATGGGTGTAACGTCCTTAATCATATTGACTTCAAGACCCGCTGCCTGGAGCGCACGGATCGCAGATTCACGACCTGCGCCGGGGCCCTTGACATAGACCTCTACATAGTGCATGCCGTGTTCCATGGATGCCTTTGCAGCTGTCTCCGCAGCCATCTGAGCCGCGAACGGAGTGCTCTTTCTGGAGCCGCGGAAGCCGAGGCCGCCTGCGGACGCCCAGGAGATCGCGTTGCCGTTCATATCGGTGACGGTCACGAGGGTGTTGTTGAAGGAAGAACGAATATGAACCTGACCGCGCTCGATATTCTTACGCTCACGGCGCTTGCGGGAAGCAAGCTTTTTAGTAGTCTTGGTTGACCTTGCCATACTTTAAGTGTTCCTCCTTATTTCTTTGCCTTACCGACGGAACGCTTCGGGCCCTTGCGGGTGCGCGCGTTCTGTTTGGTGCTTTGACCGCGAACGGGCAAGCCCTTGCGGTGGCGAACGCCGCGGTAGCAGCCGACTTCGATGAGCCTCTTGATGTTCATAGAGACTTCACGCCTGAGGTCGCCCTCTACCTTGCAGTTGTGGTCGATGTACTCTCTGAGTTTGTTGACATCGGTTTCAGTCAGGTTCTTGACCCTGATGTCTGGGTCAACACCGGTTGCTTCCAGAATGGTCTGAGCGGTCTTGCGGCCGATACCGAAAATGTAGGTCAGGCCGATCTCGACTCGCTTTTCTCTGGGCAGGTCTACGCCGCTAATACGCGCCATAAAGTTTGATTACCTCCGTTAAAAATGTGTTAGAGTTTGGTGGTAACTGCCGGTTCCCGATCTCAACTGCAGCCAAATATGTTGTCTGGCCGTGCATTTGAGATTGGGCAGCCGCACCGACAGGATGCTGTGACGGTTTGCCTTGAGGTTTGTAAGGCAAGACCAATCTTGCTGTTCGCCGGGCATTGCATCAAAAAAGGTGGGTTAAGCCTTTACCGTGCGCCCGTGCCTTAGCCGACAACCGTCGGCCGCACCGGGCCAACTCAAGCCCCGGTTTCGGAGTTTATACTCCCCCGTCGAGTTGGTCTTGCAAGGCGTTATCAGCCCTGCTTCTGCTTGTGGCGAGGATTGTTGCAGATGATCATAACGCGACCCTTACGCCTGATGATCTTGCACTTCTCGCACATCGGTTTTACTGAAGGTCTTACTTTCATTGTGGGCTCCTCCTGTAAGATTTTGCTTGCGATCCGCCTTTGGATCGGTCTTGTAGCGGCATTTGCCGCCACCCCCTGATGCGGGAACTTTATCTTTTGTCAGTTCTTTGCACGCCAGGTGATCCTGCCCCTGGTCAGGTCATAGGGCGAAAGTTCCACAGTAACCTTGTCTCCCGTCAGCACTCGGATGAAGTTCATCCTGAGTTTGCCGGAAATGGTGGCAAGCACCTTATGGCCGTTCTCGAGAGTAACCTCGAACATTGCGTTCGGGTAGGAATCCGTAACAACGCCTTGGACTTCGATAACATCTTGTTTGGACACGCTTTTACCTCCTAAACCTGTTATTTCGTCTCCGCTTCGAGGGCGGAGGCGATGAATTTGCGGAGCTCGGCATTTTGAATCGGGCGTGAAAATGCGAGTTTTTCTCGAAGTTCCGGGGAAGTTATTTCCGTAACCTCAAGGTGGCGGAGTTTTTTCTTCTTGGGTTTTTCCGCGCTCCTCAGTTTGCCGTCGGCAACTAGCACGTATTCTTCGTCCAAAACGGCGACGATCACAAGGGCCGTGCCCTTGTCGTGCCCCGCTTTGGAGCGGACGAGGCGAGCAAGCGCCTCCTCTTTGAATACCGTTTTGCCGCGGGCCGAGGGTCGTTCGTACCCCGAGGCGTTTTCGCTCGTTGCTTCGCCTGTGGCGAATCCTGAGGAGATGTATGGTTTTTCGCGCATTTTTCTGCCCTTTTCAAGTTTGCAGGTCGCAACCGAATTAGTATAGCACACTAATTTGGGTTTGTCAATACCTCATTTCCGTCTTTTGTTATAAAAACGGTATTTTCGTAATGGGCGCTGGGTTTGCCGTCCGCGGTAACGCAGGTCCACCCGTCGTCGAGTATGCGGACCTCGCACGAACCGAGGTTAATCATCGGCTCGATTGCTATCGACATACCGGGCGCCAACCTTGCTCCCCTGCCCATCCTCACGCTCGTAAAGTTCGGCACTTCCGGCGCCTCGTGCAGGTGCGACCCGATGCCGTGCCCGACGAGTTCGCGCACGATGCCGTAGCCGTGAGCGAGCGCGTGCTTTTCGATTGCGCGGGATATGTCCGAGATATGGTTGCCCGGCACCGCCATCTCAAGCCCCTTGAAGAAGCATTCGCGGGTTACCTCAACGAGTTTTTGTATCTCGGGATCGACTTCGCCGACAAGGAACGTCCTCGCCGCGTCGCCGTGGTAGCCGTCTATCATCGCACCGCAATCTATGCTTATGATGTCGCCGTCCTTGAGTTTGACCTTTTTGGACGGGATGCCGTGCACGATCTGCGAATTGACGGACGTACAGATGCTTCCGGGAAAGCCGTCATAGTTCAAAAACGACGGAATGCCGCCGTTTTTGCGGATGAACGCTTCCGCCGCCTCGTCGAGCTGCTTGGTCGTAACGCCGCTTTTGACGAGTTTTTCGATGTAGTTGAGCGTGCGTCCCGTCAGTTCGCCCGCCGCGCGCATCAAAGCGCGTTGGGATTCTGATTTTATGATTATACGTTCACTCAACGTCGTTTTCTCCGATCATTTCGTCGATGAACGCGAATATCTGTTCGGATACCTCCGGTATCGTCCTCGCGCCGTCGATCGGCACGAGCAATTCACGTTCGATGTAGTAATTGATCAACGGCTCCGTGTGCTCGCGGTAAACATCGAGCCTGTGGCGCATACGCTCCGGAGCGTCGTCGGCACGGCGAATGAGTTCTCCTCCGCATTTGGCGCAGTCCTCTTCAGCTTCGCCGCTCACGCTCTGCGAATGTCCGCAGCTGGGGCAGATGCGCCTTGAAGCGACCCTGCTTATGATTACCTCGCTGTCGACGTTGATATCGATCACTGCGTCGATCCCACAGATCTCGGCAAGCGCGTTCGCCTGTTCGATCGTGCGAGGGTAGCCGTCGAGCAGAAAACCGTTTTTGCAGTCGTCCTGCGCGATGCGGCGCTTCACCATCTCGTTGATGATCTCGTCGGGAACGAGATTGCCTTCGTCGATTATCGACTTTGCGAGCAGTCCAAGCGGCGTTTCTGCGGCGATTTCGGCGCGAAGCATAGCGCCCGTTGAAATATGCGCGATCGAATACCTCTCGCGTATGCACTCCGCCTGGGTGCCTTTGCCTGCGGCCGGCGGGCCTAAAAGAATGAGTTTCATACCGATTTCTCCTAATCCATAAAAAGCCGCACAAGCCTCGTCCCCTTTACCGGCAAATTTTGCACGTAAAGGGTCGAGGCTTAATGTTGATTAGTTAAGGAATCCCTTGTAGGTCCTTGCAAGCATCAGCGAATCGAGCTGATCGGCGATCTCGAGTGATACGCTGATCATAATCAGGATGCTGGTGGGACCGAACGAGGAAAGTACCTTGATGCCAAGCACCTTGAGCAGGATCGTGGGAACGATCGCAACTATCATAAGGAAGATCGCGCCGAACAGCGTCAGGCGGCTGCTCTTCTTTTTGAGATAATCGCTGGTCGGCCTGCCCGGACGGATGCCGGTGATGAAGCCGCCGTTCTGCTGAAGGTTCTTCGATATCTCAACGGGATTGAATGTGATCGAAGAGTAGAAATACGCGAATGCGACGATCAAAAGCGCATAGAGCGCGTAGTAGATGATCAGGCCTGCGACATTGTTGCTTCCGGGATTGATGTAAGTCGACACAAAGGCGTAGAACTTGCTCGAGGGCCAGAACTGCGCGATCATCAGCGGGACCTGAAGGATCGTCATAGCGAAGATCAGCGGCATAACGCCGTTTGCGTTCGCTTTAAGGGGAATGTGCGTACTCTGACCGCCGTAGAGTTTCCTGCCGACAACGCGCTTTGCGTACTGAACGGGAATGCGGCGGACGGCCTTTTCGACCATTACGATGCCGACGATCATCACGATGACCAGGACGATGACGGCGATCGGGTACCACCAAGCGTAGGCGAGGTCGCCGGTAGTGGTGGCGCCGATACGGAAAGTACCGTTGATCAGGTTGATAACGACCTGCGGTATCGAGGAAACGATGGAAGCGAAGATCAGCATCGAAACGCCGTTGCCGATTCCCTTTTCCGTGATCCTCTCACCCATCCACATCAGGAACGCGGTGCCTGCGGTGCAGCAGATGCCGGTTATGATGTAGGGCATGAGGTCGTTCATAAAGATCCCGAACTTGGAATCACCGAAGAGCGTAAAACTCTTCAAAAGATCCGCGCCCATATTCTGTAGACCGACCACGATGGATACGGACTGGATGAGCGCAAGCACGACGCCGACAAGACGGGTGATCTTTTCGATCTTCTTCTGCCCGCCGTCTTCCTTCGCCATCCTCTCGAGCGAGGGGATCGCGATCGTGAGCAGCTGCATAATGATCGACGCGGTGATGTAGGGCGAGATACCCATCGCGAAGATGGAGAAGTGGTTGAGCGAACCGCCGGAGAAGAGATTGAGGAAACTCAGAAAGTCATACTGAGAGATGAGATCTCCGAGTTTTGAACCGTCAACGCTCGGTACCGGGATGAAGGAGCCGAGTCGGTAGACGACGATCAGGATCAAGGTGTAGATCATCTTTGCCCTGATGTCCTTTACCTTCCAGGCGTTGATAAAAGTCTTTATCATTCCGCCACCTCAACAGTTCCGCCCGCCTTTGCGATAGCTTCACGGGCTGTTTCTGATACCTTTGCCGCCTTGACTGTCAGGCTTTTCGTAAGCTCGCCGCGGCCGAGAACTTTGAGGCCGTTCTTCTCGATCTTGCTGATAACGCCGTTCTCCTTGAGGAGTTCGGCAGTGATGATTGTACCGTTCTCGAAACGCTCGAGATCCGAGATGTTGATAACGGTGTAGACTTTCATAAAGTTGTTATGGAAGCCTCTCTTCGGCAAACGACGCGGAAGGGGCATCTGGCCGCCTTCAAAGCCGTTCTTCTTAGCGCCGCTACGGGCTTTCTGGCCCTTATGACCGTAACCGGCGGTCTTGCCGATACCGGAACCGGAACCGCGACCCACGCGCTTCCTTGCGCTTGTTGAACCCTCGGCGGGCCTCAAATCGTGTAGCTTCATCGGGGGACCTCCTTACTCGTCAACTTCTTCCACCTTAACAAGGTGTTTTACTTTGAAAATCATACCGCGGGTGCAGGGATTGTCGGGCTTGATGACCGAGTGGTTGAGTTTGTGAAGACCCAACGCCTTAACGGTCGCCTGCTGATCCTTGAGCGCACCGATGGTGCTCTTAACGAGAGTAACTTTAAGATTTGCCATTTCGTTTTCCTCCGTTAGTTAAGGATTTCCTCAACCGTCTTGCCGCGCAGGCGAGCGATCTGCTCTGCGGTGCGGAGCTGTGCAAGACCGTCCAGGGTTGCCTTTACGCAGTTGGCGGGGTTGTTGGAACCGTAGCTCTTGGTGCGGATATCCTTGATACCCACGGACTCAAGCACGCTGCGAACGGGACCGCCCGCGATAACGCCGGTACCGGGCTCTGCGGGGAGCATACGAACGTGGCCCTTGGAGAACTTGCCCTCAACGGCGTGAGGAATGGTGGTGCCGACGATGGGAACGGTGATGAGATGACGCTTTGCGTCCTCAACGCCCTTGCGGACCGCTTCGGGGATCTCGGCTGCTTTGCCCATA
The DNA here is from genome assembly GCA_017538255.1 of Clostridia bacterium. GTDB lineage: Bacteria > Bacillota > Clostridia > Christensenellales > CAG-138 > PeH17. Next base: position 96,558 of record JAFYJD010000024.1, on the reverse strand, counting down.
CCGACGCCGACGCGACCTTTTTCATCACCGACTACTACGAGTGCGGAGAAACGGAAGATCTTACCGCCCTTAACGACCTTGGCAACGCGGTTTACCGAGACGAGTTTTTCTTTGAATTCCGGAACTTCCGGAGTAAAATTACGCCTATTCTGCTGCATCTTGCACCTCCATTAGAAATCCAGTCCGCCCTTGCGAGCGCCTGCTGCGAGTTCGGCTACACGGCCGGTGTAGAGATAACCGCCGCGATCGTAGACGACCTTGGTGACGCCCTTATCAAGCGCGCGCTTTGCAAGGGTCTCGCCAACGACGAACGCCGCTTCTTTCTTGTTCTTGCCGTCGAGCTGCGCTTTGATGGACGCTTCAACGGTGGAAGCCGCTGCGATGGTGTTGCCGACGGAATCGTCGATAACCTGGGCGTAGATGTGGTTCAGGCTGCGGTAAACGCACAGACGGGGGCGTGCGGGAGTACCGATCAGATGCCTGCGGGTGCGATAGTGACGCGCCTTGCGCTTTGCATTTTTATCGAGTTTGCTAATCATAATTGTACTCCTTTACTTACCGGTCTTGCCTTCCTTGCGGATGATGGTCTCATTCTCATACTTGATGCCCTTGCCCTTATACGGCTCCGGCGGACGGACCTTGCGTACATCGGCAGCGATCTGGCCGACCTTCTGCTTGTTGATGCCCATAACAGTGATCTTGTTGGGGGCAGGAACGTCAAAGGTGATGCCGTCGCCTTCGGTGAACTCGACGGGATGAGAATAACCAACGCTGAGAACGAGTTTGTTGCCGTTCTTCTGGGCACGGTAGCCGGTACCGTTGATCTCAAGTTTCTTTTCGAAACCGGAAGTGGTGCCGACGACCATATTGTTGATAAGGGTACGGGAGAGGCCGTGCAGGGAGCGATCCTCTTTTACGTCGCTGGGACGCTCGACCTTGAGAATGCCGTCTTCCATGGATACTTTGATCCTGGGGCTGATCTTCTCGGTGAGTTGGCCTTTGGGACCCTTAACGGTAACGGTGTTGTCGTCCGAAACCGTGATTGTCACTCCGGAAGGGATAGTGATCGGAAGTTTTCCGATTCGAGACATTGTGCACCTCCAAAAAATTTTGAGTTTATTGTCCACCCGCGCCGCCGCGAACGCTTGCCCGCGGCGGTTGGGATGAAGTTGTGGTTAAGGTAAAACTTACCAGATATAGGCGAGGACTTCGCCGCCTACGCCCTGCTTCCTTGCCTCGCGGTCGGTCATAATGCCCTTCGAGGTGGAGATGATGGCGATTCCGAGTCCGTTGAGGACCTTCGGCAGATTGTCCTTGCGGGCGTAAACGCGCAGGCCGGGCTTTGAGATACGCTTGAGGCCGGTGATGACCTTCTGGCGGTTGGGGCCGTACTTGAGGGTGATGTTCATCATCTTCTCAACGCCCTCGTCCTTGACGATGTAGCTCTTGATGTAGCCTTCGTTTACGAGAATATCCGCGATAGCAAGTTTCATATTGGAAACGGGAACCTCTACGGTATCGTGCTTGACGATGAGAGCGTTGCGGATCCTTGTGAGCATATCAGCAATGGGATCTGTTACGAGCATTGTTCTTTTTCCTCCTTCTTACCAACTTGCTTTGCGAACACCGGGGATCTCGCCCTTGTAGGCAAGTTCCCTGAAGCAGATACGGCAGATGCCATACTTGCGAAGCACGGAATGCGGCCTGCCGCAGATACGGCAGCGGGTGTATGCCCTGGTGGAAAACTTGGGAGCCATTTGCTGCTTGTTTTTCAGTGATGTCTTAGCCATAAGTCATTTCCTCCGTTATTCGTTGGTGCCGAATGGCATTCCGAGGAGCCTCAAAAGCTCCCTTGCTTCTTCGTCGGTCTTCGCCGTGGTGACGAAGATGACATCCATGCCGCGAACTTTATCAACATCGTCGTAATTGATCTCGGGGAAAATCAACTGCTCTTTGAGACCCATCGCGTAGTTGCCGCGACCGTCGAAGCTGGTGTCGGAAACACCGCGGAAGTCGCGAACGCGGGGCAGAACGATGTTCATAAGCTTATCCGCGAAGTAGTACATACGGTCGCCGCGGAGGGTAACCTTTGCGCCGACGTTCATACCCTGACGGACTTTGAAGTTTGCGACGGACTTCTTCGCTTTGGTGATGATGGGCTTCTGACCCGCGATGATGCCGAGTTCGGCGACCGCCGCGTCGATGCCCTTGGGGTTATCCTTTTCGGCGCCGAGACCCATATTGAGAACGATCTTCTCGAGTTTCGGGACTTCCATAGGATTCCGGTAGTTGAACTTTTCAACGAGCTGAGGAACTATCTCCTTATATTTAAGGCGGAGACGAGCGGGCTCGGTGAAAGCGGCTGCCTGTTCTGCATTTTCTTTCTTTGCCACAGTTTTTATCCTCCTCAGTCGATGTTCTTGCCGCACTTTTTGCAAACGCGGACCTTGGTCTTCTTATCGCCCTTTTCGATGAAGGTATGACCTACACGGGTGGGCTTTTTGCAGCTCGGGCAAACGAGCATACAGTTGGACACGTGGATGGTGCCTTCCTGCTCGATCCTTCCGCCCTTGTCGCCCTGCTGGCGGGGCTTGGTGTGGCGGATGACCATATTTCTGCCCTGAACTACGATGCGCTGTGCCGAGGGATAAACCTTGAGCACTTTACCTGTCTTGCCGACGTCCTTAATGTTGTCGCCGGTTATGACCATAACGGTATCGCCTGTGCGAATATTCATCTTGCTGCTCATAGTTTACCTCCTTACAGCACTTCGGGTGCGAGGGACACTATCTTCATATAGTCCTTCTCACGAAGTTCCCTTGCGACGGGCCCGAAGATACGGGTGCCGCGGGGCTGTTTCTGGTCGTTGATGATAACGGCCGCGTTGTCGTCGAACCTGATATGGCTGCCATCCTCACGATGAACGCCGGTAACGGTACGGACTACGACTGCCTTTACAACATCCTTTTTCTTGACTGCGCCGCCGGGGGAAGCGCTCTTGACGGAAGCGACGATAACATCGCCGATGCTTGCGAACTTCCTCTTGGAGCCGCCAAGAACACGGATGCACATAATCTCTTTAGCGCCGCTGTTGTCGGCAACTTTTAACCTGGTTTGCGGTTGAATCATGCTGTCCTCCTACGGCTTACTTAGCCTTCTCGATGATCTTTACAAGACGCCAGCGCTTATCCTTGGAAAGCGGACGGGTCTCCATGATCCTGACGGTATCGCCGATACCGCACTCGTTGTTCTCATCGTGCGCCTTGACCTTGAGAGTGTGGTTGACCATCTTGCCGTAAAGGGGATGGCGAACCTTGGTCTTGACCGCAACGACGATCGTCTTATCCATCTTATCGCTGGTAACGATACCAACGCGGGTCTTACGAAAGCCCCTGACGGGAGCATTGTTCATTTCCATTTAAATATCCTCCCTATTATGCACGGTCGTTTATCAGAGTCTTGACCCTGGCGATGTCGCGCTTGCACTGCTTCATAAGCATCGGGTTGGCAAGCTGGCCGGTCGCGTGGCGGAATCTGAGGTTAAACAGTTCGGCTTTGAGTTCGGCTTCCTTTGCCTTGAGTTCCTCAACGCTGAGCTTGGTGAGTTTTTCCCATTCTTTGTTGTTCATCTCTTAGTCCTCCGCATCGACCGTTTCATCAGCCTCGACGGGCATTTCTTCAACGGGTTTCTTCATAAACTTGCACTTGAGCGGCAGTTTGTGCATCGCAAGGCGGAGCGCCTCACGCGCGGTCGCCTCGTCAACGCCTGCGACCTCGAAGAGGACGCGGCCGGGCTTAACCACCGCTACCCAGTACTCGGGGGAACCTTTACCGGAGCCCATTCGGGTCTCGGCAGGCTTTTCGGTGACGGGCTTGTCGGGGAAGATATCGACCCAGACCTTACCTGCACGCTTCATATAACGGGTCATCGCAACACGCGATGCCTCGATCTGGTTGCTGGTAACCCAGGCGGACTCCATCGCAACAAGACCGTATTCGCCGTAAGCGATCCTGTTACCGCGCTGTGCCGTGCCCTTCATACGGCCACGATGCACCCTACGGCGCTTAACTCTTTTAGGCATTAACATCTGTCGTATCCTCCTTAAGCTTTCTTGGCCCTTGCGCGGCCCAGAACCTCACCCTTGTAGATCCAAACCTTGACGCCGATGCGGCCGTAGGCGGTCTTTGCCTCCGCAAAGCCGTATTCGATGTCGGCGCGGATGGTCTGCAGGGGGGTGGAGCCTTCGTTGTAGCCCTCGGAACGTGCGATCTCAGCGCCGCCGAGACGGCCTCCGCACTTTACCTTGATTCCCTTTGCGCCCGCTTTCATAGCGCGGCTGAGGGACTGCTTCATCGCGCGGCGGAAAGAGGTCCTCTTTTCGAGCGCGGATGCGATGCTTTCGGCAACGAGCTGCGCGTTTGCATCGGGATTGCGAACTTCGATGATGTTTACATTGACGGTCCTGTTGACAAGAGCGTTCAGTTCCTGACGGATCGCGTCCACGCCGACGCCGCCTTTGCCGATGAGAAGGCCGGGACGGGCGGTGTTGATGCTTACGGTCACCTTGCTCGCTGCACGGGCGATGTCGATCTTGGCGATTCCCGCTTCATAGTACTTATTCTTCAGATAATCTCTGATCTTCTTATCCTCGATGAGGAAATCTGCGAAGTCCTTCTTGTTTGCGTACCAGCGCGTATTCCAGTCCCTGATGACGCCAACGCGGAAGCCATTCGGATTAACTTTCTGTCCCATTGTATGTCCTCCTTATTTCTTCTCGTCCAGGATGATGGTGATGTGGCTGGTGCGTTTGCGAATCCTCGATGCGCTGCCGCGGGAACGCGGACGATAGCGGCGAAGGGTCGGGCCCTGGTTTGCGAAGACCTCTGCGACGTACAGGGTCTCGCGATCCATATCGAGGTTGTTCTCCGCGTTTGCGATCGCACTTCTGAGAAGTTTGAGGGTGGGCTCGGATGCCGCCTTGGGGGTGTACATCAGTATAGCCTCTGCCTCGTCTACGCTCTTGCCGCGGATCAGGTCGATGACGATCTTGACCTTGCGGGAAGAGATGCGGATGTATTTAGCCGTTGCGTGGGGGCGCTTTTCGGCGTTCTCCCTGCGGATTGCTGCTTTTTCTTTGGATCTAAGTGCCATAGTGCGCCTCCTTATTTACCGCGTGTACCCTTTTCCGAGCCACGATGACCGCGGAAGGTACGGGTGGGTGCGAACTCGCCGAGCTTGTGGCCGACCATATCCTCGGTAACATATACCGGAACGTGCTTGCGGCCGTCGTGAACGGCGATGGTGTGACCGATCATTTCGGGGAAAATGGTGGATGCTCTGGACCAGGTCTTGAGTACGGACTTCTTGCCGGATTCGTTCATAGCGACGATGCGGTCAAGCAGCCTTTCGCTCACAAAGGGTCCTTTTTTGATTGATCTGCTCATTCTTCAAATAACTCCCTTCTCGATCACTTTCCGTCCCTACGGCGGATGATGTACTTATCGTTGATGTTCTTCGACTTCCTGGTCTTGTAGCCAAGAGCGGGCTTGCCCCAGGGGGTAACAGGACCGGGACGGCCGATCGGGGACTTACCTTCACCACCGCCGTGGGGGTGGTCGTTCGGGTTCATAACGGAACCGCGGACCGTGGGACGGAAGCCCATATGGCGTTTGCGGCCTGCTTTACCGAGCTTGATGTTGCCGAAGTCGATGTTGCCGACCTGACCGATCGTTGCCTTGCAGCCGATGGGAACGAGGCGAACCTCGCCGCTGGGAAGGCGAACCTGCGCGTACTTGCCCTCTTTTGCGAGAAGCTGCGCCGCGTTGCCCGCGCTGCGGACAAGCTGTGCGCCCTTGCCGGGGAGCAGTTCGATGCAGTGGATCATCGTGCCGACGGGGATGCTGCGGAGCGGGAGGGCGTTGCCGACCTTGATGTCCGCTTCTTCACCGGAAACGATGGTTTCGCCGACCTTGAGTCCGAACGGAGCGATGATGTAGCGCTTTTCGCCGTCTGCGTAGTTCAGAAGAGCGATGTTTGCGGTACGGTTGGGATCGTATTCGATCGTTGCGACTTTCGCGGGGATGTTGTCCTTGTTGCGTTTAAAGTCGATGATGCGGTACTGACGCTTTGCGCCGCCGCCGCGATGGCGGACGGTGATCCTGCCGTGATGGTTGCGGCCCGCATTGCTCTTGAGGGGTTCCATAAGGGAACGCTCGGGAGTAGTGCAGGTAATCTCCTCATAGGTGGAGACCGTCATAAAGCGTTGACCCGGAGTGATGGGCTTAATCTTTCTGATTGCCATTTGGTGTCTCCTCCTTACTGAGCCATATTGTCGAAGGCTTCGATGGTTTTGGAATCCTTCGTCAGCGTGATGTACGCTTTCTTGGTGGAAGCACGGCGGCCGGAGTGGATGCCCTGCCTTTTGACCTTGCCGAGGCGGTTGATCGTGTTGACCTTTTCGACCTTAACGCCGTCGAAGATGGTCTCGATCGCCTGCTTGATCTCGGTCTTGCCGGCCTTCTTGGCAACGACGAAGACGTAGGTCTTGTTTTCGATCACTTCGTAGCTCTTTTCGGTGAGCACGGGTTTGATGATGATGTCGTGAGCGTTCATTATGCGTATACCTCCTCGACCTTTTCCACCGCTTCGCGGGTAGCGATAACGGCATCGTACTTAAGAACGTCGTAGGTGTTCAGCATTCCGACGGTGGTGGTCTGTACGCCCTGAATATTATTGGAAGCGCGAACCACGGTCTCGTCTACTGCGGGGGTGATGATAAGAGCGTTCTTGGTTTTGAGGTTCTCAAGGACCTTGACCATCTCGCGGGTCTTGGCGGCGCTGAGTTCAAGGCTGTCGAGAACGATGAACTTCTCGTCTGCGACCTTGGCGGAAAGCGCGGACTTGAGCGCGACCCTCTTGAGTTTCTTGTTGAGGCTCATACGGTAATCGCGGGGCTTGGGAGCGAATACGACGCCGCCGTGGGTCCACTGCGGGGAGCGGGTGGAACCCTGACGCGCGCGTCCGGTGCCCTTCTGCCTCCAGGGCTTTTTGCCGCCGCCGGAGACCTCCGCACGGGTCTTTGCGCTCTGCGTGCCCTGACGCTGGTTTGCAAGGTACGCTTTTACATAAGAATGCATTGCCGAAACGTTGACTTCCTGACCGAAGATGTTCTCGGAGAGTTCCATCGTGCCGACCTTGTTGCCGGATACATTATAAATCGCTACATTAGGCATTTGTGTACCCTCCTTACTTCACGGTGCTGCGGACGAGCACGAGGCCGCCCTTTGCGCCGGGGATAGCGCCCTTGATGAGGAGCAGATTGCGCTCCGCGTCGGCGCGGATAACTTCGAGGTTCTGGACCGTCACACGCTCGTGGCCCATATGGCCGGGGAGATGCTTGGTCTTGAAAACTTCACCGGGGTAGGTGCAGGCGCCCATGGAACCCGCAACACGGTAGGAATGCGAACCGTGTGTCTTGCGGCCCCTCGCCTGATTCCAGCGCTTGATCGCGCCGGCAAAGCCCTTGCCCTTGCTGGTGCCGGTTACGTCGACGCGATCGCCTTTTGCAAAGGTATCGGCCTTGATAACGGTACCGACGGTATAACTTGCCGCGTTGTCGAGTTTGAACTCTTTTACATAGCGGTGGGCTTCTACGCCCGCTTTTTTGAGATGACCGAGTTCGGGACGGGTGATGAGTTTTTCGCGGACGGGCTGGAACGCCATCTGCACCGCTTCATAACCGTCGTGATCCGCGGTCTTGACCTGAGTAACGGGGCAGGGACCTGCCAGAACCACCGTCACGGGGATCATCGTGCCATCTTCCTGGAAGATCTGGGTCATGCCGATCTTCTTGCCGAGAATTGCCTGTTTCATTGTCTCTACCTCCGAAATCACAGCTTGATCTCGATGTCGACACCGGCGGGCAGATCGAGCTTCATCAGTGCGTCAACGGTCTTTGCCGAAGGCTGAAGAATGTCGATCAAACGCTTGTGGGTGCGCATTTCAAACTGTTCTCTTGAGTCCTTGTACTTGAATGTTGCGCGGAGGATCGTGATGATCTCCTTCTCCGTCGGAAGCGGGATGGGGCCGGAGACCCTTGCGCCGGTCCTGCGTGCCGTTTCGACGATCTTTTCTGCGCTCTGGTCAATGAGGTTGTGCTCATAAGCCCTGAGCTTGATCCTGATACGATTGTTTGCCATTTTGATTCTCCTTCTCGATTTTGTGCGGTTATCGCCGCACTCGATATTTGGGCCGTGCACACTCTGCCGTGCGTTTTCAACCTTAAAACGAACGGCGGGGCGCTTGCCCCACCTTGGCCCCCTCCGTTTCCGTAAATATAATCGGAAGCGATCGGGAAAGCGTCAAGGGCGCGCGGTCGAGCCGCGCCGCCTGCGTGAATTACCCGGATTGGCAACCGGCAACCTCTCGCAGGGAAATGTTCGACAGGTGTCGAACAGCGGTCCGCGTTCTTTTGTCAGCATGGCGGGCGGAGATTAGGCCTGCGCAAGGCATAATACGCCCCAAGACGCGAACGTTGTGAATTATATCACTCACCGTTTGCGCTGTCAACCCCTTTTTTTCTGTATTTTACGGCTTTTTTGAATATATTTACAAAAAAGGGCGCGTATACACGCACCCTTGCGTTTTCAAAGCGGCGAGTGCACGCGCATCCTTGCGTTCTCAAGACTTTCCCGCCCCGTTTACAAAACGCGATTTTTCCTTGTATTTGTTGATTTTTTTGGCAAACCATACGCCCAACGCGGCGCGAGCGCCTTTGCGCCGCCTATCCCGCGTACTTAAGCATATCGTCGAAGGAATACGCATCAAGCGTTATGGTCGTAAAATCGGCATAAATATATAACGCCATACATCCCCACACGACAAATCTGAAGTTGGTACCGCCGCCTTCTTCAAAGGTAAGACGTTTCACAAAAACACGGCCGTCCGGTCCGAAGTAGCAGCTGCGGCATATCGGGGTTCCGTCATAAACGCAGTTTTCGGTAATAACGATGCAATCGTCGATATCGTACGGCAGTTCGCGATTAACACAGATCCGCGTTTTCGCGACCGGGTCCTCTTCATTCTCGGGCAGGCCGCCGAATACTTTATCCTGTATTTCCGCCGCTCCATCGATATCATACGTTGTTTCCTTGTCGCCGTATTTGACCGTCAGCGAATAATCGTCATAAGTCTCTTTTAGGTCAAAGTTGAGCAATCCACAAATCAAGTACTTGTCGTTCTCTATTCTTGAGTGCTCCGCGGCAATGGTCAAAATGCGCAGCAAGGTCTCCGTATCTATATCGGCATACAGGTCTTTAGCGTCATCTTCATAATTCCTGCCGTATTTTTTTATCTTACCTTCCAAATAGATACCGTAGGCGTACACGTCCCATCCGTCTTTGAATGTCAATAAGCACACGGACGAATAATGCGTATCAGGCCTCTCTTCAAAAACCGCGTTCTCTATAACTTCCTCGATAAATGCGCGCCTGCGCGGGTCGGTTATCGGCCAAGCTGTATCTAAGTACTCATTTCTATGCAGTAAAATCTCTGCGCCTTTTGAATCGGCGGAAACATCCTCCGGAGATTTAACGTCCTCAAAACGATACGCATCGACAAACGTGTGATTGCCGCCCGGAAGCGAATACAATAAAGCATAAGCGATGCCTTTGGATGCGTCATAATCGAATTCATACTCTTTTATATCCTCGAAAGCGAGCCTCACGCCCTTTTCAAAGGGGATCGGCGGCGCCTCGGTCGGCACTTCCGTCGGCACCTCTGTCGGTACTTCCGTCGGCGTTTCCGTCGGCACTTGAGTGACGATCGCGGTAGGGCAGTCGGTCGCCGGCACATTGGAGGTCTGTTTGCCTCCGCCCGTCCGATCGCAGGAAAGCAACAGCATCATCGCCGCAAGCAAAATGCATACGGCGGCAATGAAGTTCTTATTCGTATTCGTCTTCTTTTTCACGCTTAGGACCTCCTATTAAGTTTACCGGTATATCCTGATAGCCGCATTTGCTCTTACCTTTCGCGGCTTATGTTTTAGTATAGACTATAAAAGTATAATTGTCAACCTCTCCCGTTGTTTTTCGGAATAAAATCGCGCATTTTACTGCAAACGTCCTGTATGCGTATATGCGCCGGGCGCGTCGCCGCCGCGCGGAAGTCGGGCCGCCGCCCGGCGGAAGTGCGGCGCGAGCGCCAAACGAAAACGCGGCCTATCCTTGCATCGGCACTTTTCCCGCGTATACGGCGAATCCCCACGCGAACGCGCAAAAGCCCTTTTTCTTTCTTTTTCGCGCCCCCCGTTCGACAGCGGCACGGCGAAGTTTATGCTAACATATCCTCAAAAGCGCGGCACGGGGAGCCCTATATGTATATCGAGGTGTTTATTGCGGACAATTTCATTATGGATCTGTTGATACTGCGCCTTGCCGCGGCGTTTGTTTCGATCAAGGTCAAGCGAAGCCGGCTCGCGCTGTTTGCGCTGATCGGCACCGCGGCGGCACTGCTCGGCGCATATTTTCCCGCCGTGTTCGCCTCGCCCGCCTCCAAACTTTTGCAGGGCGCGCTGCTCTCCTTTGCCCTGCCCCCGCGCGGCGTTCGGGCGCGGCTTATCGCCGTTATCGCGGTGTTGCTTTCCGCGGCGGCGGTCGGCGGTGCGGCGCTGATAACGGTGTATCTGTTCGGCGGTTTTCACGGCGGGGTGCCCCTGCTTGCGGCGCTGGTCGGCGCGGCGGCGGCCGCCGCGCTCCCCCGAAGCGTAAGGCGGATACTCGCGCGGCGCGTGCCCGAAAACCTGACCGCCGAGGTGATAGCGGAACTTCCCCAAGGCAAAACGCTGGAGTTCGCGGCGCTTGTAGACACGGGCAATCGCCTTATCGAGCCCGTCAGCGCCCTGCCCGTAATAGTGATAAGCGCAAAAAAGTACGCCGCGCTTTCAAAAACTGCCACACTCCCCGTGCCGATACATACGGCGGGCGGCGCCGGATTGATCTACGCGCTCAAACCCCGCGCTGTCCGCGTGAACGGTGCGCCCGTAGAAGCGCTGATTGCGTTCTCTTCCGCCGCGACCGCGCTCGTTCCCGCCTGCCTCGCCTTTTCAAGGCGCTCGAGCGGCGGATCATCCGAAATATCAAAAAGGAGTTATGACGATGCTGAAACTTATAAAGTTATTGATAGAGAGGCTGTATAGGCGCACGGGGTTTGCGGGCGAACTGAACTATATCGGAAGCGGCGAATCCCTGCCCCCGCCGCTTTCCAAGGACGAGGAGGCGGCGCTCGGTCTGCTTGCGGGCGAGGGCGACGAAGCGGCAAAGCGCACGCTGATCGAGCACAACCTGCGCCTTGTGGTCTACATCGCCAAAAAGTTCGACAACACCGGCGTTATGATAGAGGATCTTATCTCGATCGGCACGATCGGGCTTATCAAGGCCGTAAACACATTCAAAGCGGATAAAAACATCAAACTCGCGACCTACGCGAGCCGCTGCATCGAGAACGAGATACTTATGCACCTCAGAAAAACGGGCAGACGCAAACTCGAGGTCAGCCTCGACGAGCCGCTCAATCGCGACGCGGACGGCAACGAACTGCTGCTTTCGGACGTGCTCGGCACCGACGGCGACGAGGTGCATCGCCGCCTTGAAAACAGCGTTGACCGCGAACTGCTGCATTTGGCGCTAAAAAAACTCGGCCCGCGTGAAAAACGCATAGTCGAACTGCGCTTTGGGCTCGGCGGCTCCGCTGAATACACCCAAAAGCAGGTCGCAGATATGCTCGGCATCTCCCAGAGCTATATCTCGCGCCTTGAAAAGCGGATAATACGAACGCTCTATGAGGATATGGTGTCGATGCAGTAGCCGTTTTTTCCTCCTTTGCGCACGCAAAAAGCGAAAAAATATTATTTTTTCGCTCAAAATCGGCAATATTCGTTTTTTTTTCTTTTATAAGCGCTTATAAGTGTTGACAATTATATAAAATATGGTTTATAATGTCTTTAAGTACCTTGTATAAGGCAATCTTAGAGTTTATTACGAAGGAGATAATCAACTATGCAACTTAAAGACATCGCAGAGGAAATGCAGCAACGATCAATGGCAGCCCGCGACTGGGTATTCCAAGTACTTCGCACCGCGATCATCCGCGGGGTCCTTCCCGGCGGTATGCCGCTTCGCCAAGACGAGATCTCTGCTCAATTGAGCGTGAGCCACATCCCCGTTCGCGAAGCCTTCCGTCAACTTGACGCGCAGGGCCTTGTTCGCATCTACCCCAACCGTGGCGCGGTCGTTACCAAACTTACCCGCGAAGAACTCGAAAACGCAATGGATACCCGCATCATCCTCGAGATGGGCGCTATCCGCGCGGCGATCCCCCTTATAACCGAGCCCAGCATCGAAAAGGCGTCCGAAATACTGGCGCTGTGCGATATCGAAACCGATGCAAACAGACTCGAAGACCTCAATCTCCAGTTCCACTTCGCCCTCTACGAAGCGACCAACAACGGCTTCCTGCTCCAGCTTATAGAGCAGCTCCACGCGAATGTGGATCGCTATATCCGCCCCTACTATTCCGCTTCGGAAGTCAGCAGCCAGTCCCGCGGCGAGCACTACAAACTGCTTGAAGCCTGCAAGAGCGGCGATACCGAGTTTGCGGCGGCTATCCTCAGGACCCACCTTGAAAAGACCAAGGTCCTCTCCCTTAACTCGCCCATTCTTCAGGCATAACCGAGTCAATTTCACAGCGCTTTTGCGCACCCAGGGAAAACGGTTTTTCTCCTTCCGTTTTCCCTTTTTATTTTTATAAACGTTTTTCGTTTTGATTTTTTTGAATACGGCGCGCGAATTTCGGGCAAACTGTTTTCGATCGACGGATAAAACCGCAAAAACCGAAAATGAAAGGAAATCCAACTATGGACAGAATACCCGAATTCCGCTCGCGTATGCGCCGCACCAAACTGCGCACCGCGATATTCTTCCGCAAAAACGGGCTTTACATCGCCGCCCTCGCCTGTCTTGCCGTTATCGGTCTGACGGCCGCGATACTCTTTGTCGGCAGAAACAACAAGCCTTCCCCCGTCGCTCATTCGGACGACGAAACGCTCTCCGAGGCGTCAAAGTCAACGCCTTCGCCGAGCCCCACGCAGACGCCCGTTCCACGAGCCTCTATCGAGCCGAGCGTCAGTCCGACGCGCCCCGTTTTGACGGCGCCGCCCGCAACGCGAGACCCCTCGGCAACGGCGGTACCCGATTTTACGCCCCTGCCCGAACCCACCGCAGACAGCACGCTTTCCAAACTTGAGCCTCCCGTTGACGGCAGAGTGATACGTGTTTTCGCGATGAACTCGCTTATCTACTCCGAAACGCTCAAGCAATGGATGACGCATCCCGGCGTTGACATCTCCGCCAAAAAGGGCGATCCCGTCTATGCGGTGCTCGCGGGCGTTGTGGAAAACGTCTACACCGACGATATGCTCGGCGTAACGGTCGTATTGAAGCACGAAAACGGTCTGACGAGCATCTATTCGAGCCTGAAGGAGGCTCCGCCCGTCGAGATCGGCGCCTCCGTGGCCTCGCGCCAGATAGTCGGCTATATCGGCGATACCGCGATCAGCGAATGCGCCGAGGTCAGCCACCTGCATTTTGAACTCTATTACGGCGGTGCTGCAATCGATCCCGAAAGTTTGACGATATTCGATAAGGACTGATCTCGCGGCTATGTACTTGCCGATATAAGGCGCAAAACATCATAAAGTATAAAGAAAAAACGCGCTCGCCTTGCTGCAAGCGCGTTATGCTTTTAGGATCTGTTTTTACAGTGGCAGTTTGGATTTGATGAACTCGATGACCATCTTGATCTTTTCGCCGATCTCGCCTTCGAGCCCAAACTTGTCGGTGAGCGCCTGGATGATGTTTGTCGCAACACTCCTGGTGTCGGCGTCTGCGGGAGCGGACGAGCGTACCGAACCTATGACCTCGTTCACCTGATCGCCGAGTTCGCCGCCTATCGGGAGTTTGCCAAGGATGGAATCAAAGAAACCGCCGAGATCGGGGATTTTGTCCTTGATGCCTTCGACCAAGTCTCCCGCCTTGTCCTTGATGTCCTCTATCTTGTCTTCGATACCGTCCTTGATGTCTTCGATACCTTCCTTGATATCCTCGACCTTGTTTTCAACGCCGTCTTTGATATCCTCTACCGTGTCCTTTACGTCCTCTGTGGTGTTCTCTGCGGCGTTGATCGCCTGATCTGCCGCAGCGTTCGCCTCTTCGCTCTTCTTGCCGAACAGGTTTTTGAGTGCTGATAGAATGCCCATTGTCTATCTCCTTTCAAGGGGTGCATAATGGGGCGCAGTACGCCTTGCATATATTATACCACCATTTTTCGGCAAAAACAACAAAAAGCTGCGGTTTTATTGAATTATTATTTTTTGAGGCTCAATATTATGCCGAGCGCTATGGAAAGCGCGGCGGCAACGATAACCTGATACTCGGCTGGAAGCAGGAATGTGAGCGTATGCGCGGGTATCCAGAACAGCGGTATCGTCTTAAAAAGCGTGAACGCTACGAAGCCGTGCCAGTCTATCGATGATACAACGCCTTTCAATCCGGGCTTTTTTTCGCCCAAGGCGCGCAGTTCGAGGTATTTGTCGGTGCATTTATGAAATGCCATAAACACGGGGCCGAACGACAGGTTCATCAGCGCCGCCGTAAAGAATGCGCGTAAAAGTTCGCGCCAAAAGCCCTCGCCCGGGTTTGGAAGCATACCGTTTTGCATCATCGCCGCTACGCCGGATGAGTAGAACTTCATCATAAAGGTGATCGCGATGCCGATGAGCCCCCATATTATTATGCGCCACGGCGTCAACTGCGGCAAGACCCATTCCTTTTTGCGTATTCTGAGCGCAAATACCTCGCCTATGGTTGCAAGCAGAGCGAACTTGATAAAGCCCATTATGTACGGATGCGCGGAAGAAAGCGCCTTAAAGCCCTCGCGCGTTTTGGGAACGATCAGTATCAGCACAAAAGCCGCGATTATTATAAAACAGCCTGCGGCAACAGCGGCGCCAAGACCGCGCCCCGTTTTCTTTTGGTTTGTCATAGACTCCTCTCCCTTTCGTTATTCGATATCGTCGATAACGGTCTCGGGCGGCGCGTCGAGTCTCTGCGGGTCGCCGAGCAGCCGCTTAAAGTATTTGAACGCCGTCGCAAAATAGAAGCCGTCGCAGATGCGCTCGTCGGTGTTCACCGTAAAGTCGATGTACTTCTTTTGAACGATGCTGCCGTCCTGCTGCACCTCGTTTTCCCTGCGTTTCATTCCGAAGGCGAGAAACACGGGGATATTTCCGAAATCGTAAAGATGGTGGTAGATCGGCGGGATTCCGAGCGAGCCCATACTCGTAATGAACATCGAGCCGTGGAACGGACTGAGTTTGAGAATAAACTTCGGCAGTTTTCCGAAGTAGTCCATGGTTTTAATGATATGGACGGTCAGTTTCAAAAAGACGCCGGGGATGAGGTTGAAAAAACCCGCGAGTTTATCAAAACTGCTGTCGAGTTCGCTCGTGTTTTTGACCGCCTCGATCTCCCTGTTAAGTTTTTCATAAACCGTTTCGGCGGTGTCGTCCGGCGAAAGGCATACGTTTATTATCGTTTCCGAGCCGTCGGTGCTCATATCCTTTTTGATCGCCATCGATATCTCGATACTGTCGCCGCGGCTGTATATGCGCTGGCCGCTGATGAATCTGTTCACGGCGGGCAGTTTGGCGACCGTGCGCGCATACGCCGCAAGCAAAAGATGCGTGTAGCCGAAACTGTCGAGTCCCGCCTCGCGTTTTTCCCTGATGTAAGCCTCGGCATTTGTGCATTCGAAGCAATCCTTGAAGAGATTGCTTGCCGCCGTACGGTCGGGCATAATGTATACGGCAACGCCGTTGAGCGGGTCGAGCGAACGAACGCGCCTGCCGTCCGTCCTGTCGCCCGCCATCGGCAGCGGACGGCTGCTTACTGTCTTTTTCATACCGATAAGCACGCAAAGCGCGGCGCAAAGCGCAAACAGTATCGCCACTATGTCGTACATCAAAAGCCTGTCATCAAGAGCGAGTATCCGTTTGTTGAAAGCAAGCTGCAGTATCAGCGCCGCAAAAAACGCGGCGAGCGCCGCTATGCGCCTCGGCGTGCATCTTATCCTGCTTCTGCCGCCCGTATTGACCGCGAGGCGGTACAGTATCGCGAGCAAAAGATAGCCCGCGATAAGCGCGGCAAGCAGCCAGCCCCTGCCCTTCTCAAGCGCGAAGCCGTCTGCACGGTTTGCAAAATAAACGCTTTGGCGAATTATTAAAAACACCGCGTAGAACAATACGGGCTTGGCGGTAAGATAGAGCCGCTTTTCGCCGTTTTTGATAAGCGCCGCCGCAAAAAGCACAATGACAAGCGCCTCGATCGCCGTTGCCGCGATCCTGTAAAAACCGGGGAGAGCGCGCGTGCCGTCGATCAGATGATACGCCGCCCGTGAGGCGAGCGAAGCTGCGACAAACAGCACCGCGATCCAAAGCAGCGGGTTTTTGAGGGACATTCCGTACGCGCTGTATGTGCGTTCGGTTTTGTTTGTGTACTTTTCTTCCATGCCCTTTATTATATCAATTTCAAAGGCAAAAATCAATAATGCGGTTGCGCAGTATCCGCGCGTGAACAAAAAAACGGGGCCCGCGCCCGTTCGCGCAGCCCCGTTGGGAGTATTCGATTTTTATCGAACTTCGTCAACATCACCGTAATAGCCGATGCCCGTTACCGTGATGGGGAGTTCCGGCGAAAAGGCCCCCCTGTCCAGCACGAGCAGGCACTGATGCGTCGCCATATCATCCGTTCCCACATCGCCCGCCATAGTTCCTCCGACGGTTATCAAAAGTTTGCCGTTCTCGACTTCGACGCTCTTGACCGTCGGCACGATGGAGCCGCTTGAAAAGGTTTGCTCGAACGTGATAACAAAATGCGTTTTAAAGAACTCCTCATCGCATTTTTCGATGAACGCGTGCAGTTCTTTATCTCCAGTTTTGTCGCCTGCAACGTTCTCAAAGCGCGCCGCCATCTCCTCGGCGGTGTTTATGACCACCGCGGGCTTTTTCGCCGCGGATTCGGAATACCCGATGCGGAAATACTCGCTCGTCCAGCCTTCGCCCTCCTTTATGGGCTCGATGGTGTCAAGCGGCGCAGAGGTAGTCTTTTCCGTATCCGCGGGGGTATCCGAGTTTACGGTCAGGGGCTTTGTGCTGTTTGCGGGGGTATTGCCGTTATCGCCGTTCGGGGGCTGATAACAGGCAAGCGCAGAAGCCGCGACCACCGCCGCGACAACGACCGCCGTCGCCGTCCTGATGAACTTTGAGATATTTTTAAACATATCGCACCTCGCTTTTGGGTTATTGAGGTAATCCCTCATAGATTATAACGAACGAACGCGCCTTTCGGTTGCATCAGTTCCATTCCGTCAGTTCTCCGACGAGGTTTTTCTGCATCAAACTGCGGACCTCCTCCATATCGTTCGTTCTGCCGAGCACCCACATAAGTTTGGTGATCGCAGCCTCCGTCGTCATATCGCCCGCGGAGATGATGCCGAGTTCGCGCAGCGGTCGGCTGACCTCGTAGATATCGGGAGTGCTCTGCTCATACAGGCATTGCGACGTCAGCACAACGGGCAGCCCCTGTTTCATAAGACGGCGTATCGCTTCCAGATGGTTTCGCCTGATGCTGTGCATACCGCCGAGGCCGAACGCCTCCACAACAACGCCGCGGATATTGCACTCGATGCAGCATTCGATGAGTTTGGGGCTCATACCCGGGATCAGTTTCACGAGCGCGACGCGCGGATCGATATCCGTTGAAAAGGTGAAGCCCGTCGGCAAAACGGGGTTGTACAGCGCCAGCATCCTTCCGTTTGAAACGGTGCCGATCGGCGGGTAGTTGATCGACTCGAACGCGTTGAGCGAGGTCGTCCTCGTTTTGACGGCGCGGCAGCCGAGCATAAGGGAGTTTCCGAAGCAGATATAAACGCCGCCCACAAGCGATTTTGCGGCGACTATCGCGTTTTCGAGGTTGCGCCGTCCGTCGGAATCGGGATAGACGGCGGGGTGCTGCGAGCCCGTGATGACAACGGGTATCGGTATGCCCGCAAGCATAAAACTGAGCATACTCGCGGTGTACGCCATAGTGTCCGTTCCGTGGGTGACGACAATGCCGCCGCTGTTTCCGACGCGGCTTTTGATCGCCTCGGCAATGGTTATCCACTCCTCGGGCTGGATATTCGACGAATCCATGCTGAACAGATCCGTACAGTTGATATCCGAATTATCGCCCTCGATGAGGTTCAGCAGTTCCTTTGCCGAAAGTTCGGGCTTGAGCCCCGTTTCGGTCGGAACGCAGGCGATCGTGCCGCCCGTAGATATCAAGTCTATCCGTTTCATAGTCTCCCCCTTATGATCGTTATTCTTTTATCGTATCTCGGTGCAGCGCATATACGGCACGAGCGCCTCCGGCACCGTTACGCTGCCGTCCTGCTGCTGATAGTTTTCGAGTATCGCCGCCACGGTACGCCCGATCGCAACGCCGCTGCCGTTGAGGGTATGCACCAGTTCAGGCTTTGATTTGGCGTCGCGCCTGAAGCGTATCTGTGCCCTGCGCGCCTGAAAGTCCTCGAAATTGGAGCAGGAACTTATCTCAACGTACCTGCCGTAGCTCGGCATCCAAACCTCGATATCGTAGGTTTTCGCGGACGAAAAGCCGAGATCGCCTGTGGAGAGGCAGACCACGCGATACGGAAGACCGAGACCCGAAAGCACGCGCTCCGCGTCCGCCGTCAGTTTTTCGAGTTCGTCATAACTGTCCTCCGGTCTTGCGAACTTAACGAGTTCCACCTTGTTGAACTGGTGCTGGCGGATGAGGCCGCGCGTATCGCGCCCCGCGCTTCCCGCCTCGCTTCTGAAGCACGCGGAATAGGCGCAGTACTTTATCGGAAGTTCGCTTCCCTCGATGATGTCGCCCCTGTGCAGGTTCGTGACCGGCACTTCGGCGGTCGGGATCAGGAAATAATCCGTTCCGGCAACCTTGAACGTGTCCTCCTCGAACTTCGGGAGTTGACCCGTGCCCGTCATCGAAGCCCTGTTCACCATATAGGGCGGCAGGATCTCCGTGTAGCCGTTTTCGGTATGCGTATCGAGGAAATAACTGATTATCGCGCGTTCGAGCCTTGCGCCGAGCCCGCGATAGACCGTAAACCTCGCTCCGGTTATCTTGCCCGCCGATGCGAAATCGAGGATGTTCAGCCCCTCGCCTATATCCCAATGCGCCTTGGGCTCGAAGTCAAATGTACGCGGCGCACCAACGCGGCGAAGTTCCCGGTTATCCTTATCGTCCGCACCGTCCGGCACGCTCTGATGCGGGATATTCGGAATCTTGAGAAGCAGCTCGTCGAATTTTTCGTCGATGCCCGCAAGGCAGCCGTCGAGTTCCTTTATCTCATCCGCAACGCGCTTCATTTCGGCAAGCAGTTCGGAAGCGTCCTCGCCCTGCTTTTTGAGCATCGGCACCTTTGCGGAAGCCTCGTTGCGCTTGGCTTTTAACGCCTCGACCTTTTGGATGAGTTCCCTGCGTTTTTCATCCAGTTCGAGCACTTCGCTCACGTCCGCGCCCTTGCCGCGACGCGCCTTCATAGCGGCAACGAGTTCGTCTGGGTTCTTTCTGATCCTTTTGATATCAAGCATTTTCTTTTCTCCTTGGTTTGCGGAAAAATATTCATTTATAAGTTATTTTTCGTTTCTTCGGCTTTCAAATCCCTCGAAACGCGCTTCACAACTTTTCGATATGTTCCAGCACAACGGAAACCGGGTCCTCATCATCTATCCGGAGATCCGGCTCGAAGCCCATCGTTTCCTTTGCGGTATACTCCCAAAAAACGCGTTCGTTCATATTATTCTCCCTTATTTAGATCAAGACCCTGTTTCCGCTTTTTATCACTCCGCCGTTCTCCCGCAGCATTTTTTATACTTTTTGCCGCTTCCGCAGGGGCAGGGATCGTTCGGACCAATCGATTTTTCAACGCGCTTGGGCTTGGGTTTTTCCTCGCTCGCGCCGCCTGCGTTGGTGGTCATCTCGCGCCGCTTGAGCACCGGCGCCGCCGAACGGAATACGGGATGATACAGGCGCTGGATGGTCTCCGTGCGTATCTCCTCGGTCATCTGATCGAACATATCAAAGCCCTCGTTCCTGTACTGGATGACGGGGTCCTGATTGCCCATCGCGCGAAGTCCGATACCTTCGCGGAGCTGATCCATCGCGTCGATATGATCCGCCCAATGCCTGTCTACGGATATCAAGAGGCATACGCGCTCGTACTCCCTGATATCGCGCCCTATCTCGATAAACTTTTCGTTGAGCGTATTATACTGCGCTTCCGCTGCGGCGGTCAGCGCGACCTCGAGTTCATCGCGGCTTCCCGCTTCTTCCGCGATCTTCTCCGCACCGAGTATGCCGAAGTTCTGCGCAAACTCGTGTCCGAGCGCGCCAAGGTTCCACTCTGACGGTTTTTGCTTATGCGGACAATAAAAATCGAGCATCGCGGCGATCGTTCCCGCGCGCATATCGTTTATCTGCGAATGCACGTCCTCTCCCATAAGCACGCGGCGGCGCTGGGAGTAGATTATCTCGCGCATCTTGTTCATAACGTCGTCGTATTTAAGAACGTTCTTGCGGATATCGAAGTTATGGCTTTCAACGCGCTTTTGAGTGTTTTCGATGGTTTTTGAGAGCATACCCACCTCGAGCGATTCGACGGCGCCGCCCGCCATAAGTTTGCCCATCATACCGCTGAGGCGCTCCATACGCTCCTCGCCGAAACGGCGCAGCATCTCGTCCTGTATCGATACGTAGAACTTGGTCGCGCCCGGGTCGCCCTGGCGGCCCGAACGGCCGCGCAGCTGGTTGTCGATACGCCTTGATTCGTGGCGCTCGGTGCCCATTACAAACAGGCCTCCGACCTTAACGACCTCTTCGTGTTCGCGGTCGGTCTCGACCTTGTATTTTTCATACGCCGCTTTATAGACCGCACGCGCGGCGATGATCTCCTCGTCGCTCGTTTCCGCATGCCCCGTCGCGTTCTCTATCATCTCGTCGGTGTAGCCGTTTTTGCGCATCTCGCGCTTTGCCAGATACTCGGGGTTGCCGCCGAGCAGTATGTCCGTTCCGCGGCCCGCCATATTCGTCGCGATCGTAACGGCGCCGTACTTGCCCGCCTGCGCGATGATGTCCGCTTCCTTGGCGTGGTGCTTTGCGTTCAGCACCTCGTGCTTTATGCCATTGCGCGAGAGCAGACGGCTCACATACTCGGATTTTTCAACCGATACCGTACCAACGAGTATGGGCTGACCCTTTGCGTGGATGGCGCAAATATCCTCCACGATCTTCGCGTATTTATCCTCTTCCTTGGCAAACAGCGCATCGTTGTAGTCGACCCTCTTGACGGGCTTGTTTGTGGGTATCTCCACAACGTCGAGGTTGTAGATGCCGATGAACTCGTCCTCCTCGGTCTTTGCGGTACCAGTCATACCCGCAAGTTTATTGAACATACGGAAGTAGTTCTGATAGGTGATCGTAGCGATGGTCTGGTTTTCGTCATTTATCTCAACGCCCTCCTTGGCTTCGAGCGCCTGATGCAGACCGTCCGAATAGCGCCTGCCGATCATAATGCGTCCCGTGAAACTGTCGACGATGAACACCTGCCCTTCGGCAACGATATAGTCCTTGTCCGCGTCAAACAGCGCATGCGCTTTAAGCGCCTGCTTTA
This sequence comes from Clostridia bacterium, assembly GCA_017538255.1. Classification (GTDB taxonomy): domain Bacteria; phylum Bacillota; class Clostridia; order Christensenellales; family CAG-138; genus PeH17. Next base: position 74,732 of record JAFYJD010000024.1, on the reverse strand, counting down.
TGTAGTGGTTGATCTCGGTCGAGTCGCTCGACGCGATGTCCTCGATATTGAAATAGGTCTCCGCCTTGCGCATACCCTGTTCTGTAAGCGCAACGGTGCGCGCCTTGATATCGCACATATAATCGCCGCTCTCGGGCTGGGTCATACCGCGCTGCATATCGAGTTTGCCGATCTGTTTTATATCCTCGCCCCTTGTGAGCGTGCGAACGAACTGGTCGGCGCGCTTGTACATATCGGTCGATTTTCCGCTCGGACCGGATATGATGAGCGGCGTCCTCGCTTCGTCTATGAGGATGGAGTCCACCTCGTCGACGATCGCGTAGGCAAGGTTTCTTTGCACGAGATCGTCCTTCGATATCGCCATATTATCCCTTAAATAATCAAATCCGAACTCGCTGTTGGTGCCGTAGGTGATGTCGCAGTTATACGCCGCTTTTTTCTCCTCGCTCTCCATCTGGCTGACGATGCAGCCGACGGTCAGCCCGAGAAATCTGTATATCTTGCCCATCCACGCGGCGTGGAACTGCGCGAGGTATTCATTGACGGTGACGATATAAACGCCCTCGCCCGTGAGCGCGTTAAGATAACTCGGAAGCGTTGCAACGAGCGTTTTGCCCTCGCCCGTGCGCATCTCCGCGATCTTGCCCTGATGCAGCACTATGCCGCCGATCAACTGCACGTCGAAATGCCGCTGACCTATGGTGCGCACCGCCGCCTCACGAACGACGGCAAACGCCTCCGGCAGAAGTTGATCGAGCGTTTCGCCGTTTTTGAAACGCTGTTTGAACTCGTCGGTCTTGGCGCGGAGTTGTTCGTCCGAAAGCGCCTTTATGCCGTCCTCAAGTTCGTTTATCCTTTTTACAAGCGGTCTTATCTTTTTGATCTTATGTTCGCTTGTAGTTCCGAGAAGTTTGTCGATGAAACCCATTTATTCCTCCTATCGCGGCATCTGCCGCCGGTATTATTGATATTTTAAGCCCTTTACTCTTCCCCGCCCGAAAGCAGTTTTGTTCTTTCGGCAAGGATGAGTCCCTCTATCATCTCGTCCATATCGCCGTCGATGAACTGGGGAAGTTTATACAGCGTCAAATTGATCCTGTGGTCCGTCACGCGACCCTGCGGAAAGTTGTAGGTGCGGATGCGCTCGCTGCGGTCGCCCGAACCGACCTGGCTCCTGCGCTGCGACGCCTCCTTTTCGGCCTGCACCGTAGAGTATATCTCATACAGGCGGCTTTTGAGCACCTTCATCGCCTGCTCCTTGTTTCTTCCCTGACTGCGCTCGTCCTGGCTTTGCACAACGAGCCCCGTCGGGATATGCGTTATGCGTATCGCGCTTTCGGTCTTGTTCACGTGCTGACCGCCCGCGCCGCTCGAACGATAGGTGTCGATCCTTAGGTCGTTCATATTTATCTCGACCTCGATATCCTCCGCCTCCGGCAGTACCGCGACCGTCGCCGCGCTCGTGTGGATGCGCCCTTGGGTCTCGGTCTCGGGCACGCGCTGCACCCTGTGCACGCCGCTTTCAAACTTCATCCTCGAATACGCGCCGCGCCCGTTCAGGCTGAACACCGCCTCCTTAACGCCGCCCATCTCGGTCTCACTTAGGTCGATCAGTTCGTATTTGAAGCCGTGGCGCTCGGCATAGCGCTGATACATACGCATCAAAACGCCGCCGAACAGCGCCGCCTCGTCGCCGCCCGTGCCCGCACGTATCTCGATGATAACGTTTCTGTCGTCGTTCTTGTCCTTGGGCAGCAGCAGTACTTTGAGGTTTTGGAGCTGCTCCGCGCTCCTGTCGGCAAGCAGTTTGATCTCGTCCTCTGCAAGTTCCTTCATCTCGCGGTCGGCGGAGCCGTCCTCGAGTATCGATCTTGCCTCATCTATCGCTTCCTCCGTTGCCGTATACTCTTCAAACGCGGCGACGATCGGCTCAAGGCTCGCGTGTTCCTTTATAAGTTCGCGCCATTTCGCCTGATCCGCTATCACTGCGGGGTCGCTTATCATCTCGGCGATCTCTTCAAAATGCGCCTTCATCTGTTTAAGTCTTGCAAGCATTATTCACCTTCGGGGAAAAGTTTTTCAAACTCCTCCGCTGATAATTCATAATACAGATTATTCGGGAAGTCCGGATCCTTCAGTTCGTCCGGCATATCAGTTTTGACCATGCCGATGCTTTCATAGAGCCTTAGTGCGCGCTCGTTTTCGGGATTCGGATCGACGTAAACGAGCTCCGCGCCGTTATAGAACGCCTCCTTCATCGCATGGGTGAGCCCCTGTCTGCCGATGCCCCTTCCCCGCGCTTCGGGTAAAAGTTTTATATCGAGCGCGGCTCTGCCCCTGAACCTGTCGATCGCATAGAACGCTTCGCCGCAGTAGATATCGTTTTCGTAGATGGAGAAATGGTTTACCGTGGATTTGTGCGCCTCGATACGCTCGAGCCAGCGCAGCATCTCTTCCTCGCTTTTTATAAGTCCGTTCGGGAATCCCACGAATTTCATAACTTCTCCGCTTGCCCAAAGCGAGCGAGTGTTTTCAAGATCGTCCCTTTCGGTTTCTTTAATGATAAGCATATAATTCTCTCCTGTTATTCAAGTGTTACCGAAACAACGCGGTTATTATTTGCAAGGTCTTTAAGCAGCCTGACTGTTCTGCCTTCCGCTGCCGCAAACAGCGCGTGCACGCTTTCGCCCTGATCGAAGCCTATCTCCATAAGCAGCGCGCCGCCCTCGTTCAGATGCTCCGCAAAACTTTGCCCTATGCGCCGATAGAGGTCAAGCCCGTCCTCGCCGCCGTCGAGCGCAAGCAGCGGTTCCTTTTTTACTTCATCGGAAAGCGTTTTTACGATCTCCGACGGGATGTACGGCGGATTTGCGGTGATAAGATCGAACTTCCTCCCGCCAAACGCCTCGAAAAGATCGCTTTTAACCGTTTCGCAATCCGCGCCGAGCCTTTCGGCGTTGTCCCTCGCAACCGCGAGCGCTTTTTCGCTAATATCCGAAAGGGTCGCCCTTATCCCCGTTCGCCTTTGAAGCGAAACGCCTATGCAGCCCGAGCCGGTGCATATATCAAGAAGCGTTTTATACCCGCGCTCCGCTATCAGCCTTTCGGCTTCCTCTGCAAGCGTTTCCGTATCCTGCCTTGGGATCAGCACGTCGGGCGAAACGGCAAAGGTCAGCCCCATAAAATCCCATTCGCCGATAACGTACTGAAGCGGCTCTCTTTCAAGCCGCTTTCTTATAGCGGCGTCAAGCGTTTTTTCCTGCTCTATCGTAAGAAGCGCAAACCCGTCCGCTCCGCGCACCCTTCTTTGAAGCGCGAAGGAAACAAGTTCCCTTGCGTCCGCGGAAGCATCCTCGCCGCTGACCGATTCAAGCGCCTTTTTCGCCCATTCGAGCGCCTCTTGAACGGTCATTCCCCCATCCCCTCGGATTCGGTTTCCGTATCTTCGGCGGCTTCGGTATCATGCGCCGCTTCAGTGTGCTCAACGTCCGCTATGATTTCTTCCGCGTCGGCTTCTTCCTCTTCGGGCGCGTCGGCAAGCTCGTTATAGTATTCCGCCGTGCGCTCGCCCATTGCGATATAGAACGCCGCCATTGCGACCTCGATCATATCCTCGGTCGGCTCCTTGGTCGTTATGTATTGAAGCCCCATACCCGGCGCACGCACGATCTTCGTGAACATATTATCGCGCTTGGCCGCCCATTTCAGCACCTCAAAACTGATGCCCGCGATCAGCGGGAGCAGGATGAGCCTTATCCCGAAGCGCGTCAAAAATGCGAGCGCGCTGTTTTGGATATTCAGTTTAAAGCCGTATTGCAATATTATGTCGGCAACGGTCAATACGAAGATGGATATCGCCATAACGAGGAACAGATAGTTCGTTCCGCACCTCGGATGCAGGCGCGAATGCTTCATCGCATGCGAGGGATCGAGTTCGTCCTCCGCCTCGTAGCAGGATATCGTCTTATGCTCCGCGCCGTGGTACATAAAGATGCGGCGCATCTCCTTGATGCCCGAAACGGCGGCAAGATAGCCCACGTAGATCATAACGCGCAGCAGACCCTCCACGAGCGTGCGCCATACGCTTTTGCCCTCGCCGAATATCAGCGAAGCGATCAACTGCGGCAGGAACATAAACAGCGCAACGGCAAGAATTACTCCGAGCACCGCTCCGATTCCGATAACGATGCTTTCAACGCTCTTGCCGAAGGTCTTTGCGAGCCATTTTTCAAACTTTGTCGGCTCCTCATCCTCGAACGCGTCCTCGCCGTACATCTTGGCGGACTCGGTCGTCGTTTTAAGACCCGTCGCAAGGGATTCAAACAGCGCAACAACGCCGCGCACGATCGGCAGACCGTAAAAACTGCCCTTCTTTGCGCGGGTCGTCATCTCTTTGTAATTTGCAACGATCTTGCCGTCCGCACGGCGCACCGCCATCGCAATGCCCGTTTCGGACTTCATCATTACGCCTTCCATAACGGCTTGACCGCCAACGTCGCATTTTCGCATACAGATCTCCTTAATGGCGCTTTTTACGCCTTTGTCCAACTCGTGCCTTCCTTGGAATCTTTGAGCGTTATCCCCTTTTCGGCGAGTTCGTTTCGTATCTCATCCGCTCGTGCCCAGTCCTTGTTCTTCTTCGCTTCGGCGCGCTCCGCTATCATCCTTTCGACGTATTCGGTAAGTTCGTCCGAATGCTCCTGTTTTGCGCCGCCCGTAAGATCGAGCGAAAGCACACGGTCAAAATCGTTTATAAGCGCAAGTTTGGTCTTGCCCGAAATATCGGCCTTCAGCACGTCGTAAAGCACGGTGAGCCCGAGTGAAGTATTCATATCGTTGCCAACATTTTCGATGAACCTTTCGCGGTATTCGTCGAACGCCCTTTCGTCGAGTTCGCCCTCGTCCGCTATCGCGGCGACGCGGTTTTTGAGGCGATCATACTCCGCCTTCGCATTGTCGAGCGTATCAAACGTGAACTCGAGAGGCTTTCTGTAATGGCTCTTCAGGCAGAACATACGGTATACGAGCGGATCGTAGCCCTTTTCTTTGAGCACGGAAACCGTCAGGATATTGCCTTTTGATTTGCTCATCTTGCCCGCGCGGTCGTTGAGATGTTGGATATGGAACCAATGGCGGCACCACCCGTGCCCTATCGCAGCTTCGCTCTGGGCGATCTCATTGGTGTGGTGCGGAAAGATATTGTCAACGCCGCCGCAATGCAGATCGAGGTGTTCGCCGAGGTGCTTCATACCGATAGCGGAGCACTCGATATGCCAGCCCGGGTAGCCGACGCCCCACGGGGAATCCCATTTGAGTTCCTGCGAATCGAACTTGGATTTTGTAAACCAGAGCACAAAGTCTGATTTATTGCGTTTGTTGCCGTCCGCTTCAACATCGTCGCGCACGCCGACGAGCAGATCGTCCGAAGAATGTCCTGTCAGCGCGTAATAATCCGCGAGTTTTGAGGTGTCAAAATAGATGTTTCCGCCCGCCTCGTAAGCATAGCCGTTCTCAAAAAGTTTTTCTATCAGTTTTATGTATTCGTCGATGCAGTTGGTCGCAGGCTCGACAACATCTGGGGTCTTTATATTCAGCGCCCTGCAGTCCTCAAAGAACGCATCCTCGTAGAACTTGGCTATCTGCATAACGGTCTTGCCCTCGCGCTTTGCGCCGGCGACCATCTTGTCCTCGCCGGTGTCGCCGTCGCTCGCAAGATGTCCCACGTCGGTGATGTTCATAACGCGCTTAACGTCATAGCCGATATAACGCAAAAACTTTTCGAGCACATCCTCCATTATATAACTGCGAAGATTGCCGATGTGCGCGTAGTGGTATACGGTCGGACCGCAGGTATACATACTGACCCTGTCCTTTTCGCGCGGGATGAACTCGTCTACCTGTTTTGTCAGCGTATTGTATAGATAGAACTTGTTGTTTACCATTTTAGTTTTGTTTCTCCTGTCGGTTTGCCTTATTATTCAAGAAGCATATCGTTCTTCTTTATCCATTTGAAGCGGCGCATCAGTTCGCTGAGCGTTAGCGTCAAAAGCGCGGGCGCAAGTATGTGCAGGATAAGCACCTTTATAAGTATCATCCACCAGTCGCTCCCCTCCGCGAGCATAGTCGTGAACGTTCCTATCTGCCCGACGAGCCCGCAGGTGCCCATTCCTCCCGCAACGCCGATATTCTTCATTTGGAATACGGTCGTGCCGAGCGGGCCGAGGATCGCGCTTGCGATGACGGGCGGGATTATGATCTGCGGATGCTTTAAAACATTTGGCACCTGAAGCATCGAAGTCCCCAATCCGAGCGATACGACGCCTCCCCAGCGGTTTTCGCGAAAACTCGCTGCCGCAAAGCCCACCATATGGCAGCAGCAGCCGATGGTCGCCGCGCCCGCGGCGAGTTTGAGGCCGAGGTCGAAGTTCGGATCGCCCGTGAGCAGTTTGTCGGAAAAGATCATCGCTGCGATCGCTGCGCTTGATATCGGCGCCGTGAGCGTGAGCCCGATCGTAACGGAGATAATGATGCCCATAGGTATCGGGTTGAGGTAGGTCGCCTTGCCGATCGTCTGTCCAAGCCAGTTCATAAACGCGCCGAGCGGCCTGCCGAGCAGGTATCCGATAACGCCGCCCGTGAGCAGCGCCGCAAGCGGAACGAGCAGTATGTCTATCTTTGTCCTGCCCTCAACGAGCCTGCCCGTTTCCGTTGCGATGACCGCGGCAACGTATGAACCCACGGGACCCGCGCCGCCCGCGCCGCTCGTGTAGCCTATCGCACCGACAACGACCGCCGAACAGAGCGTGAGCGTTTTTGCACCGAGCGCAAGCGCGATCGCCGCGCCTATCGCAGCGCCGATAACATAGCCGTTCGTGCATACGGCAACCAGAGCGTTGAGCACGTTTTGAAGCGGTTCCCACGGGATCCTCGCAAACTGTGTTAGGATCGTTCCGATAAGGAGCGAAGCAAAGATGCCCTTCGCCATTGCGCCCATCGCCTTTATAAAATACCTGTCGGCATAATACTTTATGCCCTCTTTAACGCCGCGCTTTGCCGCGTTTTGGTTTGCGCTTTGCATATTTTTATTCACAGTACCCGAACGCGGTGCTTATTTTTGGATGTCGTCCAGGGTGGGTTCGTCCTCGTCGAACTCGAATGCGGCGGAAGTGTTCTTTCTGCCCGCGCCGCCGATTCCCGCCCGCGCCTCCATCTTTTTATTCTGATCGGTGCAGGGACGAAGGAACGCCATCGCCACGAAGAACGCAACGATCATTGCGATAAGCAGCACGGTGTTGACGGTATTGAGCGTATCTTTGTTGTAGCCGTTAAGCAATCTTACAACGAAGTTGGCGACCATCAAAGCGCCGATCACGAGGCAGGATATGCGGATGATGAGTTTGCGCTTTTCTTCCTTGCCCTCTTTGACGAACTCGGATTCGTAGAGTTTGCCGCGACCGACGATGCCCGCAAACAGCAGGTACAGACCTATCGCACCGAGAAGGATGTCGAATATGGACACGCTGCGCTTGGCGACCGCGATCTCCTCAACATCTACCCTTGAGCCGTTCGCGGCATTGGCGCTGATTTCGATATGTCCTATGACCGAGGAATTGATGCGGAGCCAACCGTTGTAATTGTTTTTTTCGTCGTTGACGATCTCGCATTCGTATTCGTCCGCCGAAGCGACGGTCCCGTCTTCCTTGACAAGTTTTACGTCATACTCGATGCTGTCGTCCGCCTTTTCCGATTTGGTGTTTTCCGTAAGGATCCTCAGTTCGTTGTCCTTATAGCAAAAATAGCCGATGACCGTATCGGTGTTGACCGTTATCTTCATATTTTGAGCAACGGGGCTAAAGACGAGTTGGCGATCGCCGTGATCGATCGCGGAAGCGGTCGATTCCTCGATCTCGACCTTTGGGGTCTCCTGATTCGATGAAGGCATCAGACAGCCCGCAAATGCAAGAAGCATAAATGCGGCGGCAACGATGGCAACGATACGATAAAACTTAGTGTTCATTCTTTCCTCCGATGAAGGTTTTTGTTTTTGTATTTTGTTTATATTCTCAACGAATGCGCTGATCGTCAACACATTCGAGAAAATCCTTTGAAATGCGAAGCGCCCTGCATATTTTGAGCGCGTCGCGCGGGGGATTCATATCCCGTTCGGCCCTGAAAAGACCGTAGTCCATAAACCTTGCGAGCAGTTCTTTGTGCGAAGCGGCACCGCCCGCGCGCGAAAGCGCGGCGTCGAGTTCCTCCTCGTTCGCGTTTCTCAGGCCCATAACCTGATAATGCGTCGGCGCAAGGCACGCCACGTCGTCAAAGTGGGTGGTTATTACGGCAAAGGAACTGCGTTTTTTTTCAAAGTAGCGCACCGCAGCCCTCACGAGCGCCGAACCCTCGCTCGGGTTGGTGCCACGCGCGAACTCGTCAAGAAGTACGAGCGCGCCGTCCTCCGCGTCCGCGGCGGTGATTATGCGGTCAAAGTTGACCATCTCGCCGCCGAAACTCGAAAGCCCCCTGCGGCTGTCCTCCGCGTCCTCGGACAGAAGGTGTATGTCCGCGACCATCGGCACGACCGCGCTTTTGGCGAAAACAGGCATGCCCACACGCGCCAAAAAGGTGTTGAGCGCAAGCGTTTTTATTGCGACGGATTTGCCGCCCATATTCGCGCCCGTGATGACCGTCGAACCTGTTCCCACCTCTATCGAAACGGGTGTGAACCTCTGCCCTGTTCCCCTTAGGAGCGCGTCCGTATTGGGGTTAAGCATATCTGTGAACTCTATCGGGCTCTCGCCGAGAGGCACGATCCGCGGCAGCACCGCGCCGTGATCGAGCATCAGTTTTGCCTTTGCAAGCGCGAGATCGAGTTTGGCTATCGACTCCGCAAGTTCGAGCGCCCTTTCGGCGTGGTGCGAGAGCGCCGCCGACATCTCGCTGCGAAGCCGCGATTCCTCGTTTTCTTCGAGCGCGGCGATAAGCGTTCGCCGAGCGGCGAGCGCGTCCCTGTCCGGGCTGCCCGCAGGAAGCGCCCGAAGCGCGCCGTCAACGGTCTTTCTTTCGCGCCTGATGCGCGCGAGTTCGTCGGAGCAGCTGTCCGCAAGGCGGAACGTCTGCGCGCGCATACCGTCGGGATCTACGATATCGAGCGCTTCAGTCAGCCTGAATATGCGTATGCCGCTGAGTTTTTCGATCGCCGGGAAGTCCTTAGCGGCGTCCGCAAGGGTCTCCGCGCCCATCAAAAATCGCTTTATCTCAAACAGTTCAACATCCGTCAGCGCGGCGCTTTCGCTCCTCTTTATCGAATGGCGCACATCCTTAAAATGCATCAGCGCCCTTGCGACGGCCAGATACGCATCCCGATTTGTTTCTATCGCCTCGCTCAATATGCGGATGTTTTCGTATTCGTTTTTAAGAAGTTCGATATCGGTATAAAAAGCGTTTTTGAGAGCGCGCTTCAACTCCTCCCCGAACGGCGAGCAAGGCTCGAGTTTTTCAAGCACATAGTTGAACCCTATATCCGAAAGTTGCTTTGTATCCAGCATCCCTCTATCCTTCCATAACGTCTATAACGGGCACTGAGCCGCCCGTTGCTTCGCGTACCGCCGCCGAAAACGCCGCGGCGTCGTAATCGTCGCCGTATGCGGAGAACGCGTTCACGGTAACGGCGGCGATCTTCGTCCTCTCAAGCGCCGTCAGCCTTGCGCCTGCACGCAGGAGTTTGTCGAAGTTCTTTTTTTCAAACAGAAGCCTGCTTCCGTCCTCGCAGATGAACTCAACTTCGTCAAGCGCGCGCCCCGCCGCGAAGAACGCCTCTATCACAGCGTCGGTGATGCCGCCGAGCATACGTACGGCACGGATCCCTCCGTCCCTTACGCGCTCCGCCGCGTCCTTTGCGGAATCAAACCCCGATGTTTCATCGCGCGAATAGAGCGTGAACTTTTTGTTTGACGCCTCCCGTGCGCGGTCAAAGCCCGTTTTTTCAAGGCTCATCAGCCTTATCGCGTGCGCGGTATCCTCAACGGTCTTTTTCATATCCCGCGAATAACTCGCGCCCGTTGACAGTATCGCCGCGTCGCTGACGCTCGGTATCGCAAGCGATTTGCGGCTCAGCGCGCCGTCAATTAAGATGCGCCGCGCGCCGCGCGCAACGAACTCCGCGTTAAGGCGCTTTATCTGCGCAGTCATAGACGGGCCTGCGAGCTGAACGTAGCCGTCGCTCCTTGCGCGCGCTATGATGACCTCTCCCATAGGGGTGGGCATCCCCGTCGTTTCAACGATCTCGCGCGAGATATCGCCAAGGTCGAGCGCCGCTGCCGCCGTAGCGATTAGCGTGCCGTCATAGACAAAAATCTCGGGCTTTTTGGTGCCCGTAACAACGTCGCTGCGTTCGCCGTCCCTGCCGACCGAGGTGAGAGCTGCGGTCTCGTTTTCGGCCGCGCACTCCGCGATAAGCCTGTTGAGCGCCGTGGTCTTTCCGGCGTTTTTGCACATTCCTATCGTGGAAACGGAAGTATAAGGTTTTATCAGTTCATACAGCAAACGCCATTCCTCCAAATAACATTATAACACAGTATTAACAAAGGGGCAAGCGTAATAAAAAAGCGCGGCCTTTTGTAAAAAGCCGCAAGTCTCCGCAGCGGCGCCCCGTCATCTCCCACGGGTTAGCCCCAAATACGAAAAGAGGGAGCCTAAGCCCCCTTCTTTCCGTGGTTCACAACTGCATTTCAGTCTATGTCAAAATCAATCACGGCGCCCGTCTTTGCGTTTATCTCAACGCTGTATTCGCGTCCGTTCGCCTTGAACTCCACCTCGTACACATACATACCGTCGTCCTTGTCGAGTTCGATCTCAAACGCCGTTATCTGCGCCGCCGTGAGCCCCGCCCGTTTGAGAGCGATGGCCTTGGCCTCTGCCGCGGTGATAAGTCCGTTCCCTGCGGGCGGCTGGGTCGGGTTGGGTGCGGAATCAGTATCCGCTTCCCTCTCGAACTTGATGACTGTGCCCGTCTTGGCGTTTACCGTTATATCGTATTCGTAGCCCTTGGCGTCAAACCCTATCTCGTAAACATACACTCCGTTTTCTTTATCGAATTCGATCTCGAAATCCCTGACTTCCGACGCGGTTACGCCCGCTTTTTTGAGAGCGATCGCCTTGGCCTGTTCGGCCGTAATATAGTTCGTGCTCACAGGGGCCTGGGTCGGGTTGGGTGCGGAATCAGTATCCACTTCTCTCTCGAACTTGATGACGGCGCCCGTCTTGGCGTTTACCGTTATATCGTATTCGTAGCCCTTGGCTTCAAACTCTATCTCGTACACGTATACTCCGTTTTCTTTATCGAATTCGATCTCGAAATTCCTGATTTCTGACGCGGTTACGCCCGCTTTTTTGAGGGCGATCGCCTTGGCCTCTGCCGCCGTGATATAGTTCGTGCTCACGGGGGGCTGGGTCGGCGCCGGTGTCGGGTTCGCGTCGTCGTCGATCTCCTTTTCAAACTTCATAACGGCTCCTGTCAAAGCGTTGATCTCGATATCGTACTCGTAGCCGTTCGCCTTGAACTCCACATCGTAGACCTTGACGCCGTTCTCGGTGTCGAGTTTGATCTTGAGCTGCCTTACCTGGCTCTCGGCAACGCCGGCGCGTTCAAACGCTATGCGCTTTGCCGCCGCCTCTCCGATATAGTTCGGCGCGGGAGGATTCGTTACGGGAGGATTCGGCGCCGGCGGGTTGGTTACGGGAGGATTCGGCGCGGGAGAGTTCGTTACGGGAGGATTCGGCGCAGGAGGATTCGTTATCGGTGCACCGAAATGCTTGTCGACCTCAAAATCGGTTACCGCGCCCGTTACCGCGTCGATATCGGCATCGTACTCGGCGTCCGCCGTCGAGAACTCGACCTCGTATACCATACGGTTGTGCTCGTACTCAAACTCGCAGATGATATTGCCGATCACAGCAGAGCGGCTGATATTTGCATATTCGAGCGCGATCTCGATCGCACGATCCCTGCCGATATAGGCGTTCTCGCTCGGCGCGCCCTCATAGATGGGGCCGTCGCTTTCCGCAGTCCTGCCCTCTTTGCCCATAAGCAGGTTGAGTTCATTGATGTTCAGTGCCACGAGATCCTCAAAAGTGTATCTCTGCGCGGTCTGCTTGATGATGCTGTTTATCAACTGGGCTTTGCCCACGCTGACGCCGTATTCGTCGGCTTCTTTGGATACTTCCGCGGAATGCTCGACGGTCTGGCTGATGACCGCGCCGCCGACGCTGTGCGCCAGCACGGATTCGATCTCGCTCGCGAGGCGTTTTTGCAGTTCCGCAGCCTTCCTTGCGTCCGCGTTGTCGACCGTGATAAGGATCGAGTTCGCGATATCGCTCAGATAGCCCTTGCGGAGCATCGAGCCGATCAGCGCGTTGACCGCAACATCAATGCTGCTGCCTTCAAAATCCATATCTCCGATAATGATCTTTGCGTCCTCGTTGAGCGCGTCGACCCTTATCACCTTTTCTTGCTTGTTTACCTCAAGGCCGATGCTCGGGTTAACGTCGAGCAGCACCGTTGCAAAGACCTTGTCGCCCGTTTTGTTGAGTGTCGCCACGGCAAGCACCGCGCCGAGTATCAGCATAAACGCAGCCGCTGCCGCTATGATCCCCACGATGCGGGGCCTTGCTTTTTTGGTTTTTGTATTAGTATCGGTATTCATTGAAACCACCTTTCCCCTTTCCGAGTCCAGAGAGGAAAGTACGGAATCGAGCACATTCGGCGTTGCCGCCTCGAATGCTTTTTTGATGTCTCCGTTGAGCTTTTCTTCGCCCGTTCTCATTATGATCCCCTCCTATTCATTCAAGACTTTTTTTAAGTTTGGCGATCGCCCTGCGATAGTGCGATATTACCGTCATAAGCGGCATATCCGTTATCTCCGCGATCTCGCGGTGTTTGAAGCCCGCGACCGCGTGGAGCACGACCACCTTGCTTTCCGTTTCCGAAAGAAGCGTCATACATTCTTTAATCATCATCCGGTCCTCTGCCGATGCGGCGCAGTCGACTGCGAACGCCGTATCCCAATCTTCCTCAAAAGCGCCGCTTGATGTGTAACGCTTTCGTTCGCGGAGTTTCATAAGGCAAAGGTTTTTGGCTATCGTGATGATCCATGCAAAGGGCTTGCCGCGCGGCACATATCCCCCCGCAGAATTGAAGATGCTTATAAAACAGTCATGCAGTACGTCTTCCGAATCGTGGCGATTGCGAAGCACGCTCACAGCATAGGCAAACACGGGGGCACTCGCTATGGAGTATAGTTCCTCAAGCGCCGACTTGTCGCCGTTTTTGATCGCGATCAGGCAGGCCTCCGCCCTCGCGCTTTCGGGCGCATTCTGTTCCGCTTCGATCGTCGGTTCACGGTACATACTGTTTTTTGCTCCTTTCGATAGGTTAATGCATAAAACGGGCGTTTTATTGCAGGGGTTTCCGATTTTAAAAAAACTTTTTTCACATATCAAGCCCGCGGAATCCGTTTTTGTCCGCGGGCTCTATAAATTATCTTTATATCGGTATGTTCGGAAGCACGAACGCGGATGCGATCAGGAAGTAGATCACAAGGCTCAGCGCGTCCACGATCGTGGTAATCATCGGGCTTGCCATAACCGCGGGATCGAGGCCGATCTTTTTAACGAGCATCGGCAGCGTGCAGCCGAAGAACTTTGCGATCACTACCGTTATCATCAGCGTTGCCGCGACGGCGAGCGCCACGGACAGCGCATAGGAGTGATCCAGTCCGTCGATGAAGCGGAGTTTGAGGAATGTCAATACTGCGAGCGTCGCACCGCACATCAGCGCAACGCGCAGTTCCTTGAAGATGACCTTGAAGATGTCCTTGAACTCGATCTCGCCGAGCGAAAGACTTCTTATTATGGTAACGGACGCCTGACTGCCCGAGTTGCCGCCCGTGTCCATCAGCATCGGAATATAGAAACTGAGCACGACGAGTTTGGAGAGCGCGTCCTCGAAGCCCTTCAGTATGAACTGGGTGAACGTCGCCGAAAGCATCATCAGCATCAGCCACGGTATGCGGTTTTTGTATATCTCGAATACCGAAAGGCGCGGATAGGGTTTGCCCGACGGCGTAATAGCGGCCATCTTTTCGATGTCCTCGGTCGCCTCTTCGCGGATAACGTCGATCGCGTCGTCAACGGTTACGATACCGACGAGCCTTGAATCGCTGTCCACGACGGGTATGCTCAAAAGGTCGTATTTTGCAAACATATCCGCGACCTGCTCGCTGTCATCAAGCGTGTTTGCCGATACGAAGTTTTCGTCCATCATATCGGATACGAGCGCGCCGCCGTCTGCGAGCACGAGCTGGCGAAGCGTTATCGTTCCAAGCAGGATGCGCCTCTCCGTAACGTAGCAGGTATCGATCGTTTCCTTGTCGATACCTGTCTTTCGGATATGCGCGAGCGCATCCGCCGCGCTCATCGTGGGTCTCAGATCGCAGAACTCGGTCGTCATAATGCTTCCCGCGCTGTCCTCAGGATATTTGAGGAGTTCGTTGATCGTGCGCCGCATATCGGGGTCAGCGTGTTTTAAGATGCGGTTTGCGACGTTCGCGGGCATCTCTTCAAGAAGATCGGCCGCGTCGTCGTCATACATCTCGGATAGGATCTCGGACAGTTCCTTGTCAGAAAACCCGTTTATGAGTTCCTCTTGGCGTTCCGGCTCCATTTCGACGAACACATCCGCCGCGAGCTCCTTCGGAAGCAGACGGAAAAGACGCATCAGCCTTTCCGCCGGCTGATCCTCGAGGATCGTCGCAATATCCGGAGCGTTGACCGTTACAAGGATATCCCTTATGCTGTTGTACTGCTTGCGTTCAAGCAGCGTTTCGATCGTTTGAGAAAGATCTGTTGAAAAAACCGCCATTGCAACTGCGGTAATGGAATGCGCCTGTTCTTATATTCCGATGAGTTTACTGTATGAAAGGAGCGCTATGAAAGCATCCTCTCGGCTCGCCCAAAAAATACTCGGAACATCCGCGCCTATGCCTTGATCAGATTCCATACCTTACTCCTTTACCGTTATTTTAGCGGAAATCCCGCATTATTTTATTATATACACCCCGCCGCCTTCTTGTCAATAGTGCGACATGCGTTTTTCACGCAAAAAGCGCCGAATTGAATACTTTCTACTTATAATATTTATACACTTGCATTTTATCCACCGCTGTGGTATAATTGAATAGATAATTATAGTGCCGCAAAATGCGGCCTCGGAGGGAACTATCTTGCTCATCACAGGGGTTAGGCTTCATTCATACAGGAGTTATGACGAACTGCGCTTTGAGCCGTGCGACAAACTTAACGTCATCTACGGAGCGAACGCCGCGGGCAAGACCAACATCCTCGAAGCCATCTACCTCTGCGCCGTCGGCCGCAGTTTCCGCACGCGGCGCGACTCGGAACTCATCAACAGATCTTCCCTCGGCGCCTATGTCGCGCTCGAGGTCATCAGCCGGGGCGCCAACCGCAGGATAGAGTTCAAGTTCTCCCGCGGAGGTAAGCAGGTGCTTGTCGACGGCGTTCCGATAAAGCGTATGGGCGAACTTATGGGCGTATTCAACGCCGTGCTGTTTTCGCCCGAGGACCTTTCGCTCGTCAAGGATTCGCCCGAGGAGCGGCGGCGCTTTATGGATATGGAGCTTTGCCAGCTCCGCCCCGCGTTCTTCTACCGTTTACAGCAATACAACGCGGCGCTCAAGCAGCGCGGCGCCCTGTTGAAAACCGCGCTTGAAACGGGCTGCGCGCCCGACCCGATCGAACTTGATATGTGGGACGACCGCCTTACCGAACTCGGCGGCGACATAATGCTCGTTCGCCGCGAGTTTATGGACGAACTCAGCACCCTTGCGCGGGATATAAACCTGCGCATCACTGGCGGCAACGAAGAACTCTTCACCTTCTACAAGCCCAATGTGCGCTTCGACGACGGTGGGCGGGACGATGTGCGCACCGCGCTCAATAACGCACTCTACGCCGCAAGGAACGAGGATATCCGCAAGGGTATGACCACGCGCGGCCCCCATAGGGACGACGTCGGCATCCTGCTCGACGGGCTCGACGTGCGCGTATACGGCTCCCAGGGGCAGCAGCGCACGGCGGCGCTCAGTATGAAGCTCAGCGAGATCGCGCTGATGCGCGCTGAGCGCGGCGAAGCGCCCGTTCTGCTTTTGGACGACGTGTTGAGCGAACTCGACCGCTCGAGGCAGCACGAGCTGCTCTCGTCCGCATTCGACTGCCAATGCTTTCTTACCACCGCTACCGCGGACGGGCTCGAGGATCTGCCCGAAATGGCGGTGTTCATCTGCGAAAACGGCGGCCTTACCCGCGAGGGCGAGGACGCGCTGCCCATATAAAGCCAATAAAGTACAGAAAAAACCGTAAAGGACTTCGCATCTATGGAAGAAAACAAAACAAACGCAACCATCGAAACCTTAGAAAACGCCGAAACCGTCGGGAACGCTTCCGATTACGACGCTTCCCAGATACAGGTGCTCGAGGGGCTTGAAGCGGTGCGCCGCCGTCCCGGTATGTACATCGGCTCCACCGACTCGCGCGGTCTGCATCACCTTGTTTACGAGATCGTCGACAACGCGATCGACGAAGCGATGGCGGGCTACTGTACGCATATCTACGTCACCATCAACGAGGACAATTCCATTACCGTTATCGACAACGGCCGCGGCATCCCCGTCGACATCCACCCAAAAACCGGCAAATCGGCGCTCGAAGTCGCGCTGACGATGCTCCACGCTGGCGGCAAGTTCGGCGGCAGCGGCTATAAGGTATCGGGCGGTCTGCACGGCGTCGGTCTTTCGGTCGTAAACGCGCTCTCCGTAGAACTCACCGCTGAGGTCAGGCGCGACGGCAAGGTCTATCGTCAGACCTGTTCAAGGGGCGTCAAAACGAGCGAAGTCGAGGTCGTCGGCGACTGCGGTGCGGATGAGCACGGCACCAAGATCCACTTTATGCCCGACGACACCATCTTTGACGAGGTCGACTACGAATACGACGTGGTCGTTCGCCGTCTGCGCGAACTCGCGTTCCTAAACGGCGGCGTTACCATAATCGTTACGGACGCGCGCGGCGCCGAAGAGGGGCACGAATACGCCCACCGCGACACCTTCCACTTCGACGGCGGCATAATCGAGTACGTTCGCTATATCAACAAAAACAAAGAGGTGCTCCACAACGAGCCCGTCTACATCTCCGCGACCAAGGCGGACGATCCGCTCGAAACGGCGACGGTCGAGGTCGCGCTCCAGTATAACGACGGCTACAACGAAAACGTCTTCACCTACGCCAATAACATAAACACCATCGAGGGCGGCAGTCATCTTGCGGGCTTCCGTTCCGCGATGACGCGCGTTGTAAACGATTACGCAAGAAAGTTCAAAATATTAAAGGACAGCGATGCCAACCTCACGGGCGAGGATATCCGCGAGGGACTTTCCGCAATAATCAGCGTCAAACTCACCGAACCCCAGTTCGAGGGGCAGACCAAGACCAAACTCGGCAACGCCTATATCCGCTCGATCGTGGACAGCGCCGTCGCCGACGGGCTCAACACCTACCTCGAGGAAAATCCCTCGCAGGCCAAACTCATCCTCGACAAATGCCTCTCCGCAAGCCGCGCACGCGAAGCCGCGCGCAAGGCGCGGGACCTTACAAGGCGCAAATCCGTGCTCGATTCCGCGGCGCTGCCGGGCAAACTTGCCGACTGCTCCGAAAAGGATCCCACCAAATGCGAACTGTTCATCGTTGAGGGCGACAGCGCGGGCGGCTCCGCAAAGGAAGGGCGCGACAGGCATTATCAGGCGATACTCCCCCTGCGCGGCAAGATCCTCAACGTCGAAAAAACGCGCCTTGACAAGGTGCTCGGCAACGCCGAGATCAAATGTATGATAACCGCGTTCGGCGCGGGTATGGACGCGGACTTCGACGAATCAAAACTCCGCTACCACAAGATAATCTGTATGACCGACGCCGACGTCGACGGAAGCCATATAAGGACGCTGCTGCTTACGTTCTTCTACCGCCATATGCGTCCGATGATAGAAAAGGGCTACGTGTACATCGCCCAGCCCCCGCTCTACCTCATCAAAAAGCAGAACTTTGAAAAATACGTCTATTCCGACGAGGAACTCAACCGCACGCTCGACGAGATCGGCCGCGACCGCATCACGGTACAGCGCTACAAAGGTCTCGGCGAAATGAACCCCGAGCAGCTCTGGGATACGACTATGGACCCCGAAAAGCGCATTATGCTTCAGGTGACGATGGACGACGCTATGCTTGCCGACGAAACGTTCACCCTTTTGATGGGCGACAGGGTCGAGCCGCGCCGCGAGTTCATCGAAAGAAACAGCAAACTCGTTTCCGACCTTGATATTTGAAAGTTGATACTTAACCGGAGAAAACAATGGACGAAAAGAAAAAAACAAACTATGAGATGCTCGGCACCAACGAACTTCCCACCGATATCGAGGGCGGAAGGATACTGCCGATAAACCTCGTCGGCGAGATGAAAAAGAGTTTCATCTCCTACGCGATGGCCGTCATCATCAGCCGCGCGCTGCCCGATGTGCGCGACGGCTTAAAACCCGTACACCGCCGCATACTCTACGCGATGGACGAACTCAGCATGCAGCCCGACAAGCCGTTCCGCAAATGCGCGCGCCTCGTCGGCGACGTGCTGGGTAAATACCATCCCCACGGCGATACGGCGGTCTACGACGCGACCGTGCGCCTCGCGCAGTCGTTCTCAACGCGTTATCCCCTTGTTGAGGGCCACGGCAACTTCGGCTCGATAGACGGCGACCCCGCCGCGGCGATGCGTTATACCGAGGCGAGGATGAGCAAACTCACCCTTGAGATGCTCTCCGACCTTGACAAGAACACGGTCGACTTTACCCCCAACTTCGACGAAACTTTGATGCAGCCAACGGTCCTTCCCGCAAGGTACCCGAATCTGCTCGTCAACGGCTCCAACGGCATCGCCGTCGGTATGGCGACCAATATCCCGCCGCATAACCTCGGCGAAACGATCGACGCGTTCGTTGCGATGATCGACAACCCCGATATCACGATCGATGAACTGATGGCCTATATCCCCGGTCCCGATTTTCCGACGGGCGGCGTGATCATGGGCGACGTCGGCATCCGCCACGCCTATTTTACCGGCAGGGGCAGGATACTCGTTCGCGCAAGATCCGAGATCGAACAGTACAAGGCCGACCGCTCGCGCATCATCATCACCGAGATCCCCTACCAGGTGAACAAAGCCAAACTTGTCGAAAAGATCGCGGAACTCGTTCACGAAAAGAAGGTCGAGGGCATTTCTGACCTGCGCGACGAAAGTTCGCGCGCCGGTATGCGCATCGTTATCGAGCTCAAAAAGGACGTCAACGCGAACGTCGTTCTCAACAACCTCTATAAGCACACCCAGCTTCAGGACACATTCGGCGTCATAATGATCGCGCTCGTGGACGGCGAGCCCAAGGTCCTCAATCTGCGCGAGATGCTGTTCTATTATCTAAAGCATCAAAAAGAGGTCGTTACAAGGCGCACGCAGTACGATCTTGACAAAGCCCGCGAACGCATCCATATTTTGGAAGGTCTCATCATCGCGCTCGACAATATCGACGAAGTGATCGCGATAATCAAGGCGAGCGCCAACGGCGGCGAGGCGAAGGAACGCCTTATGGCGCGCTTCGGCTTTACCGAAAAGCAGGCGCAGGCGATACTTGATATGCGTCTGCAGCGCCTCACGGGGCTTGAAAGAGAAAAACTCGAAGCGGAGTACGCCGAACTCAAACTCACGATAGCGTATCTCGAAGGCATCCTTGCGGACGAGAACAAACTGCTCGGCGTTATCAAGGACGAGGTGCTCGAAGTCCGCCGCAGATTTGCGGACGCGAGGCGCACCGAGATAACCCAGGTCATCGAGGATATCGATATGGACGACATCATCCAGGAAGAGGATATGGTCGTAACCTGCACGCACCACGGCTACATCAAGCGCATATCCGAGGCCACCTACCGCGCACAGAGGCGCGGCGGCGTGGGCATCAGCGCCGGCGCGACCAAGGACGAGGACTTCCTTAAGGATATATTCGTAACCTCCACCCACGCGTTCATTATGTTCTTTACCAACAAGGGTCGCGCGTTCAGGATCAAGTGCTACTCGATACCCGAAGCGGGTCGCACCGCGAAGGGCACGCCGATAGTAAATCTGCTGCAGCTTCAAACGGGCGAGTTCGTGACGGCGTCGTTCCCGATCGGCAAGGAGACGGACGGCGGCTATCTCGTGCTATGCACCAGGGGCGGCATCATCAAAAAGACTCCCCTCTCCGATTTTGCGAACATTCGCAAGGGCGGCATAATCGCGCAGAATCTCAAGGAGGGCGACGAACTCATCAGCGTTGAGCGTTCAAGCGGCGAGGACGAGTTCATCATCGGCACCCGCGAGGGCAAGTCCATCCGCTTTGCGGAGAGCGACGTGCGCGCGATGGGCAGAACGGCAAGCGGCGTTCGCGCGATCAAACTCGCGGGCGGCGACGCGGTCGTGGATATGTCAAAGGTCAAGCCCGGTCAGTTCGTCGTCGCCATCACCGAAAACGGTATGGGCAAGCGCACCGACGAGGAGGCCTACCGCAGTCAGGGCCGCGCCGGCAAGGGCATAATCGCGATGAACATCACCGAAAAGACGGGCAAACTCGTCTGCCTCAAGGTGGCGGACGGCACCGAGGACCTTATGCTGATCCGCGACGACGGCATCGTCATCCGCACCCCGCTTTCCACGATCTCCGTCATATCGAGAAACACGCAGGGCGTGCGCCTTATGCGCATCGACGGCGATCACCGCGTTGCGAGCGTCGCGCTCGCGCCGCACAACGACGAGGAGCCCGGCACCGAGAGCGCGGAGAACGCGGAAAATGCCGAGATCATCGAAACCGATGACAGCGCACCCGTTGAAACTTCCGAAAACGCCGAAACTGTTGTCGAAAGCGGCAAGAGCGGCGAGGCGTAAGAATCGAAATAATAATCAAATCAAAACCACCGGCTGATTAACAACCGGTGGTTTTGATTTATCGTTTCGGCTTGAATTTGAACGTGATGTTAAAATCGGCTGACTTTCCACGGTGGGTACCGCCGTTTTCAGTAACCGAAAGCCCCATTTGGATTATGAAACCGTTTTTGACTTCGCTTTCCGTTACTACATAGGTCATAGTTTTTGCATCAACGTCGGGATTTCTATCATTTTCCGTATACTTTGCATATATGGTGATGTTATCCCATGCGGATATAGAACAAGTTGAACCTTTTTTAAGTTCTTTTCCGTTCAGTTCATAGTAATAGGACCAATTACTGCCGATCTTCGTTCCGTTATTATCCGTGCGCTCCCACGTTATGTCGACTGTAAAGTTTTGCTTTTCTCCGGGCGTGGGGAGCGGTGTGGGAGCCTGCGTAGGCTTTTCCGTGGGATTAGCGGTTGGAGCCTGCGTAGGCTTTTCCGTGGGATCAGCGGTTGGAGCGAGCGTTGGTGTCTGTGTCGTGTCTGCCGCTGTGCTGCTTGCTGCCGTTTCCGTATTCTGCGGAATGCCCCTATTTATACCGTCTGCCACACTATCCGCATCTTTATTCGAGCCTCCGGCAACCACAATCAAAAGATAAATCAACCATACCGCGGCTATCACTCCGTATTTGAGCACAGGCTTCATATTCTTTTTTCGCAGCATCACGATCGTAAGCGGTATCGGAAAAACAAAGATCCATCCCAACACCCACAGCCAAGTTTTTGACCTTTTATTGGAAGCGCTTCCGTTAGCGGCCCAAGTAAAGCCGCAATCCTTGCACAAGCCAACCGTATTACGTACAACCGAAGTGCCATTTTTACTTTTGATTTCAGCTTGTTTTTCACGATCGAACTTAATATTGCTGCTTCCGCAGTTTGGGCAGCCCGATTTATTGAGCCGTTCCTGCTCCTTTTGCATTTCATACGAGATTTGAGTTCCGCAGTATTCGCAGTTTTTTGCGCCTGCGCTGATTTCCGCACCGCAGTTCTTACACTTCATAGTTAAACTCCTCCCTGTTTATAATATAAAAACGCTTGCCAAGCTGCCGCTAATTCGACTACCGAGTTTTCTCGATTGCTTGTCGCACAGGCATTCATTCATAAATTATACAATTATGCTTTAATATTGTCAATATTATTAAATTATAATTGTTTAGTGTTCGCAGGAAACAGTTATAATACTCTTAGAGGTGATATGAATTTGAGCAAGGATGATCTGCTGTTTGAACTTGGCAACCGCATATATGAGCGGCGCAGGGAGCTGAATATGACTCAAAAGGAACTTGCCGAGGCGGTGAATTTGAGTATTCAATCCATCTCGGGCATTGAGCTCGGAAAGAAAGCCGTGCGCCCCGAAAACCTCGTTAATATCTGCTGTGCGCTCGATGTTTCCGCGGATTATCTGCTCTTTGGCAAACGCTGCGAAAAGCAGCTTGATCCGATAAACCAAATGCTTTCAGTTCTTTCAAATGACGACCTCGAACTTATAAAGACGATGATAAAAAGATTGAACACTAGATAAAAAACGGCTTTTGAAGGCCGTTTTTTGAACAAAGCATATTATGATTTGCAAACCTGATTAAAACGCGCAGAGCATCCCCGGCGCGGACGCGAACGCGCCCGGAAAACTCCGACCGCCGAGGAATAAACTTACCTAACCGCAAACAGAAACCCCCGACGCCGTGTCGGGGGTTATCTTTATACCGTTATGGTTCGCTTTATTTCATATCATCGAATATATGCGCGCCAGTTATTTACGGCCACAAGCATAATTACCAGGAAGATAAGGACGAGCGCAAGCAGTATGAAGAAAATAATGACATAGGACTTTGCGAAGTTCTTTTTGTTGATATTGCCGCCGCCGAACGCAAACACAAACATAAGTATGAAGCCTACGATCGGTATGGCGAACAATAGCGAATAGCCGATATACGCCCAGGGATTGAGCGGACGGAACTCCGCCGGCAGGGTCTGCGCAGTTATCGGCGTCTGCTGAGGAGGGTTGTAAATGACGGTCGGCTGCGGCTGTGCGTACTGCTGCTGCGGCTGCGCATACTGCGGCTGCGGCTGTGCGTACTGCGGAGCGCTTTGTGCGGGCGGCTGTGTGGCGACGGGCTGAGCGGACGCTGCCGCGGCGGCCTCCCTCGCGGGTCTGGTATCATATCCGCAGTTCTCGCAGAAGATATCCGCCGCGCCGATGGGGTTGCCGCAGGACGGGCAGTTTTTGAGTTCGTTCATTGTTTTGGCCTCCTGTACTTTTTGTGCCTGAATATTGCGCCGATGCGCTTTTTTCACACGATACCGAAAACGGAGCCTGCCGCAAAAGTCTATAGGCGGTCCGCCCTCGCGTTATATTATATTGTACTGTGCCTGCCTGTTTTTGTCAAGTTTTGCGCCCATAACCGAAAAACGCGGCGCCGAATAGGCGCCGCCGTAGGAACTAATCATCGTTTGTGCAGGAGTTTTGTTTTTTCAACTGCTTTTCAAACAGTAACTTCGAGTGCATTTCGCGTCTGTACCTTATTATATCCCCCACCGTCATTATCAGGAACCAATATCCGAGAAGGCTCGGTATGAACCACCAGCGCAGTTTGGGGGCATTGAAGACGATCAAATACGCTCCGACAAACAGAAGAAACGAAAAGACGATTATGGCCCAAAACATCAAAATGCAGCGTCCGGCGCCCGCACCGGGCATCCCGCGGCTGCCGCGATAATCGTTTATTCTATTTTTTATCGCATTCATAAGTTTTTTCATTTGCGCGTCCACCTCCTATCGCTCCTATTATATCATATAATAAGCAGTCTGTCAACAGTCCGTTCCTTGTTTTAACTGTTATTCAGCCTCGCTGTTATATCCTCGACGGTCTTTTTGAGCTGATCGTCGCTCGGGATCAGGTTTTCGATCTGCTCGCAGGCGTGCATAACCGTTGAATAATGCCTGTTGCCGTACATCATACCGATCTCCTGATATGAACTGTCCAAAAGGTTCCTTGCAAGATACATCGCGATCTGGCGCGGGTAGGCAAACTTTCTGTCGCGGCGCGAAGACTCTATCTCCGCCGCGGTGATATCGAAGAAATCGCACACGACCTGCTTTATCAGGTCGCCCGAAACGTTGCGTTTTTCGCCGCTTGAAATGAAGTCCTTGAGCACGTTTTCCGCTATCGAAGCGGTCATCGGCTTGTTGATGAACTTCGTATAGGCGACGATGCGGTTGAAACAGCCCTCGATATCCCTGATATTGGTGTTTATGCGCTCCGCGATCATGCTCAGCACCGCGTCCTCGATCTCAACTCCGGCTTCTTCGGACGCCTTGCGTTTGAGGATCGCAAGCCTCGTTTCGAAATCGGGCGCCTGTATATCCACAACAAGCCCCCAGCCAATGCGCGTTTTGAGCCTTTCTTCCAGCAAGGGCACGTCCTTGGGCGGTTTATCGCTCGTGATGATTATCTGCTTGCCCGCGTTCTTAAGATCGTTGAACACGTTGAAGAACTCAAGTTCCGTCGCATCCTTGCCGCCGATGAACTGGATATCGTCTATCAACAGCACATCGAGGCTTCTGTACTTGTTCTGAAGCGACTGCCTGTCGTTCTTTCCGATCGAGAAAACGACGTCGTTTATAAAGTTCTCGCTCGTGGTATAGAGTATTTTGAAGTCGGGATTCTCCGAAGCGATATAATGCCCTATCGCCTGCATAAGATGCGTTTTGCCAAGACCCACGCCACCGTAGATGAACAGCGGATTATAGGCGTTGAACGGGCTTTCCGCAACGGCGAACGCCGCGGCATACGCAAAGCGGTTGGATTCGCCCTTAACGAAGGTATCAAAGGTGTATCTCTCGTTCAGGTTGGTCTGTGCGCGGCGCCGTGGGGGCTCGTCCTTCTGCGCGGCGGGTTCCGCGTCGGTACTGATTACAAAGCGCACCGCGACGTCCTCGCCCGAGGCCTCTTTGAGGCTCTTTGCGACGGTATTTGAGTAGAACCTTTCCAGCGTATCGCGGTGGATCTCCGTTTCCGTCAAAAGCACGAGCGTTCCGTCCTCGTCAAAGCGGACGGGTTTTATGGACGCTATCCAGTTTTCGAATGTGATACTTGTCAACTGCTGCTCCAAAACGCGCAGCGCCTTTGACCATAACATATCTATCGACAGCAAAGCGGGCCTCCGTATTGCACATTTTATTTGACCTGCCCGAAATGAGCGTGAACTTATTCCGAAACGCGAAGCGAAAAACCGTGTCGCTTAAAGGGCGGGTACTTATAATACCAAAAAATTCGCTCTCTTTCAAGGTAGCGCGAACGACAATTTTTGCGGATTTGTATTTTCCCAAAACTCAAAAGCACCATATCTTGTATAAAGCGCCAAATCGGCAAAAATTATTTTTTTGCGCCGCCCCCGCGGCCCCGTTCGGGTAGACAACGCCGCGTTTATACACTATAATATGTTCATAATAAGCGCAGCTTTGGAAAATTCTTTTCGCGGCGCGTTAAAAAAGGAGATAACTATGCTTGGATCATCAGAAGCCGTCCGCATCGCCGAAGAACTGTCAAACGCGTTCGGTCCTTCGGGCTTTGAGGACGATGCCGTCAATGTCATCAGGCGCCATACTGAGGACCTCGGCGACGTTGAGGAGGACAGTCTGCGCAATCTCTATGTCCGCCGCAGGGAGAACACCGGCGGCAAGCCCGTATTGATGCTCGACGCGCACACGGACGAGGTCGGGCTCATCGTCAAGGCTATTAAACCCAACGGCACGCTCGAGTTTTTGCAGCTCGGAAACTGGAACAAAACCGCGCTCCCCTCCACCAAGGTGCGCGTCAGAAACACGCTCGGCGAATACATAAGCGGCATCATCGCCGCCAAGCCCGTGCATTTTATGAGCGAGCGTGAAAAAAACGCCGCCGTCGAGGTATCCTCGCTCTACATCGATATCGGCGCCTCCTCCCGCGAGGAAGCGATAGACGTTTTTCATATCGGCATCGGCGAGCCCGTTGTACCCGCCACCGCGTTTGAATACGACGAAAAGCGCGACCTTATGTTCGGCAAGGGCTTTGACTGCCGCATCGGCTGCGCCGCGCTGATACTCACGCTCCGCGCCCTCAAGGGCCGCGAACTGCCCGTGGATATCGTGGGCGTGTTTTCCTCGCAGGAGGAGGTCGGCGAACGCGGCGTCATCGTCGCCGTCAAGAAGGTAAAGCCCGATATCGCGCTCTGCTTCGAGGGCGCGCCGGCGGACGATACCTTCACCGAGCCGTGGGGCGCGCAGACCGTAGTCGGCAAAGGCCCGATGCTCCGCTATATGGATCGCTCGATAATCTGCAACCCGCGCTATATGCGTTTTGCGCTCGCCGAAGCGGAAAAAGCGGGCATCCCCGTTCAGGCGTCCGTGCGCGAGGGCGGCGGCAACAACGGCGCGATCATCAACCTTGCGGACAACGGCGTGCCCGTCATCATCGCCGGCGTGCCCGTGCGCTATATCCACACGCCCAACTGCATCACCACCGCGCGCGACCTTGAAAGCGCGGTAAGATTAGCCGTTTGCATATCGGAAAAACTGACCTCCGAGATCATCGCGGGCTTTTGATCCGAGTTGAACAGCAGCGGGCGACAGGCTTTTACGCCTGTCGCCCGCTTATGCTTATTTACTATTATCCATTCGCCCTTTAAATCAAACGAGCTGCCCTTCGAGTTTCAGCTTTACACGCTTTGGGAACTTTGCCTCATACGCCTCGAACGCTTCCTTTTCGCGCTCGCAAACAAAGTAGCCCTCGGGCGGCGCATACTCGCCGCTCACACCGTCAAGCCAGCCCTTTTTCAACTCCCGCGCAAGGAAGAACGAATCGTCCACGCCCTCGGGCAGACCGTGGTAGCGGATACCGAAATTGCGCGCGTATGTAAAGCCGCTCTTGCCGTAAAAACCGATGTTGCCCTCAAAGCAGAGCGCGCCGCACCCGAGTTCCGCCGCCTTTTCGAGCGAATAGTCGAGCAATATCTTTCCGTAGCCCCTGCGCTTGAGATCCGGCGCAACGCAGATCGGGCCCATCGTCATTATCGGTATTCTGCGCCCGTCATCCGACTTTATCTCGGCGCGCATAAACATATTCTGCCCTATTATCACGCCGTCCTTTTCCATAACAAAATCAAGTTCCCCGACAAACGCGGGATCGTCGCGCAGCCTGTGGATGACATAATGCTCCAAACACCCCGGCCTGTAAACATTCCAAAACGACTCCCGCACAAGGGTTTCCACCTCGGCATAATCCTTTTCGGTTTCGCGCCTTATTATGATATCGCCTTGCATATAGATTCCTCTCTTTCCTTCTTTATTTCCGAAAGCCACGCGTTGGTCTCGCTTCTCGATGAAAAAACCAGCACGCGCTTATTCGGGTATTTTTCGATGCACGCGAACAGTTTTTCCCTGTTCTCGCCGCGATACGATTCGACCATTTGAACGAGTTCCGGGTCGAGTTCCTCTTCCGTCCACGGCAGGTCCGCACGAGGCTTGCCCAATCTTTCGCGTATCCCTGTCAGGCACACCTCGGTGTCGTAATCGAGTACGATCGCGGTATCGCAGGCGGCGATGCGCAGCTGCTGAGTTCGACTGTAATTGCCGTCGATCATCCATTTTTCGCCCGCAAGTATCGCTTGAAGCCTTTCGTCAAACTCCGCTCCGGTGATATGCGTCCCGTCCTCTTTCCACCAGATATTGTCAAGGTGGATGAGCGGCAGTCCCGCAATTTCGTTAAGACGAAGCGCCAACGTGCTCTTGCCGCTGCCGGGGCATCCGAGAATCACTATTCTGTTTCCGAGTGCGTGGGCGCGCGGCGGCTTCCCAAACTCCAGTTCCTTTCTTGCTTCCTCTGCGGCTTCTTTATCTTTACTGTTCAGGGCTTTATCCAGCCAATATTCCGCCCGTTTGCGATCGCGCTCCATATGGATGCCGCGGTTATAAAAGCGACCGACGAGTTCCGCGCCCTTGCCGTGCCCCGCCGACGCCGCTTCCATATAGCAGTCAAAGGCTTTTTCAAGATCGACGCCCGTGCCGAAGCCATAATGATAGCAGATGCCGAGATTATACGTCGCGTCGATATGCCCAAGCGCACGCGCCCTCGTCAGAAGCGCGAACGCAAGAGCGTTATCCTCCTCCACACCGTCGCCGTAGATATGCTTCATCGCTTTTTCAAACAGTTCCTGCCCGTTCATTTAGATCGTTCCTTCTTCATCTATCGCTTATATTTCTCATCCAAAACGCGCCTCGGCCCGCCTTTTCCCGCTTTCGATCGATTATACCATACTTCGCCCTGCCAAACAATAACCAAGCCCCTTTTGCCGCCGGGCAAAAGGGGCATAGAGAAGCATTCGTTCAAGCGCGATCAGCCTTTACTCACGTCCATCATAAACGCGCAAAGCGAACTCCCCTTCAACGGTTCGTCGCGCACGGCGCCGATATAATCCTTGCCGAACAGTTCAAAGAAGTTGCCGCCGAAGTTTATATCGCCAAGGCGGCCGACGAGTTCGCCGTCTTCCATCAGGTAGGCAAGCTGAGCGGGCGAAGCGAAATGTCCGTCCGGCGTTGCGTCGCCGCCT
The DNA here is from genome assembly GCA_017538255.1 of Clostridia bacterium. Classification (GTDB taxonomy): domain Bacteria; phylum Bacillota; class Clostridia; order Christensenellales; family CAG-138; genus PeH17. The sequence continues at coordinate 46,018 of JAFYJD010000024.1, read as the reverse complement.
TCCGCCATAACAACGTAGATCGCCTTGCCCTGCACGAGCTGCTTGAGGCTCTTCGCCGTGGGCGAAACATACAGGCCGCTCAGACCCACGCCGGGAACGCCGTCGTAGGCGGCCTGCGCGGTGCCGATATTCGGAATGTTAAAGGTATCCGCCGATTTTTTGCAGGTCAACAGCCCTTTTAGCACACCGTTTTCAACGATGCACGGTCTGAAGTCGGGCGCGCTTACGCAGCCCTCCGCGTCGAAGAAGCAGGCGCCGGGGGTCGTTTCCGCGTTCATATCGGACATAACGCTCAGTTTGTCGGAAAAGATCTTTTCGCCGAGTTTGCCGCTCAAAAGCGAGGCGCCCGCGGCGTACAGTTCGCCGATGAAATGATTTGCGAAGCGATACAGAACGGTCGAAATATCGATTACGATCGGGTATCTGCCCGGCTCGATATCAACGCGCTTGAAGAAGGCGTCGTATTCCTTTTTGAACTGCGTGATAAGCGCGTCCGCGTCGAAAGAATCGCCCTTCCAGCCGAGGAAGGTGTCAAAGACGTTGCCGCTGCCGCGATTCTGAACAAGAAGGGACGTATTGACCTCTCCTCCGGAGCAGAAAAGACGGCGACCCTTGGAATTAACATATTCCGTGCTTGTGTATTCAAGCCCGATCTTGTTTGAAAAAGCGAAGTTCGGGCATTCTTTTCCGAGGCGGTCGAGGAAAGCCTGCATCGTCGGGATCAGTTCGTGGATCGGGATGATCTCCTCATCGTGCCTTTGCTCCAGTTCAAGCGCGCCCTCGAGTTTTTCGGGATACGGGATAGCGAACTCAAGCGCCTCCGTCGCCCTCTTCGTAAGTTCCTCCTCGTTCGGCTCGCCGATGCAGCCCGCAACGCCGATGCAGCCGTTTTCGTAAACACGCACGGTGCCCGTCGTTTTCTCTGTCCGGCGGAAACTGTCTATCCTGCCCGCCGTAACATTGAGCGTTATGTTCTTTTCAGTATTCTTGATGAATTCCTTTTCCATAGCCATTACCCCTTTACTGAACGTTCATTTCGGATACGCGCACGAACGGGCCGCCGAAGCCGACGGGCAGCGGATACTGCTCCATCTTGCCGCATCCGCCCGTTATGAAGGAAAGCTGCTCCACTTCCTTCGTAAGTCCGTCGATACGCCCGAGCGTTTCAAACACGCTGCCTGTGATGACGCTTATCTGCACGGGACGACCGAGTTTACCGTTCACGATCTCGTAGCAGACGTTCGGCGCGATCGTGAAAGTGCTCATGCCGCTGCCGTGATTGATGTGCTTAATAAAATAGCCCTTCTCGATCGGCGCGATAAGTTCGTCAAAATCGAGTTCGCCGCCCTCGATATAGGTCGCGGTCATACGCACGATTGGCTCAAAATCGCAGCTTACCGCACGGGCGTTGCCGGTGAGCCCCTCGTCCAGCATCGCGGCGGTCATTGCGCTGTGCAGACGGCCCGCAAGTTTGCCGTTCTTTATCAGGTAGTTCTTGCGCGCCTTTGTGCCCTCGTCGTCATATGGGGTGAAGCCCGTGCCCGGCACCTCGCCGGAATCGACTATGGAGAGTATGGGCGAGCCGACGGTCTTGCCGAGCTGCCATTCCGCCTTCATCGTTTCATCGGACAACATAAAATCCGCTTCGGACTTATGCCCAAAACTCTCGTGCGCAAACACGCCCGCGGCCTCCGGGGAGAGTACGACCGGGTATTTGCCCGGCTCAACGGGCACCGAATCGCGCATATAGCGATATTGCTCCTCGATCGTGGCGCGGATCTCGTCCTCGTGTCCCTTGGCTTCGTCAAAGCAAGTGCCGCCCTGCTGCCAACTGCCGCTGAACTGCTTTTCTCCCTCAGTCATATCGAATGAAACGGAAAGACCGCAGGTCTGATAATCAAAGTTTATATCCGCGCCGAGGCTGGATATGAAGGTGAAGACGCTGTTTCGATCGAGATATGTTGCCTGCGACATCTTGATACACTCATTCTCCGACAGCAGGGGCAGATAGCCTTTAAGAAGCGCCTGTTTTTCCTTTAGAGTTATATCGCGCACCGAGCAATCCTCAAAACTCATCCGCCTGTCGCGGTTCACCTCAAAGCGGCGCACTATCGGGTCTTTGAGGATATCTGGGTTAGCCGTTCCCGCGGCATACAGCCCGTCCAGCGTTTCCTGAAGATGCTCAACGTCGGTCACGGAGGCATAGTACCACAGTTTTCCGTCGTAAACGCGCAGGAACGCCTGCTTTTCAAGGCGGTTTTTCATATTTTCAAGCACGCCCGCCTTGTATGCAATAACGGTGCTCGATCTGTCCTCAATACGGATATCCGCATAGAAGCCTTCTCTGAAGTTGATCATAGATAGAGTTCTCCTTCCGATTCTCGATCCTTGTTTTCGGCTCGCGCCCCAAGTACCGGTATTATTTTACCAAAGGTTCCGACCGAGTTCAATAGACAAACAATAGAATCATCTGTCCCAAAAGTTGAATCAACTGCCGTTTAAACGGCTTAGATAAACCAAAAGTTGAATCGGCGGCCGTTCAAACGACTTGGGCAAACCAAAAGTTGAATCAAAATCGAACAATGCAAATCAAAAAACCGACCGCAGACGCGATCGGTTTTCATTTTGTGGCAGAGCCGATACCCGGACACCCGAACAATCTTCCGCTTTTTGCGAATTTTCCGGCTTTGTGAAGTTTACAATCTGCGTTCCGTCCTTGTAATTGAAGGTTATCAGCATATGATCGTCATAGAGATAAACTGCGTTCACAAAGCTGTCGATAAGGCGGCGGCGATGCTCAAGCTTTTTCGGATTCAGCTTGCGGAATCGGTGGAACCAGAATACGATCTGCTCCTTAGTGAGCATGGGCTTCCCCATCTCCTCCTTGACCATCTGCACCGCAAGCTCACTTTTCCGCCTTTCAAGCTCCTCAAGCCTTTCCTTGGTTGATGAAGTTATTATCCCTTGCTGGATCGCGTTCACAAGGTTGTCGATGCCTCTCTGAATGTCCGTATACTGCTTCTGAAGCAGCGGCAGCACCGGGTTTTCCTTTGTTTGCAGCTCCATCACGCTATCTGCAAGCGAATCGATAAGCGCATCATCGAAGATAACCTTCAGAATCCGCTCGATAACAAGATCCTCTATCCAATCCTTTCTGACGGTTTTCTTATCGCAGCCCATATGGCTTTTAACGCCCGCGCATTTATAATAGCGGTATTTAGTTCCCATATTGTTTTTTCCGCTTTCGCCCACCATAAGCCGTTCGCATTTGCCGCAGAAGAGCTTGGGTGTAAGCAGGTATTCATCATCCGCCTTGTGCTTTCCGGCAGCCTTTTGGTTATGCCTCATTCTCTCCTGCACGCGATCAAAAAGCTCCTTCGGCACTATCGCGGGAACGCCGTTCGGATCAACGATATCGCGGAACTTGAACTCGCCTATATAGCGGCGGTTATGAAGCATTCTTTTCGCGCTGTCGATGCTTATGGTATTGCCAAATTTTGAGCGAATGCCCTTGGCGTTCATCTCATCTGCAATATCCTGCAAGGTTCCGCCCTCGGCATAGCGCACGAAAGCCGCCAAAACCGCAGGCGCCGTCAACGGATCGACCTGAAAATGCCGCTCGCTGTCAATGGTATAGCCGAGCGGCAGAATACCGCCATTGTACTTGCGCTTCAGCGCGTTTTCGGTCATTCCGCGAATGACTTTCTCCGAAAGCTCGGCGGAGTAGTATTCGGCCATGCCTTCAAGCACCGCCTCCATTAGGATTCCCTCCGAACCGTCCGATATCTTCTCCGTGGCGGAAAGCACCTTAACGCCGTTCTTTCGCAAAATCGACTTGTAATGCGCGGAATCATACCTGTCGCGGGCAAACCTGTCCAGCTTCCAAACGATCACAAACTCAAACTTTCTGCCGGAGCTGTCCTTTATCATCTTCTGAAAATCCGGGCGATTATCCGTCCTTGCCGAAAACGCGCGGTCAATGTATGTGCCGACTATTTCAATGCCGCTCTTCTCCGCGAATGCTCTGCATTCACGGAGCTGTCCTTCTATGGATTCCTCGCGCTGATTGTCCGAGGAATATCTTGCGTAGATCACACCTGTCATATCGTTTTTTCCTTTGGCAACAGTATTTTTCGAGTATGTCCAGTATAACAAGTTTTTCTTGAATTGCAAGTCTTTTTGCGGCGATATGGGCAAAAAAACGAGAAAATGACTCGCTCGGTACATTTTTTAGTATAGTGTCGAAAATAATCGCTTTGTTGTATTGATTGAAGGCGTGATTTCTGATATTATTATGCTGATGTGGTTTTAACTCAGAAATCGAGATAAACGGAGCAAATAAAAGAAAACGCGGCAGGAGGAATGCGGCTATGGCAAATAAACTTGAACTGACTTGGTACGGAAAGGACGAGCCCATCAGCGTTGAACCGAGGCTTTTGATCGAAAACGCCGCGCTTTCAAACTGCGCAAACGATCCCGATACCGAGAATATGCTCATTCACGGCGATAATCTGCTTGCATTGAAGGCTCTGGCGAGCAAGTATGCCGGGCAGGTTAAGTGCATCTATATCGATCCGCCGTATAATACGGGAAGTGCATTTGAGCATTATGACGACAATTTGGAACATAGCCAATGGTTGGATTTAATGAGACCGAGGTTAGAAATACTTCGCGCTCTTATGTCAAAAGATGGTAGCATATGGATTAGCATAGATGATGACGAAGGGCATTATCTAAAAGTGTTATGTGATGAAATCTTTGGACGAAATAATTTTATTGCTACAGTAATATGGCAGAAAAAGCATACTAGAGCCAATGATGCAAAATGGTTTTCTGATAACCATGATTTTATTCTAGTATATGCCAAACAAAAAGAGATTTGGCATCCCAATTTATTACCGCGAACTGATTCGAGCGAAAAAGGGTACTCTAACCCAGATGATGATCCGCGCGGTCCATGGCAATCATTGCCACTTCAGGCGAGGAGCGGTACTGATCCGAACTTCTCTCATGTTTTCTCAAACGGTGTCGTTTGGACTCCTCCGGCTGGACGATTCACAGCTTTTTCGCACGAGAGCTTGGTGCAGATGGAAAGGGATAATAGAATATGGTTTGGTAAGGATGGGAAAAACGTTCCGCGCTATAAAAAATTCCTATCAGAGGTAAAAGGTGGACTAGTTCCAACCACACTATGGTTTAGAGAAGAAGTTGGCGATAATCAAGAAGCAAAGACTGAAGCCAAACAGTTAAATAGTGAAGATGTATTCTCCACCCCAAAGCCCGAACGACTTATCGACAGAGTTTTGTTGTTAGCAACCTCAGATAATGATCTCGTCCTCGATTCCTTCCTCGGTTCAGGCACTACCGCTGCCGTTGCACACAAGATGGGCAGGCGTTATATTGGCATTGAAATGGGCGATCATGCGTTCACCCATTGCAAGGTTCGTTTGGACAAGGTTATCGCAGGCGAGGATGAGGGCGGCATAACGAAATCCGCGAATTGGCAAGGCGGAGGCGGATACCGCTTCTATGAGCTTGCTCCAACGCTGATAAACGAGGATCCCTTTGGCGAAGCCGTTATCAATCCCGACTATGATGCGGATATGCTTGCGGCGGCTGTTGCGCTGCACGAAGGCTTTAGCTATAATCCGAACGGCAGCCTGTTTTGGAAGCAATCCGTTGGAAATGAAAACAGCTTCCTTCTCGTGACCACCCGCCATTTGAACAGTCCGTATCTTGACTCCATCAAGGATACGATGGAAGAAAACGAATATTTGATAATCGCCTGCCGCTCATTCGATGCGGGGCTTGATAAGGCATACAAGAATATTGCTATAAAGAAGATACCCCAAATGCTGCTCGATCGCTGTGAGTTCGGTAAAGCCGATTATAATCTCAACATAGTTCATCCGCCGGTTTATGAGGAGGAAGAATGCGATGAGTAATTACTATCCTCAATACACCACCGATTATATCAGCGGAGTTATGTCCCTTCGCAAGCCGCAGACCGCTTCGCTTAAAATCCTTGAGGAAATTTTGAGCAGCGTTTCTCTTCGCAAGGGTATGAATCTGCGCGGCGCGCTCGGCGCGGTCCATGCTATGTATCCTATCTGCACGGATTTTGAGCGCGATTTTATGTCGCTGACCTTCGCGCTTGCAACGGGCGTTGGAAAAACACGCTTGATGGGCGCGTTTATCGCCTATCTTTACACGCAGCACAATATCAAGAATTTCTTCGTGGTTGCGCCAAACACCACGATCTACGATAAGCTGAAGCGCGATCTTTCCGATCCAAACAACCCCAAGTATGTTTTCCGCGGGCTCGGCTGTTTCAGCACTCCGCCGCAGATCATATCGGACAACGATTACAGGTCGAAGCAGATATCCGCTTTTGAATCCGATATTCGAATTTTCGTTTATAATATCGATAAGTTCAACAAAGAAGGTGCCAATATGAAGCACCTCAATGAATACATAGGCGAATCATTCTATAAGTATCTTTCCTCTCTGCCGGACTTGGTGCTGATCATGGACGAATCGCATCATTACCGCGCCGAAAGAGGCTCTGCGGCGCTGAACGAGCTAAAGCCTCTGCTTGGGCTTGAATTGACCGCCACACCGCTTGTTGCCGTTGGCACAAAGCAGGTTCCTTTTAAGAATGTGGTGTATGAATACCCGCTATCAAACGCGATAGCCGATGGCTACACAAGAACGCCGTTTGCCGTAACGCGCTCCGATGTCAATTTCTACAATTTCGGAGAAGAACAGCTCGACAAGCTGATGCTTTCGGACGGTATCGCCTGCCATGAAAGCACAAAGCGCAAGCTGGAGGTGTATGCCTCAAACCACGGAAAGCGCGTTGTAAAGCCGTTTATGCTCGTTGTGTGCAAGGATACCGAGCATGCCGCATGGGTGGATAGCTATGTGCGCTCGGATGAGTTCAGGGGCGGCGCATACAGGAATAAAACCATAACCGTGCATTCCAAGCAGAAGGGCGCGGAAACCGAAGCTAACACAAGGCTGCTTCTCGATGTTGAAAATCCCGAAAACCCGATCGAGATAGTTATCCATGTCAATATGCTGAAGGAAGGCTGGGATGTAAACAACCTTTATACCATTGTTCCGCTTCGCACCGCCGCTTCAAAGATACTGCGCGAGCAGATGGTCGGGCGCGGGCTGCGCCTACCATACGGCGAGCGCACCGGCGAGCAGTTTGTTGATGCCGTTATGCTTACGGCGCACGATAAGTTTGCAGATATTCTTGAAGAGACAAAGCGCGGCGACTCGATCTTCAAAGCGGGAAATGTTATCAAGGCCGAGGAGATCGTGCCGGAGCAGGTCACTCACGCTCAGCTTTCGCTTGATTTTCCGTTGAAGGAAACGCATGATGAAGCGTACGCCTTTACAAATATCGAGCGAACCGAGCGAAACGATGCGGTTATCTCAAAAGCTCAGGAGCTTATAAAGAAGGAGGTTTCGCATAGCATACAGACCGAGCCGAGCCATACCATAACGAGGCAGACCGCGCAGAGGATAGCGGAGCAGGTTGCAATGCAGCTTTCGGAGGATAAGGATCTGGGCGATACCTACCGCGAAAGCGAGATGCCGCTTGCCGCATGGCTGCTGCACAAGACCGAGGAAACCCATGTGGCGGCAAAGGCAAAGTTTATTCCCATTCCGCGCATAAAGATAACGGATGCGGGCGTGGAAGAATATGTTTTTATGGATTTTGACCTCGACCTATCGGCTTTCGATCATGTTCCGATCCGTAACGAGCTGCTGCTTCAAAACCTTGAGGATATGTCTGATAGACAGCGCATAAAGGGAGAAGCAATAGACTTTGAAGGCTATAATCCAAAGAAGGTTATCGTTGAGGAGCTTCGCAAAAAGCCGGAGATCGACTATGAAAGGTGCTCCGCGCTCCTTTTCAAGCTGATAACGCAGGTTTGCGAGCATTATACCGCTAATCACAACGAAAACGGAATGCGTAATATCGTGATGATGTATAAGCGCGATATTGCAAAAAGGCTGTATGAACAGATGGTGCAGCATTTCTACTGCACCAACGGGCTTCTGCAGGAGGAGGTTATCGGCACGCGCGATTATAACCTCCGACCGACCTATAACTCAAGGGAAGAAGTCGGACTTTTCGACAGCTTCTCCGAGGATATCCGCCACGTGCTGTTCACCGGAATAAAGAAAGGTGTTTTCAGCGAAGCGAAGTTCGACAGCAAGGAAGGCGAACTATCCCTTGCCCGCGTGCTTGAAACCGATCCCGATGTTATAAATTGGCTCAGGCCGCATCCGAGCGAATTCAATATCACCTATAATCACGGCCGCACATACGAGCCGGATTTTGTGGTTGAAACGGAGGAAATCATCTATCTTGTTGAGGTAAAGGGCGAGGATAAGCTCAACGATCCCGACGTTATCGCAAAGAAGGAACGCGGCGTGCAGTATTGCGCTGTTGCTTCCCGTTGGGGCAAGGCCAACGGCTATAAGGAGTGGAGGTACCTGTTTATCCCCGCCGGGCAGATAAAGGCGAATTCGTCGTTTGTGCAGCTGGCGGAGAGGTATGGGGAGTTGTGAGCGTAGTGTTAAAGAGGAGGCGACATTATGGTTGTTTATGCTCTAATAAACAAGGAAGTAATCCCTTATATTTGTCAAAGAAAAAAGGTGTCACTGGATTATTTGCAAACCAACGCAAAAGTTGATGCGAGCAAATTATCCAAGTGGTTTTGTATGGACGACCCCTCCGTACCAACGATTCCAGAAGCAAAAAGAATAGCCAAGTGCCTCCATATTCCTTTTGCAGGCTTATATATGAATGTCGACGATATTCCAATCAAATCAATTCCGGCAATTAAAAACTTTAGAACACTCGATGCCGGCCTGATGCTTGATGACAGCAGATTGAACATTGCTATTCACGATGTGTTGAGCGAACGTGACTACTTGATTTCTGCGTTGCAAGAATTAGAACGCCCCATTCCAACGCTGTCGATGCCTGTTTGTCATGGAGATAATGCAAAAGCATGGGCATTAGAAATTAGAAAACACTTCGGGATTGATATCCGCGAACAGTATAAGCTCAAGTCTTCCCGCCAGTTGTATTTGTATCTGCGAGATAAGATCGAACGCTGTGGGATATTTGTTCACTGCTTTACAGGTGTTCCTGTTGAAGTAGTTCGTGGTTTTTCAATATACGAGCAGCAGCTTCCAATGATTGGAGTAAACGATTCTGATCGCCCGCCAGCAAAGGCATTTTCTTTAATACATGAGCTGGTGCATTTGTTAAAAAGAGAATCATCTGTATGTAACATAATGTACAACGCGACCGCAGCTCAGCAGGAAGAGGTGTTTTGCAATGCGGTAGCAGGTGAACTGTTGGTACCAAATAATGCATTAACAATTGTCCTGGAGAGCGAAAAGTATCATAAGCCCTATACACTCGACGATATCCGCTTGATAGCTAATAGGTTTTCTGTTAGCCGCGAAGTAATTATTCGGCGTTTGCTCGACACACAAAGAATAGATGTTGTTGAGTATGAAACTTATGCAAGTGAGTTCAGACAGCAGCTTGAACTAGAAAAAGAAAAGCAAAGGGAAGCCAGAGCAGCCGGACAAGATGATATATTTAGAAGAATGGAGTATGAGATAATCAACCGCACAAGTACTGCGGTTTGCAAAACTTTGTATTTTGGTTATTGTGAAGATATCTATACCAAGCGTGATATCGCTCAGCATCTTGGAGTTGCACAGAAACATATTGATAAATTCTTAATGGAGGTGTCAAAATGGAACAATTAACAATGTTTCCGCCACCATATAAGTACCTAATTGATGCATCCTCCATATTTGCACAAAAAATAACCGATTCAATGCCTCGTGCTGTGCATAACAGTATGTGGAAAAGGATTGACGAAAGTATTAGAGAGAAAACCATCGTAACTTGTTCCGAGATTGAAGAAGAGGTTCATGGTGATAAGGTTGTTGGTCGTTGGTTGATAGAATTACAATGCGACATCCTGCAAATCGACGATGAAGTGCAGTATAATGTTCGCAGAATTGTAACGGAACATCCGCAGATGATAGCTTTCTCCAGCAAAAATGGATCGTCATCTGGAGATGCCTTTTTGATTGCCACTGCGATGAAATATGGCTTGATTATCATTACAGAAGAGAACAAAACAAAGAATAACAAGATACCGATTATCTGTAGTGATTATGGGATAAGAACCGTGAATTTAACTGAGTTATGCATTGAAGAGGGCTGGAGGTTCTAAGTGTACATTGATAATAGCCTACAGTCAAAGACTATTTTTGACATATGTTTTTATGGTAATGTATTGATTTATAGGCATGATAACTATATAATAATGATGGGTTATCTAATCATAGGCAATGAGATGTCCCTCGCCTGTGGCAAGTCGCTGCGAACATGGGGCAAATACTATAGGAACAGGTGCACGTAAATGTCTATTGAATTAGTATTATGTATCTGCATTTTGATAGTAGCGTCTATAACTCTTATATATACTCTTGTGTCCGACATAATAGCCAGACGCGATTTGAGCGCTGTGCATCATTTGATTAGGCGGTTTTCAGATAGAGATGAAGACGTCGTTTACCGCTTTTATCGACAACAAACTATGCATACAAATGATAGAATAAGTTTCAGCGACTCAGATTATCGAATTGTAGATACATATAAAGCTGTTAGAGAGCTTTGCGCCGAGGTTGATATCTTATCCCATAAAGTAGACGAGATAAGGTATACTGTTGATAGGAGCATAAGAATTGGTGATGGGAACATTGCTGAGTATCTTTCGAACGCAATAGAACGCACGCTTTGTGTAGAAGAATTGACAGAAGCTATTACTAACCGCATACTTGGTAACCTCAAAAACGCCAATGTATGTGAACTGAACAAAATGAATGATGCAGAAAAAAAGGATTCGGATCTTTCAGTATTAGATGATTATTATCTTAACAGAGTGCAAGATACAAGAAGAGTAGTATATAACATTTTGCACTTACTTAACACGCCGCTTTCGGGAATTAAGGCTAATCTGCAGATTATTGCACTCACAAACAAAAGCTATGATGACAGGGATTTGGAAGGTCGATTAGATTCCATTTTAAGCGCAGTTGAGATGATTGAATCTAGCATGAATGCATTGTTGGAGAATGGTAATATAGAAGAAACGGACAATGTGAAAAGCAAACTCATTAAAATGGCCAAGACCATTCTCCTTGTTTCCACAAAAAAGATAAATATAAAAGCAGACTCAATACCAGAAGATTGGTCTTTGCCCCAAAGCACCTTTGATTCGTTAATTGTCTGTGCGCTGTGCATTATAGAAAATGCTGCGTATTTTTCTCCCGACAATGGAGATATCATTATGGAGTATGAAGCTGATGATGCTATTCAAAAGCTAATGATAACTAATACTGGCAATCATATTGATGATGCTGTTGGTGAGAGAATCTTTGATTATGGGTATTCAACGAAAGATGATGGGAAAGGACTCGGATTGTTTATCACAAAGAAAGTTGCAAAAGAACAGCTGTCTGGTGATGTGAAGTACGAAAACCTCATAATTGAGGGACAAAGCAAAGTGAGTTTCATTATTTCGTTTGAGGTGAACAAATGAATAGAATAGAATAGAAGTATTAATAATCGAGGACACTAACTTTGGCGAGACCTATAGAGACTTGCTTGCGCAGAGCAATCCTCAATGGAATGTTACGTGGGTTAATTCCATCGAAAAGTTGCGTTCACTTACATATCTTTCTCAAGTACACGTTTTCGTTTTTGACCAAAGATTGAGCAATTCAGATTTAGGAACTGAAGCGTTTAAATATGTACTAGGCAAAAATCCTCTTACTCAAGGAGTGATGCTTTCTGGAGTTGCATTAGCTGATGATTTGGAATCAATTAGGCGAGAAGTAGCTCCTGCACATGTTCCATTCCTTTCTAAGACGAATATTGAACTGTTGCCGGAGTATGTTAGGAACGCAATTGATGGCTATTATCTCAATAAAAAGATTATTAACCGAACAGTGGTGACTGAAAACATAATAATATCAAAACGACGTTGGCTTGCTAAATTTTCACGGTCGCCTCTTGTTACAATACTACGTTATTATGTGGTCAATCATGAGTACACCTTTGAAAACGACTGGATTCCAAAGTCGCAAGTTAGAAAGGGTGAATCTAGGAAAGACGTTAAAGTCTTTAAGGCTGCAATATCAAAAACGATTGTACATGAAACCCAATCAAAAATAGATGCAGAAGCTTCTGTGAGCGATGACCTTGTAATAGGAGCGTTGTCATCATATTTCAATCGTAAATTCTCAACAGAAATTAAAGAAGCTTGCGAGTATGAACATACAACTGAGATTACTCAACAGATGCCTTCTGAATCTGGAGCACTTTCAATTACTTATCACGATGCTCCAGCTTACAAATTCATAAAAGTTGCAGTTTCAATCAAATGCTACTGTTGCAATCATACATCATATGATGAATATGATGTGTTTATTCCTACACGAAAAAGAAAAGAGCGAGCTGATGTAGTTTACGAAGACGGGAGTAAGAAACAGATTTATACCTAATCTGCAATAAATTGATACCTCTTTAAGTCTTGTGCGAACCTCATGTCCTGCATAGTATAGAATAGAAATGGCATACACGAGGATTGGTCTGCCCCCAAAGTAAGACATAAATGATTAAATCAAGCTGCTTCTATGGCTTGCTTTGCTGTGCATTCTCGTTAAAAACTCGATAAAAAAGGCAATGCCAGGTAAGGTATAATAAGTTGCGCAAATTCTCCAGCTGATCAGCTGACGGATAAAAGAATAGACATAGTTCAGACCGATTGGTAAAATAGAGTTACCACAACAAAACTTACCGGGAGGTCAGAACTATGCCTGATAACATTGTACAACTAAACACAGAATTAATCCAGAGGGAATTGAAGGATCTTGTGAAAAATTCCGTAGAAGAGACCCTGAACGCGATGCTTGACGCTGAAGCCGACAGGTTGGTGAACGCTGAACGCTACGCGCGCGACGAAGAACGGCAGGGCTACCGTGCCGGTCATTACGACCGGAGCTTTACTACTTCCGCAGGGGAAGTAAATCTCCGAATGCCGAAGCTTAAAGGCGTTGCCTTCGAGACCGCTATCATCGAGCGGTATCGCAGGAGGGAAACATCCGTGGAGGAAGCACTGATAGAGATGTATCTTGCGGGCGTTTCGGTTCGGCGGATAGAGGACATCACCGAAGCGCTCTGGGGAACGAAGGTATCGCCGGGGACTATCTCCAACCTCAACAAAAGGGCGTACGAGAACATTGAGAAATGGAGGAACCGTCCGCTCGAAGGAAAGTACCCCTATATCTACGTAGACGGGATATTCCTGAAACGCTGCTGGGGAGGAGAATACGAAAATGCCTCAGTCCTTATCGCAATAGGCGTAACGGAGGACGGATACCGCGAGATCCTTGGAGCAGCGGAAGGTCTGAAGGAAGACCTTGAGAGCTGGAAAAACTTCTTTGTCTGGCTGAAATCGAGAGGGCTCAACGGCGTGAAGCTTGTGATAGGCGATAAAGCCCTCGGGATGGTGGAATCTGTCGGGCAGGTATTCCCCGATGCTAAGTATCAGCGCTGTACCGTACACTTTTACCGCAACGTACTTTCCTCCGTGCCGAATCAAAAGGTCGGCACGGAGGCGAAGATGCTCAAAGCGATCCATGCGCAGGAGGATAAGGCGGCAGCTCGGGAGAAAGCGAAGCAGGTGATCGAAAAGCTGCAGTCCATGAAGATCGGCAAAGCGGCAAGGACAGTTGAGACCGGCTTTGAGGAAACGCTTACGTTTATGTCTTTCCCTGCGCAGCACTGGCTCCGCATCCGAACCAACAACGCGCTTGAGCGGCTTAACCGCGAGATCAAGCGCAGAACGAAGGTCGTCGGTACCTTTCCGGACGGAGAGTCCGCACTCATGCTCGTCTGTGCCAGGCTCCGGCACGTGGCTTCAAGCGAATGGGGCTCCAAGCGCTATCTCAACATGGAGCATCTTAAATCGTTGATCCTCTCTGAGGAGGGATACATAGCCGGGTAACGCTATCCCGGTCTGAACTATATGCTTATCGCCTGAAAGATCATACCGGTCTGACCTTTGCCCGTCAAGGGTAAAACAAGCGCTTCGCGCCCTTGACGGCCATCGGCCAGACCGGTGTCGGACAACCAAGGCGATTAAGCCGGAAAATGAATTTGCGCAACTTATTATACCTTGCCCCGCGCTTTTAAATAGATATCAATATCGCTGTTGATAAACTGCCATCCCGTGGTATGCAGCACGTCATAGAACTCGCGCAGATAGTCGAACACGCCGTACTGCTTGAACAGCTCGACGGTCTGCGCGCCTGTCAGCGAGCGGTGCAGCTTATAGTTTTCTATGCAGAATATCGCGAAAGACATTTCTTTGCTCATTGTGTTCACCTCTGTTTCATTACACATCGGGGAAATTGATGATTCCCGTTTGCTGCTCCTGCTCAAAAAGTGAATAGAGCATATCGGTGCTGTACTGCCAAAGCTTGGTCTCCTCGCGCTCAAGCATCGCGTAAAGCTTGGACGCATACAGCTTCGATATGGCGTCGAGCTCCGAAAGCTCCTGCCTTTTTGCAATCATAGCGGCGAGATCATCGGTGATATACGGCATCATTGCCGCGAATTGTTCCCTGCTCATTTTCACTCCTCCTCTCTAATAACATCGGCGCGAACGAAGGTGAGAAACGAAAGCGCCTTTTCGCTTCGGAACGCCCATTGATCGTGCAAAACCTCTGTTTTGAGCCGCTTGACGGTCTCCTCCGCATCAAGAACCCCGGTTTCAAAAAGGCGGATCGAGCGGTAAACATTATCATCCGCGACGGGCCCTATATGCAGATCGGCGGCCTTGAAATGGTCCTCTCCTCTGCGGTTTGCCACAACGAAATCGAGCCAATCTAAATCGGCATTATCGAATTTGAACACCTCGGCTTCAAGCTTCGCTGATTCATAATCAAACTCATAGACCGACACGTATCCGATCTCGGCATTCGTGCGGCGCATCTTTATCCTCGTCCAGCGTTCGGCCTGTTCGTATGATGTGGTCATATAGAACCCGGTTCCGAAGTCGAGGAACGCTTCGCTTTGCCGAATCTCCGGATGCTCGACAGGTACGGTGCTTCCGTGATAGATTATCATCTTAAGCCCTCCAAAACTTTTTTGATCGCTCTGCGCTCCTTCTTAAGCGCTGCAAGCATCTCGGCATAGTGCCGGCGAAGCTCCAGTTTACTTCGCAGCTCCTCGATCACGGCTTCATCCTTGCCGATGTATTTATCCACCATTCTGCCGTCCTCACGGTATTTCAAATAATAGTATTCGTTTTTGCGGCAGATGAGTGAACCCTTGGGAAGTTCGGCGATCAGCCGCTCATAGTCACGAATCATCTTTTCGTTGCGTTCTGCCTCATTTTGAACAACGGTATTTATCAGCATATTTATCACCCGATAATATTGTACCACACAATCTAACAAATATCAAATGATTGAGTGATAATATTAACACCCAACTGTCATGGTGGAAGGTGGGTTGACAGATTTTTCATTATCCGGTACAATATCGCTCCACCCTTGGAAAAGGCGGTGAGATATGGTGCGTGTGATCAGTTCAGCACGCAAGCAAGGCGGCCGGAAACGGCATCCAACATCGACAAAGATGAGTCTTGTAGGTAATAGCTTGAAGGTAACTGTTTGCTAAAACCTACATGGCTCATTTTTTCACGATCTGCCCATTCTGTTCCTTGAAAAGATAAAATGAGAAATGCTCCGCAAATGCATCGGAGATGGAGCGACAGAATGCGTTGATAACGAAGCAACGAAAATCAACTTTTGAAAGGAGTGATGCGAGATATGAGTGCTGCGATACAACTATTCCGTGGAATAGGCAAGCATATTGTTTGTATAGACGCCGACCACGGCCGCCGCGATACAAACGCTTGCCGGGGAGAACCCCGAACCCCCGAACCAATACGCCAAAAACAGCGGGCAGCACTTGCTCGCGGAAAGAGAGGATAAAGCAAAGAACGAAAACAAAAACAAGATGATAGCCATTCGGTTCCGCGAAAGGGACTATATGGCGATAAAGAAAAAAGCAGAATGTGCCAAGATGAACTTCACCGAATACATTACCGCCGCAGCATTGGACAAGCCTGTCGTTGTTGTCAACGGCTTGGATGAAGTGCTGCGCGAGCAGAAAGCTATCGGCAGAAACCTGAACCAACTGACCACCCTATGCAATATGGGTAAGCTGACCTGTCTCGATCTGACTGGCTTGAAGGAGCAATACGGTGCGATTATGCTCGCGCTGAACGAGCTTGCGGGGAGGTGCCGATCATAGCGACCTTTACAGCGATACCGGAGAAAACGCAGAACGCTTCAGCTATGCGCCGAGTGCTTGAATATGTGATGCAGGATAAAAAGACCTTGCTTGGCGGCATCAAACTTGTGAGCGGACAGAACTGCGTGCCTGAGTCTGCATATCAAGAGTTTATGGCGACCAAGCATCAGTACGGCAAGGCAAAGGGAGTATTCTTCAAACAATATGTTCAATCGTTCTCTCCGAACTGTTGCAATAGTCCTGCACTTATCCACGAAATCGGGGTTGAGATGGCTAAAGCGTTCGACGGTTTCGAGGTTGTCGTGGCAACGCATATCGACCGCGATCATTGGCACAACCATTTCATCGTGAACGCCGTGAACTGCGAAAGCGGACTGAAAATACAGATAAATGAGGATGGGCTGACTCAACTTCGGCAGCGCTCCGACGAGATCTGTCGGCAGTTCGGTTTGACGGTGCTGAAGCCGTACCAAAAGCCAAAGCAGCGAACGCTCAACCAACGCGAGTACCGTGCCGCGCTGCGAGGAAACAGTAAGAAACTGCGGCTGGCGAACGCAATCGACTATGCGGTGGCGCACAGCAGAACAAAGCGGCAATTCATTGACGAGATGGCGAAACTCGGCTACGGAGTAAAATGGATCGACCGCTATAAATACATCACCTATACAACGCCGGACGGCGAACGCTTCCGCGACAATCGCCTGCCGGAGGAAAAATACTTGAAATCAAATATGGAGGAACTGTTTGCCTTTGAATACAGAAGCATTGAAACAAAGAAATCAAATTCAGACGATAACGGCGGAGACAGTGAACGCGCTGACCGAACCGATACAGCCCATGTATCTGATGCTCAAGCCGGAGCAATACAACCTTCTTGCGGAACATATCAACTTGACTGGGTGCGCCATTGTGCGGAACGCGGATTTGATATCCGAGCTGCCTACTTCGCAGGATCTGAACGAGCTGATAGTGAAAACACTTCAACCGAACTCGGCGGAGATGCGGAGGATCGCCTCGGACGGGATGGACTCTATGAAGCGTTCCGTAGAGGAAGGATTGTCGAAACAGACGGAGCGGATCACGGATATGATAGGCAAGGAAACGCGCCGGATGACGGCGGAACTGAAAGCGCGAGATCTGGCACCGTGGAAAATCAAACTGAAATGGGCGCTGATTGGCGCGATATTGCCGTCGATGGTATGTATCTGGCAGCTGATCTCATCGCGGTGAGCAGGGGAAAAGATGAAGAAGATGATAAATCGAGATACATCCGCGAACGCGGTCGTGGGAGAAGAAAGAAACGAGAACACAGGTCGGATAACGATCCGAAGCTGACAATGTAAAGGGGGATTTGATAGAAAAAACTTTGGGAAAAGCCGTGCTGCCGTATGACAGGCAATAAACGGAACATCCCAAAGCAAGAAATAGAAGCGCTAGCCGGATGCTTCCTAACGGATATTCAAGCCTTTTTCGAGAGCGATGAGGGCAGAAAAGAGTTTGAAGCATGGAAGGAAGCGCAGGCAAAAGAACCCAAGAGAAGAGAGAATAAAGCGGAATAAGATGCCGTAAACCGAGCGAGGCGGAGAGAAAAAATCTCTGCCTCGCTTATATAATTTCGATTTGAAAACCATCAATTGAAGAAAACAATAAATCCGAACACCTCGCCGAAAAACAGCGGTTTGTTCGGATTTATATTGCTTGGCAGGGGTACTAAGACTCGAACTCAGAAGAACGGTTTTGGAGACCGCTATGTTACCATTACATCATACCCCTATGTATCGGAACGAGCGTTATTTTACCATGAACTTGCCGATAAGTCAATACTTTTTACATAATATGCGCCGCACCCCGTCTATACGCGCTACGGGGAGTGCGTTTTTCGGCTCAAATCCATACACTTTTTCTGTTTTCGGTTGACTTATCATAAAAAATCGAGTATATTTAAGGGTACGAAGCATTCGCTTCTCAAATCCATAACAGCATTCGCTTGGTGATAGATATGAATGAACGATTTTCTTTTCGCTGGTTTGCCTTCTCGCTTTTGATAGGCATCGGCGGCGCGTTTACGGGTGCGTTCCTTCCCGTACTGCTCATCGTAGCGCTTGCGGCGATCGCGTTTCTCGGCATCTGCAAGGGTTACAGTTATGCCGCGATCCCGTTTGTGTTTACATTGGCAGGCGCATATTTCGGCAACGCGGGCAATCTTCCCGCGCTGATAGGCGTACTCGCGGTCGTCATCGGCACGACGGCGGCGCTCATACTCGGCTTCAAACAGCATACGGCATACCGTTATATCGCGCTCGTGATCGCGGTGTTGGTCTTTGCTGCGTCGTACTTCGCGCTCGGAGGCAGGTCGCTTGCCGCAGGCAAGGCGCCCTATAACGAAATGCTCGAAAGTTTGAATGAACTGTCCGCGCGGCTGGCGGCCGGCGGCTATGTTTGGGAGGATCTCGAACTCCTGCGCGAAAGTCTGCCCGAAGTATTCTACGGGCTTTTGATACTGTTTGCGGAAGCCGCTGCGTTCCTTACCGTCATATTGACAAAGCGCTTTTGTACGCTCGGCAAGGCGCAGATAAAGCCGATGGCAAAGTTCCGTTATTGGCAGCTCCCGCGCAGTCTTAAGATCGGACTCATCATAATCGTTGCGGCGACTGTGCTGCTGTTCATCCTAAACCAACCGGTCGCGCCGACGCTTGCATACACCGCCGCATATATGCTCCTGCCCATATTTGTCGTAATCGGGTTTGCATGTGTGCGTTTCTTTGTCGGCCGCCTCGCGCGCGGTTCCCGCTTAATCGGCGTGATCTTCACCGCGCTTTTGATCGTCTTCCCCATGCTCGGTGCATCGTTCGGCGTCATCGACCTGTATACAGGTTCAAGGCGCAAGATCGCCCGCGTTGACAAACTGATCGGAGAAGCGTTTGAAACAGCCGAGCGCGAAAAACGCGACAGCGTTGTGGTCGATTTCGGCGACGGGCGCGGCCCGCAGGTCATAGCTGTACGCAAGAAGAACGACGACGTGTTCTTTGACGACGAACTCGGCTCCTCAGCGGACGAAAACCCCGACGATACCGAAACGACCGATACCGCCGCCGAAGTATCAAGCGGCGACTGCATCGACAACGACTCCGACGAAACCGCCGACGAAACGCCCGAAGATGCGGGCGCATATGGCGGCGACACCACAGAAAACCAATAAGGAGGCCACAAAAATGAAAGTATTGCTTCAAAAGGACGTCCACGGCTGCGGCAAAGCGGGCGATATAGCGTCCGTCAGCGACGGCTACGCGATCAACTACCTGATCCCCAAGGGGCTCGCCGTGCCCGCCGGCGCGGAAACGATAAACGCCGTAAACATCAAAAAGAAGGCCGCCGACCACCGCCGCGAGGTGCAGAAGCAAAACGCCAAAGCGCTTGCCGCCGATATGAGCAAACTCTCCGTCAAGGTCTACACCAAGGCGGGTGAAAACGGCAAGCTCTTCGGCGCGGTAACGGGCAAGGAGATATCCTCCGCGCTCAAGGAGCAGTTCGACATCGACTGCGACAAGAAAAAGATCTCCATCCCCGAACCGATAAAGGCCGTCGGCGTATACACCGTCAGCGCACATCTTTTTGAAAAGACCACCTCGTCGTTCAAGGTCGAGGTCCTCCCCCTTGCGGACTGAGCCCGCACAGCCCCAAGGCTTCGGCCGCCGCAAACCAAACAGTTAACAGTCTGTCGCTATGGAAGAGAACAAAAAAACCAAAACCGCCGATACCGAGGTCTCCGTTTTTGCGGATATCACGATGCCTCAGAACAAGGACGCGGAAAAATCGCTGCTCGGCAGCATCATAATCTCACACACCGCCGCGGACAAGGCGCTTGAAGTGCTGTCCGCCGACGATTTTTCCACATCCGCACACCGTGCGATATTCACATCGATGGAAGCGCTCTACAACGCGGGCAAGACCATCGACACGGTTACGCTCGTGGATATGCTCGAGCGCAAGGGGCAACTCGACGCAGCGGGCGGCGCGGCCTACATAACCGAACTCGCCCTGTTCACACCGAGCGCCGCGAACGTGGAGCACTATATCGGCATCGTCGAATCGCATTCGATACGGCGCAAGTTGATAACCGCAGGCGCGCAAATATCCAAGGACGCCGCAAACAGCGGCGATGAAACGGGCAAGATACTCGATGAAGCGGAGCGCAGGATCTACAATATCGCGATGCGCAAGTCCTCCGATTCGATGACACCTATAGGCGAGGTCTACGCAAATGTTTACGATGAGATAGGCAGGCTGATGCAGCTCGGCGGCAAGCGCACGGGCATCGCTACCGGGCTCATTGATCTTGACGAGATCACCTCCGGACTTCAGCGCAGCGACCTCGTCATCGTCGCGGGGCGCCCCGCGATGGGTAAATCCGCGTTTGCGTTCGGCGTTGCCGCGCACGCCGCGATAAGAGAAAAAGCGACCGTTGCCATCTTCAGTTTTGAGATGAGCAAGGAGCAGATCGTTACCCGCCTTATCTCCTGCGAAGCGGGCATAAATATGCAGCAGCTGCGCACCGGTCAACTTACCCCTACCGAGGTTCTTAGGATCGCGGATCATTTCAATACCGTAGGAGAGTCCAATATACTCATCGACGACACCCCGATGATCTCCGTTGCCGAGATACGCTCCAAATGCAGAAGGATACAGGCGCAGCAGGGGCTCGACATCGTGGTCATCGACTATCTGCAGCTTATGATGGGCGACACCTCCGGCAAGGGCGAAATGTCGCGCGTTCAGGAACTCGGCAAAATAACGCGAGGGCTTAAAATACTCGCGAGGGAACTCAACATCACCGTCATCCTTTTGAGCCAGTTGTCCCGTCAGCCCGATATGCGCAAAAACGACCATACGCCCGTTATGAGCGATCTGCGCGACAGCGGCTCGATAGAGCAGGACGCCGACGTGATAATGATGCTCTACCGTCCCGCCGCCTATCCCGATATGCCCGAAGCGGCGGAAGGCGACAACACCTCATACATCATCCTTGCCAAGCATCGCAACGGCGAAACCGGCAAGATCAAGGTTTCATGGGTGCCGGAGTTCGCAAAATACACCAATTATTCGGATCAATGACCCCAAACCTTGCAAACTCCCCGATGCTGTGGTATAATCATACTGCTTCGGGGCAGGGTGCAAATCCCTACCGGCGGTACAGTCCGCTAACCCGCGCGTTTTGTGCGGGCCGATCCGGTGAGATTCCGGAACCGACGGTGAGCGCGCTTTTAGGCGCGTAAGTCCGGATGGAAGAAGAAAATGCTTTTTGCTATATCTTGTCCTAACACCATTCCGCCCGAGGAGCAACCGCTCTTCGGGCTTTTTTGAGGAGAAAACAATGAAAAACACAACCCGTTCCGTCGGCGCGCTCGCGCTGATATTCGCCTTCCTTCTCGTATTCGCCCTCGGCGCGGTATACGCCTCTCCCGCTCCCGGCGCACAGGCGCCCGCGACTGCGTCTGCGGAAGAAACCCCCGCGCCCGATCCGACAAAAAAGCCCACGGTCTTTGAAACGGCGGGAAAGCATCTCGGCTTTATCGGCGTATGCCTTTTTACGACCGCCGCTCTTATTCTTGCCGCTACCGCCTATGAGCGTTTTGTTTTAAAAGGGATCAAAAAGCGCGTATCACGTACGCGCCGCATCACCTATATCGCGCTGTTTTCTGGTATGGCGGCGGTATTGATGCTGTTTGAGATACCACTTGGGTTCGCTCCGAGTTTTTATAAGATCGACCTTTCGGAACTGCCGATAATGATATGCACGTTCTTCCTCGGCCCCGTTGCCGGCGTTATCGCGGAGTTCATAAAGGTATTCCTCAAAGTGTTCCTTCTTAAAGGCACCTCGACCGCGTTCGTCGGCGATTTTGCCAACTTCATCATCGGCTGTTCGTTCGTGCTGCCCGCAAGTATGATCTACCACGCAAAACGCAGTAAAAAGGGCGCACTGATCGGGCTCATCGTCGGCACGCTCGTTATGACGGTTTTCGGCAGCCTCTTCAACGGCATCTACCTGATACCCAAGTACGCCAAACTCTACGGTATGCCTATCGATGTGATCGTCGCGATGGGCACGAAGGTCAACCGTCGCATCACCGACGTTTCCACGCTCGTGATCTACGCCGCCGTGCCGTTCAACCTGATTAAAGGCGTGCTGGTCTCCGTTATAACCTTCATAATCTACAAGCCCATCTCAAAGGTGCTCAAACTGGAGTTCCATAAAAAGAAAGCGGAATGATCGCGGCATCGATCCAAGAATACGACCAGGGGCAAGCAGAAACGCTTGCCCCTGTTTTATTTTTGTTTCATTTTATCGCATTTGCGTCGTTTACGCGTCCCGATGCGCGAACTGCGTTTCATACAGCCGTTTATAGAAGCCGCCCTTTGATATGAGTTCGTCATGGCGCCCCTTTTCTATCACGCGCCCGCTATCCATAACGAGTATCACGTCCGCGCCGCGCACGGTCGAGAGCCTGTGCGCGACGACAAAACTCGTTCTACCCTTCATAAGCGAGAGCATCGCATCCTGCACGAGCATCTCGGTGCGCGTGTCGATCGACGACGTCGCTTCGTCGAGTATCAGCACATCCGGTTTTGCAAGCATCGCGCGGGCGATGCAGATAAGCTGCTTCTGCCCCTCCGAAAGCGCGCCGCCCTCGTCGCCGACAACGGTATCGTAGCCATTTTCCAGCCTCATAATAAAGCCGTGCGCGTGCGCCTTTTTCGCCGCGTCTACGATCTCCTCAAAACTCGCGTCGGGATCTCCCATCGCGATATTATCGCGCACGGTCGAAGTCTTGAGCCAGGTCTGCTGCAAGACCATGCCTATCTTCGAGCGCAGCGTCGAGCGTTTCATACGCCGCGTATCCGCGCCGCCGAAGATTATGATCCCGCCGTCCTGCTCGTAAAAGCGCATTATCAGGTTTATCAGCGTCGTTTTGCCGCAGCCCGTCGGCCCGACTATCGCAACGCGCATACCGTTTTTGACGTCGAGCGAAAAATCCTTTATCAGTTCGCTCTTCTTATCGTACGAAAACGCGACCGAATCAAAGCGCACGCTCCCGTCCTCGGGATTCAGTTCATCCTCTTTCGGCTCCGTTTCGACGGGCGCCTCGATCAGTTCAAACAACCTTTGCGCCCCCGCAAGCGCGCCCTGAAGTTCCGCAATAACGCCGGATATCTCGTTGAAAGGCTTTGTGTACTGATTCGCATAACTCAAAAACGCGGAAAGCCCGCCGACCGTCAGCCCGCCGCCGACCGTTCCGATTACGCTCAGCGCGCCGAGCACCGCGACGGACGCATAGATTATCGAGTTTGCAAACCGCGTCGAAGGGTTGGTCAGCGACGAAAGGAACGTCGCCTTAACGGAGCAGGCGGCAAGGTGCTCGTTTGACTCCGAAAAGCGCTTCCTCGCCTCGGCTTCGTACTTAAAGGCGCGGATGAGTTTCTGTTCGCCTACGAATTCGTCTATCAGCGCCGTGTTCTCGCCCCTCGCCTCGGTGCGGGCCTTGAAACTCAAATAACTCCGCTTTGATATGAAGCCCGCGACCACTATGGACAGCGGCGAAAGCAGCACAACCGCAAGCGTTATGATCGGGCTGACCGACAGCATAAACGCGAGCGTGCCGAGTATCGCCAAAACGCCCGTGAACAACTGCGAAAACCCGAGCAAAAGCCCGTCCGCGAGTTGGTCGGTATCGGTTATGAGCCTGCTGACGGTATCGCCTATCGCGCGGCCGTCGAGCGCAGAAAGCGGCTTATGCTGAATCCTCTCGAAGGCTTCCGTCCTTATGCGGCGCACGCAGTGGTATGTGATGCGGTTGTTTACGCGGCCCATCAAATAATTCGCGAGCGCGGAAATGAGCGCGCATATGCCGATCATAACAAGATACGGGGTCAGTTTTTCAAAATCCACACTGCCCTCGCCCACGATGCAGTCGATGCCGCGCCCGACCAGTACGGGGATCACGAGCGACAGCGCGACGGAAACGAACGCCGCGATCAGCGACAGCGCGGCAAGCGCGCGCTGGTCTTTTAGCCTTATCAGCAGTTTTTTAAGCACTTCGCTGGAACTGCCCGCCGCGGCGTTATTTGCTTTTTTCACGCGGGGAGCACCCCCTCTCCGCCCGTCTGCATCTCGTAGATCTCGCGGTATACCCGGCAGGAATCAAGCAGTTCGTTATGCCTGCCCATACCGACGCATTGACCTTCGTCAAGCACGATTATCAGATCCGCGTCCATTATCGAAACGGCGCGCTGGGTTATCATAACGAGCGTGCGTTTTTCGGTCTGTTCGTCAAGCACGCGCCTCAGTTTTGCGTCGGTCGCGTGATCCAGCGCGGACATACTGTCGTCAAGTATAAGTATCTCGCTCGGCTTTACAAGCGCGCGGGCGATGGACAGGCGCTGTTTTTGCCCGCCCGAGAAATTGGCGCCGCCCCGCACAACGCTTGCGTCGAGCCCGTTTTCGAGCCTGTTCACAAACTCCGCCGCCTGCGCGGTTTCAAGCGCTTTTATAAGTTCCGCATCGTTAGCGTCTTTTTTTCCCATCAAAAGATTTGTGCGTATGCTGCCCTCGATAAGCGCCGCCCTCTGAGGAACGACAGAAACGCGCTCCGTCAGCGCCTCGGAGTCAAACTCCCGCACGTTCACACCGTCTATCAGCACCTCGCCGTCCGTTGCGTAATAGAAGCCTGCAATCAGCCCCGCCAGAGTGGATTTGCCGCTTCCCGTGCCGCCGATCACGCCGATCTTCTGCCCGCTTTCGGCAACAAAACTTATATCGCAAAGCGACGGTGCACCCGCGTTTTTATATGTGAAACCAACGTTTTTGAACTCTATCCTGCCGCGCGGCGCATCGTTTTTCGGAATGGCGCCGCCTCCCTTTTCGCCCTCGGGCGAATCCAAAACGGCGTTGATGCGTTTTAAACTCGCCGCCGAGCGGGAAAGCGTTATCACAAGGGTTGCCGTCTTCACAAGTTCAACGAGTATCTGTGCCAAAAGATTGTAGAGCGCGACCACCTTGCCCTGCGTCAGCACGCCGCCGTCAACGCGCAAAGCGCCGCTGTAAATAAGTATGATGGCCGCGATATTCACGGCGACAAGCGTCGCGGGATTGAGTTTTGCGGAGATCCTGCCGACGGCGAGTTGGCGTTTTTCAAGCCTTGCGCTCCTCTCGGAAAACTCCGCCTTTTCGCTCTCTTCCAGTCCAAACGCACGAATGACGCGAACGCCCGCAAGATTCTCCCTTGCCGCCCTTGTTATCGAGTCGAGTTCCCGCTGCACGAGCGTGTGCCTCGGTACGGACGCGAACAGTATCAAAAATACGATCGCGAGCAGCACGGCTATGACAAGCGCAAAGATGAGTGCGCATTTCGCGTCTATCGTAAAGGCGACTATCATCGCACCGAACACCACAAACGGCGAGCGCAGAAGCAATCTCAACGTCAGATTTATGCCAGTTTCAAGCGCGTTCACGTCGCTCGTCAGCCTTGTTTCAAGCGTCGAAGCGCCCGTTTCGTCAAGGCGCGTAAAATCAAAGCGCTGGATCTTGTCAAAAAGCGCCTGCCGCACCGAGGCGCATACGCCTATCGCGCTCCTTGCCGAAAAATACTGCGCCGTTGCCGAAAGCGCAAAGCCGACCACGGCAAAAAGCACGAGTATCAGCCCGCGTGAAACGATGAAGCCCGTGTCGCGCGCGGCGATGCCCGTGTCGATTATCGATGATATTATGAGCGGCACAATGAGTTCGAGCGTCGCTTCCATAAACTTGAAAAGCGGCGCCGCGGTCGCCTGAAGCCTGTATGATTTAAAAAATCCGAGAAGTTTACGCATATCACTCCGTCGCCTTTTGGGGACGTTCCCCAATTTCTAATTATAGATGTAAGAGCCCCCGCCGTCAACAATTTTCGGTTTTTGCCGTTTCCTCTGCCGCCGTTCGGCATATCCACCGTTGATGTTTTTATGAATATGGACTATAATACTATCAATAAAGCGAATCAAAAGGAGCCTACCTATGAAGTTAACCTTTCTTGGCGCCGCGCACGAAGTAACAGGCAGCCTAACCTTGATAGAAGTCGGCAGCGAAAAACTGCTTGTCGACTGCGGTATGGAACAGGGGCGGGACATCTTCGTCAACCAGAGCCTGCCCGTTGACGCGTCGTGCATCAACTCGGTGCTGCTGACCCATGCGCATATCGACCATTCGGGCAATCTGCCGCTTCTTTATAAGCAGGGCTTCCGCGGCACGGTCTACGCAACGCGCGCGAGTTGCGGGTTGACGGACATTATGCTTCGGGACTGCGCGCATATTCAGGAATCCGAAGCCGAATGGAAAAACCGCAAGCGCAAGCGTTCGGACGCAAAGCCCGTTGAGCCGCTCTACACCCTGAAGGACGCCGAAAACCTGCTCAAACTTATGCGCCCCGTGGACTACGGCGAGCGGCTTCGCATCGCTGAGGGCGTTGAGATACGCTTTACGGACGTTGGGCATCTGCTCGGCTCCGCGGCGATAGAAACCTGGCTGACGGAGAACGGCACAACCAAAAAATTCGTTTTCAGCGGCGATATAGGCAATATCGACAAGCCCCTTCTCAAAAACCCGTCGCATATCGCCGAAGCGGATTATCTTATGCTCGAGTCCACCTACGGCGACCGTCTGCACGAGATAGTGGAATGCGACCATATCGGGCTTTTGTCCGCCGTGATAGAGCGCACGCTCGCCCGCGGCGGCAACGTGATAATACCGAGTTTTGCAGTCGGCAGAACGCAGGAGATACTCTATCTCATCCGCCTTGCCAAACTCGAACACCGCATAAAGGGCACAGACCACTTCCGCGTTGTCGTTGACAGCCCTCTCGCGGAGGAAGCGACAAGCATCTTTTTGCAGTCCGACCCCGAGTTCTTCGACGCCGAGACCGCCGCGCTGCTTGAAAAGGGCATAAACCCGCTGTACTTCGACGGGCTCGAGATGAGCGTTTCAACAGACGAATCCAAACTCTTGAACAGCGACCCCGAGCCCAAGATCATCATCGCGGGCAGCGGTATGTGCGAGGCCGGAAGGATACGCCACCATCTAAAACACAATCTTTGGCGGCCCGAATCCACGGTGCTGTTCGTCGGCTACCAGTCCGAGGGCACGCTCGGGCGGCTTTTGTTGGACGGCGCGGAGCAGATCAAACTCTTCGGCGAGAGCATCAGCGTTCACGCGGAGATCGCCTTCCTCGAGGGTTCGAGCGGGCACGCGGACAAGAACGGGCTAATCGCCTGGCTCAAAGGCTTTACAAAAAAGCCTGAGCGCGTGTTCATCAACCACGGCGACGACGCCGTATGCAGCGCTTTTGCCGCCTGTTTGAAGGACGAAGCCGGCTATGAGACCTTCGCCCCGTACAGCGGAACGGAGTTCGATATCACGGCAGGCGAGTTTATACGCATAACCGAGGGCATACCCGTCAAAAAACAAACCGTCAATAAAGGCGGCGAAGAGCAAAGCGAGCCCTCGGCCGGCTACTCTTCAAAGGGCGCGGTAAGATCGAAGGATCTCGAAAATGAACTGATCGAGGCGGCAAAGCGCTTGACCTCGCTCACACGCACCTTCGGCTCCGCAGCCAATAATGACAAAGAGCGCTTTATCGCCGATATCAAAGCCCTTATCGAAAAATGGGGCTCAAGCAAAAAATAAAACGATATCATCGCATTCAAGGGGGACAAAAAATGCAGTATGTGATTCTCGGAAAGACCGGGCTGCGCGTTTCGCGCGTGGGCTTTGGCGGCATACCCATCCAGCGCATCGAAAAGGACGGCGCGAGAGCGCTGTTTGATACGCTCTTGGACTGCGGCATCAATTATATCGACACCGCGCGCGGCTACACGGTAAGCGAAGAATACATCGGCGAAGCCATCGAGGGCAGGCGCAATGAGTTTATACTCGCAACAAAGAGTATGGCACGCGATAAAGAGGGTATGGCAAGGGACATCGAAACGAGCCTTCATAACCTTCGCACGGATCATATCGACCTGTATCAGGTGCATAACCCGAGCATGGAACAGCTCGACGCCGTGCTCGCGGAAGGCGGTGCGCTTGAAGCGCTTGTTGAGGCGAAACTGGCGGGCAAAATCGACCATATCGGCATCACCGCGCACTCGCTCGCGGTTTTTGAGCGCGCGCTCGAACTCGACTGGGTGGAGACCGTTATGTTCCCGTACAATATCGTCGAAAGCCAATGCGAGCATCTGCTTGAAAAATGCCGCGAAAAAAACATCGCGTTCATCGCTATGAAGCCGCTCGCCGGCGGCGCGATAGAGGACGGCGAGGCGGCGCTTCGCTATATCGCGGCGAATGAACTCATTACCGTTTCGATACCCGGTATGTACTGCGTTGAGGAGATCGAAAACAATTCCCGCTTCGGCTCCGATCCCTCGCCGCTGAATGATGACGAACTCGCGCGCGTGGAAAAGATACGCTCCGAACTGACGGGCAATTTCTGCCGCAGGTGCAATTACTGCGCGCCCTGCACCGTCGGCATCGGCATACCGAGCGTGTTCCTGTTCGCCGGTTATCTTGAAAGATACGGTCTTGAGGATTGGGCGCGCGGTCGCTATATGACCCTTAAAGCCAAGGCCGGCGACTGCATTGAATGCGGCGTTTGCGAAACACGCTGCCCCTACGATCTGCCGATCCGCGAAATGCTCAAAAAAGCGGCTGAAGCGTTCGGCGAATAAGATTTTGCGCCGCCTTTGCCGTGCAAAGTCAATATAAAAAGTGCGGGAATACGACTACCGGGTATTCCCGCACTTTTGCTTTTTGGGGAAATCTCGGCTACTGCGCCGCGATGCTTTCATCCGTTTCGATGCAGCACAGCAGTTTATCCACCGCCGCCTTTGCCGCGGCGAACAACTCCTCCTCCGAGGCGTTCTTTTTTGTTATCACAAGCGCAACGCCGTCGCCGCCCTGCATCGCCGCGCCCTTTATCGACTTGACCTGTTCAAAAAGTTTTGCCACGTCTATCGGCGCTTTTTCGTTGAAGGTTAGCCTT
Organism: Clostridia bacterium; assembly: GCA_017538255.1. Taxonomy (GTDB): domain Bacteria; phylum Bacillota; class Clostridia; order Christensenellales; family CAG-138; genus PeH17. The sequence continues at coordinate 16,510 of JAFYJD010000024.1, read as the reverse complement.
GCTTCGCCCTTTTTGACGGCGAACACGCTAATGCCGAGGCGGGACGCGCGCGCCTTATACAGCGCGATGTCCATCAGGTTTTGTACGCACTCGGGGATATCGCCGTAACGGTCGATGAACTCGTCCTGCACGTCGCGCACGGAGTCGATATCGGTTATCGCGGCGATATGCTTATACATCTCCATCCTTCCCGATTCACGCGCGATGTACTTTTTGGGTATGTTGGCGTCAATCGGCACGCTCATTATCGTATCGAACTCGGGCTTGATCGTTTCGCCCCGCGCCTCGCGCACCGCCGCGTCGATCAGTTTGCAGTACATTTCGTAGCCTACCTGCATCATATGCCCGTGCTGTTCCGCGCCGAGGATGTCGCCCGCGCCGCGTATCTCAAGGTCGCGCATCGCAACGCGGAAACCCGCCCCGAACTGCGTGAACTCGCGTATCGCGCCGAGGCGTTTGTCGGCGATCTCGGAGAGCACCTTGTTCGGCTTGAACGTCAGATACGCGTACCCAAGACGCTGACCGCGCCCCACCCTGCCGCGAAGCTGATAGAGCTGCGAAAGCCCCATACAGTCCGCGTCGCAGACTATCATAGTGTTGACGTTTGAAATATCGAGCCCGCTTTCGATGATCGTCGAGCATACGAGCACGTCAAACTTGCCCTCCAAAAAGTCGAGCATCGTGTTTTCGAGCTGGCGCTCGTTCATCTGCCCGTGGGCATAGTTAAAGCGCGCTTCGGGCACGAGTTCGGAAAGTTCCGCCGTAAATGAGTCCATCTGCTTTACGTTGTTGTAAACGATATAGACCTGCCCGCCGCGGCCGATCTCTTTGAGTATCGCCTCGCGCACGAGCGCGTTTGAATACTCCATAACATAGGTCTGCACGGGGTATCTCGCCTCGGGCGGGGTCTCGATAACGCTCATATCGCGTATGCCGCTCATACTCATATGCAGCGTTCGCGGTATCGGAGTCGCGGAGAGCGTCAAAACATCCACGCTGCGTTTGAGCTGCTTTATCTGCTCTTTATGGTTGACTCCGAAACGCTGCTCCTCGTCGATTATCAGCAGCCCGAGGTCACGGAAGCACACGTCCTTTGCAAGCAGCGCGTGCGTGCCGATTATCACATCGACCGTGCCCTCCTTCAACTGCGCCTTGACCTGTTTTTGTTCCTTCGCGGTACGGAAACGCGACAGAAGCTCCACCTTCACGGGGAAGCCCGCAAAGCGCGAACTGAGCGTGTTGTAATGCTGCTGCGCGAGTATCGTGGTCGGCACGAGCAGAGCGCATTGTTTGCCGTCCATCGCGCATTTGAACGCGGCGCGAAGGGCGACCTCGGTCTTGCCGTAGCCCACGTCGCCGCAGAGCAGGCGATCCATTATCCTGTCGGATTCCATATCGCGCTTTATCTCGTTGATGCTGCGTATCTGGTCGGGCGTTTCGCGGTAGGGAAAACTCATCTCCAAACGCAGCTGCCAGTCGGTATCCACGGAAAAGCCGAAGCCCCTGCGCCGCTGCCGCTCGCCGTAGAGTTTAACAAGGTCGAACGCAAGGCGCTTTACGCTTGCGCGCGTTTTGGCGACCGTTCTCTGCCATTCGCCCGAGCCGAGGCGCGAGAGTTTTTGTTTTTCCGAGTCGCCTCCGATGTACTTCTGCACCCTGTCGAGCTGGTCGGTCGGCAGATACAGTTTATCGCCCGCAAGGTAGGTTATCTCGATATAGTCGCGGCGCTTGTTATCCTGTACAAGAGGCTTTACACCCGTGAACCTGCCTATGCCGTGCACCTCGTGAACGACGAGGTCGCCCTCGCTGAGTTCTCCGACGACGAGGGCGTGCTTCGATCTTTGCTTGACCGCCGCAGGCCGCGCCGCACCGAAGAGTTCGTACTCGGTTATAACGGCAAGCCCGATGTCCGTGTATTCAAATCCGCGCGGCAGACTCTTTGAAATTATTATGACCTCTTTTTCGGCGGCGTCCCGTTCAAGGCCGTCGCTTATCGCCGCCTCGACGCCGAGGTCGGCGAGCATATCCTGTACCCTCTTCGCGTGATCGCCCGCGTAGATGAGTACGGAAAAGTTTTTCTGCTTCCAAACGGCGATATCTTCCCTTATCGCGGGGTTGCCCGGGATATAGCGTGCCGCGGGGCGGGTATCGAACTTTATCAGCGCTTTGGAGGCGATATGCGGAAAACTCCTTGTCAGCGCAAACAGCATCGCCGTCGCACCGCGTTCGAGTTTCTCGAATACGCGCGTCGGCTGGAGCATAAGTTCCGCCTGCTTTTCGTGCCCTTCGCCGTTTTTCAAAACGCTTCCCACGCCGTCCATAAATTGGGAAAACGCAAAACGCGCGCTCTCCTCTATGCGGGCGGGCTCGTCTATGAGCACCGCGGAACGCTCGTCAAAATAATCAAGAAGCGTCGTTTCATTCGATGTAAAAACGGGCAGCAGCGCAAGCGCGTTTGTGGGCGTTCCGCCGCTTTTTAATATCTCGGTCTCCTCGGCGTAATGCGGTTTCTTTTTGAGCGCCGCGATGCCCCTTGAGCGCATCTCATCGTCAAGCGGCAGTTCAGTCGCGGGCGGCACCGTGATCCTTTTTACATTCTCCGTCGAACGCTGAGAAACGGGGTCGAATCTTCGCATCGTATCCACATCGTCGCCGAAGAACTCTATCCTGATGGGGCTCTCGTCGCTGACGGGGAAGATGTCTATATAGCCGCCGCGCCGCGCGAGCTGACCGCGCTCCGAGCAGACTTCCTCGCGCACATAGCCCGCGTCGATGAACATTTTCATCAGCGCGTCGGGCGAAACGCTCATTCCTATACTGACCGTATGCGTACAGGCAAGGAGTTTTTCCTTTTCCGAAAGGCGCTGCATCACCGCCTCTATCGGCGCAACGACGAGCGCGCGCTCCCCGCGCACAAGGCGTATCAGCGTTTCAAGGCGCGTGTATTCTATCTCGCGCGACTGCACGTAGGTATGCGCGTTGAGCGGCGTTTCGCGTATCGGAAACAGCAGCGTATCCGCGTGGTACTGCGTCAGTTCCTCAAAAAGCCTCGTCGCCGCCTGCGAACTTGCCGCGATCAATAGCGCGCTGCCGTCGAGTTTTGTATGCAGCGCCGCGGCGATATTGGCCCTATGCGCCTCGCCGAGTCCGAATACGCTTACGGGGCCTTTGGCGGTTTTGATCGCGTCGAACAGATCGACGAACTCGCGCGACCTGTTGAATGCCGAATACAGCGCGTAATGCTCCTTTTTTACCGTTTTCTCCGCAGTCATATTATTTTTCTCTCACCGTGAAAAGCGCGCTGACGCCGCTTGAAACGAATACCAAAAAATCATCCTCGTCGCACACGGCGAGTTTTGCGCCGCCGTCCTTGACCGAATAGACGAGCGCGATCTCACCTTTTTTGAGCGGCACTACCGCCGTTTCGCCGTCCCTTATAAAGCGCATCTCGCCTTCGGCGCTCCCCTTTTTCAGCATCAGGTTAAGATCGCGCGCCCTGCCCTCGCAATGGGTCGGCGCGCCGCCGTCGAAGCGATACACGGTATCGAGCGGAATTATCCTCGTTTCCTCGCCCCCGCCGTGCGTCAAACGCATCTCCCCCTCGATAGAGGCGATGAGCCTGTTATGATCGGGCAGACTCGTAAAATCGGACGATTCCGCTTCCACAAGCGCCGTGCTTATGCGAAACACAAAATCCCTTTCAGCGTAAACGGCTCTCTCCGGACGGATGAAGATCTCCGTCGTCGTGCCGCCGCTCCACTTTGAAACGGGCATATTTTCTTTTTTTATCTCGGTTATTTTCAGCATAGTCCGCTCCTATCCATACGGCAACAGCCCGAATCGCGCAGGGAGTCCTCCCTTGCCATTCGGGTCGGTCGGTATTATTCTATTCCTATTTTAACTCCCAATACGAAAAATATCAAGCAAAAAGCGAAAAACCGCAAAAGCATAAAAAGCGGAATGCCCGTTTTCGGCATCCCGCTTGCTCCGTTATTCGTTTTTATCAACCTATGCTTTCCTTTATCAGTTCAACGGCGCGGATGACCTGGATATCCTTTTCGGGCATATCGCGGCGGATGAAGAAGATATCTACGCCCGCGAGTTCCTCATTCTGCTCGACTGTGATATCGGGCTCAACGCCGATACCGTGTATCATCCTGCCGTTCGGTGTAAGGTAAACGTCCGTCGTCAGTTTGATGAAATTACCCTCGCTGAACTCCCACGTGGTTTGCACGATGCCCTTGCCGAAGGTCTTGGTGCCGAGTATCTTTGCTTGGGCGTTATCCTGCACGGCGGAAGCGAAGATCTCGCTCGCCGACGCGGAGTCGCCGTTGGTCAAAACCACATAGGGTATCTCGAGTTTTTTCTCATCGGTCGAAGAATACACCTTGGGCGGATCGACCAATTTACCCTCAAGCGTGGTTATCGTGCATTCGGGCAGTATCCTGTCGGCGATGTTGATTACCTTGGTGAGTTCGCCGCCCGGATTGTCTCGCACGTCGATAACGAGCGCCTTGATCCCGCTTTCCAGCAGTTCGTCAAGCGCGGCGTCGAACTCCGTATCCGCTTCGCCCGTGAACGAGTCGATCCTAAGATAGCCGATCCCGTCCTCGAGCATCTCGGTATAGACGCGCTTAACGTATACGTCCCCGCGCTGCACAGCAAGTTCGAGCGTTTCATCGCCGCGAACGATTCTGAGTTTGACGGTCGAGCCGTCCTCCCCTGCGATCAGCGCGCTCGCCTCGTTGACGTCCATATCTATAACGCTTGTGCCGTCGACCTCGATTATGTAGTCCCCGTCCCGAACGCCCGCTTTATAGGCGGGATTATCCTCATAGGCGCGGTTTACATAAAGCCCCCTCCCCTCCTCCGAGGAAACAAGCACGCCGATGCCCTTGTAGTTGCCGTTCATATTATCGCGGAACGAGTTGAACTCCTCCTCGGTATAATAGGCGGCATACGGGTCGCCGACGCCGTTGACAACGGCGTGCGCCGCGTCCTCAAGCAGTTTTTCGGAAGTGGGCGCTTCGTCGGAAAAATAGTAGTACTTTTTGATATCGGTCAAAAGTTCGCTTATCAGCGTCGCGTCCGTATCGCTCTGCCTGTCGACGAGGATGTATTTTTTTGTGCCGAGCGACAGCACGAGAACCACCGCCGCCGCCGCGAGCGCCGCGCTCATCAGCATCAAAAGCGCGACCTGCCAGGTCTTTGCGCCCGGCTGTTCGGGTCTTTCGCCCGCGTTTCGTTCCGTATAAAGAATGCCGCTATTTGTATTGTCGTTCTGTTCCATATCCCTCTCCTTGGGTGATCCGATTATTTTATTGCGAACTCATTCATCGCGCGATGAATGAAACTTTTTTCTTTCCCGAATATGCTCGCGTCCGAGAATGTCCAGGGGATCGTGTTCGCCCGAGAACACACCGCCCGTCATACGCGGGGGCAGTTTCATCCTGTCCCACATACCGTATTTGTGGGTATCCACGATCGCCTTCATCAGTTTGGTTTCGATATCGGGGACGATATGTCTGAAATCCTGCAAAAGCAATCTCATATCCTCGCGCTTTGTTTTGCCCGCGACCGAGCAGTTGGCGGGGATGACCGGCAGTTCAAGCCTCTTTGCCGCCGCGCGCGCGTCCTTTTCGGGGAAGAATACTAGCGGACGAATGACGGTTATGCCGCTTCTGCCCAGGTAGGTTATCGGAGCGAAGGTGTTTAGCCTCGCCTCAAAGAACAGGCTCAAAAGGAAGGTTTCGAGCACGTCCTCGCGGTTGTGTCCGAGCGCAACGAGGTTGCAGCCTTTTTTTACGGCGATATCGTTCAGCGCGCCTCTTCGCATCTTGGCGCACATCGCGCAGGGGTTTTTCTCCTTGCGGATATTGAAAACAACGTCGCCGATATCGGTCTTGACCACCTCAAAATCTATGCCGTTGTCCCTCGCGAACGCGCTTATCCCGCTCGTATCCTGTTCAACGAGCCCGAGATCGAGCATCACCGCGCAAAGATCGTATTTTTTCTTGGAAAACATTTGGTACAGTTTAAGCCCGTACATGAGCAGCAAACTGTCCTTGCCTCCGCTGACGCCGACGCAGATCTTGTCGCCGTCCTGTATCATCCCGTAGCGCTCGTCGGCGCGCCTGATGCATCCGAGTACCTGTTTCATAGTTTTTCTCCGTTCAGATCGTTTTTGGGTTTGTGAACAGCATATCAATCGAAAAAGTGAAAGCTTCGGGATTATCGAAGAGATCCCGCAGGTATCTCAACCTCAACTGTTCACTATCCGTAATTCACTGTTCACCGCCGAGAAGCCTGCGTTCTCACACCCTTTTTCACCGAACGGTCAAAAAGCCGCAGTTTTCGCCTTATACCGAGAATTATACTTCAAAAAACCGCGTTTGTATAGTATAAGTCGTAAATTGGCTTATTATTTATTTCCGACGCCGCGCCCGCAAACAAAAAAACGCATCAAAAACGCGCCAAAACTGATATATATTTGTTTTTTTGCCGCCTGCATAAACTTTTTTCAATTTTTCTTGTTGACAAAACAAAGAATAACTGGCATAATGAATAGTGGCGCTTCGTGCGCCTCATTATTATTTTTATGGAGAAAAAAATGAAAAAGATCGTTATCGCCCTCGGCGGAAACGCCCTGCAGGAAGCGGGCAAGCCCGCGACCGCGGAAAGCCAGCTCGAAGTCGTCGAAAAGACTGCCGAGTACATTGCCGATATCATCGAAAGCGGCTATGACGTCGTGCTCGCGCACGGCAACGGCCCGCAGGTCGGCCGCATCGTCATCCAAAACGAGTATGCAGCCAAAGAGACCCCCGCTATGCCCTTTGATGTTTGCGGTGCAATGAGCCAGGGCTATATCGGCTACCATATCCAGCAGGGCCTTGAAAAGGTGCTTCGTGCGCGCGGCAGCAAAAAGCGCGTCGCGACCGTCGTTACCCAGGTAGTCGTCGATAAGGACGACCCCAAGTTCAAGAATCCCTCCAAGCCCATCGGCCCCTTCTATTCCGAAGAAGAGGCAAAGAGCCTTGCCGAGACCAAGGGCTACACAATGAAAGAGGACGCGGGCCGCGGCTGGCGCCGTGTCGTCGCTTCCCCGATGCCCGTTGAGATCGTCGAACTTGACGCCGTCAAGTGCCTGATCGACGGCGGCTTCATCGCCGTCACCGTCGGCGGCGGCGGAATCCCCGTTGTCCGCAACGAAAACGGCGACCTTATCGGCACCGCCGCCGTTATCGACAAGGACCTTGCAAGCGAGAAACTCGCCGAGGATATCGACGCTGACGCGCTCGTCATCCTCACCGCCGTTGAGACCGTCTGCATCAACTTCGGCAAGCCCGACGAGAAGAAGCTTTCCACCCTCACCATCGATGAGGCGAAAAAGTACATCGCGGAAGGTCATTTCGCTCCCGGCTCAATGCTGCCCAAGGTCGAGGCCGCGATCAAGTTTGCAGAATCCAAGCCCGGCCGCAAGGCGATCATCACCTCGCTCGATAAGGCCGTTGAGGCGCTCGCTGGCAAAGCCGGCACCACGGTGATGTAAGTTTCGTATTCTAAAAGGCAGCGATCGCTGCCTTTTTTGTTTGTTTTTATCCTGTTTTCTTTTTCCGATACTTTTTTTATAATGGAACAGCATCATAACAAGGGCCGGCAGAAAGGCAGCACCGGCCGCCTTCCGTTCATATTAAAAAACAGGCGTCCCCCGTTGCCTTCCCCTCAAGGGGAAGGGGGCGCACTATTCCGTACTCAATAAAGTGTAAAGCAGCAGTTTCATTTCACCCTGCCGAGCAGCGTCCTTTCCGTTGTCCGCAGTTCCTCTATATCCTGCCAGCCCTTGCCGATATGGGTCGCGGGGCGTCTTGCGCCGTGGTAGTCGCTGCCGCAGGTTATGAACAGCCCGTTTCGTTTGGCGAGTACCGCAAAAAGTCGCATTTCACCCTCGGTCGCCGTGCCGTAGAACGCCTCAACGCCGCGGATGCCGATATTTTTCATATCCTCTATAAGTTTTGCGGGGTCAAGTTTCATCTTCATAGGATGCGCGATAACGCATATCCCGCCCGCCGCTTCAACTATCTCCACCACCTCGCGCGGGTCTGGGTGCCGCTGTTTGATATGGGCCGGACAGCCGCGCCCGAGTATGCGCGAAAAAGCGTCGTTCAGGCTCTCGGCATAGCCGAGTTTTACAAGCGCGGCAGCATAATTTGCCCTCGTAGTCGCGCCGCGGCTCTGCTCCAGCGCGGATGAAACGTCCATTCCGAGTTCCTTCAATCTTTCGCTTAGGCGAACGTTTCTTTCATCGCGCAGGCGCAGTTTTTTCTCCATAAGCGCGCAAAGATCCGCGTTTTCGATATCCATACCGAGCGCGAGTATATGCAGGGTGTCCGCATACTCCGCCTCTATCTCGCAGCCCGCGATGAACGAAAGGGCAAGTTCATCGGCGCGTTTTTTGGCTTCCCAAAGCCCGTTTATACTGTCGTGATCGGTCAGCGCAAACAGGTCGAGCCCCGCCTGTTTTGCCGTTTCAACAACGGTATGCGGCGCGTCGTACCCGTCCGAACAGTTGGAATGCGTATGGATGTCAAACATATTTCTCCTCCCCCCGCAAAAGCGAGCGCTGGCGATTTTTTCTCATTATACATCCTGCCTTGCCAAAAGAAAAGCGCGCATTTGACTAAGCGGGAGTTTATCGCCAAACAAAAACGCGCCCACGGCCTGTGGACGCGTTTTTTCAGCGTTTATTCGGGTTTAACATACCTGACTATCGGCTTTCTTGCCGCGGTGGTCTCGTCCGGGCGGCCGATCGGTGTGTTCTTCGGGCAGGCCTTTACGCTCTCGGGCGCGGTGAGCGCCTCGGACGCGATTTCCTTCATCGCCTCGATGAACTCGTCGAGCGTTTCGCGGCTCTCGGACTCTGTCGGCTCGATCATCATCGCCTCGTGAACGATCAGCGGGAAGTAGATGGTCGGGGGATGATATCCGCGGTCGATCAGCGCCTTTGCAACGTCTGTCGTATGAACGCCCTTTTCCATCATCTCCTCGGTCGGGGTAACGATGCACTCGTGCATACAGATGCGGTCATGCGGGATGTCGAACACGCCGCGCATAGCGTTTTTGATGTAGTTGGCGTTGAGAACGGCGTTCTCGCTGGCTTCGCGCAGACCTTTGCCGCCGAGCGAACGGATATAGGCGAACGCGCGCACGCAGACCGCAAAGTTGCCGTAGAACATCTTGACCTTGCCGATCGTATCGGGGCGGTCGTAATCGAGTTCGATCATACCCTCGCGCTCAACGAGCACGGGCACGGGCATAAACGGAGCAAGATGCTTTTTGAAGCCTACGGGGCCGCTGCCGGGGCCGCCGCCGCCGTGCGGGGTGGAGAAGGTCTTATGCAGGTTGATGTGCATAACGTCAAAGCCCATATCGCCCGGGCGAACTATGCCCATTATCGCGTTGAGGTTTGCGCCGTCGTAGTACAGAAGTCCGCCCGCCTCGTGAACGATCGAAGCGATCTGCTTGATATTGCGCTCAAACAGGCCCAGCGTCGAGGGATTGGTGAGCATAAGGCCCGCGGTGTCGGGACCGACCGCCTCGCGCAGCGCGTCAAGGTCAACGCCGCCGTCGGGAGCGGATTTGATCTCCTTGACTTTGAAGCCCGCCATGACCGCGCTCGCGGGGTTTGTGCCGTGAGCCGCGTCGGGCACGATGATCGTCGTTCTTTCGGTGTCGCCGCGCTTTTCGTGATAGGCGCGGATGAGCATAAGGCCGGCGAGTTCGCCGTGCGCGCCGGCGGCGGGCTGGAGCGTGAAAGCGTCCATACCGCAGATCTCCGCAAGGTAGCCCTCAAGATCATACATCATACGCAGCGCGCCCTGGCTCATATCCTCGTCAAGCAGGGGGTGCATATCCTCAAACATACCCGCAACTTCCTCGTTTATCTTGGGGTTGTACTTCATCGTGCAGGAGCCGAGGGGATAGAAGCCGTTGTCCACGCCGAAATTGCGGCGGGAAAGGTTGGTGTAGTGGCGAACGAGGTCGACTTCGCCGAGCTCGGGCAGGTCGAGTTTTGCCTCGTTTTTCATATTGGCGGGGATCGCGTCCACCGCGGGAACATCCAGCGCGGGCAGATCGTAAGCCCTGCGTCCCTCGTGGGAGCGCTCGAAGATCAGTTTATATGACTGCCTCATTGTTCCATACCCCCTTCAACGATATTTTTGAGCATATCCGTGAGGAAATCGATATCCTCCTTGGAGTTCATCTCGGTCGCGCACCAGAGCATACCGCCGTCCGGCAGGATCAGACCGCCGACGATGCCCATATCCTTGAGCGCCTCGTTTATCTGCCCCGCGGGGGTCTCGGTATCGATAACGAACTCGTTGAAGAACGCTGTCGCGTATCTCAGTTTCATACCGGGGATCTTGCAGATCTCGTCCGCAAGGTAATGCGCCTTCGCGATGTTCTGCTCAGCGACTTCGCGCATACCCTCGGGGCCCATGGTGCAGGCGTAGATCGTGGACATTATCGCACAGAGCATCTGGTTGGAGCAGATGTTGCTGGAAGCCTTGTCGCGCCTGATATGCTGTTCGCGCGCCTGGAGCGTAAGAACATACGCCCTGCCGCCCTCCGCGTCCGTGGTCTCGCCGGCGATGCGGCCGGGGAGATTGCGAACGAGTTTGCCGCCCGTTGCCATAAAGCCGACATAGGGGCCGCCGAAATTTAGGGGCAGACCCATCGGCTGCGCGTCGCCTATCGCGATATCCGCGCCGTAGTCGCCGGGGCGTTTGACCGCGCCGAGGCTGATTGGATTGACATAGCTTACAAGCAGCGCCTTTTGTGCATGAACGGCTTCGGAGATCGCGTCCATATTCTCGATGCAGCCGAAGTAGTTGGGCTGCGCGGCGATGAATCCCGCCGATTCGGGAAGGTTCGCCTCGAGCGCCGCCATATCGGTGATGCCGTCCTTATTGAGAGGTATCTCAACAAGTTCGATGCCGTAGCAATGCGCGTAGGTCTTGATCGTCGTAATTACGTCGGGGTTGAGACCGGCAGAGTAGAGGACTTTGCTTTTGCGCTTGGAGTCGCGCATCATCAGTATCGCCTCGCTCGCGGCGGTCGCTCCGTCGTAAACGGACGCGTTGGACGCTTCCATACCCGTCAGGTTGCAGATAACGGTCTGCCACTCAAAGATGCTTTGGAGCATACCCTGGCTCATCTCCGCCTGATAGGGGGTGTAAGCGGTGTAGAACTCGCTCCTTGCCGCAAGTTGCGGCACGACCGAGGGGATGTAGTGGCGATACGCGCCCGCGCCGCGGAACAGCAGACCGCCCTCGTCGTTTTGGAGCACGTAGCCCATCATAAGTTCACGAAGCTCCATCTCGCTCATCGGAGCGGGCAGATCGAGTTCGCGGTCAAGTTTGAGATCCTCGGGAATATCGGAAAAGAGGTCGTCCATACTCTTCAGCCCGATGGCTTCGAGCATTTCGCGGCGCTCTTTTTCGGTGTTCGGAACATAACTCTTCATATTTGTTTCCTTTATGCTGTCAGGTTTTATTGTTCGGCTTTCGGCTTGCGCCCCGCCGTATGCGCCTTTATAAAAGCGCCTTTCATAAAAACGGCAGCCGGCGGGTTGCGCCGGCTGCGCAGGGAGAATTACTCTTCTTCGGCGAGGAGCTGTTCGTATTCCTCGGCGGTGAGGAGCGCGTCCTCGTTGATCTCGGCGAACTCGATCTTGGCGATGAACTGACCGTACGCATCCTCGTTGAGGAGTTCGGGCTGCTCATCAAGCGCTTCGTTGACCTCGACGACCCTGCCCGCAACGGGGGAATCGACGGGGGATGCCGCCTTGACGGACTCAACGGTGGTGTAGTTGTCGCCGATTGCGATATCGGAATCGAGTTCGGGCAGTTCGACATACACGATGTCGCCCAGCGCTTCCTGCGCGTGGTCGGTGATACCGAGAATTGCAATGCCGTCTTCGATCTTTACCCAGTCGTGCTCACGGGTGTATTTGCGATCATTGGGAACCATAGTTTTTTATCCTCCGATTGTTTAGATTTTGGGTTTATTATGATAAATTACTTTCTCTTATAGAAGGGCATCGGCGCAAACTCACACTCGATCTCCCTGCCGCGCACGGAAACCGCCCATTTGCCGTTTTCGTCCGCTTCTTCTTTAACAAGGCACATCACGTAGTTGCCGCCGACGGCGGGCGCGGGACCTCCCGAGGTTACGATGCCGACGATCTCGCCGTTGCATACGACCTCCGCGTCGGGACGGGCAACGCCCTTGCCGACGAGTTTAAGACCGATGCGCTTTCTGGTGCGCGGCGCTTTGAGCGCCTCAATGCCGATGAAGTGATCCTTGTTGAGTTTGATTGCAAAATCAAGCCCGCATTCAATGGGGTTGATCGTTTCATTCATTTCATGACCGTAGAGGGGCATGGACGCTTCAAAGCGGAGCGTATCCCTCGCGCCGAGACCGCAGGGCAGCATATCAACGCATTTGCCCGCTTCCATAAGCGCTTTGTGCAGGCGAACGGTATCCTCGGCGGCGCAGTAGAGTTCAACGCCGTCCTCGCCCGTGTAGCCCGTCCTCGAAACAAGGCAGGGCACGCCGGCAACGGTCATCTTTTCGGTAAAGGTATAGTATTTCGCGGGGATCTCGCCTTCGAATCCCGCTTCGTCAAGCACTTTCTGATGCATCGGACCCTGCAAAGCAAGCTGACCCCATTTTGCGGAGTTGTTCTCTACGCGAACATCGCCGAAAACATGCTCCTGCATCCAGGCAAAATCCTTATCGGTGTTGCCCGCGTTTACGATGAACATATAGTGATCGTCCGCGTATTTGTAGATAAGCACGTCGTCCACCGCGCCGCCGTTTTCGTAGCACATTATCGCGTAGCGGCAGCGGCCCGGGGTCATAGTGGTCACGTCGTTGGTAACCATCTTCTGGACATAGGCGTAAGCGTCGTTGCCGTAGATATCGACCTCCCCCATATGCGAAACGTCGAACAGCCCGCAGCGTTCGCGCACCGCTTTGCACTCGTCAAGGATGGACGAGTACTGAACGGGGAGCGCCCAGCCGCCGAAATCAACGATCTTGCCGCCGAGTTCCATATGGCGCTCGTACAGCGGAGTTTTTTTGAGTGAATCGAAGTTTTCCATTATTCTGCCTCCTCAATTATTTGGGATTGGATCGTGGTCGCGCCCGCAAAACGCGGCCGCGGCTCATCGGCGCGTTCGGGCTTTGGATGCGCCCTTTTGCGCCCGAAGCGGCCCGCCAACCCATACGCATCCATTATATAACCAAAAGGCAAGGCTTGTAAAGAGAAAGTTTATAAAAAACCGATATATTCGCAAAGCGCGAAAACGGTATAAAAAAGAGGGAAAGAACTTCGCCCCTCCCTCCGGCATCGGTTTTTGCGTATGTGGTATTCAATAATAAAATCCGCCCTCCAAAAGCCGTGTCAAAAGCGCCAAAACAGAATCTATTGCACAGTTCGGATCGAGTCGGAACGAAACGAAAAACTCCTTCTCGGAACTTTCAAGCGCGTTATCGACCGCAGCGACGATATCGTTTTGATCGCCCAATGTGATAAGCCAGTCCTCGACCCCGTACAGTTCAAACGCATAGTTTGCGGGCGCCTCTGTAAAAAACCGTTTGATATCTTCTCTTTTCAGTTTTGCTGTTATGCCTGTTTCTTCAAATCCGCATTCAATATCGCAAAGTCCGCGCAGTTCTATCTCGGGTATTGGATAATGATCCTTTTCGTATTCGCCGCAACCGTTTTTACGGTAGTGTCCGTTATAAAAGCCGCGCCGCAGTTCGTGCCCGAAATCCGCTTTTGCTATCTCTGAATAAAGTGCATCCGCTCTTTCGACAAGCGGCTTATACAGCGCGTTCAGCATATTCCTTATTGTATCGGTTTCCCTTTTCATACAAGCCTTTTTCTCCCTTTTCACAGCGTCAGCCGATCAAATGCTCTATCAGTATTTTGAGGCCGATCAGAACGAGCACGACGCCGCCCGCGAGCACCGCGAAGCGTTTGAATTTTTCGCCGAGTTTTTTACCCGCCAGCACGCCGAAGAGCGACAGCGCGAACGTGATCGCGCCGATCGTCAAAACGGAGAATACGAGCTTTGCCGCCGAAAAATCGAACGAGCAGAACACTATGCCCGTCGCGAGCGCGTCGATGCTGGTTGCGACGGCGAGCACGAGTATGTTTATAGGACGGAACGGGTCGCTTCCCGCTTCCTCCTCCTCATTCTTTATCGCCTCGAATATCATCTTGCCGCCGATGAACGCGAGCAGCAAAAACGCGATCCAATGGTCGATAGATCTTACGAAAGTCTCCACCCCGCCGCCGAAGATGCCGCTCAAAAGCGGTATGATGTAAAAGCCGAGCGCGGGCATAAGCGCCTGAAAAACCCCGAACGCGAGCGCCATAACGAGCGCGTCCTTCAGCCTGACCTTTGCGGACGCGATCCCGCTTGCGACGGAGACCGCCATCGCGTCCATCGAAAGCGCCACGGCGGTGAGTATGAGTTCAAAAACAGTCATCCTTGGGATTCCCCGTATTAAAATAGGGTCTTATTCGTCGTCATCGATGCCGTCCTGCTCGTCAAGCAGGGCGTAGAGTTCCTCAAACAGTTCGCCGAGCAGCACCTCGTTATCGACGGGCAGGTACGCGTCGCCGTCCTTGTCGTGATCGATGCGCACAAAGAACACCTCGGGCTCATCGTCGTCGATCTGATCCTCGGGCACGAGCGCGCAGTATTTTTTGCCCTCGTAGGGGAAGGTCATAACGTGCCAGAAGTTTTCTTCCTTGCCCTCGTCGTTGATCAGCGTAACGGTCTCGATGCCGTCGTCCAGTTCGTCCTCGGTGATGATCGTGGTTTTTTCGTTATCCATATTCGTTTCTCCTATCGTCAAAGTTTGATCGGGTGCAGGGTCATATAGCCCTCGAGTATCACCTGCGCGGCAAGGCGATCCACCACCTTGCGGCGCTTTTTCCAGTTAAGTTCCGCCTCAAACAGCGCGCGCTCCGCGGCGACGGTCGAAAGGCGCTCATCGTAAAAATCGTGCTCGCCTTCCCAGCCCGTCAAAACGAGTTCGGCAAACGCCTTCACCTTTTCGGAGGCAAAGCCGTAACTGCCGTCCATATTGCGCGGCATACCGAAGACTATGCGGCAGGGCGCGTATTTTTGCGCGTATTCGCGGATATAAGCGGCGTCCCGCTCGTCGTCGCCCGTGCGGTGGTAGGTCTCAAGCCCCTGCGCCGTTATGCCGAGCGCGTCGCTGACGGCGAGCCCCACGCGCTTATCGCCCACGTCCACGGCAAAATATCTGTATCCCATAGGGTTCTCCTTTTCGATTTATGAGGGTCTATGTATTATAACCGTTTTTCCGCCGCGGGTCAATAAAACTTTTACGAATATGCGGCGAGCCGTGCGAAAAAAACAGCGGGCTCCGCTTTGGAGCCCGCCGAGTGTGTTCAGTCCAGATAGACCCAGTCGCTGTTGTTCAAATACAGGGTGCTTATCCCACCCGTGTCGGCATCCTTTTCTATAAGGAATACGTAATTGGCTTTTTCTTCGCCGCCGTAGTAATTATCAAGCGCGGCAAGATACTTTGCATCCTTTTCGTGCGCTTTGTTGATCCCGAGAAAAACTACCGCGTTATGGCTTACAAACGAAAACGCCTCTTCATTCGCCTCAAATTCTTCCATTAGGAATATGCGCAAATAGTCCTCCGCCGCTTTTTCGTCGTACACCGCATCCAAAAGCGACAGGTCCTTTTCGCCGAACGGATTATTCTCAAGCACTTGATCCTTTGCCTTTTGCAGTTCGGCATCGTCGAGTTTTCTTAAAGGTTTGGTCAAATCGTACATCGTTTTGAAAACGGCTTTCGATTCGGATTTTTTAGTGCAGCTTTCCACCGTCCAGCCGCCGTCCCTGCGTGAAAGTTCAACTATCACGCGCCCGTTTTTGCCGTTCGGAGCGATTTTGTCGTGCGTTTCGTCGCCGAGGACGAAGAGTTTATCGTCCGTCTTGACGAGCACCTTTTCCGCCGCCGCGATATAGCCCTCACCCGAATACGCGTAGTTTTGTTTATCGAAGAAGTACGCCGCAAGCGCACTCGCCTGCGCCTCGTCGAGCCCCAAGGTCTTCAGCGCCAGATACTCGCCGCCGTTCGACGGCACTTTCAGATATTCCGCGCCGCGGTATTCGACGGTCTCAAACACTTTTTCAGCCGGTTCCGACTTTTTTCCCTTGTTCACCGCGCACGCCGCAAACATATAGCAGGCCGCCAATATGAGCGCAAAGCAAATGAGCGCTTTTTTCTTCCGTTTTTGCATAGTATCCTCCCTCGTATAATGATGTAGTAGTTTTTATTGTCCCTCTCCAAGGACATGTGCTACACTGTTTGGGATGCTGTGGATCGGTTAAATCCTCCTACCGCATGACGGTTTAAGAAAGGCTCCGACCACAGCCCTTTGCAGTATTGT
>JAFYJD010000023.1 GCA_017538255.1 Clostridia bacterium | reverse complement strand
GATCCAAAAGCTTCATTTCGGGCGTGAGATGCTTCTTGATTACGGCAAGAAAATCCCAAGGCAAGTCCTCTTCCTCATCGTATCTGCCGTGGATATGGGAAAAATCCCAACCGTGAATATGGGCGATTTCCTCTTCCTTTTTCCAATTTTCTTTAAGGTGATCCCTGTTCATCTGTTCATTTCCTTTTCAAAAATCCCGGCTCGCCGTATCGGCAAGCCGGGATACGCTGTTTCAGCCAATTATGTCCTTATTCACGGTTTCCATGACCTTCGCGTTGAGCGCGTCCGCCTTTTCGATAAGGCGCTTGCCTTCCTCGCTGAAATGCGCCGCCTTCTCCTCGTCCTTAACGCCGCCGAGGTTGATAAGCACGTTCAGCCATGCGCCGTGCGCACAGGTGTGAAGGTTCATACTGCCAACGCCGAGGTCGCTTGCGCAGTTGGTGTTGTAATGCCCGATGATTGACTCCGCATATTCGAGCGCTTCGACCGCAAGGCGCAGGGTTTCAAACGGCACTTCGGTTGCAACGAGGGTCGCATCCGCAATAGCCTTTTTACGCTCGGCCTTCTCGTCGTCGGTCTCCTTGGGCATCTTGAACGCCGCGGCAACGAGGTTGTATGCATCGGTGTCCTTATCCACCTGAGCGGTGAGAGCGGAATAGATTGGCATACAGCCGTCAATCGCCTTCTGCGCGATCTCATGATGCTCGGCAAAGCGCGCCTTGCTTACGGTCTGTCCGCCGACCATCGCAACAAGGCCCGCGCCCTGTGCGCCGCAGAGCGCCGCCGCGCTTCCGCCGCCGGGGGCGGGTGCGTCAGACGCGAGAACATCGAGGTATTCATTCACTTTCATATCGATCAGTTTCATAGTATTTTTCCTTTCTTGATAACTGTTTTTACTTGATTTGAGCCCATACGGTAGGCAAGCATCGCGATATCGTCCGCCTGCCAGATAACAAGGTCGCCCTGCTTGCCCGGTTCAACGGAGCCAATGACTTCACCCATACCTATTGCGCAGGCGGCGTTCAGGGTGACGGCGGTTAGTATCTCGCCCGGGTACATTCTGTACTTAAGGTAGCCGAGATTCATCGACAGTTGAATGTTTAAGGACGGACAGGAGCCGGGGTTGAAGTCCGTAGCGATAGCAACGGGCACGCCCGCAGAGATCATATCCCTTGCCCTTGCAAATGGTTTGCCGAGGTACAGCGAAGTCTGCGGAAGCAGGCAGGCAACGGTCTTGGACGCCGCCATAGCCGCGATCCCGCTGTCGCGCGTTGCAATCAAATGCTCCGCCGATACCGCCCCTATCTCCCCCGCCAGTTCGCTTCCGCCGAGAGGATCTATCTCGTCCGCGTGGATCTTTGAGGGCAGACCGAGTTTTTGCGCCGCGAGCAGGATGCGCCTTGACTGCTCCACGTTGAACACGGAACTTTCGGTGAACACGTCGCAGAAATCGGCGAGTTTTTCTTTTGCGACCTCGGGCAGGACTTCGGCAATAAGATAATCGATATAGCCGTCGGCATTGCCCTTGAACTCATCGGGTATTGCGTGAGCGCCGAGGAAGGTCGAAACGACATCCTGCGCCGCCGCTTCATTGAGCCGCCTTATGACGCGCAGTTGTTTGAGTTCCGTTTCCTTATCAAGGCCGTAGCCCGACTTTATCTCGACGGACGTTATGCCGAGCGCCGCCTGCTCGTCAAGGAACAAAAGCGCTCGTTCAAAAAGTTCGTCCTCGCTCGCTTTTCTTGTGTTGACGAGGGTGTTCAGGATGCCGCCGCCCGCGTTCAGGATATCGAGGTACGAAGCGCCCGATATTTTGAGCGGCACTTCGTGTGCGCGCCATCCTCCGAATACGAGGTGGGTATGCGCGTCCACAAGTCCCGGCGTTGCGAGCGCGCCGCAAGCGTCGATTATCTCGGCATTCTCCGCATTTTCGGGCAGTTTGCCGTTTTCGGTTATCGCGGTAATGACGCCGCTGCCAGAGATGAGCACCGCCGCGTTTTTGTATTCCTTTATACGACCCTGCTCGGCGCCGCATCGGGCGGTGTTCCCCTGCGGCGTTGCGAGCGTGCCGATGTTTTTGATAAGAAGCATACTAAACCGACTTCGCGCATTAAAGCAGATAGTTTTCGATTATCTGCTTATCCGCGTCGAAATCGACGATCTGCAGATAGTACTCGGCGGAATCGATCAGCGCGCGCATCGGAGTGAGACCGATGATCTCGGTGCCGACTACGGTGACGCCCCAGCGTTTGGCTTCGGCCTTGGTGACCTCCACTACGCGATAGAGAGGCGTGCGGGTGTAGTCCGTCATATTGATCGATACCTGGGCATAGCGCTTTGCCGGCTTGTCCTCCGTCGCCTCGGTCTCGATTAGGAAGCCGTTTGATTTTACGCAGTCAAAACCGCCGTTCCTGCGGCGAATGACCTTTGCGATCGATTTTGCGACCTCGACATCGTCGGTCGAGAGGTTGATGTTGAACGCAACAAGGGGCATACGGCAGCCGACCGCGGTCGTACCTGCGGTGGGATGGATGTTTGCGCCGCCGAAATCGGGCGTCCACATGGGATCCTTGACCTTTTCCGCCATACCCTCGAACTGACCCTTGCGGATGTCGGCCAGGTTTACGCGGTGAGGCGCGGAAGCGGAATCCTCATAGAGGAAGATCGGTATTCCCGCCTCGTTCCACATACGCTCGGCAAGCTGCTTGGAGTACTCAACGGTCTCTTCCTTGGTGCAGTCCTTGAGCGGGATAAGGGGGCAAACGTCGATGGCGCCCATACGCGGGTGCTCGCCCTGATGTTTGGTGAGGTCGATGAGTTCGACCGCCTTCTTTGCAAGCGCGGTCGCGGCGTTCATAACGCCCTCGGGGCTGCCCATAAATGTGATGACGCTGCGGTTGTGGCTCGCGTCCGACGAATAGTCGAGAAGGGTAACGCCCGCCGTCTTGCGGACTTCATCAACGCACGCTTCGACGACTTCGAGGTTTCTGCCTTCGCTGATGTTGGGTACGCATTCGATGATCTTTGCCATTTTACTTTTTCATCCTTTCAGATACTGTTTTTGTTATAAGTTCATCATCCGCAAAATACGGGATGGTGATATGCGCTTTTCCTTCCCATTTTTCGTTGTATTTGA
Source organism: Clostridia bacterium (assembly GCA_017538255.1). Classification (GTDB taxonomy): domain Bacteria; phylum Bacillota; class Clostridia; order Christensenellales; family CAG-138; genus PeH17. The sequence goes on along the minus strand of JAFYJD010000023.1, from coordinate 6,137 downwards.
CGCTCGTTTCAACGGAGTGTTCGTTGCGCGCCCAATTGCGCCTTGCAACGCCGCCCATAACGTCCCACATCATCGCGGAACGGATTATAGCGTCGATGCGCTCGCTGCCGTCGAGCACGAGGCCGAAGCCGCCGTTGATGGACTTACCGATGCCCACGCCGCCGCCGTTATGCAGCGCGCAGAGGCTCATGCCCCTTGCAGCGTTGCCCGCGAAGCACTGCACCGCCATATCCGCCATAACATTTGAGCCATCCTTGATGTTGGCGGTCTCGCGGAACGGCGAGTCGGTGCCGCTTACGTCGTGATGGTCGCGCCCGATCATGACGGGACCGATCTCGCCCGCGCGCACCATCTCGTTGAACTTGAGCGCGATGCGCGTTCTGCCCTCGGCGTCCTGATAGAGTATCCTCGCCTGGGTGCCGACGACGAGTTTATTGGCCTTCGCGTCGCGTATCCAGATGTAGTTGTCCCTATCCTGCGAGCAGCGGTTCGGGTCGATGCACGCCATCGCCGCCGCGTCCGTCCTGTCAAGATCCTCGGGTTTGCCGGAGAGACAGACCCAGCGGAACGGACCGTAGCCGTAGTCAAAGAGCACGGGTCCCATTATGTCCTCCACATAACTCGGGAAGATAAAGCCGTCCTTTTCGTCCACGCCGTTTTTGGATATCTCCTTGACGCCGCTGTCATAGACCGCCTTCATAAAGGAGTTGCCGTAATCGAAGAAATATGTGCCCTTCTTCGTAAGCGCGCAGATCGCGTCAAAATGACGGCGCAGGGATGCGTTTACGCGTTTTGCGAACTCTTCCCTGTCGGAATGCAGCATCTCGGTGCGCTCCTCGAAGGTGAGCCCCACGGGGCAATAGCCGCCGTCATAGACGTTATGGCAGCTCGTCTGGTCGGAAAGCAGGTCGATATGAATATCGTGCTTTACCGCGTATTCGAGCAGGTCTACGATATTGCCGTGGTAAGCGATCGATACGGAAGTCCTGCTTTTTACGTATTCTTTTACGGACGCGAATATCTCGTCGAGATCGTCGGACACGGTGTTGACCCAGCCCTGATCGTGGCGGGTCTTTATCCTGGACGCGTCCACCTCCGCAAAGATACCGACGGCGTTTGCGATATTTGCGGCCTTGGGCTGAGCGCCGCTCATTCCGCCAAGACCCGACGAAACGAAGATTCTGCCCGCGAGGTCGCCGTCCTCGGGCACGCCGAGTTCCTTTCTGCCCGCGCCGAGAATGGTGTTGAACGTGCCGTGAACGATGCCCTGCGGACCGATGTACATCCAGCCGCCCGCCGTCATCTGTCCGTAATTGGCGACGCCGAGTTCCTCCGCGATCTCCCAATCCTTGAGGTTATCGAACATACCGACCATCAGCGCGTTTGTGATGATGACGCGAGGCGCGCTCGGATTGCTCGGAAACAGACCGAGGGGATGTCCGGATTCGACAACGAGGGTCTGATCTTCGGTCAATTCTTCGAGATATTTTTTTATCAGCCTGTACTGTAGCCAGTTCTGGCAGGGCTGACCCGTTTCGCCGTAGGTGACGAGTTCGTAAGGGTACAGCGCGATCTCGAAATCGAGGTTGTTGTCGATCATCACCTGAAACGCCTTGCCCTCGATGCAATTGCCCTTGTATTCGTCGATGGGCTTGCCGTAGATGCGCCCCTCGGGGCGATAGCGATAGGCATATATCCTGCCGCGGGTCATAAGTTCGTCCATAAACTCGGGCGCGAGTGCGGCGTGCAGTTCCTCCGGCACATAGCGAAGCGCGTTGCGAAGCGCGAGTTCCGCCTGCGCTTTTGTAAGGCGGAAGCCGCGGTCCGGCGCGCGGCGGTATTTGTCTTCCATCTTGGGGTATTCGGGAAGCACGGCGTCGAGTTTGATCGTCATCGCTTTTGCGACCGTATCGTTCTTCATATGGTTTACCTCCGTATGCTAAAAGGTTTTTCGCGTTGTCAAAAGCCGAATAAACACGGCAAGGCTCGGGGAAAAGATATCCCGAGCCCGTTTAAATTATTTAAGGATGCACTCCGCCTTTTCGGCGCACTCTACGAGTTCCGCACGCTTGACCATTTGATCGAACTTGTTCATCTGTTCATACATCACGATATCGTCGCGCACGGGTTCTACGCTCCTTCTGATATGGGCATAGACGGCGGCCGTCGCGGGAGCGAGTTTATCCTCTCCGCGCAGGTAGATGCCCTGGGAAGCTGCAAAGAGTTCGATGCCGATGACCTTTTGGGCGTTGTCGAGTATCTGCCTTGCCTTGCGCGCGGCGATAGTGCCCATACTTACATGATCCTCCTGGTTTGCGGACGATGGGATCGAATCTACGCTCGCGGGATGCGCGAGGACCTTGTTTTCCGACACCATACTTGCCGCGGAATACTGGGTGATCATAAAGCCGGAGTTTAGGCCTCCGTTCTCGCTCAAAAACGCCGGAAGCCCAAAACTGAGCGCCGGGTTGACGAGCCTTTCGAGGCGGCGTTCGGAAACATTGGCGAGTTCCGCAACTGCGATGCCGAGGAAGTCGAACGCAAGCGCCATCGGCTGACCGTGGAAGTTTCCGCCCGAGATAGCCTCGTCGTCATCGGGAAAGATTATCGGGTTATCCGTGACCGCGTTGATCTCGCGGGAAACGGCGTTATAGACATATTCGATCGCATCGCGGCTCGCGCCGTGGATCTGTGGCGTGCAGCGTAGCGCATAGGCGTCCTGCACCTTGCCCTCTATCCTGTCGGAGGCAAGACGGCTGCCCGAAAGCAGGCGCAAAAGGTTCTCGGCGCATTCCATTTGGCCCTTGTGCCCGCGCACGGCGTGGACTTTGGGATCGTAGGCTTTTTTGATGCCGAGAAGCGCCTCCGCGGTCATAGCGCAGGCGATGTCCGCGGTCTTGGTAAGCTGAACGGCGTCGTACACTGCGAGGCAGCCGACGGCGGTCATTATCTGGGTGCCGTTGATCAGCGCGAGGCCCTCCTTTGCGGCAAGTTCAACGGTGGGGATCCCCGCTTTTTGCATCGCTTCCGCGCCGCTCATAACCTCGCCCTTGAACTCCGCGCGACCTTCGCCGAGCATAACCAGCACGATATGCGAAAGCGGCGCAAGATCGCCGCTCGCACCGAGCGAGCCCTTTTCGGGAACGATCGGATGCACGCCTTTGTTGAGCATCTCGATAAGAGTTTCTATCGTGGAAAGACGGATGCCCGAGTTGCCGCGGCAAAGCGCGTTGCAGCGCAGCAGCATCGCGGCGCGTACGGCCTCCGTGGGCAGGGGCTCGCCCATCCCGCAGGAGTGCGATATAATCAGATTGCGCTGAAGTTTGGCTGTTTCCTCAAGGGGGATATAGGTGTCGGAAAACTTGCCGAAGCCTGTTGTAAGGCCGTAAACGACGGCGTGCTCGTCGAGTTTCCTTTCGACATAGGCACGGGCCTTATTGACTTTTTGCTTTGCTTCTTCCGAGATGGCGACCTCGGCGCCGCGTCTTGCGACCTCTATGACCTGCGGTATCGTTAAATCTGTTCCGTTGATGATAATCATTTGATTGGTCTCCTTAAAAATCGTGCGGCAAATGCCGCTAACATCCAAGTATAATTATAGTATCAAGCGCGTAAATAGTCAAGGCTAAAGCGACGATAAAAAGCAGAAAAAAGGGCGGTCGGCGCGAGTATAGAAAACCTGCTTCGGCGGTTTGAAGAAAAACACTCGGCGCGCTGTGCTTGGCCGAGTGTTTTGGGCAGGAGGTCGGGTTTGAATGTATCGTTTGCCCTCTTACTGCGATCAAATACGCTCTTTTTGTTTCGACTGTCGGGAACTGTTCGGGCGAAACTGCTGTTTTTTCTTCCACCATGTCCAAATCAGTATTATCACCACGAACGACAGCAGTTGGGCGATCGGCACCCGAACGATCATCAGCTCATCCGTTCCGCCCTCCGTTGACAAATGCAGAAGATTTGTCGCAATGCAAAAAGAACAGCGTAACCGCAGCGCCTCAAGCGGATGTTCCGTTTGAGGTATTGTCTGACTAATACGCTAATCCTTCAAGATCACATCCTTAAAGGATTCATCGATGTCCTCGTATAATTCGGAGAGCGAAGCAAACGCTTTTGGCTCCATATAACTCTTTACATAGGCGTTCAGTTTCAGGTCGAAGCGTTCAAGCACATACATAAACACCCCGCTTTCTGGCGAAAAAACAACGATCCTAAAAGTATTGCCGTTAAAGTACTTTTTGCAGTAAATATTTGGATACCTTTCGAGCGAATCGTTCTTGTGCTCGGAAGCGGCGGCGGACAGCTGAGCGGCTCGGGACAGCGCGCATAATTTGTTATGCTTGCCGCACTTATCGGCAAACACAAGCAAAAAGATCACGGTTATGAGTTCCGCAACGGCAAATGCCGCGAAAACTATATTGTTGCTCTCAGAAAACTCCACGAGGTCCTTGCCTTCCGTCAGCAGAACACACCAAAAAATATGCACGAACATCAGCATCGCAAGAGCGCAGGTCAACAGAAGATAGTGTTTATATAGTTTTTGGTTTTTTTCAAGATTCGCAGTCGCTTTCTCAGCGGTAGTATCGGGTATGATGGTTGAAATATACTCGCATAATTGCTTTGCATTTTCAAGATTCAGTACCGAAAAGGCACGGTCGTCAAAATACAGTTTTACACCCTTTCCGCCGCTTTCGAGTTCGACCTTTCTTATGCTTGAAGCGGGCTCGTGCAATTCGTCTGACAGTCCGAAACGCGCATCGATCCGCTCCGCATTAACAACAAGATAAGCGCCTCTGTTGTGGTTGAACAGAAGAATCGAAAATACACCGAAAAGCAGACCTAACGCCGCAAAAGCAAAGCAGAATATCGCTGCTGCGGCTTGCCTCGATCGGATCGCATCAATGCCCCATACCGCGAATTTTATCGTAATATAGGAGCAAGTAAGAACGAACAACAAGCAATATACATATTTGATCAACGGTGTTTTAAATGAGCCTTTCATAATACATCCCAAACAGAGTCAAATCAGCGCCGATGAAAGAAGGGTTCATAGACGCTTTGTTTATATCGTAAAAGCGAAGTTTTCCAAACCTAATGTTTTTTCAGAACCATAAGATGGGCAAACTCTTTTTCTGTTATTTTTTCCACATATAACCGTGTAGATTTTAACAAATCAAAAGTGTTCTCAAGCGTATCCGGAAACACCCTGATCTTATGATCTCCCATATCTATAAACCGGTCTTGATTTTTATCAATGGACAGGCAAAACAAGCCGCTGCTCTTAAGCAGAGAATCCGTCTTGGAAAAGAACCGCTGCTTGTTTTCAAAATGCATTAGTGTCAGCGAAGAATAAACGACGTCAAAAGTCTGTTCAAACCTGTAATCAAGGAAATCGGCGCAAATCAGCGTGATATTATCCAGATAACAAAGATTCTCTTTGGCTCTTTCTATCGTTTTTGGCGAAATATCTATTCCCGTGAACCCCAAACAGTTCGGGGCAACTTTTTTAGCCAATCTGCCGGTGCCGACCCCGATCTCCAGAACACGCTTTGTTTTGTCAAGAAGCATAGAGTCGACAAAGAGTTGTCCGTCCCACTTATCCATATGATCCTGTAATATCTGCGGGTCGCGGAACGGATCGTTCTCGTCATCTATGAGTTTATCATAATGCTGAATAATGTTCACGATGATCCCCTCAGTTCGTGATCTCAAATCCATATTTATTATAACACACTTTTATTGACGATTCAAGGGGCGCGAAATTGAAGTTATTCGGTTCGTACTTGCGTTGATTACATACCAAGCCTCCTTCGGCGGCTTGGATAAAAAATCAAGCAGCCGGTGGCTACTTGATTTTTTGGAGGCACCATCCAGAATCGAACTGGAGATGGCGATTTTGCAGACCGCTGCCTTACCGCTTGGCTATGGTGCCGAATTATGAAATTGCGTGCTTGATGCGCCCTTATCCATAATATGGCTACGCAAGTATGCATAGCCATATTATGGAGCGGGAAACGGGGCTCGAACCCGCCACCTCCGCCTTGGCAAGGCGGCGCTCTACCAAATGAGCTATTCCCGCGGGATGGTGCCTCAGAGTGGACTTGAACCACCGACACAGGGATTCATCGGTGCCGTGCTGACCG
>JAFYJD010000022.1 GCA_017538255.1 Clostridia bacterium | reverse complement strand
GGAAGCGAGATATAGCCCGTTATACCGTTATATTGAACGCGATACCACTCGCTCGTTTTAGCTGTGATATGCACCTTTGTGCCGTATGTAAGTACGCCAAGTTTTGCCGAGGAAGTCGACGGTTCGGAGCGCAGATTGACATACGCTGCATTTGTATAGCCGTCCGCAACGAACGGAACGAATACGTCTGTCGACGGCAAAGGCGTTGCCGTATGCGCGGGCACCGTCGTCGGATCATCGGTAATAACCGGAGTTGCCGGAACATCCGTTATGCCCTCTGTCATCTCCGGAGTTGGCGTTTCACGCGGCTCATCGGTGAATTCGATCGGGCGCGGCCCGTCCTTTGAAATCGCGTCGTACGAGAATATAAGATCGAACGTATCCGAGGCGACCTTGCCGCTCGGGTCGATTCCGTTGACGTCCTGGAACGTTTCTATCGCTTCAACAGTTGATGCGCCGTAATAACCGTTGAGTTTTTCGTCGTAATATCCGAGTTGGTTCAGGCGCTCCTGCAGCATAAGCACGTCGTCGCCGCTGTTGCCAAACTCCATTACGTATTCGGTCGGCGAGTCTGAGTACAGTATCGACAGCAGGATCGAGTCTGTCTCGCCGGTTTGCGTCATATTGTTGGCGCGCTGGAAAAGTTTGACCGCGTTTTCAAGCGGCTGATTGTAGACGGCTTGCGGCTCATCCGCTTCCATATAGCCAAGAGACATAAGCCTTGATTGAATGTAGGTTATGCGAGAATCCTCATCGCCAAGGGAAAACGTCGGCCATTGCTTGTAATCGTTAAGTTCTGTTTCGATCGGCTCAGGCGTGGGTTTGGATGCTGTCGGCAGTCGTGTTTCGTTTAAAACAATTGGGGCATTATCAGTATGTTTGTCCCCGTCCAAAATACCGGTGCCGATCAAAAGCACAGCAAAAACCAATACCGCAACAAGTATGATCGGAATGCGAAGCTTTTTGATTATCGCTTTCGACCTTGCGCGCTTTGGTCTTGTATTCATTTCAAAAGAATCTCGCCCATTCACAGTTAGCCCCTCTCTTTCCATATTAATACAAACTAATTATACAACAAATTTGTGTCGATTTCCACCTTTTTTGACAATTTTTGAATAATTTTACAAATGACCTCGGAACGGATCCGAAACCAAAGCGCTCATTTTACTTTTACAATGTACAAAAAAGCTATAAAAAGCAGTAAAACCGCTATAAGCAATATGGCAACGATTATGCGCATCGCACGCCACTTTGAGCGCGACGCAACGTACACAGCAAGGAACGGGCAGGACAGCACGGCAAACGATGTCAGATCCGCTGCAAGGAAAGAATGTGCCAAACAGAGCATCAGAAGCGTGAAAGCGTTTACGCTGCTTCTTGTGCGGTTTGAGCAGACGAGGAAAGTCAGCCAAACAATAATCACCGAAAGGATATGCACGACTATCTCCGGCTTTGTGATGTTCGGACTTCCCCAATGCGCGATAAGACTGCCGACAGGCTCGAAGAACCAGATCGGTTTGGTGCTCAAGGCGGAGAGCCCGTCGATCTTAAGCAGTTTGAGAACTATCGCGATAAGCGCGCCGACGAGCGGTATCAGCGCCGCCAGATAATGCTTGCGCGGCTTATGTTCGCCGCGCTCGACGGCGATATTTGCAAAAACGGGTGAATGCGCGCGCGCTTCAAGAAATACCGATGCCGCTAGCAAAACGCCGAATATGTTGAATATGCCGGAAACAAGCCCTGCGATACCGGACGCAAACAGGCGCCCTTTACGGGCCAGCAGCAGACAAAGAAGCGCTGACGCAAAGAACAGCGCGATACCGCTCAAAGGCTGAAGCATCAAAAATATCGAAGGAAGCAGATGATATGCCGCAACTGATATGCGCGCTATCTTTTGATCGTAATCGATCAGCATCAATTCCTGCAAAAATATGGCTCCGGCGACTATCGCTGCGGTGTTGATAAAGGCAAACAAGATAAATGTGTATGTACTGCTCGCGAGCAAAGCCGCGGAATCAGGCAGGATAAAAGATATGAGCCCGATCTTTGACATAATATCGACTGTATTAGCACCGAAGATGACGCTGTTTGATTCGTAGAACATCAGCCGATACGTATCCGGCAAAGTATGGGTCATACCGTTTCTTATGATGCCGACGGCGTAGACCGAAACTATTATCGTCAACTGCGCGAGGACGGAAAACACGGCTGTGCGCGCCGGGGCATGGAGTTTTCGAATGCTTCTTTCGCCGTAGACGTTCATCTCCGCACCGTCGCGTCCTGTCAGGAACCTGCTTATACAGCGAATCAGTATAATGTCAAAGAATACTATCGCTATGCCGCCGATGACGAGGTCTACAAGCCGCGTGTTTTTGGAGAACAGCGCAAAGGCGGCAAACATAGCCGCGAATATCAAACACGCAGTATACGGAACAAGCGAAATCAAGTTGCGCTTGTCGCTTGAAGGCGCGCTTTCCGCAGCATTAATCGCAGCAGTCTGCATTATTTCGGATTTTTTGTTTGTATTTGTCATATTCTTATTATATCACAGCGTGAATGTCGATTCAAGAAAGATTTCACTTGAAAAAATCGGCAAGCAACCGCTGCCTATTGATTATGCTTCATTTGATGCAGACAGCGTGTGCGGCTCACATCGATTCTCGTTCTTTATGCATTATAAAACGTTCAAAATATGTTCTGAATGTTTTTGTTGAAAACATATATTTGCCATATTCCATCCACAGTTTTATGATCGTATTTCGGATTTCGCTGTAAAATCATTGACTTTTTAATGAAGATGGCGTATACTTGCCATATGATGGCAGTGGAGTTTTACTCGGTGTTTGTTGTTTTAGATAACATCTGCTTATAAAGCGAACTCAATATTAATCGCTGGAGGATATCAAAATGAAGAAGTTTTCGCGCTCTACCCTTTCATCGACAGTCGCCGCCAAGCGAAAAGCGATGAAACTGACCCAGGTGCAGCTTTCCGAAGCTACCGGCATAAACCGTGCGCAGATCTCAAAGATCGAATCGGGAGAGTTCACGCCCTCGCTGGATCAACTTCAGGCGCTCAGCGAAGCGCTTCGATTCGATCCAGCTGTTTTGTTCATCGAGGAGGCTGCCGCAAAACCCGTTATCGAACGCAGATACAAGATCGCCGTTGCCGGAACCGGCTATGTCGGTCTGTCCCTTGCGGTGCTGCTTGCACAGCATAACGACGTTACCGCGGTCGATATCGTCCCCGAAAAGGTCGATAAACTCAACTCCTTTGTTTCTCCCATTCAGGACGATTATATCGAGATGTATCTTAATGAGGCAAAACATGGCAAGCGCAGTCTTGCTTTAAAAGCCACGCTGGACGGCGAAAGCGCATACAGTGAGGCCGATTTTATCATTGTAGCCGCGCCGACCAACTATGATCCCAAACTCAATTTTTTCGATTGCTCCGCTGTCGAATCGGTAATAGAACTGATCCGCAAGAGCACCGCTAAACTCCGCAAAAAGCCCACCATCGTCATTAAATCGACCGTTCCCGTTGGCTATACAAAAGGTATCCGCGAAAAGTTTTCCGCGAACAACATAATTTTCAGCCCCGAGTTTTTGCGCGAATCCAAGGCGCTTTACGACAACCTTTATCCGAGCCGCATAATCGTCGGCTGTGAGGATAACTGTCTAAACGAGGCGCGTTTGTTTGCATCGCTTCTTCTGCAGGGCGCGATCAAGGATAATGTTGAAACGCTCTTTATGGGCAGCACCGAAGCCGAAGCGACCAAACTGTTTGTAAACACCTATCTCGCCCTTCGCGTTTCATACTTCAACGAACTTGATACCTACGCCGAGGTCAAGGGGCTCGATACCGCATCCATAATCAAGGGCATCTGCCTTGATCCCAGGGTCGGCGACTACTACAACAACCCTTCGTTCGGCTACGGCGGCTATTGCCTGCCCAAGGATACGAAACAACTGCTTGCGAACTATAAAGACGTGCCCGAGAACCTTATAAACGCGATCGTTGAAAGCAACCGCACGCGCAAGGATTTCATCGCTGACCGTATCCTGGAGATAGCCGGCACTTACGGCAGCAGCGACGAGTATTCCGCCGACAAGGAACTCTCGCAGCGCGGTGTCATCGTCGGCGTTTACAGGCTTACAATGAAAGCAAACTCCGACAACTTCCGTCAATCCTCGATCCAGGGCGTTATGAAGCGCATCAAGGCCAAGGGCGCTGTCGTTGTCATCTATGAGCCCACTCTTGATGACGGCTCAACATTCTTTGGCAGCCTTGTTGTAAACGATATCAAGAAGTTTAAAGAAATGTGCGGCTGCATCATCGCCAACCGCTATGATGCCGTGCTTGACGATGTAGCGCATAAGGTCTACACACGCGATCTTTTCAGGAGGGATTGATATGAAAAAGGTCAAGATCGATCTAAACGGAAGGACTATACTCGTAACAGGATCACCGGGTTTTGTCGGCGCCAATCTTGTTATAAGACTTCTTAATCAGCTCACTTGCGGAACCGTCATCAGCCTTGACAATATGAATCCGTATTACGATCCTAAACTCAAGGAGTACAGGCTCAAGAAGATCGAAGATGCTGCTTCCTCCTCCACCGCCGAGCATATTTTTATCAACGGCTCGATCGCCGACAGGCGTCTTGTGGATGAAGTGTTTGAACGTTACTCACCCTCGATCGTTGTAAATCTTGCCGCACAGGCAGGCGTTCGCTATTCGATCGACCATCCCGACGTTTACATTGAGAGCAATCTTGTGGGCTTTTACAATATACTTGAGGCCTGCCGCCATCATCCCGTAGAGCATCTTGTTTATGCTTCGTCAAGTTCCGTATACGGCGGCAACAAAAAAGTGCCGTTCAGCACGGACGACAAGGTTGACAATCCGGTTTCTCTCTATGCGGCGACCAAGAAAGCGAACGAACTTTTGGCGCACAGTTATGCCAAACTCTACAATATCCCTTCAACCGGGCTTCGTTTTTTCACCGTTTACGGTCCCGCCGGAAGACCTGATATGTTTTATTACAGCGCAACGGAGAAACTTGTTGCCGGCAAGAGTATCCAGATTTTCAACTACGGCAACTGCAAGCGCGATTTCACCTATATCGACGATATAGTCGAAGGTGTTTACCGCGTGATGCAGGGCGCGCCAAAAAAACTGACCGGCGAGGACGGGCTCCCCATCCCCCCCTATGCCGTTTACAATATCGGCGGCGGTACGCCCGAGAATCTGCTCGATTATATCAACACCTTGCAAGAGGAACTCGTACGAGCGGGTGTCCTATCTTGCGACTACGATTTCGAGGTTCACCGCGAACTCGTACCGATGCAGCAGGGCGACGTCCCCGTTACTTACGCCGACAGTTCCGCACTCGAAGAGGATTACGGCTTCCGTCCCCAAATAGACATACGGGCGGGTTTGAGAGCATTTGCCGAATGGTACAAGGAGTATTCCGGAAAGTGAACAACAAAAAAGCCTTGCCGTGAGCAAGGCTTTTTTAATCGGTCGATTTTTCTTTCCTTAATTGAATGGAGTTGAAAAGACAATACAAGAACCATCCTACTGCCGCGCCGAGCGTGTTTTTGACGAGATCGTCGATCTCGAATACGCCGCACCGAAAAAAATACTGTGCGGTTTCGATCGAGAGCGATACACCGAGTCCGATAAGGATTATGAAGATAAACTTTATAGGCGGCTTTGATTTCGGCTTAGAGTAGGATCGTTCGTTCGAGTAATGATCTATTATCAAGGGAACAAGATATCCGAGCGGCACGAACATAAGCAAATTCAGTAGCGAACGGATTGCGACAGTACCGAACCACCCTCTTATTATGGCTTGAACAAACGGCGGTGGTAACGCGAACCTAAAACCGCTTATCTCCTTAATTCCGCGACTGAGGAAGGCAAAATACATAATTAACGCGAAATGGACAGCCACCGCAATCAGCGTGGCTATGCGGCCGATCTTTTTATCACGCAAAACTCTCAGCACCGCTATTAATACAGCAAGTGCGATCAGCACGATGAGTATTTGCATTTTTGAATCGCCTAATTGCATATTGACAACGGAGGATCAAAAGCAGTCGCGCCCCTCGTTTAAACGCGCCCGCTTTTAGGGGTAAATTACAGGTCATTACGCGGCGTTCTTGGGCTTGCGCTTTTTCAGAACTTTGGTCAAAACTATGTTCATCAGATCCTTAAGTTCGGATACCTTGAACAGTTTGATCAGCACAAGATATATAGGTATTCCGATGGCAGCTGATGCCACAAGCAGCGCATATCTGTTAATATGGAATATGTGGTGCCAACCGTCCTGATACACGGTGCCGAACACCGCGGAATCCCCGAATAGGAACCGGGGTACCAGGCAGGCGATCACAGCCGCTGTAAGCACCTTAGATGCCGTCCAGAGGATCTTTTTATAATCGATCGACACATATTTGCGCACAAAGATACAGTGCAGAACAAATACTATTATCTCGGCGATCGAAGTTGAAAGCGCAAGACCGCCTGCGCCCCAGAAGCGGATGAACACGAGATTGAGCACGATATTTAACGCAAGGCTCACAATGCCAATTATCAACGGTTTTTTTGTATCGCCATAGCCGTAAAAGATATTGCTTACAACATGGCTGCAAGCGGAGAATACGATACAGATGCAGTAGAATCCGAATATATTTTTCGTCATCATTGTGCTTTCCATCGTGAATTTTCCTCGCTCATAAACGACCGCTATCAATTCCTGTCTGAAAAGCCAACAGGCAATTGAGATAGGTATCATTATAACGCAAAAAATGCCTATCATTTTCACGGTAAGGTTTTTGAGTTCGTCCTTTTTGTTTAGGCTGATGTATTCTATCATTTGAGGATAGAGAGCGGTCGCGATCGGCGTAGACAAAAGTCCGTTGAAAACCAGAAAAAGTTTGTTCGCATAATTCATACTGGCAACAGTGCCTGTCTCAAGCATCGACGCCATAGATTTATCCACAATGGCGTTGATCTGCGACAGCCCCGCAGACATCAATGCCGACGGCATACGCGAAAGCATCAGTTTAAACTCTTTATTTCGGAAATTAATATCCGGTTTAAACTTATATCCCCAATTAATGAACGGAAGCTCGATCAGAATTCTGCATACAGCCGCGACCACCAACGAAACGGCCAGTGCGTTTATACCGCGATCCGGGCCGAGTTTTTTATAAAACAAGATTGCGATAAGTATTGGCGGGATGTGGGAGATGACCTCTCTGATCTGACTACCAAGGAACTTCTCGTGGCTCTGAAGCATTGCGGCTATGACCGACGCAGCAAGAATGAACGAATACATCGGCGCTGATATCCTGATAAGCCTTACGCAGATTGCCTTGGCTTCCCCATCAAATCCCGGCGCGACCAATGAAACAAGCGCAGGCGCAGAGATTATAATAAGTATTACAGCCGCGAATGAGATCAACGTGAAGAAGGTTATGGATTTGTTTGCAAGCGATTCCGCGTTGTCAGTTTCGCCTCGCGAGAGATGTTTCTTGTAAAGGGGCATGAATACTTTCCAAATGCCTATGCTCAGCATTGGGTATACAGCGGCCTGAACGCCAGAAATCGTTTGGTAAGCGTCCGCCTGCATCGACGTACCTACAAAATACGCCAAAACCGACTCATATAAAAACGAAGACGCCTTGGCGATAAGACTTATTATCAGTATTATCGCCGTGCTCTTAATAACTTTGCTTCCAACAGATTTATCCATTTATGTATTGCTCCGACAGTTTAAGAGGCTCTCAGCCAATCTCCGGCGTTTTAGGCAGGTAAATGACTTCGACTCCCTCGTCCTTCAAATAATCGAACTTTCCCTTCCAGTCATCGCCGATAACAAAAGTGTCGATGCAATATTTGTGCATATCGGTTTTCTTTTGTTCCCAGTTTTCTTCGGGGATAACCAGATCGACATAGCGCAGCGACTCGACAAGCGCCTTTCTTTGTTCGTAGGTGAAATAACATTTTTTATGCTTTTCAGCCCAGTTGAACTCATCGGTCGAAAGTGCGACTATGAGATAATCACCGAGCGCTTTGGCGCGGCGCAATTGATTTATATGGCCGTAGTGTAGTCTGTCGAACGTGCCGTAGGTGATAACGCGCTTAATTCCCTCTTCGCCGTTCGGATAGTCCTTTGCGCTTGATATGAGCACGGATTCATGGTCTAAGTCGATTATGGGTTTGGGTATCTCCGTAGTCATCTCCCTGCCCATAAGGTCGTGCACCGCGTCCTCTGGCGATCCGCCGTTATTCACGATATCGTTAACGGCAAAAACTATTGGCATATTTATTGAATGCATCTGCGCAAGTTTCATTGCTGCCGGGATCGCGTTGATGCCCTCGACCACCATACCGACCTGCTTTATTGCATCCTCCGGCGAATAGCCCTGACCGATCAAATAGCCGCAGCGGTTGTTCCTTGAATGCCTGCTCGTCGCCGTAACGATCAGATCGCCCATACCGGCAAGCCCTGAAAAGGTGTTTGGGTGGCATCCGAGTTTGAGCCCGAGCCGTTCCATCTCCGCAAGACCGCGGGTTATCAGCGCGGCTTCGGTATTGTCGCCATAACCGAGCCCCGCTGAAATGCCGGACGCGATCGCGATAATGTTCTTGAACGCTCCGCAGAGTTCCACTCCCTTGACGTCGGTGTTGGTGTAGACGCGCATAACGGGGTTGGTGAACACTTCCTGTACTTTTTGGGCGATGCTCTCGTCCTCGTGCGCGGATACGATCGTAGTCGGCAGATCCATCGCCACCTCCTCGGCGTGCGTTGGACCGGATAGTGCGACAACAGGAACGCCCTCGATCTCCTGCTCGAGGATCTCGCTCATCGTACACAGCGTATCAGGCTCGATTCCCTTGGCGACATTTACTATTATTTGACCGCTTTCAACAAAATGTGCTGCGATTTTTGCGGTGTTGCGCACATATACGGAGGGTACGGCAAAAAGAAGAATATCCTTGCCTCTACACCCCTGGGCGATATCCTTCGTAAACTCGATCCCGCTCGGAATGATCATATTGGGCAGATTTTTCTGCATCCTGGTTTTGTCAAGTTGATCGATCTCTTCGGGGAGCGCGGACCAAACGACTACTTTATGACCGCTCTTATAGAGCATTCTTGCAAGCGCCATTCCCCATGTGCCGGCGCCTATTACGCATATTTTTGACATATTGGAAACCTCAATCCACGCATCAACGCATTAAAACACAGCCTATTCAATCAGATGGCCTGATCCAAATTCCATTCGTTCTCGCATTATCGACTCAGCAAGCGCAAGGATAGTCGCAAGAATTATCCAATAGATCAATCGCCTGAGCGCAAATCCTGCAAATCCATATGCATAGAGCGAAATCGCGATCGGTATCAATCGCCAATCCGCGATATAGAGTTTTAAAAAAACCTTCTTCGTATAAGACGCGAACAAAGCCGTGCCCAAAATGCCTGTTGCAGCAAGTACTTCAAGATAAGTATTGTGGAACTCAAGTCTGCCGGCACGGCTGTGGACCCCAGGTCCAAGCCCAAAAAACGGACTCTTTTTAAACGCAGCGCCAATCATTGAAAATAACTCGAGGCGGTCTTCCCCATTCTTATCTTCTCGTATCCAATCCATAATAAAATTATAGATCTTATTACGCATTATTATTATGATAGCAATGATTGCGATTGTCAAAAGCGCCGCAATAGCGAGCCTGTTCTTGCCGGAGCGCACCACAAACATATATAACAAGAATAATGCAGCAAGTACAATGGACATCATACCCGTTGCAGACTCCGTTTTGCCCATCAAAAAATAAGACGCATAAGCAACAGCGATCGAAATAATAATATGCCGCTTCAAAAAGGCGCTTCTTAGAAGAATAAACAGCATTCCGCAGAACAATAAAGCCACCTGATGAGGATTTGTCGCTCCGCCGGCGTATCTGCGCCAACCGCCATACCAAAGCGGCGCGCCAAAGAACTCACGGTCGACATTGAAACTGTATTCATATAGAAACAACTGCCACAGCACGGTACAAAAAGCCATTGCTATTAGCAACTTTTCATTGTATTCGCGGCTGTTGTCGGAAAGTCCTTGGTAGGTCATAACCGAAATAAAAGCCAAATACAACCAAGTCAGCATCTGATTGAAGAGAAGCTCATTCTTTGCAACGAATACGCCAATTGCAGAACCGAGCAGCAACGCACATATGAAGCCAACAAAAAAAATCAATGTGTCGGATACTTTGATCTTGAAATTACGCATTGATCCAATACACCATAAAAGGCAAACCGCCTCACCAGGGCCAATATGTCCAAGACGCCAACCCGTCATAGGCGCAAAGCAAGCAGCGACTATCAAAAGATAATCCCACGCCTTGATATGAACGCTTGCGCTGTTTTTGCCTAATGAGCCAAGATAATATCCAGCAAAATTGATCTTCATATTATTGGCACTTCCTTAATTCAAAGTCCTCACCGAACATAAAATCGGCAGAATCGGGCGAATACTGCACGTATCCGCTCCAAGGATAGAAAGTCAACTCGCCAAAATAGATCCTGCCTTTGAGGTTATACAGATCCACGCGAACATATGGGAAATCTTCGGAAAGTTTTTCGGCTACCCGAAGCATCTCTTCGAAGTTTTCGGGTTTTGGGATGTCGGTCTTACATTTGGGGCAATCGCTTTCGATATGCAGGTCGTTCCATTCGGTATCGTAGAAATTGCGCCGATGATCGATATACCTGTCAGTATCGTAAACGATGAATCCTGCTTTGCCGTTGTAACAGAATATCTTATAGTCGTTGATACCCGCCTCGGGTCTTTCCTCATTGATAAGAAGTTCTTCTATAACGACCCTGCGCTTGAGTCCTGAATACGCCCATTCCCGCCCGCTCGTCTTGTTCGGAACATTGCCGGGAACAAAATCGAAAACTTTTTTTACTTCCTCAATATTCTCAGGCGTTTTTTCTTTGCAGATATAAATATCGTGCCCGCCGCCCGAAAATGTTTTTTTTGCTATGAAACTGTCGGGAAGCGCATTCCAATCTACCTGATCGGCGCCCTCATAACAGCCGTAGAGTTTAACGAGGATATCTTCGAGGCCCTTATGTTTAACGAACTCGCGCACTTCGAACTTGTCCACGCATTGTTTCATAACCGGGTTGCGGTAATGGAGTTTGTACCATTGGAGTTTTTCCGTAAAACGAACGGGATTTTTAAGATTCAGTCTGCGATTGAGTTTGATGAAATACTGCAATTTCACCATAGTCGAATCCGGCAGGAAACTGAGTTTTTTTAAAAACCTCGAGCGTGCTTCTTTGGTTTTGAATATACGCTTATAATTCATATTATCGATAGTTCTCCGTTAACGGTCGAAGCCGCTGTCTTTATTCGATCGGCTCTCGCGTAAAACCGATGTTCCGACCGTTCCGCAAGGATAGATGCTTAAGCGCATAATCGCTGCAGAATAATATTATGTTATTTTATCATATGGACAATTTTATGTCAATACACGGATAGACCGGTAAAACCGTATGCATAGTCAAGTATCAAACGTATTTTGTTCGTACATTCGCATATTAAATCACCCCATTTGTTATGGTTGTACCACAAATCCAACAAATAGGGTGCAAGTTAAAAACTTATAGGCTGTTATTATTCGTTTAATTCAAGATATGTCAGGCGTTTATGTCGTAGAAAAACTCAAACGTATCGCCGTCCTTGAGTTCGACCTGATCGATACCGACGTCGATCCTTTCACCGTTGCATTTTACCAGCCAACGGCCCTTGCCCGCGCACATACCGTTTTCAAGACCGCAGATGGAGAAGATTGCGTTCTCGCTGATAGTGATATCGCCACCGACAAGGCCTTTGATGCACTTAAAGATGCCGTCGAGTTTATACTCGATCTTTATCGTCAGCCTTGCGCTGTTGAGGAGCATACCGTGCGTTGATTCGAGTTTGGACATAACTTCCTCGTTCAATGCTCCGCTTGCATACGCATCGCGTGCGTCGATGGTGCAGCTTATACGTGCATAATCGTCGGGCAGCGGCATCTCTGTCGGTCGTGCGGTAGGAACTGTGGGCTCGTTTGACATAACGATCATGTCATTATTCTTCTTTGCGCTTTGACTGCAGCCTGCAAAAGAAGCGATCAAAACGATCGCCACAACGGCGGCAAAGATTCGCACATTTGATGCTCTCATCTGAATATCTCCTTTGAAACAGGTATGCTTTGTTGCATATAGTTTACAATATCTGCGCCCCTATGTCAACAATTCATATTGAATGCGACAGACTTTTTTGATAGAACATCATACTGCCGTAAAATGCCTAAACCAAAACGCCTATCGTAGTTGAAAACGGATCAAAATATGAGCGCGGAAGGTTTATCCGCGCTCACTTGACTCAATTAAATTAAATACTATTCCTCAGCGGCAGGGGCGAAGAACTTTGTAAACACATCCCTCAAAAACTCAGCAACATCCTTGAAAAACTCGCCGATTTCTGCGAATACGGCCTTGAAGCCGCCCGCTATCTTTTGCCATGTGGAAACGGATTTTGCAAGCCCGAGGGCACGAGCGCGGATCTGCTCCACATCGAGCCCTTCAAGAGTCCTTGCAAGCGTGAGGATCTGGCTCACATTCTGTTCGGTCAGTTCGACCTCGTTCTCGGTGGCGATCTCGCGGATCACAGTCTTGACCTCATCGTCGGTCATATGCATCGTTTCATCGAGGATCTTTTTGAGTTCGGTTATTACTTCTGTCGCCTCATCGGAGCCGATTATCTCAGCAAGGTCGCCCGTGGTCAGCAGTTCATCTATGCCCGCCTGCTTGATATAGTCGCTGATAATGCTTCCTGTCAAGCTCTCGTATGCCTTATATATGCCCGTCAATGCGGCGGTGCCGCTTACGGGGCGGGGCGACGCGACGATGATCTCTGCATCGGTGATGCCGACGGTCAAAAGCGCGTTCTCGTACATCTCGGCGGTGCAATAACTGATGTTCTTTACAGTAATATTCAGACCGCTTCCTTCGGGAAGCGCACAAATGAATATGCTTGAAACGGCGCGTTTGCCGATCTTTGCATCGGGCATCTTTCCGCTCAAATAGAATCTTTCTTCGGAGTTGGTAACGGAGAGGATCCTGTTGGCATCCAGACCTTCGCTATCGCCAAGCCCGAACAGTTCGTAAACCGTATTTATTTCGCTCTCGGTAAGATCGTGGCCCAAAACTATACGCCAATCGCCCTCGTCCATCGCAGAAGCGGAGGTCAGTGAAAGAGAACCGGCAATAAATACGAGCGCCAGAATAACGCTTATTATTCTTTTCATAAAAACAACATTCCTTTCGGTAGTATTTTGGGATCGCGGTAACCTCGCGCCAACAGACGCCCGCAAGTCCCTCAGACTACTATACCACAATTTTGGCGCAATTTCCATATTTAAATGTTAAAACTTTATGACATTTTCTTTGATACTGCCCCTCCAGCGCGCTATATACCGACATTTCAGCAATATATTTATAAAAAAGCGTTCATTTTCAAAATAATCTTGTATAATAAGCATGTACATTGAAGAACCGTTCTTCGATCATCCGAAAGGTGCCGTTTCATTTGCGGCATCGACCCAATTACAAAAGAGAACTATTGGAGGAATCATTCACTATGAAAAACACCAGCGGCTTCGCAACAAAACAGATCCATATCGGCAAGATCGATATCCCGGGCATAGCGCCCCTTGCAACACCGATCTTCCAGACTTCTACCTTCGAGTTTGAAACGACGGCGCAAGGTGCAAACCGCTTCGCGCTCGAAGAACCCGGCTACATCTATACCCGCCTCGGGAACCCAAACACAACGAAGATCGGTCAAAAACTCGCCGCTCTTGAAAACGCGGAAGCCGGTATGGCTATGGCGAGCGGTATGGGCGCCGTTACGACCGTGCTTTGGACAGCGCTCAAAGCGGGCGACCATCTGCTTGCGGACGATGCGCTCTACGGCTGCACTTTCTCGTATTTCACCCACGGTCTCACTCGTTACGGCGTTGATGTAACACTCGTTGATTTCTCCGATCTTGAGCAGGTCGAAAAGGCTATCCGCCCTAACACCAAGGTGTTCTATTTTGAATCGCCCACCAACCCCAACCTCAAACTCATCGATATCGAAGCGGTTTCAAAACTTGCACACGAGCGCTGCCCCGAAGCAAAGGTCATCGTTGACAACACTTTTGCAACACCCTACATTCAAAAGCCCATCGATCTCGGCGCGGATGTTGTCATCCACAGCGCAACCAAATACCTCAACGGACACGGCGACGTTATCGCAGGTATGGCGGCAGGCAAGGCAGATTTCATTCAGGAGTGCACTCTGTTCGGTCTTAAGGATATGACCGGTGCGGTTCTCGGTCCCTTTGAAGCATACCTCATCGATCGCGGTCTCAAAACGCTCGACATCAGGGTTCAGAAGCACTGCGATAACGCGATGAAAGTGGCTAAGTTCCTCGAAAGCCATCCCGCAGTCGCGCGCGTCATCTATCCCGGCCTTGAGAGCCATCCGCGCCACGAACTTGCAAAGCGTCAGATGAAGAACGGCTTCGGCGGCATAATCACTTTCGAACTCAACACAACGCGCGAAAGGAGCGCCGAGTTCGTCAACTCACTCGAGCTCTGCACCATAGCCGTTAGCCTCGGCGATGCGGAAACTCTTATCGAGCATCCCGCAACGATGACACACAGCACCTACACTCCCGAGGCGCTCGAAGAAGCCGGCATCGGTGAGAGTATGCTCCGCCTAAGTGTAGGTCTTGAGGACTCCGAAGACATCATCAATGACCTCAGAACCCAACTCGACAGGATATAACTATAATCGAATTGCTTTTACCGCCGCTTGAATGCGGCGGTCAGACCGCTGACAAAACCAAGCCGGCGGTCATTTTTTATCTGAAGATCTTGAAAAAGAAGCAAAATATTATGGTATAATGAAAGCATAAAAAACAAGGAGCGTTTTAAAATAAGATCGGACAGCAGGGACGGATTGAGTTTGTGGGCATAGAGGCGCCGGTTCCTTCGGATCATCTTTTGAGGAAGATATATAAGTCAACGAATGCATCGAGCACATCTGCTGTCAGTTCGTCAATACGGGTGTAGCGTTTGGTCAGAGCAATCGTTTATGTTCATATCACCTCCCAATCGGTTTTGATTTTCTGATTTGCCTATATCGAAGGCATATAGCGAATCAAACAATTCTACGGGGTTTGTCTGGGGTACTCGGTAGCCTCGACAACAAACTCGGCGAAAATCTCATCGTATGCTTTTTTGTTTGCTTCTTCCCATGATAAACCCTGATTGCGATAACGCAGCGCGAGCGGCTCAAGCCAGCTTTTGTATCTGCTGGCGTACCCATTCGGCTCACCATAAGCGATAATGACCATGCGCTGTTTATCAACAGTTATCTGAAAGCTTTCTCCGATATAATCTCCCATACTGTTTCCAACGCTTGGGATGCTCGTTCCCACATATAGATCTACTGTTATCTCCGTTTCAGATTCGCTAACGATACCTTTGATATGTGTATCATGGTTGGTGGCGCTGATGAAGTTATCAGACAAATTGAGTTTTATGAGATCGATATCAAGCTGATTATTATAAAAGAACAGATCGGTATTCTCGTTTCGATCCATTATGTCCGAATAATCCACGAGTTCAAGTTCGATACAACTTACATATTTTCTGCGCATCAGTTCGCCCGCAAGCCATTCTATCGTCACGTTTTCGGGACGTTGAATAATCGGAGAGGTGCGCTCGGGCGTGGGCTGCGCCGTATCTGTCGGTGCTGCCGATGCGTCTTCCGTTGGAAGCGTAGTTGCGCTTTCGTTCGGAACGACAGAGGTGGGAACTGCAGGTTCGGACGGCGACGGAGTCGGCGTTATATTTGCCCCAGTCTGCTTGCGATCGTTATTCGCGCAGGAAACAAGGCAGAAAAGTGCGACAAGGCTCAAAACTATACTGATGATAAAACAGATTGATCTTTTCAAAGTTAAAATCCCCTTTTCTTTGTGTGTATGGTGTTTCAGCCTTGTTCTGGCTGTTTTATTATCATAGCGATAAATCCGACATTGCTTCCGGTGTTTACCGCATTGATGTTGTTTGCAAAGAGCAGATCTTTAGCATTGACTTCCCTTGCAAAATCGATGATATTGCCGTCCCAGTAACGATAGTCGATCAAATAAACCGAGGAATAATGATCGCATAGGAACGCGGGAAGCGGATTGCCGAACCTCATCCTTGGGCAATCCGGCAAAAGTGTATTGCGCGTACTCGCTCACATCTTCAAGTTTGTCCGCATATTGCACTTCCGAAAGCATCATAACATGATTTGTGCTTGATTTCAATATGCGCTTTCTTCCCAATAGCATAGTACATTACTCGTTTTTCCTTGAAATAATTAGGCATTTTAACAGCATACGCTGTGTAATTATATTCATAAATGTCATTAGTCGATGCTTCTTATATGTAATTTTGCTGTGCCATTAACCGAAACGATTGCAGCAGACAAACTGCTGCAATCATCGTGTTTTGAATGCAGTATGTCAAAAATGGGTTAATTTCAAGTGCTTCTGCACGTTCAGCGAAAATACGTTTTATGCTTTACATATCGTACTGCGTTTGCAACATTGTTTTGCACGTTTTAAGCATAAATCCAGCAGCCCCGTCTGAGTCGCCGCTTGAATGCGACGGTTTTTTGTTCAAACATATCACTTCCCGAAACTGCATAAACTTAATATGCGCTAAAAAGGGGGTAAGAATATGTTAACACTACGCTACGGATCAACAGGCACCGATGTCGAGATACTCCAACTCGCACTATCAAGAAGCGGATTCTATTCCGGCGAGATGGACGGCGATTTCGGTCCGGGCACGCAGAACTCCGTCAGACGCTTTCAGGCAAGTTTTTCACTCGAGCCCGACGGCGTCATCGGTCCCATAACCTCTGCTGCGCTCGAACCATTCATAACCGGCTGTTTTGTTTCATCGGTAAAGAGTGGGGACACGATTTACAGGATTGCAAAACGTTATGGAACTACCGTTGCGGCTATCGAGGCCGCGAATCCGGATATCGACCCTAACGAACTTGCGGTCGGAGAAGATATAACCATACCTTACGGATTTGACCTCGTGCCGACAAATATGCGCTATTCTCCGACGCTGACGGATATAATAATCAAAGGGCTTGAAATGCGCTATCCGTTTATGCGCAGCGAGATCTACGGTTATTCGGTTCTCGGGCATCCTCTTCGCGTCATCGGTTTCGGCACCGGGGACAGGGAGGTTATGTTCAACGCTTCTCATCACGCGAACGAATGGATAACGACCCCGCTTGTTTTAAAGTTTGCCGAAACATTTTTGAGTAAATATGTGGACGGCGGCACTATGTACGGCAGATCCTGCAAATATCTTTTTGAGCGTGTAAAACTGTTCATCGCTCCGCTCGTGAATCCAGACGGCGTTGCGCTTGTAAACGGTGGGATCGATATTTTTTCAAAGCAGTACGCCGAGGTCAAGCGCATAGCGGCTGACTATCCGCTCGTGCGTTTCCCCGAAGGCTGGAAAGCGAATATCGAGGGTACCGACCTGAATCTCAACTATCCGGCAGGCTGGGCGGAAGCCCAAAAGATCAAGTTCGCGCAAGGCTATAATTCGCCTGCGCCGCGTGATTATGTCGGCACCGCTCCCCTGTCCGCCCCTGAAAGCAGGGCGCTGCATGATTTTACGCTTGCCCATAACTTTCTGCTGACGGTTTCATACCATACACAAGGCCGTGAGATCTATTGGAAGTACAACGAGATAGAGCCCGAAAGGGGCTATGCGATAGGTGAAGAAATGGCGAAAGTGAGCGGCTATATGCTTGCCGATGTGCCGCCGGAAAGCGCAAATGCAGGCTACAAGGACTGGTTTATAAAGCAGTACAGACTGCCCGCCTATACTGTTGAAGCGGGCAGTGGTGATAATCCGCTTCCGCTGAAGCAGTTCGACGAGATATTCTCCGATAACATCGGCATTATGATTACTGCGATGGAATCGGCATAACGAAAAGCCCCCCAGATATTGAGTGTCTTTGACGGTTTAATAATCATCGCATCAAAGCCAAGCCAAAAGGGCTCGCCTCCTGCTGTTCGCAGGAAGCAAGCCCTTTATTAAACCGATTGATTTAATTGTTCCGCCTAATTATGCGTTGAGCATAAACGCGCGATATGCCTTGACCGCTTCATAAAGGTCAGCCTTGGAGATGATCTCCCACGGCGCATGCATCGAGAGTACCGCAACGCCGCTGTCGATAACCTCCATACCATACGCAGCGCAGATATAAGCGATCGTGCCGCCGCCGCCCTGATCGACCTTGCCGAGCTCGGCGGTCTGGAAGTTGACGCCCGCGTCATCCATCAGTTTACGTAGTTTGCCGAGATACTCGGCGTTGGCGTCGTTGGAGCCTCCCTTGCCTCCCCTGCCCGTGAATTTGTTGAAACAAACGCCCCTGCCGAGGTACGCGGTGTTCTTTGCTTCGAATACGCCCGCGAAATTCGGATCAAATCCGGCGCTTACATCGCACGAGAGCATACGGCTTGCGGCGAGCGCACGGCGAAGGATGAGATCGCTGTAATCGCCCGTTGCGTTGATGAGTTCGGCAACGGCGTTTTCAAAATACTTTGCCGACATACCTGTTGCGCCTACGGAGCCAATCTCTTCCTTGTCGGCAAGCACGCAGCAGATTGTATAGGCGGGCACTTCGTCTATCGAGAGGATAGCGTCGATCTGAGCGTAAGCGCAGACGCGATCATCGTGTCCGTAACCCAGGATCATACTGCGATCGAGACCGAAATCACGGGTAGGACCTGCGGGAACGACTTCGATCTCGGCGGAGAGGAAGTCCTCTTCTTCGATGCCGTACTTTTCTTCAAGTATCTTGAGCATAGCGGATTTAACGGGCGCTTTGTCGTTATCGTCGACTTTTTGGGGGCGGTTGCCAATGATGATATTCAGGTCCTCACCCTCGATAACGACGGACGCCTTCTTCTGGAGTTGATCCGCCGAAAGATGGATGAGCAAATCTGAGATGCCGACGACAGGATCCTTGGGGTCTTCGCCGATAACGATATCGACAAGTTCGCCGTCCTTCTTGGCAACCACGCCGTGCATTGCAAGTGGAATGGTGACCCACTGATACTTTTTGATACCGCCGTAATAATGCGTATCGAGATATGCGATGCCGCTTTCCTCATAGAGGGGATTCTGTTTGATGTCGATGCGCGGAGAATCGATATGCGCGCCGACTATATTGAGCCCCTTTTCGAGCGGCTGTTTGCCGATCTTGAACAGCATAACGGCCTTGCCCATACAGTTAAAATAGACGCAATCGCCGGCTTTGAGTTTTTTGCCCGCTTTAAGTTTGGCAAAATCCTTATAGCCCTTCTTCTCTGCGAGTTTTACGGCCTCACTCACGCACTCGCGCTCGGTCTTGCCGTTGTCGAGAAACTTTGCATAATTTGCGCAGATAGCGTCGAGTTTTGCAATGTCCTCATTTGAATAGGTTTCCCAGGCAACTTTTCTTTCCATACTGACCTCCGTTGATCTCCGATAACGCGATAGATAACGCTTCGGATTGTTTACATATAAATAGTACCATTTTTGCCGAGATAATTCAACAGTTAAATCGATAATATCATAAAATCTATACAGTACTGTTTTTGATACCGTCTATTCAAGCATAGCATTGTTGCGCATTGATGATATGCTTTTACTTTCTTTTTTTGCTTTTTGAAGCAGCATATATAAACAGCGATTCGAGGAGCGATTTATTATATTTATGCATTTGGCTTGCTAATTATTCTGAACGTGTTATAATAAGCTTGGCGAAAAAATTGGGTCTGTGGTTGAAAGTCGACGCCAGTCGCAGGCAAAACGATCCACATAAGCGGGCCAAAGCGCCCGTGAGCATGGTGCGGCTTAGATGTAAGTCCTGTCGGGCGACCGAGAGGGGCAGTAGTGGGAAGCATATTGCTTAGTAGCGAACCCTCCAACAGGCGAGTGTGGGGGCAAAGACCAGGTCAGCCGGTTTAGCGCCAAAAATCAAAAAGAGGTATTATCCCATGTTCGAAGACAAAACTTTGGTCTGCAAGGATTGCGGCAATGAATTCGTATTCACCGCAGGCGAGCAGGAATTCTACGCCGAAAAGGGCTTCCAGAATGAGCCCCTCCGCTGCAAGGACTGCAGAAGCAAGTTCAAGGCAGCCCGCCGCAACACCGAGCGCGTGATGCACGATGCTGTCTGCGACGAGTGCGGTGCACACACCCAGGTTCCCTTTGAGCCCACTTCCGGCAAACCCGTTTACTGCAGCGATTGCTACGCAAAGCGCAGGGGTTGATTCGGTTAGATATCATTCAAGGAACAAGAAAAGCGATGTCCGATCGGACATCGCTTTTTGTTTGCGTATAATGCTTGTGTTATTTGATCCCGACGGCGATCAATAGGTTGTATTGCCGTTTAGGTAGTTGTCGATACCGTTGGCTATCGCCTGAGCGAGGACATCCTGATACGCGGGATCCTGCAGACGCATCTCGTCCTGCGAGTTTGAGAGGAACCCACATTCAATGAGCGTGGAAGGAGCAACCGGCTCACGAACTACCATAATATTGCCCGTGTAAGTATTGGTGCGGGTCTCATCCGTCATATCGCGTACCGCTTTGAGGACCGTTGCAGCAAGTTTTGCGCCCTCTGTGCCGTTTTTGTAGTGATAGCACCTCAAGCCGCGTACGCTGCGGTCGCCATCAAGCGCATTCATATGGATACTGACGCAGCAATCGAACAGATCGAGTTGCATAATGCGCTTTCTTTCCGCCATATCGGCGTTCTTGCTTTTAGCAAGCGCATAATCGCCCATTCTGGTCAAAAGCACATAGCAACCCTTTTCCGCAAGTTTATCGGAGATGCGGCGCGCCACTTCGAGGTTGAGCCGTGCCTCTGTAACATTGGTATCTATGCCTACGGTGCCGCCGTCAAATCCGCCGTGTCCAACATCGATGAGGATGATGCGTTCGCCGCTGTTCAGGGTCTTGAGTTCCTCGAGCCTGTTAAGCACATCCTCCATCGTGCCAACGGTGAGGGACCTCGGTATACCTATTGAAGTGGCGGTTGGGCTGACAACTTCAGTCGGGCTAACCTCCGAAGTGTTTACAGCTTCCGTTGGATAGGACTCCGGCGGCGCTGTCGGATCTTCAAGCGGCTGCGTTGGCAAGGCCGTTATGATAAATCCGATGTACGAATCGCTCGGGAGCGGCTTGTTGCTCGCGGGACTGATGCAACTGGAGTTGTTTTTGATTATGATTATCAAAACGAACAAAATACACATCGCAAGTATGAATATAACGCTCAAGAGTATTCTTCTGATCGTTTCCTGCTGCTTATTATTCTTTCGATTGGCATTATGCCGATTATCCATAAACCCATCCTCTTTCATATACATCCCGAGGCGATAAATAGCCTCAAACATAATCAGCCCCTATATTTTACTGAAAAATTGCGAAAGAATCAATCCGAAAACGGTATATTTTTGCTTCTTTTTTTGAGTTTTTTTGTCGAATGGCATATTCCTGTCAATACTTCATCACATTTTGGTTTTAGGCTTAAAAACAAGTGCGAAGCAGTAGCCAAACACGATAGCGGCGGTTATACCGGCGGCAGTCGATCTTACGCCGCCCGTCAACGCTCCAAGAAGCCCCTCATCCGCTGCTCCCTCTATCGCTCCACGCGCAAGTGAATAACCGAATCCTGTCAGCGGAACGCTCGCGCCCGCACCGCCTATTTCGACAATGCGGTCGTACAGCCCAAGTGCGGTCAGTACCGCTCCTGAAGTAACGAACAAAACGAGTATCCGCGCAGGCGTAAGCCGCGTTTTGCTCATCAAAATCTGGCCGATAACGCAGATCGTTCCCCCGATCAAAAACGCAAATATGTATTGTTTCATCTTTCGCTTCCCCCATTGCTCCTATGTTCTATCACGACCGCGTGCGCGATCGCGGGTATGCTCTCCCCCTGCATACTCGTAACCGGACTTAACAGTGCGCCCGTTGCAAGTATCAGAATGCGTTTGAGTTTTCCTGATTCTATCAGGGGCAGATAATGACTTGCTAGCGTTACGGCGGCGCAGCCGCATCCGCTGCCGCCGCATACAACGCTTTTATCATCACCGAATATCAGTTTGCCGCAGTCGTTATGCACGCTCCTTATGCCTATACCTCTCTTTTCAAGAAGTTCAAATAGCATATCGCTTCCGAATACTCCGAGGTCGCCCGTTATGATGCGATCATAATCGCACGGACTTCTTCCGAAGTCCGCCAGATGCTTTGCGATCGTGTCCGCGGCGGCGGGCGCCATCGCCGCCCCCATATTGCCCGCATCGGTTATGCCGAAATCCTCCACGCTCCCCATAGTACCAGCCGAAACGATTATATTTTGAAAGCATTTCTGCTTGTTTTCGCCTATCGCTTCACGCGAAAGGAGCATGCAGCCTGCGCCCGTTACCGTACGCTGAGCGGTCGGGACCGGCTGAACGCCCATTTCGAGCGGAAAACGGTATTGACGCTCGACCGATGAAAAATGACTGCTTCCCGCGCATGCCGCCAGATCGATAAAACCGCCATCCATCAGCATACCTCCGATCATCAGCGCTTCTGTTATCGTTGAACAGGCGCTGTACAGACCGATAAAGGGCGACCTTATCTCGCGCGCCGCAAAGCCCGCAGAAACTATTTGATCCAGCAAATCGCCGCCTATCAGGCAGTCGAGGTCTTCGCTCGTTCTCTCGACCTTGCTTAACGCCACCCGAACGGCGCTTTCAAACATACGGCTTTCCGCCTTTTCCCAACTTTTTAGTCCGAGGGTATCGTCTTTCATAATCACATCGAAGCGATCGCCGAGCGGCCCCTCCCCTTCTTTTTTGCCAACATAACTCGCAGATGATACGATCCGCGGTTTTGAAGCAAGTTCAAACGAACGACTACCTGTTTTTGCCATATACATCTCCTTAACTTTATTAATATCTATTTTTGACAGGTATTTGGCATTTATACAAAAAACGCTCCGCAAAAGCGGAGCGTAAACGTTTATGGCGATCTATCCTTCTATGTCGTCGATCCTGAGCGTTTCTGTCGTTTCATCCATCCATAGGCGTTCGACGTTATAGTACTCTCTCTCTTCGGGATGGAAGATATGCACAAGGATATTTGCGTAGTCGAGCACTATCCATCTGCCTTCGTTGTAGCCCTCGCGCCTCAACAAATTTAGACCTGCTTGCTCTGCTTTATCCTCGATCTCGTCGCACATCGATTTTGTGTGTATTGCAGACGTGCCGCTCATAAAGACAAACCATTCGGCAACAATCGTCTTATCCGCAACGCGGACCGCAATGATGTCCGTTCCCTTTTTGTCGTCCCCCGCCTTCATTATAATTTTAACGGCGGCAAGCACTTCCAAGCGAAGTTTTTGTTCGAGTTCGGTGATGCTCGATTTGGTTTCGGTAATTCTATCCATTTGTTTCCTCCAAATTGTTTTGCTTGTTATTGAGTCTGTCTTCTATCGCTTGCAGCGTATCGAGTGTTGAGGGATGTATTGGCTTCCCGCGCGATTCGTTATAAGCGATATTGTTCTTGATAACTGCCGCGACTCCCGCGTCAAGATCCTCATATGCAACTGCGCGTATCGGTTCTATTCGGCGATAATCGCGCGAAGGCTCGAGTTTATCGGCAAGGAAGACAACTTCATCGAACGCGGTCATATCCGCGCTTCCGAGCGTATGTATCGAGATGGCCTTTAGTATCTCGTCGTCTGTTATGCCGTACCCCTCTTTTGCAACGATGGCTCCGAGGCGCGAGTGGATCATATATGGATTCTCACACTCGTCCTCATTGAGTACGAACCCATACTTTTCGATGCACTTTTCAAGTGCATCGCCCTTTAGTTTTGCACAATCGTGCAGCATACCGCACAACCTTGCCTTAACCGTATCAAGATCAAACTTTGCGGCAAGCATTATCGATTCACGCGCGGTGTAGAGCGAATGCTTATAACGCGACTCGTCGATCTCGGCGCTGAGTTTGTTTGCGGTATCGATTATGTATTCGGGCTGATACAAAAGTTTTTCTGTTATCAGCGCCTCGACCTGAGAAGGAACGAGTTCATTAATCGGCTTTGCGTTATAAACCCTGCTTCGGATATCCGTTGAGGATATCTCCGGGCCGCAGCAGGAGCATATACGAACTTTGCAGGCGTATTTAGACTGGATCAGTACTTTAAGCGCCTGAAGATCCGCCTCCTGCCCGCTCCTTTGCACGACTGCGATATCCGCAAGTTCCGCTATTCGCTCGGGGCGATACCATGACTCGAACGATGCGAGCATATCGGCGCCCATTATAAAGAAGATTTGCGCATTCGGCTCAATACGCTTGATCTCCTCAAGCGTATCGACGGTATAACTTACTCCGCCCCGCTTTATCTCGATATCTGATGCGAAGAGGCCGTGATGTTTTTTGAGTACGGATTTTGCCATCAAAAAACGCAGTTCTGCGGGCGTTCGTGATGCATCTGACTTATGCGGCGGATCGGCGGCGACTATAAACTTGACCGTATCAAGCCGAAGTTCCTGCTTGACAGCTTTTGCGATAGTTATATGCCCGTTATGTATCGGGTCGAATGTTCCACCGTAAACACCTATTCTCATAAATGTATTATACAACATAAATGCGCTTTTGTGAATCATTAGGCGAAAATTGGGAATATTAGGTGTATGGACAATGGTTTATTTAATGCATATTTGCAGAGTTTCTATCGTGGAAAGAGTCGATTTGCGCGCGGCTTGGATACGATTTCATTATTCGTGGGCACAATGCTGCTTGCGTTTTACCTGCTTAAAAGCGTGCTCGTATCGATAGTGCCCACCGCTGCTGTCGCCTGCTTGACGGCGGCTTTTGTGCTTTCCTTAAAATGGGCTGTTAACGCGTATTTATTTCTCAGGCACTTAGATAAACTGCGTTATCGGATTAAGGAGAGTGTTTTAAAGCGCAAACTTCTGCTTGCCCCCAAAGCCGAGCTCGGCTCGATCGTCGCCGCCGAATATCCGAATAAAAAAGTCGTTATCATCCAAACCGCGAAGAAGGTAGACGCAGATACTATCTACCGACTACTTCGCGATAATGGCTCAAGCGATCTTGTCATCGCTTCCGTTTCGCCGCTTTATGATGCTACTGACGAAGCGCACACGGCGATTGAGAGCGCCAACGCGGAACTAATTTTACTTGAGAATATGCCCGCTATTATGCAGGCTTACGCAATATCGGATCATGAGATCGATACTGAGATAATCGGAAGATATACTTTCAAAAAGGATAAAAATAAACTAACGGGCGTCGTGCTGTCGCTTAAACGCGCACTGACGCTCGCGCTTTTGCTGATAGTTTTCTGCACTATTGCACCGTATCTGCGCTACGGCGGCTACCTTCGCACGCTGTCGGTATTTGTTTTATCCGCGTTGATCTACCGGGGGATACTCAATGGATCTAAGGAAGTAAAAACGAGGTTCCATAAAAACGAAACCTCGTAAGCGTTTGTCAATCATTGTTCGACGGCGGTTCATTGGGATCGGGCGCATCGTCAAGTTTAAGAAGTTGACGGGCGATCTGGAACTTGAGCGAGGTATAGTCCGGAGTATCTGGCACGTCAAGCATCACTATGACTACGCGCTCGTTTTCCTCTTCCACATTGACGCGGAAGCCCGCAAACCACGAGATGATACTCGTTTTGTCGCCAATCTCGGCTGAACCTGTTTTAGCGGCTACGTCGACATTGGATACGCGAAGCGAACGCCCTGTACCGTGCTTTGTCGGGTCAACGACACCCTGAAGCATAGGAACGAGTTTTTTGATCGCAGCAGTGGATATCGCGCCCGTTATCCAAGGCGAATACTCGGTTTTTGATACGCATTCGTAATACACGCCGTTGGTTTTGTAAAAACTGTCGATTATGCGCGGGGTCGGCAGATTGCCGCCGTTTCTGAAAGCGCAGTACATCACCGCGAGTTGGAGCGGCGTAACGAGCACCTCGCCCTGACCGTATCCCGTGTCCGCGAGCATTTTATAGTTCATAACCGTGTTCCTTCCGATCACCTGCGATTGAGCCACAGTAAGTTCAAACGGAAGTTTTTCATCCATTCCCACTCCGGCAAGGTAGTTTTTTAATCGTTCCGCGCCGATCATAAGCGCGGCGTTTGCAAAGTAGATATTGTCCGAATGGAGCATACAGTTCTCCATATTCATCGGCATCGTTCGATTATTTGCGTGCGTGCGTTTGATTCGCGGCCATATCCAAGCGCCATAGCCCGTCGGCGTCCAGTAATCGTCCTCTATCCTGCCTGAAAAGATGTAGTTCTCGTTCATTACGCCGAGGTCGAGCGCGGCGGCAGCGGTAAACGGTTTGAGCGTTGATCCCGGCGGATAAAGGCCGCGCTTTGTGCGGTCAAGGAGCGGCACATTTGCTTGTTCTTGAAGTTCGGTGTATTCTTCCGCGGAAAAGCCGATGACGAACTTATTGAGATCGAAGGTCGGATAGGACGCCATTGCCACGACCTCGCCCGTCAAAGGATCCATCACTATGACCGCACCCGAGGTATCGTCGCCATAAAGCACAACATCGAGCAGTTCTTCTGTTCTTTTCTGCAAATCGAAGTTGATGGTAAGATGCACGTCAACACCGTTGACGCGATCCTTCCTGTAGAGTTCTTTTTTGAGTGAACCGTCGGCATTCCTCAAAAAGTAGTAGAATCCATCCGTGCCCCTGAGTTCCTTTTCGTACAACTTTTCGACGCCGGTTTTGCCGACCATACTGTCCGTCGTATAGAGCCCGTCCTCTGCAGTGCGGCCGACATTAAGCGCGGCGGCCTCGGATTCCGAAGCAAGGCCAACATAGCCGAGGTTATGCGCAAGCATATCGCCGTATGGATAAACCCTCGCAGTGCCGTAGTTTTTGGTGTCGATATGAACGCCCTGTATCTGCTCGAGCCGACGCATCTGATCGCTAGTTATCATATCGGGTCTTAACTGCTTGACGAGCATAAAATCGTCGATCACATTTTTGAAAAGTTTTTCTGGCGTTTCGTCCTCGTCAAGCGTTACGATATCGGTTATGCAGTCGTAAAGATTATTGAGTTCGTCCCGAAATGCGCCGTGGAGTTTTTCGGTATCGCGAAGATAGTTTGATGCGGTCTTCTTTGCCTCGTCTTCGTCAACGCCTTCGATTTGAGCTATTCGCTTAACGATCTCTGCGCTGCCGACGAACTCGGAAAACACAACATAGACCGTAACGAGATCAGCCGTCATTGCGATGACCGTGCCGTCCTCGGTGAGAATGTCGCCACGCTTTGCAAAGAGTTTTGCGCGTGCGAAGGTGTCGGTCCAATCGTAGTCCGGAAAGATGCAGGAGGGCGACCATTGCACTTTCCAAGTTCCGTCCTCGGCAATCAGTCCGACTTCGCAGTCAAAATCCAGTTTTCCGGCATCGCGGCTTTCATACGAAACGGTATAGGAAACGGAGCGCTTGTCCGCTGCGGTTTCTTTGAACTCGTTTATCTTATAGGTGATCGAGTCGAGTTTGAACGTGGAAAAAAGTTTTTCGTAGAGTTCTTCAAAATCTAGGCTGCCGATGGTCTTTGACGCAGCTGAGCCACGAGTACTGCCGGACGCGACCTTTTTGCTGATAAACGAATATGCCTCGGAATACTGCCTGTTAACGACCGCTTTCATAAACAGATCGAACACGGTGGTATCCTTTATGCTTTTTGTGCCGTGGCAGGAAACTGTGAATATTGTTAAAAGCGCAAGCAGCGCCGCTATAAGTTTTTTCATAGAAACACTCCGGAAAATACCATAGGTCTTGTCATTGGGTGTATAATGCGCAAATCGCATCATCTTTTTTTATTATAGCACAGTTTACCGAGTGATTCAATAATAAACGAACGGTTCTTGGATGTTTAGCCCACTGTGCCGGCAGGGTCTTTTATATTTCCGTCTAAGCACGATTCGGGATTGAATAAACCCACGGGTTTTGGTATAATGGGGTTTAGTCGATCGAACGCAATCGAACGCATTATTCTCGAAAGGAACTGATGGGAATGGTCAGATTTGTAATAGATGCATTTGGCGGCGACAACGCGCCCGCCGCCATAATAGACGGCTGCATCGAAGCGATTGAATCACACGATGATATATCTATCACGCTTTGCGGAAACGAGGATATTTTGCGTCATGACCTTGCAAGGCGCATCTATGACAGATCGCGCCTCTGCATCGTTCACGCGCCCGACATCATCTCCTGCGACGAGTCCCCCACGCTCGCGATAAAACGCAAGAAGAACAGTTCGCTTGTAACCGGGCTGCGTATTTTAGCCGATAAGGAAGCTGACTGTTTCATTTCCGCCGGCAGTACCGGTGCCGTGCTTGCGGGGGCAACCTTCATAGTCAAGCGCATACCCGGAGTAAAGCGACCCGCGCTTGCGCCGATACTTCCCACGATCAAAGGCCCCGCAATGCTCATAGACTGCGGCGCTAATGTGGACTGCAAAAGCGAATACCTCGAACAGTTTGCGCTTATGGGCACGAGTTATATGAACTGCGTCGTCGGACTTTCCACCCCCCGCGTCGCGCTGATAAATAACGGCACGGAGGAAGGCAAGGGCAACGAACTCGCCAAACAGACATTTCCGCTTCTTAAGGCGAACGAACACATAAATTTCATCGGCAACTGCGAAGCGCGCGATATTATGAGCGGCGATTATGACGTACTGGTGTGCGACGGGTTTGTCGGCAATGTTGCTTTGAAATCAATGGAAGGCGCCGTAGCCGCACTGATGAAGCTGCTGAAAAACGAGATAAGCAGCAAAAAACGCAGTAAGTTCGGCGCGCTCTTTTGCCGCAACGCTTTCCGCGAACTCAAAAAGCGCATGGACTATACCGAATACGGCGGCGCTCCACTGCTCGGCGTCAACGGCTGCATAATCAAAGCGCACGGCAGCAGCGACGCTCATGCCATTG
This sequence comes from Clostridia bacterium, assembly GCA_017538255.1. Taxonomy (GTDB): domain Bacteria; phylum Bacillota; class Clostridia; order Christensenellales; family CAG-138; genus PeH17. The sequence continues at coordinate 81,611 of JAFYJD010000022.1, read as the reverse complement.
CCTCCGCGATTGGCCAGGGCCGCAAACTGTTTTTGGGCGGGATCACCGAAAAGATCGCCTCAAAGATACCCGCCGCTGAGGATAGCGAATGAACGCTAAAGCATTGTGCTCTTTTTGACACAATCTCCGTGTCAAAAGGATTGACAGTTTTCACTTCATATTGTAGAATAACGATGCAGTCTTAGCGGCGCGAGCCGCGAGGAAAGGAGTATCTGATTATGTTTGAAGAAATCCGCGAGGCGATTGCCAAGCAACTCAACATCCCCAAGGAAAAGATCACCGAAGAATCAAGGCTTATCGACGATCTTAAAGCGGACTCGCTTGACGTTGTTGAACTCGTTATGGGCCTTGAAGAGCGCTATGGCATCGAGATCCCCGACGAGGATCTGCCTTCCATCAAGACCGTAGGCGATATAATCAAGTATATCGAATCCAAATAACGGCAGCGATCCAACCCACATCGATTCAGCCGATGTGGGTTTTTGTGTATAATACTGTTCGCAGAATATCGGAGTTGACTGATGAACGACAAAAGAATCAACGAACTTGAAGGGTTGACGGCAAAACTCAAATACAGATTCACCGATCCCGTTCTGCTCAACACCGCGCTCACCCATTCGTCCTATGTCAAGGGCGAAAACAGGGCAAGCGTGCACAATGAGCGTATGGAGTTTCTCGGTGATGCTGTACTTGAACTTTGCGTCAGCGAATACCTGTATCTGAACTATCCCAAGATGAATGAGGGTATGATGACCAGAACGCGCTCAAAAGCCGTATACGAGCAGGCGCTCTATTCCGCGGCAAAGGAACTTGAACTGGGCAAGTATCTTCGTTTGAGCCGCGGCGAGGAGCATACGGGCGGCAGGGATAAACCATCCATACTCTCCGACGCGCTCGAAGCCGTCATAGGCGCGATGTTTCTTGACGGCGGACTTGAATGCGCCAAGGCGTTCATACTCGGCTTTGTCAAAAGGAGCATCGACGACGCCGTGCGCTCCGTTACCGTCAAGGATTACAAGACCCTGCTTCAGGAATATGTGCAGCAGAGGCACAGCGGCGAACTGACCTATACCGTTATCGGCATAAACGGTCCCGATCACAAGCGGGTCTTTACTATGCAGGTCAGCATCGACGGCGTTGTTTACGGATTCGGAAACGGCTCAACAAAACAGGAAGCGGGTCAAAACGCCGCAAAAGCGACGCTTGAACTGCTCAATCGCTTAACGGATATAAACGGCAAGAAAAATGAAGTTAACTAAGCTTGAGATAAACGGATTCAAATCATTTGCGAAGAAGACCGAACTCCTGTTCAACGACGGGATAACGGGCATTCTCGGCCCCAACGGCTGCGGCAAGAGCAATATCGCGGACGCTTTTCGTTTTGTTCTCGGTGAACAGAGCGCACGTGCTTTGCGCGGCAAAAAGGTCGAGGATTTCATATTTGGCGGCACGGAAAAGCGCAAGCCGCTCTCGTTCTGCGAAGTTTCGATGTATTTTGACAATACGGACGGCACGCTCGCCTCTCCATACAGCGAGGTTGCCGTAACAAGGCGTGCTTTCCGCTCCGGCGAGAGCGAATACTATATCAACAAAAACGCTTGCAGGCTCAAGGACATCCAAGAACTGTTCCGCGATACGGGTATCGGCAAGGACGGCTATTCGATAATCGGGCAGGGCCGTGTTGGTGAGATACTCTCCGACCGTTCCAATGAACGCAGGATCGTTTTTGAAGAAGCGGCGGGCGTTATGAAGTACCGCACCAGGAAGGAAGAAGCCGAACGCAAACTGCTCAACACATCCAAAAACCTTGTCAGGCTTGAGGATATTTTGAGAGAACTCGAGGAGCGCGTAGAGCCGCTTCGCGAGCAGAGCGAAAAAGCGATCACCTATTTCAAGTTCCGCGAAGAACTGCGCGACATTGAGGTCAACCTATTCCTTTTGCAGTACGACCGTTCAACAGAGCGCATCAAACTGATCACCGATACTCTTGTTCAGTTGAACGACGAACTCGACAGCGCGCTGAATGACGAGGAAAGCGTACAGGTTCGCTGTGCCGAAGAAGAGAGCGCCGAAAGGATACTTTCCGCTTCCATCGGCGAAGTATCGCAGGAACTTATCGAGCTTTCAAAAACCGTTGAATCGGGCGTTGGAGGTGAGAATCTTTTAAAGGAGCGCATCGCGGCGATCGAGCGCGAAACGGAACAGTTTGCCGCGGAGCGCGAGTCTATCGATAAGCAGATAGCCGACAACCGCGAGCAGATAGAGATACTTGCAAAGAATATCTCGGGCTTTGCCGTGGACACAGGCGATCTTGAATCGAGGCTCAAAGCGGCGAATGACGCACTAAACTCGATCCAATCGCGCATCGACGAAAAGGAAGCCGAGAACGAAGCCAAAAAGGCCGCTATGATGGAGAATATGAACCGTCTTGCGGATATGCGAAGCCGCTCATCAAGGCTTGACGCGATGCGCGAATCGCTCAATCAGCGCATTGAGGAAATCAAGTGCGAGCGCGCGGAAGCCGACGAAGAGGCAAAAAAACTCCGTGAAGAAATAGACGGATTCAACGCGGAGATCGACACAATGAACGCCGTGCGCGATGCCGTACTTGCAAAGAAGGCGGAAGCCGACGCACGCTCAAGCGCACTTCAAGCCGAACTGGTCAAAGCGCATTCTTCCCTGCGTCAATGCGAGGACGACATCAACGCGATCAGGTCGCGCAGCAAGGTTTTGGAGGACCTGAAGCGTTCGCACGACGGCTATTTTTCCAGCGTAAAACGCCTGCTCGACGACGCCTCGAAGGATCCGAGGCTTGCGGAGCGCATACACGGCGTTGTCGCGGAACTCATCTCCGTGCCCAAGGATTACGAAACCGCCGTTGAGATGGCGCTTGGCTCCGCGCTTCAGAATATCGTAGTGCCGACCGAACAGGATGCAAAGGCTGTAATAAATCATCTGCGCGAGCGCGAATACGGTCGCGCGACGCTTTTGCCCGTCAGCACTATACGGCCGCGCCTGCTTTCATCCGAAGAGAAGAGTTATATAAAGGTGGACGGCTGTTTCGGCGTTGCGTCCGAACTTATCGACTGCTCCCCCGCCTACCGCGGCGTTATCGAGAACCTGCTCGGAAGGACCGTCATCGTACGCGACATAGATACCGGCATTCTTATCAACAAGCGCGCGCATTCATCGTTCCGTATCGCTACGCTCAAGGGCGATATCCTCAATCCGGGCGGAAGTATGACGGGAGGAAGCACCCAAAAGCGCGAGATAAGTCTTTTGGGGCGCGAAAGAGAGATAGAAGAACTTGCCGCTAAACTTAAAAAGACCTCGGAGAAGGCAGAAATGATAAAAGCGGACGCAGCCGATATACGTGAACGGCTTGACGAAGTTTTGACGCTTACAAACGACGCCGAAGAAAAACTGCGCGAAGTTGATCTCGCGCTCGCTTCCGTGCGTGAAAAGGCCGATATCACCGCAAAATACGTGCTCAAAAACAGCGAGTCGATCGAAAAACTCAACGATGAGGTCGAGCGCATCAACGATTCTATGGCGGATATAGCTGCCAAGCAGTCGGAAGCAAGCGACGCTGTCGCTTCGATCGACGAGGGCAATACCGTTACGAACGAGGATATTCGCGCCGTACAGGCGGAGCTTGCCGTCCTCAGGACAAAACTTCAAAGCGCGAACGACGAAGCCGCTGGCATCCAAGTGCTTTTGATGGCTGCAACCAAGGAAAAGGCAGCCGCATCAAGCGAGATACACCGCCTTGAATCGGAGATAGAGAGTTATAAAAAGCGCATCGAACAGCGCACGGCTGAGATGAGCGCCAACCGCGGCAGCATACGCGAACTTGAAGCACAGGTCGCGGCTGTTTCAGAGACCGTTGAAAAGGATCGCGAGCGTGAAGAGGCGCTCAAAAACAAACTTCATACTATGGAGCGCAAGCGTTTCGAGCATCAGACGCTTATAGACGAATTGCGCGTTAAGCGCGATGAGTTAAGTTCAAGCATCACCGATCTGCGCGAACGCAAGCATAAAAACGAGATGCTTCTAAGTAAACTGCAGATAGAGCTTGAGAACACGACCGAGCGCATCTGGCAGGATTACGAACTCACCTATGAGAACGCACAGACCTATCGCAAGCCCGGCTCCTATACGCAGATGAACTCGCGCTGCGGAGAACTGCGCCGCAGCATCAAGGATCTTGGCGAAGTCAATACCGGCGCTATCGAGGACTACAAGAGCGTTAAGGAACGCTACGACGATCTAAGCACTCAATGCACCGATCTCAGGCAAGCGGAACAGGACCTTAACGAACTCATAGCCGAGTTGACCTCGACGATGGAGACCTCGTTTATGGAGCAGTTTGCGCTAATTCAAAAGAACTTCTCCGACACGTTCAAGGAACTGTTCGGCGGCGGATACGCGGAGATCAAACTTGCCGATACAAGCGACGTGCTGAACTCGAATATCGACATCGTCGCTCAGCCTCCCGGAAAGAGGCTGCAGCTTCTTTCCCTGCTTTCGGGCGGCGAACAGGCGCTGACCGCCATCGCGCTGTTGTTTGCGATACTTAAACTCAAGCCCGCGGCGTTCTGCATACTCGATGAGATAGACACTTCGCTTGACGAAGCGAATGTGGACTGCTTTGCGAACTATCTCAGCGACTACGCCACGGGCACGCAATTCATAATCATCACTCACCGAAAGGGCGCAATGGCAGTATGCGATTCGCTCTACGGTGTTTCAATGGAAGAAAAGGGCGTTTCGTCGCTCGTTTCCGCAAAATTCGATTAAGGGGAAACCATTATGCTGGATTTTTTAAAACGTAAAAAGAATAAACCTACAGTAAATGAGGAGCAGACAGAAGAACAACTTCATCAAGCGGAACTCAAACAGGAGTTCGTCGTCGATCCGATCGAGGACTCCGAGGCCCTCGTCGAGGAAGCCGATGAAAGCATTCATAAGGCGCCTATCGAAAGCGTCATAACCGATGTGTCCGAGGGCGCTATTGCGGAAAACGCAGGCGATTATGCTGAAGTCGATCAAACCCCTTCCGAGGCCGTTCCAGACAAAAAGGGGTTGTTTTCCAAACTCAAAAGCGGACTTACAAAGACCCGCAACAACATCTTCGGCGGATTGTTTGTTGAAAGCGATGAAAGGCTCAATGATGAGTTCTATGACGAACTCGAAGAAGCGATGATAATCTCCGATATGGGTATGGCGACGACCGAGAAGGTGCTAACAAAATTCCGCGCCCAACTTAAACAGGACGGTATTTACAAACGCAGCGACGCACGCATGGTGCTTATAGACCTGCTTGCCGAGCAGATGCGCCCCGAAAGCGATTTTGTGCCGGACAGCGCGCCTTCCGTGATACTTATAGTCGGCGTGAACGGCGTTGGAAAGACCACATCCATCGGCAAGATCGCCTCTATGTATAAGCGGGACGGCAGAAATGTTCTGCTTGCAGCGGGCGACACCTTCCGTGCGGCAGCCGCCGAGCAGTTAACGGTTTGGTCGGAGCGCGCCGGTGTGCCGATAATAAAGCACAACGAAGGCGCAGACCCCGCGGCCGTGCTGTTTGACGCCATCTCCGCCTACAAGGCGCGAAAATGCGATATGCTCATCTGCGATACCGCGGGCAGGCTGCACAACAAGAAAAACCTGATGAACGAACTTGCCAAGATGCGCCGCGTTATCGAACGCGAACTGCCCGACGTCAATATCGAAGTACTGCTCGTGCTTGACGCGACGACCGGTCAGAACGCCATCGCACAAGCCAAAGTGTTCGGCGAGAATACCGGCCTCACCGGCATCATCCTTACCAAACTGGACGGCACCGCAAAGGGCGGCGTTGTCGTGGCGGTGAACGACGAGCTGCACCTTCCCGTGCGCTTTGTGGGCGTCGGCGAGGGTATAGACGATCTGCAGCCGTTTGACGCGGAAGCGTTTGCAAAGGCGCTGATCTGATAAACCGAAAAGAAACTGTGTTAAAGTGCGTCAGCCGAAGAAAATCGGGACTGACGCACTTTGTACAAAAAGAAACGACCCTCCTGCAAAGAGGAAGGTCGGATCAAACGAATAGACCGGATCACACAGACGCGAAGTTAATAATTGTAAATACAGGCGAGTTGTAGCAATCAAATCCGTAAATAGACGTTACACCCGGATCGTGAGGCGCGTTATCATAGTGTTCTTGGTTGCAGACTCCACCGACTTCGTTAAACCACCAACCCCATTCGAAGTCGACCGAGCTTTGCGTCCAAGCGATACAATCCAAAGTGTTGGCAAAAATCAACTCGACATTCGCCCAATCTTCAATCCTATTCATATAGCTCAAGTCAGGCTTTGTTGAACCGACTATGGCAGGAATAACGCCGGACTGACCACCACAGTCACCGGTGATAATAGTGGAAAGTTCCAAATCCTCATAGTAGAGATTCGGTTCTGTATATGCTTTCTTCATAAAAACAACTCCTCCTTTGATTGTGGGCAAACAAAGCGCGCACATTCATGTCAGTAAAATTATATGGCACTTAGTTTAGTTTGTCAAGTATTTAAAGCCGTCAGTATTAATATATTTTTCGAGCAATCGGCGCCGGACAGACCTTTGGCGCCTTATGCGTGCAAACTAAGCGCGGTATCAAATGAGTTCGATCGCACGGAGTTTGTCGAGGAACTTTTTGACGTGGTTTTCTGCGGTCTGCCTGTCGATCTCGTATTCCTCGAGTATGCTGTCGACGATATCGGCCTCATCTTCAGCATCGGGGAGCCGTTTCAGAATGAATACGCCAAGTTCGTTGAGCGTGAATATTCCGTTGAGTTTTTGAAGATGGTCGCCTACCGGCATCAGCAGCGTTTCACCCATAACCTCTCGGGTAACGAAATTGCTTTTAAGTTTCATAGTTTTCCTCCAAATCAGCAAAAAGCGGTGTAGGCACAGGCTTATTTATCGGAGCCCAAAAGCGCGGTGAGGCGCTCGTATTCTGCTCCAATAAGCTTGATATAGTGTTTGGTAAACTCACAATGATACTTTGGGGCATCCTTATCGAATGCGCCGGTCTCACAGTAACAGGAAGCAGAGCATACTTCGCAGGCAAAGCGCTTATCGCAGGAAGTGCATTTTGGCGGCAGGAATATCTGCTTAGTTCCCATCGCAACCCGCTTCCATGCTTCTTTGAAACCGAGTTCGAGTACGGATGCGGACGGCGTTTCCATCATTCCACAGGGAAGCATACGCCCGTCCCAAGTGAGCCAATAACTGGTCGAGCCGGCGCGGCAGCGGATGTGCTCCGTCGGAGTTGCGTCCTCAAGCGTTGGAACGTCCATACACTCGGCGTCCTCGTCTATAACACGCACGCCGTCCATAACGGACTTGCAAAGGTTCAAAAAGGCTTCGTCATCGGTACGGATCGACTGAACACGGACCTTAATCCTTGCCGCTTCCTCCGGCGAGAGCCTGTCGCCGTAACCGATCAAATCGTGAGAACGGCGTATGGGCGGGAACATATAGGATGCGATCTGAACGCGCTTGCCAAGCTCCTTGGTGATGCCGAAGACGGCTTCAACGTCGTCGACATTATATGGGGTAACGCTGAGATTGATCTTCGTCGGGATATTGTTCTCTGCAAGTTTTTTGATCGCTCGGATGGTTTTGTAAAAACCGTCGGCGTTGCCGCAGAGCCTTTCATAGGTTTCGGGCGAAGCGCCGTACAGCGAAATGTTCATTCTGTTTGGGGTGTAGCACTTGAAGAACGATATCATATCGTCATCGATGAGCGAGCCGTTTGTGTTAACGCCCGTAACCAGCCCCATACCGTTGAGGGTGCGGAAGATCTCTTTGAAGTCCGGCCTAAGAAGCGGCTCGCCGCCCGTTACAAGAAGTATAACAAGGCCGCTGCGGACAGCGTCGTCCGCAATTGAAAGCCACTCGTCGGCGGTGAGTTCCCTGCCCCTTTCGCATTGCTGTCCCTTGGTTAGATGCACATAGCACATCTTGCAGTCGAAATTACAGCGTGGCGTAAGTTCAAAAGTGCCCGACAAGGGCGTACCGGTCGCCGCCGCCTTTCTATACAGGTAGCGAATAAAGGGCGGCTCCTGATTCTTACGCCGAAAGGTTGATTGTTGTTTCTGTGTGCTTTCCATTTTATTTCTCCAATCGAAAATGATATTGATATCAACATCCAAGCACGCCGGCGAGCGTTTCGACCGCGTTGCTGTCCGGCAGGCATTCGAGCAAATAAACCGGAACGCGCTGCATAATCTGTGCAAGAATATCACATACGATCTCCGTATCCTTACTGTACCAAAGGTTTACGGAACAGCCCTCCAAAAGGTATGCGAAAGCCTGCGCAGAGGTCGGTCTTGATACGCGGTTATATGGCGCCTGCCGCAAGACCACTATGGCGCGGATCGGCGCAGAGTAGTTTTCGCATATACCGGACGAGCCACAGTAAGGCAGGCTGAACGCAGTCGCAACGCCGTCGGTGATCTTGATGAGCGATCGGTCGCCGTTGATGATCTTTGCTCCCCTGTGCTTGCGCCAAAGCTCGGCTTGAGTCGATTTGCCTGTTTGGGATGGCGCTGTGAAAAGTATCGCTTGACCGCCGCAGGATATGAACGACGAATGGAACATCGCACCTTTACTGAGCATCATAACGTGCTCGATCGCAAGATAATTGAAAAGGCGAAGTTCGCTCTTAATATGCTGAGGGATCATCCGCTTTACATAGACGGTGATGCGTCCGACGGCTATATGCTCATCCGAAATAACGGCGCGCGAAGCATCGTCTTGGTGTGGAAAAACGCGGTAGATCACGCCGTCCTTTTTATAAACAACAACCCTGAAATCGCTGAAGATCGGCGTTTCGGGAAGTTTTGGCAGTTCGTCGACCGTAATAAAATCATAAATAAAATCAGGGGTTTCGAAGTTGCAGCGAAACCGAACGCAGAGTTCATCGTCCTCGTAATCGAAATCCGTCCTGATCAAGATATTAACGTCGCCAAATCTGTATTTTTGTTCCAATCCAATCGCCCCGCAAATCAAATATTTCGGGTTTGAAAGCCTCGACCTTCTACGGTTTATATTTTAACACATTCCATCAATTCGTGCAACACTATCGATCAATGGAATGCCGAAAAAACCACACAAGCCGAAATAACTCATAAAACATATAAGGGGTATACTAAAGCACACCCCGCAAAATCGAGTAGTATTAAATTGCATCAAGCAAAAAGGGATTATGCTTCCTCGTCCATCTTGATGATCTGCTCACCGTCGTACTGGCCGCAATGCTTGCAAACCCTGTGAGCCAGTTTGAACTTGTGGCACTGGGGGCATTCAACGATTGCGGGAACGGTAAGTTTCCAGTTAGCCCTGCGCTGATCGCGCCTTGCTTTCGAAGTTTTTCTCTTAGGTACTGCCATTTTCTACACCTCCTCTTCGTCTTTAAGCATACGTGCGAGTTCCGTCAGCGGGGCAAGTTTTTCATTGACCGGCTTTGCGGAACAGCCGCATTTTGTTATATTCAGATCGCATCCGCATTCGGGGCAGAGCCCCTTGCAGTCGAGCCTGCAAAGCCCGTAGATCGGAGCGTTGAGAACGATCAGGTCGAGCACCGGCCGATCCAGATCCAACTCTTCGCCGGAATAGGCATAGCACTCGAGTTCCTCCGCCTCCTCCTCGGTCGCTTTGATAAAGCGTTCGGAAAACTCCACCGAAAAGGGCTGTTTGAACTCCGAGTTGCATTTTGTGCAATTCATCAAAAGTTCGGAGTTGAGCACACCCTTAGTATTGAATCCCTCGCCGTCGAAAACGTAGGAGATGTCGATACTGAGCGGCATCGTAAAAACGAGTTTGTGCCCACCGAGATCGACGGGTCCCCACTCCTCTTCAAAATGCCTGCCGGAGGTCCTGCCTGCCGACTTTAACTCCGAAGAAACATTGATCTTCACAAAAGCACTCCATTCAAGCGTTAAACAACGCAACCTTTGATATTTTATATGTCAAAGGCCGCGTTGTCAACAGTTTTTTATAAAAATCGAAAAATATAATGCTTAACAGCGGTTATTTAGCGAGTTTTTCCGCATCCCTGGCGATCATAAGTTCCTCGTCTGTCGGGATGACGAATACCTTTACGCGGCTGTCGGGCTTGGAAATAACGACTTCCTCGCCGCGGGGGCAGCTGCTGTTGTACTCAAAGTCAACGTCAACGCCGAGATAATCAAGACCCTTGAGGATGCGTGCGCGCATACCCTTGTCGTTTTCGCCGACGCCCGCGGTGAATACGATCGCGTCCACTCCGTCGAGCGCCGCCGCGTAAGCGCCGATGTATTTTTTGACGCGATAGGCGAAAACATCGAGCGCAAGCGCCGCACGCGGGCTGCCGTCCGCAGCCGCCGCGCTAAGATCCCTAAAGTCGCTTGAAACGCCGCTGATGCCGAGCATACCGCTCTTTTTGTTCATATAGGAGTCCATCTCTTTAAGGTCGAGACCGAGTTTTTTCATAAGGTAGCCGACGATCGCGGGGTCGATATCGCCGCTCCTTGTGCCCATCGGAAGACCCTCAAGAGGCGTGAGGCCCATGCTCGTATCGATGCACTTGCCTCCCTTGATCGCGGCGACGGATGAGCCGTTGCCGAGGTGGCAGGTAATGATCTTGGTCTCCTCCGCAGGCTTGCCGAGCATCTCTATCGCGCGCAGAGTAACATAGTTATGCGAAGTGCCGTGGAAGCCGTAGCGGCGCACCATATGCTCGGTGTATGCTTCGTAAGGAAGCGCATAGATGAACGCCTCGGGCGGCATCGTCTGATGGAAAGCGGTATCGAACACACCCACCATAGGGGTGTTCGGCATAATCGCGCGGCAGGCGCGGATGCCCATCAGGTTTGCGGGATTGTGAAGCGGCGCGAGGTCGTTGAGACTCTCGATCGTTTCGATGACTTCGTCGGTAAGAAGAACGGATTTTGCGAACTTTTCGCCGCCGTGAACAACGCGATGACCCACCGCGTCGATCTCGCTCATATCGGATATAACGCCGTGAGTCTTGTCCACAAGCGCGTCAAGCACGAGTTTGATCGCGTCGGTATGATCTTTCATATCGTGGACGAGTTCAAAGCCGTCCTTGCCCGCGGGTTTGTAGGTGAGTTTGGAATCGTTGATGCCGATACGCTCGCAAAGACCTTTTGCGAGCACTTTGTTTTCGGCGGTGTCGATGAGCTGATACTTCAGCGACGAACTGCCTGCGTTGATAACGAGAATCTTCATTTTGCTGCTCCTTATAGTGATTCGGCGTATTTTGCCGTCAAAAGGTATTGACGGCTGCATCCTTTTGTATTATAACATATTCATTGAGCGAATAACAGACGAAACTCAAATATAAAATCCTGATCGGAGAATTGATATGAGCGCTGTCGGCATAGTTTCGGAATACAATCCTTTTCATAACGGGCACGCATACAACATAGAAGAGGCGCGGCGCGTTTCCGGCCGCGAAAACGTTATCGTCGCGATGAGCGCAAGTTTTACGCAGCGCGGCGAACCCGCCTGTTTTGATAAGTTTACCCGCGCGGCTCACGCCCTAAAGGGCGGCGCGGATATGGTCATCGAAATCCCCGATGTGCTATCCTGCGCCTGTGCGGAGCGTTTCTGCGGCGCGGGAGTACGGCTTCTTGCCGCAACGGGACTTGTTGACAGTATTGCTTTTGGAAGCGAATGCGGCGACATTGCGCGGCTTGTAGAATTGAGTGAAAGGACTGTCGACGAGGACTCGATCCGTGCGGAACTTAAACGCGGCGTTTCTTACCCCAAAGCAATATCGAATGTGCTGAAAACGGGCGATGACGGCAGCGGCGATATCCTGCCAAACGATATCCTTGCAGTTGAGTACCTGCGCGCGCTGAAGAAATACGCTCAAGGCATCAGACCGTTTGCCGTAAAGCGCGTTGGCGCAGGCTACAATTCCGATTCGCTCTGCGAGGAATACGCCTCTGCAAGCGCTATACGCGTTTCCGTTTCAAACGGCGATATTATGTCCGTCAAAGAGCACATACCCGACTTTGTGTCCGCCGATATGCTCGACGGCGTTGAAAACGGCAGTTTTCCCGCACGCCTCGGCAACCTTTCGGGCGCGCTCCTATATGCGTTGAGAACGCTCGGAATATCGGGCATCGCTCGGCTTGCCGATGTTTCCGAAGGGCTTGAGAGGGTAATTTACCGCTCCGCGCTTGAAGCCGAAAATATGGGCGAACTGCTTCGTGGGATAAAGTCAAAGCGTTATTCGCTCGCAAGAATACGAAGGATCCTCTGCTACGCCCTGCTTGGCACGGACAAGGCGCTTCAATGCCGAGCCGCCACCGATGACGGGTCGATCTACATCCGAGTACTTGGCGTAAAAAAGGACAGGGTGCACCTGTTGTCCGAACTGGCGGAGCGCTCAAAACTCCCTGTTATCAAAAAACTATCAGACGCCGACAGGCTTACATCGGGCGCGCACGAGGTGCTTGAGCATACGAGAAAGGCAAGCCTTATTCGCGCACTCGCCTGCCCTGTGAGCAGGCGCTGTGATGACGATTTTTCCGCAAGGCTTATAACGGTTTGAACGTACTATAAGCGAGCGCCGCTTCATATCATCCCGATATGAAGCGGTTTTCTGTTATTTGTGTATTTGCCTTTGCCTTGCTGATGATAGTAAACAGCGGCGATGCTTTTTGTTTTGCGGTTAAAGGGCACGAACTGTTCTATTCCAAGGTGTTCCCCGCCCTTTTTCCGTTCGTAGTATGCGTCAACACCTTAAGCGCGCTCAAGGCGTTCGACTGCGTCGGGAGCGGGATCTTCGGTACGATCCTGCGCTTTTTTATCGCCTGCTTATCGGGCGCGCCCGCAGGGTCGATACTGTACTCGCAAAGCAATGACGATATCTACAAAAGCGTACTTTCTGCGTTGAACAACCCGCCCAGTCCCGCGTTCATCATATCTGCCGTCTGTGTAGGGATGCTCGGCGGGACCGGCGTTCTTCCCGCCGTTTTATTAAGCGTATCCTGCTACGGTTCGGCGCTTATACTGACAATTCTTTTTTCGCTGTTCACTCGAAACGAAATCTTTTTTTCCGCAAAAGAAGATACTCGAAACGGCGCGATATTTCCCGCGCAACGAAGTTTGGTCGAAGTATTCCCTCAAGCGGTGTTCGATGCCGTGAAAACTATGCTCAAGATAGAGGGAATGGTTGTGTTTTTCTCTGTTTTTGCGGGTATGCTTACAGAGTTTCGCCTCTTGAATGCGCTTCCTAAAGGTTTACAGGCCTCACTATTGGGCGCGAACGAAATGACGACGGGCGTTCTCCGTATAACTTCGCTCGATATCGCGCCGAGACTCAAATATGCTTTGACTGCTTGTTGCCTGTCGTTCGGCGGAATCTGCGTGTTTATGCAGGCAAATGCTGTTTCTCGGGTGCGCGCACTCCCCTATCTCGTCGCCAAACTCATTCAATCCGCGCTGTCGTTCGCTCTGTGCACACTGCTGTTTCCGCTGTTCTTTCGCGGCGCGGCGCCCGTTATGAGCACGACCGCGCAAAGGATGTTTACCGGCGGCGCAAACGCACTCGGCATCATTCTTATCTGCGCAACAGCATCCGTTTTTGCAATACTTGGCGCGATATTCTTTACTGGCCGCACGCGCGCATAAAAAACCGCTCCCTATTTGGAAGCGGTAAATACCAAAGATATATACGTTATTCGTCGATGCCATCGTCATAACCGTCATCATCGTCGTACTGCGACCTCTTTTTGCGTTTGAACAGATCGAAGAACAGCGAAGTAACGCTGCCCCTGTCGTCATCCTCGTCGATATCCTCGATGCAGCCGGCGTTGTTGACTGGTTCAAAGGGCTGTTCTACCTTTGCTTTTGCTTCGGTCTTTGAAGCGCGGATATCGAGCGCGTTCCTGTCCTGCTCGATTGCGGCATAGTAGTCCTCAAGATGGTGAAGCAGGGTCGCGAACACATCATCCGCGCTGCGCTTTGCGTTGTTGTACACTTCGTTCGAGCGCTGAACGGTCTTGTTGCGAAGCTCTTCCGCGCGCTTCTGCGCTTCGATGGTGATGCTGTTGTCGCTTATCAGTTCTTCGCGCTGGATATTTGCTTCTTTGATTATCTGCTCGGCATCGCGCCTTGCCCTTGCGGTCGCATCGGCATAGTATGCGTCGCCCTCGCCTATCTTGTCTGCAAGGTACTTATCACCCTCAATGGTCTTATTTGAGAGATAATCGTCGCCGCTTGCCACCTGCTCGTTGTAATATGCCCTTGCTTCGTTGACCGTGGTCTTTGCCTCGCGCTGAGCCTTGTCCGCAAGCGCTTCGGAGTCGCTCTGCGCTTCCTTTGTGATACGATCGGCATACTCAACGGCTTCTTGAATAACGGTATCCGCGCGCATAATCAATGAGTTTGCTTTGCGTATATCACCCGGAAGTTGGTTTCTAATATCCGAGAGCATCTCGGCTATCTGATCCGAATTCACGATGCGGAGCCTGTCGTCCGTCCTGAAACGCGGGATTGGACTGCTGTCGATAGCATCCATAACCCTGTCGAGAGCATCGATAATGATGAGTTCGGCATTTTGCATTTGTTCCATATTATTTCCCTCCGTTGAGTTTGTTTGCAAAAATTATATGTTCGGGATCCGGCACGGCGTTTTTGATGCAGACGCCAAGATCCAGCATATTTCGGACAAGTGTTGAACTGAGATACGCAAGTTCCGGCCTTGCGAGCAGGAATACAGTCTCGATACCGCCGTCGATGCCGCGATTGACGCATTCGAGCTGTCGCTCGTAATCTACGTCTCCGCCGCTTCTGATGCTTCTCACGATCACATTTGCGCCGACCGAGCGGCAATATTCGACCAAAAGCCCGTCGAAAGATGAAACGATGATGTTGTCGTTACATCCAACCGCGTCATTTATCAGTTCGAGCCTTTCGTCAAGGGTGAACCTTGTTTGCCCCTTGTCGGGGTTGCGCCCGACGGCGATATAGAGTTTATCGAACATCGAGCTTGCGCGAAGCGCGATATCCAGATGACCGGATGTGAACGGGTCAAAAGTGCCCGCGAAAACCGCAATGCTCATCAAGCCTCCGCTTCCGTCTGGGTCGATGAAGCATCGGCCTTTTCGGATGAATAGATGTACTTTGTAACGGCAACGTCGCCGTATCGGTGCTGCCTTAGTTTTTCAAGACCTTGAATCGCTATATCCGGCTCGCGGCGTTTGTCGTGTTCGAGGATCAGGATGCATCCGTCCGCCAACAAGCCGAGAAGAACCAGTTTTTCTATCGCGCTTTTGTATAGATCGGACGCATACGGTGGATCGAGGAACACGAGCGAAAACTCGCGTTTTTCGTTTGCGAACCTTTCAAGCGTCATAAGCGCATCAGCGCAAACCACAAGCGATCTGCCGTAAAGTTCAAGTTCTTTAAGGTTTTTTTCAACAGTGAGGCACGCATCCTTGGAACTGTCGCAAAACACGGCGCAGCGCGCGCCCCTAGAAAGGGCTTCGAGCCCGAGGGCTCCACTCCCTGCGAACAGATCAAGTACGCAAGCATTTTCCACGTCGAACTGGATCGCGCCGAAGATCGCCTCGCGTACACGGTCGAGTGTGGGCCTTGTGTCGCGGCCCTTAGGTGATTCTATTGTACGCCCGCGCGCTGTTCCCGCGATTATCCTCAATGTCGAGTACTCTCCGTATCGTGTCATTATAATATTACCACCGACAGGCTTTACTTTCAAGACCCAAAGCGCCTTTTTGTCGAAATATTTTTTGTTTTCATTCGGTTTGGGCGTATTTTGCAAAATACAGCATCGATGGCGTTATCACGCAATCGAGCGCTCTGTCATATGCATCTATCGGAATATCGGCCATGATCTGGAAATCATACCCGATGCCGACTGTATAGGCGCGTGTTTTTTTCAGCAGCCTGTCGTAGTATCCTCCGCCCTGTCCAAGACGCGCGCAGGTGTTGTCAAATGCGATCCCCGGTGCTATGACGAGGTCGAGTTCCTCTGGAAACACCTCGTCCGACATCGATATATCCGGCTCTAAAATGCCGTATTTGCCTACGGTGAACGCATCTGGAGTTTTGGGAACGAAAAGCCTTAATCCGCCGTCCTCTATGCAGAGCGGATAAGCAACGCGCTTGCCCTCCCTATGCGCGATAAGGTCGATCTCGTAAGGATCGATCTCGTTCTTTGAAGGTTTATACGAAAGCAAGAGTTCCGCTTTTGAAAATTCGGGAACATAAGCAATGCGCATCGCCGCGGATGTGGAAGCGGCACGTATTTCAGCCTCTGTCAATTCGCGGCGCAGCGAGCGGATATAACGCCTAATCGCAGTTTTTTTATCTGCGGCAGAGAGACCGTCCATCATATCAAAGGGTATTGTGTTCTATCTTTCCGTTTATCAATGTGAGCATACACTTTGCGCGATAGTCGAACGGGTGTGCGGAGAATACCGCGATATCCGCGTCCTTCCCCACCTCGATAGAGCCGACGCGATCGCCGATCCCGACGATCTCCGCCGCGTTTATTGTTATCGCTTCAAGCGCGGTGATCTCATCAAGACCCTCGCGCACGGCAAGCGCCGCGCATACCGGCAGGTACTGCACGGGGATCACGGGATGGTCGGTCATAATGGCGAATTTGACACCGTTTGCTTTGAGGATGCAAGGTGCTTCAAAGCTGTTGTTTCGGAGTTCGATCTTGCTGCGATTGCTGAGATGCGGCCCGATGATTATGCCTGCACCGAGTTCATCAAGATATTTTTTGAGATCGGCGGCAAACATATAGCCCTCTGTACAATGGTCGAGCGTGAACCTGATATTGAACTCGCGTGCGATCCTGATCGCGGTCATAATATCGTCGCTGCGATGTGCGTGGATCTTCAGCGGAAGTTCGCGCCTAATGACGGGCAGCAGCGCTTCAAGGGAATGATCCTTCTTCGGAAGTTTTGATTCATCATCCCCCGCCGCCTTGATCTTTTTATCGTAATCCACGGCATCGGAAAGCGCCTTTCGGAGTTGGGCGGCAACCGCCATCCTTGTGTAAAAAGTTTTATGCCCGCTGAAAACGCGCTTCGGATTTTCGCCCATAGCGGCTTTCATCGCAAGCGGGAACTTGAGGATCATATCGTCGATATCGCCTTTGAGCGTTTTGAGCGCAACGAACTGCCCGCCGATAACGTTTGCGCTGCCCGGGCCTGTAACGACCGTCGTAACGCCGTTATCACAGGCTTCGCGGAAGCAGCGATCATGCGGGTTGATTCCGTCGATCGAGCGCAATTCGGGCGTTATGGGGCTGTACGGATCGTTGCCGTCGCTGCCCTCGGAGCCCATTCCGTCCTCCCACATACCGACGTGGCAATGTGCGTCGATGATGCCCGGCGTTACGGTCATACCGGATACGTCGATGACCTCGGCCTTTTTGTATTTCTTTTCAAGTTCCTTGCCAAGCGCGACGATCTTGCCGCCGTCTACGGCGATATCGCCTTTGAACTTCTTCCCCCTCACGGGGAGCACATTTCCGTTTTTGAGTATGAGCATCTGTTGTACCTCCAACATAATTTAATCCGTTATCGTTCTTATGGAAACGTCTGCGGCGTCAAGTATTATGCTGCCTCTCTTCGTTTCCAAAACAAGCCGCCCGTCAAGAGTTATTTCGGCGGCCTTTCCGCATATCTCGTCACCGTTTGAGCATACCGCTCTCACAGGCCTTCCAAGCGTGATGATATGTTTTTTTATTTCGGCAAAAACCGAGTCCGTATCGGACAGGAGTTTGTTTACATAGTAAATGAGCAGTCCGAAAACATTTTTGGCAAGCGCTTCAATATCGACATTTTTACCGGATTCCGCTTTGATCGATGTCGCTGGCTGCATCAACCCTTCGGGCACGCTGTCGCAGTTCGAGTTGACGCCCATACCCACGACCGCATAGCGCGTTCCACAAGGCGCGGAAACTATCTCGGTCAATATGCCGCAGAGTTTTTTTATCTCGCCGCCGCGCTCGACAACTACGTCGTTCGGCCATTTTATCGCCGCACAGTCAAAATAAGGCGCTATCGCCGTTTTGACGGCATAAGCGGCGGTCAGCGAAAGAAGCATAGTCTCACGCTCAGAAAAGCCGTCAAGCGGCAAGCATACGCTCATCATCAGCGCGCCGTCGGTATTCAGCCACACCCTGCCGCGTCTGCCCCTGCCGGCGGTCTGCGTGTCCGCTCTTAAAGCACAAACCCCCGAAACTGCGCCGCTAAGAAGCCTGCGCTTAAGTTCCGCGTTCGTGGAATCGACGGTATTTATATGTTCGACTTTGAGATCAGTCATCATCCTCATCAAAACAGCCTCCGTCCGCAGTATCCGAAAAACTGTCGCCCGATTCGGCAAGTTCCGCGAGCACCGTTTTGATGTCGTCATACCCGTAGGCGCGGCTCATCAAACGAAGCCCTACTCTTCTCAATCGCTCGTCAAGTTCGAGCGAAGCGAACTGTCTGAAGTATTTTTCGCCGACCTTGCGCGCGTTTGCGAGTTCGATCTCGTCAGTAATCGTTTCAAGCGCTTCGTCTATCGCGCTTTTAGGGATAAAATGCCCTTCCAGTTGTTCCATGAGTTTTCTTCGGCTGACGGGTTTGGTATTTAGCCTTGACTCAACAAAATCGTGGGCGTATTTTTCGTCATTGACAAGGCCTGCGCGCGTCAGCCTTTCGACTGTTTCGATTATCTCGATCTCGGAATGATCACATTCGTCGAGCCTGTTTTCGACCTCGCGCACGCTCCTTGCCTTGGGCGTAAGAAACACGAGCGCCGTATCGTATGCGGAAGCGCCGCGCTTCACCTTGGTTTTTGATCTGTCGTTGTTTTTTTTGAGCATAGTTTGACCGCCTTTTGATCGTAAGTATATTATAGCACAATGCGCCCCGCTGAGCAACAAGGGCGCATTGTTTTTGTTCGTGATTTTTATTGAATTATCAATCGGCTACTCCGAACGCCTCAAACAGCACTTCAAAATTGCAGGGACCGAGTTCCAGATACTTTGTGATGAACTCAAGATACTCCGCGTCCGTTTCGGGGGCAGCCTTCTTGTATACGCGATAGGTGTTTACAAAGCCCATCGCATAGTCGAAGAAATATGTCGGTACATCCACCGCGTACTCATAAAGTATATCGATTAACGCTTCGACATCAAGGCCGTAATTCGCAAGATAATTGCTTATGTTATCCTTTGTCCAACCCTCGGTGTTGACCTTGAGGCTGATGTAGCAAGGTATTAGTTTATTGTAGATGATACCGTTATATTGGCTCAGAAGCGCGGCATTTGCATTGTATTTTTCCGCACGCTCGGCGACCATAAGTTCCGAGAACACAGCCCAGCCCTCGCTATAACCCGACGGCGCGCTTATCTGCTGGATCTTTGGTATGGTCTCGCTCGCTCTAAAGTACTGGGTCTGGTACAGATGCCCCGGGAAGCATTCGTGCGCAAGGGTGAAAAGCAGGTCGCTTTGATCGGCGGTGGGATTGAAAAGCACGATGTTGCGCTTGGGATTATCATAGGCCGAGAGCAGATATGCCGCAGGGCTGAAATCCCCGGCTATCGCGTTCGGTATATCGACAAAACTGATCGTTTGGTCGGGTATCGACGGGTAGATATCCTTTATGATCTCGCAAAGATACGCATTGTCCTTATTGGGATCGCCAGATGTGAACTTGACATCGTACAGCCCCGTTATCGCATCCGGATCGGTCACAACAAGCATCATCATAGCCATTGTGAGTTCTTCTATCGTGCTGTTGAGAACTTCCGCCATCTGCTCCGGCGTTTCATCAACGGCGGCATCGGCCTTGATCCTGTTTACAAAGTAGTCGAGCGCTTCACTTCCGCGCTGCTTCGCGCCGACAAACGGCGAAGTTTTTGAGCGCAGGGACTCGAGCGTTTCAGCGAGATGGGTATACGCGGGCAGGATATCGTTGAGTACACAGTCTTTGCTTTTTTGAGAAAGCTCCGCCTTTTTATCGGCCGCTATATCGATCTTGTCAAGCGCATCGTCAAAGTAATCGATCAGGAAGCAGCTGCTTCCCGTGCTCGCAAACGACCTGCAGGATTCAAGCACCTGATTTAGCGCGTTCTCGGTCATAAAAAGACCCCTATCCGCCTTTTCGATCTCGAACTTTTCGATGTCGGCAAGATAATCATCGGTGCTTTCAAGCAGAAGCAGGTAATTGAGTGCATCCTCTTCGTTCGCGATCTCGTAAAGAACGAGCATCAGCGGTATCGCGGTATGATCGCCGTTGAAGGGCTTGAGCGGCTCGGAATAATAGTAATAATCCGCAAGCGATGCGCTTCTTTCGGACAAGAACAGAAGCAATTTGTATGCAGCTACATTGCCGCCCGTCAGTTTAGATGCGTCGATCGCAAGAAGCCTTGATTTTAGGTCTTCGAGTTCTTTAAGACTTTCAAGATGCCCTTCATATGAAAGGGAGCCCCAGCCGCGTTCAACGTCGCTCTCGTCTATACCGAACGATCCCGGATCTGCAACATACTGATGATATAACAGACCGTTCTCCGTCAGCATAGAAACGAACAGTTCATTGGCAAGTTCGTCAAACGCCAGATCCGCGTCGATTTTCGGCGGCACGGGCGTGGGCGTCGCATCAGGTGCAGGGGGCGCTGTAGGCGCGAGCGTTTGTTCGCCTGTCGGCGCCTTGGTCGGCGACTCTGTGTGATCGTTCTTGTGGGATCTGAACGGCAAGATACAGCCCGTCAAGTTAACGAGCATCAATATCAAAACGATGACGGCAATTGTTTTTTTCATAGATATTCCTTTCAAGAGGCGATGACGCCAGATATCGTTCAAGTTAATATTATAACAAATCCGAAAGCGTTATACAACACAAAAAGGAGATGAAAGTCGCCTTAATTATTGAAAATCAAACGCTTTTACTATATAATTATGCATAGGACGATCGGCAAAGCCCGATCGAAAAGAATAATCCGCTTTGGAGCATATTATGGCAAAAAAAGTCAACGGAAACCTTGTGGGGATCAAAAATACGGTGATAGATAAGATCGCCGCCATCTATTCGATAAAAAACGAAGCGAGCGAGTTTGCCTCAAAGGAACTCATCGACGCGCTTTGCGAATGCACGGGCATCATCGGCAAGGAGATATCCGTGTATATCTCACGCGACGGCTCGATAGTCGACGTATCCGTCGGCGACAGTTCCACGGTCAGTATGCCGAATATGCGCCTTGTTCGCAACGAGGACAGGCTTTGCGGCGTCAGATGCATCCACACGCATCCGAACGGCAGCGGCAGGCTGTCAGGCGTCGATCTCGGCACGCTTCGTTCGTCAAAACTCGACGCTATGGCGGCGCTCGGCGTTTCGGACGGCAGGGCTGCCGATATGTACGCGGCGTACCTCGGCGAGTACAACGAAGAGGCGGGCACATACGCTGCGCTTGTTTACGGTCCTCTTCGTCCATACAAACTGCCCCAGCGCGCTCTCGTTTCGGAGATATTCGCTGCCGACGACAGGCTGAGAAGCATAACAAAGCCCGTTAAAAACGAAGAGTCCGAACGTGCGATACTCGTGGGGATGGAAAACAGCGAGGGCTATGACACGCTCGAGGAGCTTGCCGAACTCGCAAAGACCGCCGGCGCAGTCGTTGTGAACGCCGTGCATACAAGAAAGCGTGCCATCGACAACGCCACATACATCGGAAGCGGCAAAGCCGATGAACTTGCGCTGATGCGGAGCGAACTTGAGGCGGATCTGTTCATCTTCGACGACGAACTCTCCGCGATCCAACTTCGTTCGCTCGAGGAGATACTCGGTGCAAGGGTCATCGACAGAACCACGCTGATACTCGACATCTTCGCAGCGCGTGCGACGAGCCGCGAGGGCAAACTGCAGGTCGAACTCGCGCAGATGCGCTACCGTCTGCCCCGCCTGCTCGGGCAGGGTCAAGTGCTTTCAAGGCTCGGCGGCGGTATCGGCACAAGGGGCCCAGGCGAAAAGAAACTCGAGATCGACCGCAGGCGCATAAGGCGGCGCATCTACGAACTTGAGCAGGAACTTGCAGAGGTTGAAAAACAGCGCGATCTTCGGCGAATCAACAGAAAGGCAAACAGGATACCGCTCGTTGCGCTCGTCGGCTATACGAACGCCGGCAAATCCACGCTTCTCAACCGTTTGACTTCAAGCGACGTGCTTGCAGAGGATATGCTATTTGCAACCCTCGACCCCGTCGTCCGCCAGATAACGCTTCCCGGCGGCACGGAGGCGCTCATCTCCGATACGGTCGGCTTCATCAACAAACTTCCGCACGACCTTGTAAAGGCGTTCCATTCAACGCTTGAGGAGATCGCAAACGCGGATCTTATCCTGCATATCATCGACAGTTCGAGCCCGTATCACGATACGCAGATGCGTGTCGTTGACGAGGTGCTTTCAACGCTCCGTGCTGCGGACATCCCGACGCTCCAGGTATTCAACAAGGTCGACCGCGAGCAAGCCTCATCCCCGCCGGACGATGAAAGGCGCATCTCCGTCAGCGCGCGCGAGGGAACCGGCGTTGATGAACTGCTGACACGCATAGAATCGCTTTTGAACTCAGCGCGTGAGGAGATCGACATAATCGTTCCATATGCCCAATATGAGGCGGTATCGTTCATTCGCGAACGTGGTATGCTTCTTGAAGAGGAACATCTCGATTCTGGAACGCGCATCCGCGCCCTGCTCGACGCGGCGGATATTGGCCAGTTGAAAAAAACGCTTGATTTTTAGCACCGACTGCGGTATACTTTATATTCAAAATCAACAACAAGGATGGTCAGATGAAAACACGGATAATCACTATCGAAGGTATTGACGGGAGCGGCAAGACCGTCCAATTCGAGCGACTTGCTTCCAGACTTGAGGAACTCGGATACAGCGTCGCGCGCCGCGCTTTTCCTGTCTATGGTTCATACTTCGGCAAGCAGATAGGCAGATTTCTTTCGGGAGCGGACGGAGTAAAAGCGACCGACGTTGACCAAAAGAGTATGGCGCTTTGGTTTGCGCTCGACAGGTATATGGACTTTAAGGACTATCGCGACGGCGATACCGATTTTCTTTTGATAAACAGATATGTTTTGAGCAATGCCGTTTACCAGAGCATACGCGACGGTGATATCGGCAAACCAGATGTTGTTGACTATGTATTGGAACTTGAATACGGCGTACTCGGTCTTCCCCGCCCCGATCTCAATTTCTTTTTTGATGTTGAAACGGAATGCGCAAAGGCGAACGTTGAAAAGAAGGGTTTTCGCGACTATATCGGAAGCGGCAAGGACGTTTACGAAGCGGACAGATCCATCCAGCAGCGTGCGAGCGAAAAATACTCTGAACTCGCCGGAAGGTTCGACGATACCGTGATTATAAAGTGCACCGAAAACGGTAAAATGCTTGCAATCGAGACCATTTCGGACAGGGTTATGGCTGTGCTCAAAGAGCGCGGATTGATAGAATAACGGCTTATGTACCGATAAATAATATGGGCAATAAAAAGAAAACAAGTAAACCTAATAAGGAGAATACTATTATGCGTAAAATAGGCATCCTTACCGGAGGCGGCGACTGCCCCGGTCTCAACGCCGTTATCAGAGGCGTTGTTGAAAAATGTGCGGAAGCGGGCATCGAAGTGTTCGGTTTCCACAACGGTTGGCGCGGTGCGCTCACGGCAAAAGGCCACTGGCTGACGCTCAATGAAGTTGACGGCATACAGACCCTCGGCGGCACTATCATCGGCAGTTCCAGAACGAACGTGCTTGCGGATTCCGACGGCCCGCAGACCATCATCGAGGTAATGAAGGCCCTCGATCTTGAAGGCGTTGTGGCTATCGGCGGCGATGATACCCTCGGCGTTGCCAACAAACTCAGAAAACTCGGCATCAACGTTATCGGCGTCCCCAAGACGATCGACAACGACCTCAGCTGCACCGACTACACGTTCGGCTTCGAGACCGCGTCCAATATCGCGATGGAGGCGATCGACCGCCTTCAGACCACCGCGAAGGCGCATTCGCGCTGTATCGTTGTTGAATGTATGGGCAGGCATACGGGTTGGATCGCGCTTCAGGCCGGACTTGCCGCGAACGCGCATCTCGTGCTGATACCCGAGTTCCCCAAAACCTACGACGAGATAATCTCCCTCGTTCGCAGAAGGTATCTTCGCGGCGAACATTACACGATTATCGTTGTTGCGGAGGGCTTTGAACTGCTCGGCAGCGAGGAGATCGACCTCGGTACGGACGCGTTTGGCAACAAACTTCTCATACACAAGAACCTTGCGAAGAACCTCTCCGATATGATCGAGAACACGATGCGTTCCGATCCCCTTCTCGGCTCCGACGCGCAGTACTTTGAGTGCCGTCCCGTCGTGCTCGGCCACGTTCAGCGCGGCGGCGCGCCCTGCGCTTTTGACCGCGTTCTCGGCACGCGCCTCGGCATCAAGGCTGGCGAACTTGTCGTCAACCGCGAATACGGAAATATGGTCGGTCAATCCGGCAATATGATCGTTGCCGCCGATCTTGACAAAGCCGTTACCGTACGCAAAGAGGTCGACAAGGAGTTCTACGAAGCGGCTTCGCTGTATTTCAAATAAGTTTATAAGCAAAATCGCATTTTTTACAATGACCTGGGTTTTTGAGCGTATTGCTCAAAAACCTCTTTATATGCGCATTTTGCTTGACAATCACACCTCGAATATGGCATAATAAAAGATAGTTTATTATATCGAAAGGAACTCACAAAACAATGGAAAAAGAGTTTGAGCCACGCAATTTTATAGAGGAGTTCATAGTTGAGGACGTAAAGAAGAACCCCGTTGTGAAAACGAGGTTCCCGCCCGAGCCCAACGGCTATCCGCATATCGGCCACGCGAAGGCTTTGTTCATAGATTTTTCGACCGCGGAACGCTTCGGCGGCACCTGCAATCTGCGCTTTGACGATACCAATCCCACCAAAGAGGACGTTGAGTATGTCGAGGCGATAAAAGAGGATATACTTTGGCTTGGCTTCAAATGGGATAAACTCTGCTACGGAAGCGATTATTTCGATACCTGCTACGAGATGGCAGTCAAACTCATCAAGGACGGCAAGGCCTATGTATGCGACCTTGACAAGGACCAGATCCGCGAATACCGCGGCACGCTGACCGAACCCGGCGTCAACAGCCCCTACCGCGACAGGAGCGTTGAGGAAAACCTCGACCTTTTCGAGCGTATGAAAAACGGCGAGTTTGAGGACGGAAGCCGCACGCTTCGCGCAAAGATAGATATGTCTTCGCCTAACATCAATATGCGCGACCCAGCGCTCTATCGCATACTGCACCGCAATCATCACCACACCGGCGACAAATGGTGCATCTATCCGATGTACGATTTCGCGCACCCTATACAGGACGCGATCGAGGGCGTAACGCATTCGCTCTGTTCGCTTGAATACGAGGCGCATCGCCCGCTTTACAACTGGGTCATCGACAACTGCGGGTTCGACCCCAAACCCCGCCAGATTGAGTTTGCGCGCCTAAATATCACAAATACCATTATGAGCAAGCGTTTCCTGCTCCAACTGGTCAAGGGCGGCTACGTTTCGGGTTGGGACGACCCGCGTATGCCAACGCTCTGCGCGATGCGCCGCCGCGGCTACACGCCCGAAGCGATCAAGGATTTTCTCAACCGCGCCGGCGTTGCCAAGGCTGATTCAGTTGTGGATTTTGCGATGCTCGAACACTGCGTTCGCGAGGATCTTAACGCGCACGCCGACCGAGTTATGGCGGTCATAGACCCGATCAAAGTCGTTATCGAGAACTTCCCTGAGGACAAGTTCGTTGATGTTAAGATCGACAACCTGCCGATCGCCGAAGAAGGCGATGAAAAATACGGGCTTACCCACACCGTGCGTTTCTCGAAAGAGATCTATATCGAGCGCGAGGACTTTATGATCGACCCGCCCAAAAAGTTCTTCCGCCTGAAACCCGACGGCGAAGTGCGTTTGAAGGGCTCGTACATAATCAAGTGCAACTCCTACGAACTTGACGAAAGCGGCGAAGTGAAGACGGTCTACTGCACCTACGATCCCGAGAGTTTTTCGGGCGAGTGCGAACGCAAGGTCAAGGGTACGATACATTGGGTTCCCGTCAAGGACGCCGTTCCCGCAGAGTTCAGGCTGTATGATCTGCTTATGACGGAGGAGAACGTTTCCGCGGACGACTTTATCGAAAAGCTAAACCCCGATTCCGTCCGCATAATGCAGGGCTTTGTTGAGCCCTATATCGCGTCCCCCGGGATCGGCTCGCGCTTCCAGTTTATGCGCATAGGCTATTTCTGCGCAGACCCGGACACCGCGCCCGGCAAGCCCGTATTCAACCGCACCGTCAGTCTTAAGGACGGTTATAGACCGAACAACTGATTAGATAAGGAGTTAAAATGTATCAGCAAAGCGTTGACCGCTCCCACGGCTCGTCGAGATCCGATCTTATTCTGCTTATCGGTCTGATAGTTGCATTCTTCGCGACAGGCGCTGTCGTTTTCGTTCTTGAAAACAACCTCGGCAGCAAACTTCCGCGCTATATCTTTATCGCGCTCGCTCTTATCGCGCTGTACCTCATCTACCGTTTGCGCCTTGTCGGCTATCGATACACGGTGTTTTTCAATGAGCCCGAGCCCGTCTATGACCCGCGTTTTGACGAGATGATGCTTCACGAGGACTATCCCTACCCAGTCGGCACAGTCGTGTTCGAGCGCATCGTCAGCGCAAAGGGCAGCGTGCTGTTGACGGTCGACAGGTCCGATATCGTTGCGCTCACCGCGCCCGGCGGCGCTTCGCCCGCAGGCGAAGTATTGCGTACCATCGACCTTTCCTGCACTAAACAAGCCAAGGCATATTCGCTTTACTTCAAGGATGAAACGGGGCTCACAAGGGTCTTGTTCGCGCCGGACAGCGAGTTTTTGACCGGGCTTGAATCGATAATGAACTCATAATAAAACCTATGAACGAGCGTATTGCCGAAAAACTGAAGGAGTCGATATTGACCGGCCGTTCGATGCACGGTTATTTGATAACCGGCGCCAAGAGCGCAAGCGTTTCGCTTGCTGAGGAGTGCGCCTCGCTGCTGCTTTTCGGTTATGAAGCCGTCGATAAGCTCATCCTCTCCCCAGATTATTTTCGGCTGGACGGCGGCGCAAAGGTCGACGACATAAGGTCAATACGCCGCGAACTTCAAACGCGCACCTATTCGGGCGACAATCGCGCCATCGTTATCGAGAACGCGCATCTTTTGAACGACAACGCCAATAACGCGATGCTCAAGATGCTCGAGGAGCCCCCCGCGGGGACATACTTCTTTTTGACCGGCGACGAACTCAGAATGCTCCCGACGATCCGTTCGAGGCTGAATATAATAAGGCTTGGGCAAATGAGCATTGACGATATAAAAGCGCGGCTCATCGCGCTCGGAGGGGACGAGCGTACCGCGGAGGAATGCGCATATAAGTCCGCGGGCGAAGCGAGCGTCGCCGTAGCGCTGATGACCGACGAAGCGATCAGCAAGCAGCGTATATGCGCCATCAAGACCGTACTGACCGCGCTCGGCGGAGGGCTTGATTTTTCTTCCACAAAGGAACTCTGCGAGAGCCGAAACTCCGCGCTCGACAGCATACATTTTATGCTCTCCGTTTGCCACGATATCATCGCGATAAAGGCGGTCGGAAATGCCGACAAAGACCTATGTAATCAGGATTATTCCACAGAACTGCATCGCATTGCGGGTGGCATCCCACTCAATGCGATAACGGGCGTGATCGACGCACTTTCGCTTGCGCAGAAACGCCTTACTCCCGCCGCAAGGCCGCAGCAGATACTCGATAAAATGCTTATAGAGATCGCAATTGCCGTACGAGAAACGGCATCACGATAATTACGAAAGGGCTCCTTTTTGGAGCAGGTATAAAAATGCACAGAGTTGTTAAAGTCAGATTCAGAAACAGCACCCGCACCTACTTTTTCGACGCGCTTGATTTTGATATCAACAAGGGCGACGGATTAATAGTCGATACTTCGCACGGCAATATGCTCGGTGAAGCCGTTGCCGCACCCGAGGAGATGAGCGACGAAAAACTTACCGCCGCGCTCAAGCCCGTCATCCGCAAAGCGGAGCAGCAGGACTATGAGCAGATGGAATATTACCGTTCCAAAGAGGGCGACGCTATGGCGGCGTGTCAGCAGCGCATCAACGACCGCAAACTCGAGATGAAACTCGTCAGCGCGGAATATGCGTACAACGGCTCAAAACTGACGTTCTATTTCACCGCAGACAATCGCGTGGACTTCCGCGAACTGCTGAAGGATCTTACGGCGATATTCAAAACGCGCATCGATCTTCGGCAGATCGGCGACCGCGACGAGGCGAAGAAATGCGGCGGGCTCGGCTTCTGCGGAAGACCGATCTGCTGCAACAGTTTTTTGACCGAGTTCACACCCGTTTCAATAAAGATGGCAAAAACGCAGAATCTTTCGCTTAATCCGCTCAAAATATCCGGCATTTGCGGGAAACTTATGTGCTGTCTAAGATATGAACAGAATAGTTATGAGTATATGCAGAAGATTATGCCCAATGTCGGCACCGAGTTTATGACGCCCGACGGGCTTGGCGTGGTCATAGAGAACAACGTCATCACCGAAACCACGAAACTCAAGGTGGCGCTTGCTGACGGAACGTTCGACGTGCGCAGTTATCCGTTCCGCGAACTCTTTGGCTGTGCCGATGACGCCGACTGCGGCGCGTGCGACAAATGCCGCTGCAAGCAGGCAAAGAGCGGTGAAAAGCGTGAAGCGTCTACTGCCGATAACGCCGAAGTTCTTCAAGAAGCGGAAAGCGGCGCTGCCGCGTGCGAAACCGAGGGCGAAGGCTCAAACGGCACAAACTCCGCCCCAGTAAAGGACGAGAAGAAGCCGCCCCGATTCAAGAGTGGAAACAGCCGCATGCGATTTGGGAATGGTTTTAACAAGCATAATATGATCGACCCGCAGAGTTTGAACGGCAAAAACGAATAACGTCGAATATTTAAGCAGCCCGTCTGTATGACGGGCTGTTTGTTAGTGTTGTTCTATCAGCGCAACAGCGCGGGCGGTCATACTCTCCCCCCTGCCTTCCGGACCCGTATACTCGGGGGTGGTGAACTTTACGCTCACCGCGTCTACATCCATACCGAAAGCCTCGGCGAGATTTCGGCGCATCTCATCGCGGTATGCGGCGAGTTTCGGCCTCTGTGCGACGAGCGTCGCGTCGATATTGACGATGCGACAACCGCGCGCTTTGATCGCTTTCGCCGCGCGCGAAGCAAGAATAAGGCTGTTTATGTCCTTATACGCGCCGTCGGTATCGGGAAAGTGCATACCGATGTCGCCAAGCGCGGCGGCACCCAAAGCGGCGTCGATCGCGGCGTGAGTCAGCACGTCCGCATCCGAATGTCCGTCGAGTCCGAACTCAAAAGGCACATCTACGCCGCCGAGTATCAGTTTTCTGCCCTCTTTCAGCCTGTGGGTATCCTCTCCGAATCCAACGCGCATAGTTTTCTCCTTGCTTGCCTCGCTGCGTTTTTCGATCAGCGCCTCAAAAACGGCAATATCGTCTGGCGTGGTCAGTTTCATATTCATCCTGTCGCCATTTGAGTAAAACAGTTTATTGCCCGCTTGAGCGTAGACAGCCGCGTCATCAGTAAACAGTTTTGAGCATTCCGTCTTGGTGTACGCATCGATCAGAGCGGCTCTGTCAAAACTCTGCGGAGTCTGCGCGGCAACAAGACGCGATCGGTCGACAGCTTCGCCCGAAACGTCGCGCACGGTATCGTAAACCCCGACGGAAGCGACACCGCAGCCGTTTTCTATCGCCGAAGCGATGCTTGCGGCGACCACTTCCCTTGTAACCAAGCAGCGCGCACAATCGTGGATCGCCACGATTGTGGCCTCGGTAGCAGTGATCGCGTTATAGACGGAATCCTGCCGCCGCTCGCCGCCAAGGACGATGCGTACGGGAAATCCCGCGCTCTTTGCCGCCTCGTTCGCCATATCGTAAGTATCCTCGGACACCGCAACGACCGCTTCGTCAACAAGCCCGTCAAACGCTTCAAGCGAGAGCATCAAAGGGGTCTTGCCGCAAAACCTAAGGGTCATCTTATTGAAGCCCATCCGCGTTGACGCGCCCGCGCAAAGCAGCACGGCGCAGGTTTTTTGGGTGGTATTCATCATTCCTCGTCCGAGTTCTTATCATTCAGCGTATCGGAGATGATGCGGTACATAAGATCCGCTTCTTCCTTGCGCACGGTTTCTTTAACAACGAGTATCTCCGCGGTCAAAAGTTTAGAGCCGTACCTGACCGAGATCACATCGCCGACCTTTACATCTGTCGCGGGTTTTGCGACCTTATCGTTTACGCTGACCCTGCCCATCGAGCAGGCCTCGTTTGCGACGGTGCGCCGCTTTATAAGGCGCGACACCTTAAGGTATTTGTCAAGTCGCATAGTTATCTCCTTTTAGTTTGTTTTGAGTCTGTCGACGCCTACGGCGCGGATGCTCTCCCTGTTGACTTCCATAGCGGAATCCGCGATCCACGCCTTGACCAGTTCATCCCAGTCCTTCGTGCCGTTTTCGTTTTTGAGGACATATTCGATATCGCTGCGTACCGACTCGATATCGATCTGGCCCGACTGCACCTTGCCGCAATTGTAGATTATGTGCAGGCTTCCGTCATCGTCTGTAAAGACGTTTGAATACTTGCCCTCAGGCGTCATAGAAAAAATCTCTTTAACGGTCTTTGACCAATCAGAGGTGCCGCAATCGATCTCGGGCGCGATCAACTGTCCGACGGTTCGGAAGGCGGTACTTCCCAGATAGTCGCCCTCGCCTATCACATAGGTATTTTCGGTGTATTTGAGCATAACCTCGGCAAAGGGCGTTCCCAATTCAAGTTCTGCATACGCGGCATCTATCTTTGTTTTTGCGGAAGCGATGAACTCTTCGTAAAGAGCGTCTACCTCCTTTTCGACAGCGCGATACTTAACGAGCAGGTCGTCGATCTTTGCCTTGTTGTCGTTGTTTCCGTTTATCGCGTCGTTGAAAAGCAGCGCAGCGCATTCATCGCCGATCTTTGTGAGTTCGGCAAGTTTTTCGGAATACTCTTCGCTCAAAGTGCCCTCGGGAAGCACGACTATATCCATAAGCCTCGCGTAGCCTTCCGGCGCGTATGTTGTCGGATACGCGTCCGACCTAAGACCGCGGTAGACCTCGTAAAAATCGGTATCCTCTTTGAACTGTTCGGGGGTATTTGAGTACAGTTCCTTATCGACCTCGACCTGTTTTATGTACCATTCAACAACGTCTTCTTCGGATACTTTGAACTCCGAAACGACCTTTCCCTTGTATTTTTCGATAATGACCTCGTTTATGAGTTCCTTCAGATACTCGGCCTTATATTCGTCAACGCTCATCACCCTGCCGGTATAGTATGCGGAAAGTTCGCCTATGAGTTTGGCGTAGTGCTGTTCGACCGTAAGCGAAGGATCGTTTTTTTGCGCTTCCTCCGCGAGCGTCATATAGTCGCTTTCGAGTTGAGCGTAAGCCTCGTCAAACTCCGCCTCGACCGCCTTATGTTCTTCTTCCGTCAGGGTCATTCCGTCCTTTTTGGCGTGATAGAGGACGGCGATATCGCCGAGCAGGCCTTCAAGCACGACGTCCTGAAGATTTTCAAGGTCGGCTTTTGAAGTAAAGGGGTCAAAACCGAGCTGCGTCCAGTATTCCGCGTATGAATCGAACGCCGCTTTATACAGCGCCATATTGATGCTTTCGTCCCCGATCTTGGCAACTATCGATGTATTATCGTTTACATTTGCGTTATCGGTCTCGCTATTCTTTTTACACGCGCCAAAGGTCAGCGCCATAACAAGCGCGAGCACGGCCGCCGCCGCTCTGAATAATGATCTGTTATTTTCAGTTCTCATAAATTATCCTCTTATTGTTTTTTGGCAAATGCCAGATAGCATTATAGCATATCTGCCGGCAAATAATCAACTTTTGCCGCCGTCAAAAGAAACGGCGCCCCACGGCGGAGCGCCCGATTTGTTATTTTGTAAGCAGTTTTTGGATCTGCTCGCTTGTTAAAACCTTACCCGTGCTGACGAGTTTCCCGTCCACTATAAGCGAAGGAGTGGCCATTACGCCGTAACGGATCAGCTTTTGAAGATCGTCCACCACCTCTATCTCGCTTTCGTCTATACCGAGCGCGGCCGCCGCCGCATAAACATTATCGCGCAGTTTGAGGCAATGCTTGCAGGAGCCGACGAGCACTTTTATCCTCGGCCCGTTGAGCGCGCCTGCAAAAAGGGTCGTGCCCTCTTTGCCGCGCCGTTTGAGAACATCGTTGATTTTGATATAGCCCATCAGTTTTCCTCCCCGCCGACATACTCACGCTTAACATACCTTTCGGCGGTGCAAAGTTTAAGCAGCGCGCCGTAATCCGGAATGAACTTCAGCGTGTCTCCGACCCTGTACTCGGGGCAGTCGGTCAGATTTACGATCAGATGATCGCTTGAAGCGCCGAGTATCTCTACGCGTTTATCCACCGGCAAAAGCCCATCCGGATTCACGTCCTGCCTGCCGATCGCAAGGATGCCGCGGATCATCTCGCCCCGATCCTCAAAACTGACGCGCTCGCCGAACGCGTTAAGCCCGCTTGTTCCTATTGGTTTGCTGGGCTTATGTTTGAGTTCGACCAGTTCCGCTTCCAACACAAAGCAATCGGTGTTGAGCTGTTTCATCGGCTCGCCCGTTTCGGTATTGTTGCCAAGCACAAAACTTTCGCCGAGGCGAAGTTGAGTGATGCCCAAAGGTATGGCATCGTTTTCGAGCATCGTCATCATAGATGAGTTGCCGCCCGAAACGATCGGCAGTTCGACGCCGTATTTAAGTCGAAGTTTTTTTGCGAACTCAACAAGTCCGCCGACGTTGATCTCATCAGGGATTATGCCGCCGTAGCAGGTGAGGTTTACGCCGACGCCGACAAAATCGAGGTTGTCCTCGGCGATGATCGCCTCCGCTGCGGAATAGATCGCCGCCTCGTCCTTGAAGAAGATGCCCTCCCTGAGATCGCCCATATCGATCATCAGTATAACGCCGTGCCTTTTGTTGAGTTTTTTTGCGGCGCTGCCGAGCAGGCGGATAGTTTCGAGTTCGCTCTGCATAGAGATATTGGCGTATTTTACGACCTCCTCGACCTCGCTCTGCATGGTTATCCTGAGAAGTTGTTTGGGCTTATCCGAATCGATGGAAGCAAGGTTTTGGATGCGGGAGTCCGCAAAGAAGTCCGCCTCGCTCACGTCGATCAGCGCGCATATTTTTTTATCGGCGCATACTACCTTTGTAACGACGGCGACACGGATGTTTTTCTCGTGGCATCTTTGAGTGAGCCAATCGAGATTGTGTTTGAGTTTATCAAGATCTACAATAAGTTTTGGATACATTCTGCACCTCATTATATTCCCAGGCTCTGTTTCATAAGGTTCAGCGCGGCGTCTTTATACCGCTTTGAAAGCACGCCGAGCGAAGCCATGATATAGTGATTGTCGAAAAGGAGTTTTACCCTGCCCGGCCGCGGGAAGAGCATCGTCGCGGCGTTATTGCAGTCGGAGATGTGCCTTGCGATCTGTTCGTGGTTCGGCAGTCTTGTGAGTGCGCCGCCCGTGCTTACAAGCCATTTGATTATCGAAAGATCCTTGCCCTCGGCGATGGTCTGTCTGCCCTGCGGTGTATAGATATAGCGGAACGCGCCCGCGTGCCTTTCAAGCGCGGTCAGACCCGCTTCGAGGCAGAGCCGCTCTGTCAGTTTGAACTGCTCCGGCGTATCGGGGATCGGCTTATAGTTGGCGACAACGCTTTTCATATCGAGGTCGAGTTCTTTTGCAAGCTGCTCCTCGCCAATCATATTTATAAGGTTTTTCGCGTTAATATAAAGTCCGAGATCTCCCTCGACGGTTCGCTTTGCGAAGGGCTCGGGCGTTGTCATCATAACGGCGATCTCGTCCGAACCCTTTGTAACAGAATGCACGTCCGTCGTCGCACCACCGATGTCGATGACGGCAATGTCGCCTATCGCTGATTGCAGCAGTTGGCTCGCCTCCATAACGGCGCCCGGCGTAGGGATGATGTTTCCCGTAACCATATCGCGGATATGCTCCATGCCCGCCGCCTTTATGATATGCTCCTCAAACACCTGATGGATTATGCGCCTTGCGGGCTCGATATTGAGCAGGTCGAGTTTGGGGTACACATTTTCCGTAATATAAAACGGGATATCCGCGTCGGTTAAGATTTTTTCAACGAGGCGGTGGTTCTGAATATTGCCGCCGTAGATGACGGGTATCTTAAGACCCGATTCGGCGATGGCCTTTGCGTTGAACGCGGCGGTCTCCCTCTCACCGTAATCGGTACCGCCAGCAAGCAGGATAAGATTCGGATCGATGTCCTTTATGTCCTCGATATCAAACTCCGAAAGTTTGCCCGCCGTCGCGTGCTTGATTATCGCGCCCGCGCCGAGCGCCGCGGCCTTGGCCGCCTTTACGGTCATATCGTAAACGAGCCCATGCACCGTCATACGCAAACCGCCCGCCGCGCTTGAGGTCGCGAACATCTCGCCATATTCGATCATATCGGCGTTTAGGTTTTTGGCAAGATCGGCTACAGCGTTTGAAAGTCCGATCCTTACGTCGCCCTCGAGTACGCTCGTCGGCGCCTGACCCTGACCCAAAAATCGCGGCTGATCGGTGTTTATACCGGAAAACGCGTTTACAAGCGTGGTCGTTGAGCCGATCTCGGCAACAAGAATATCTATGAACATAATACCCTTTCGATCGTTAAAGCAGGGAAAGGCGAGTTGCTTACCGCAGTCGCCTTTCCACAAAAAGCGGCAACAGTCGATTATTATTTATCGTTCTTTGCCTTTTCGGCCTCTTCCATCGCCCACCTGCGCTTGATGAGGAAGGTGGCGTTATGAACACCGCGGCTGCCGCGACCAAAGCCCTCGTCCGCGCCCGCTTTGCGCGCGAGTTCGGGGGTCACCTGCGTGCCGCCCGCAACGAAGATTATCCTGTCGCGGATACCCATCTCCTTTGCGATCTGGTCGATCTTGGCGATGTTCTTGTAGTGGATGTCGTCGTGGCTGATGATGGTGGAAGCCATTATTGCGTCGGCGTTGAGTTCGACCGCGGCGTTTACGAGTTTCTCGGGCGGGCAGGAAGTTCCGAGATAGAACACCTCCATACCGTATTTCTCGATACCGCCGTGCTTGATGTCGATGATCTCGCGCAGACCGACGGAATGCTCATCCTCGCCGACGGTCGCGGCGACGATGCGCATCGGGCGGCGTTCGATATCCTTGCGGATAACATCGTCCGAAAGCACGTCGGGCTCCTTGGGGATGACGAGTTTGTCTACATCGATTGAGAAAGGCACCTTGCCCTTGAGTTCGATCCTCGTGCCGTCCTGCGGATGCATAATTTCTTTGCTGATGACCTCGCACTCGGTAAGATTCATCTTATGCGCACATTCGAGCGCGGCAGCCTCGGCGATCTGCTTGGGCGCCGGGAAGAACATCGTGAGCATAACCGTGCCGTCCGCGAGCCACTCCATTTCGGGGCGAAGCTGCTTGCTGCCGGGGGTGAACTCCTTGACGTTGCCCATACGGACGTTTACGTTGTCCTCTTCGTCGAGTTCGTCGATGTAGACGATCTTTTCGGGACACTCGAGCGTACAGCCGCCGATCAGCGAAGCCGGATCGTCCTTATATTGCTCGCCGTACTGAGCAACGTTGTTGTAGCCGTAATGCGCCGTAACGGGAGCCATATAGTCCTCCGCGCGTTTGAAGATCGTGCCTGCGCCGATGCCGCCGTCGATCTTTCTTGCGATGCCGTCGCCGTTGCGCTCGGGGTAGATGCCGCTGTCAACAAACATACCTTCCTGTACCGCGTTGAAGTAGCCGCCGAGTTCGATCATCTCTTCCATAAACATTATGGCGCGCTCTTTGAGTTCGCGGGCCTTTTCTCTCAAAACGCCGTCCTTTTTGAGTTCGACCATCTCCATAAGGCCGTCAAGACCGACGAGCGTCTGCTTTGCGGTGTCGCAGGCCTCGATGTTGTAGATATGCCACGGAACGTTTCTGCCCTCGTCAGGAGTGATCGTGGACTGGATATCGGCGCGGGTGAGTTTGGAGATCACCATATTGAGAACGTGGGTAACGGTCGCTTCGCGCGTTGAGGACATAATGTATTTGGTGTTCATCTGTGCGCGCATACGGTACTCGTGGAAGAGATCGCGAAGCGCGACGGCGTACGGAAGATCCATATACACGCAGGGTGCGGGAGTCGCCGTCGGCGGAACGGTCGAAAGACAGATCTTTTTCTTATCAACGCCGACCCTTGCGGAGAAGATAGCGTTGATGCCGTGCTGAACCATAAGTTCGGGCATAACCTTCCACGCTTCACGCGCGGTCGCGTTTGCGTTGTGCGCGCCGTCGATCTGCGCCATACCCGCCCAAGCAATGAGTTTTTTGCTCTCGCAGGCGTCTACGAAGGAGCGGATCATATTGATGTTTCTGTAGATAACATTGTACTGCGGATCCTGGTGAACGCCGTTCACGCCCTCTTCCGCGAACATGACCGCGATATCTGGGCCCGCAACGCCGGAAACATAGCTGTGGTAGTTGATAGGTCTGCCGACCTCATCTTCGATCATATCGAGCGCCTTGCGCTGAGCGCGGACCTGCTTGCGCGTGATCGGTACGCCGCCCATACCCTGCGGGGTGCCCTCGATGAGACCGTCGAAGTGGCTCTGACCCGCGGTGCGGATGACCATTATGTGATCGGCACCGTGGTGCGCAGCCATACGCATACGGCGGATATCGTCCTCAAAGCGGCCGGATGCGATCTCCGTCGTGATGACGGGACCGGGCTGGGGATCGATATTTTCAAAATAATGTGCCGGCGGAAGCGGAACGCTCGATTTGAGAGGCTCGGTGCAGTCGTGGTACTCAAATGGACCCATATGCAGATCCTTGACGGGCTTGCGCCAAGTCCAACCCCTGCGGCGGGGACGGTAGGATTCGAGATCCTTCAGTATCTCGGCAACATCAATCGGTTTATTCGGATCGAGTCTATATTCGCTCATTACAGATTACCTCCTTTGAAAAGGCTTTCGGCCTTGTCCCACATCTTGCCATCGACAAGGCTGACGCCTGCGGCACGCAGTTCCATCCCTTCGCTCTTGGCAAGTTTGTAAACAACATTGCCCGCGCCGTGGGATATGATATCGTGCTTGATGCATCCTTCGACGATCGCCTTTGCCTCGATGGACGAAAAGCCCATCCTGAGAAGAACGGAACGCTCTACCGCGGGCGAGGTGTACTCATAACCCATTTGAAGCAGCGGGTCGACGAGTTTGTTGGCGAGTTCCCAGAACCTTTGCTCGAGCTGCTCATCGGTCATATCGGCGAGGTGGGCTCTGCGCTCTTTGTAATCATCGTTTCTTTTCATAGTATTATCCTCTTTTTTGTTTTTGCCGTATTACAGAGAAGCAACAACGCCACGAACGAACTCTTCGGTGGAGTTGGTCTCTTCCATAAGGTACTTGATATCGTCATCGGTGAGTTCGTCCTTATGCGCGCCGACCTGCGTCTTGATGTTCGAGCGGCGAACGTGATCGAGATCCACATCGGCGACCTGTATGAGGGACGGATGCGCGGGCAGGATTATAGATTTGCCGGGCACTTCGTCCTTCGGATCACCGAAATGTATGTCGATGCCGTTCTTGCGCGCGAAGGAGAGCTGCGGGTTGATGTGCTTGCCCGCGCCGGTGTATTCGGTTTCCTGAACTACGATGCACTGATCCTCGTCCATATCCTGAGCGATGCGGAAAGCGGCGGCAAGAGCGGTGTTTCCTGCGGGGCCTTTTTCAAGACCTTCGAGGGATGCGAGCGCTTCGGTGATGAAGAACACGCTGCCCTGAGTAACGGTAACGTATCTGTCCATATAGCGAAGCGGACGCGCCGCGCTCCTTGGAACGTCGCTCCTGTCTGGGTTTACGCTGAACGGTACGCCGAAACCTGTATGACCCGTGGTGAAACTCTTTTTGTTGAACTGATCGTCGCTAGCCATATGAAGACCCGTCAGATTGACGCTCGCGCCGATCACCTTGGCTGCGCAATCCGCCTTGCGCAGACCGCGCGCGGTGCCCGTCAGGTTCCCGCCGCCCGCGTTGGTGCAGACGACAACGTCGGGATCCCTGCCGATCTTGGTGCGAAACTGCTGCGCGATCTCATAGCCGAGCGTTTCCACGCCGGCGATGCCGAAGGGAGTGTAGAGCGAAGCGTTGAAGTATCCTGTTTCCTCGATAAGGCGAAGAACGGTGCTGAAGAGTTCGGGTCCTACGGTGAGCTGGACGACCTCTGCGCCGAGGGCTTCGCATTTGCGGGCCTTTTCGATTATCTCTGGCTGACCAACGCCGCGGCTGTCGTAGCATTCCTGAACTACGATGCATTTAAGCCCCGCCATTGCCGCGTGGCACGCGACCGCCGCGCCGTAGTTGCCGCTCGTTGCGGTAACAACGCCCTTATAGCCCTGCTTTTTGGCCTGGTAAACGCTGGTGCAGCTTCTGCGCGCTTTAAAACTGCCGCTGGGATTGGCTGCTTCGTCCTTGATGAATATGCGGGCGCCTTTGCCGGGTTTGGCGCAATTTCTTGCGAGCGCCGTAAGGTTTTTGAGTTCGATCAGCGGCGTGTTGCCAACGGAGAACAGCGACTGAACGCGCCGAAGTTCCTCGAGGGTATAGCCTGTTGCAGCCATCATCGCTTCGTAGTCGAATCCGATGCCGGGACGCTCGAACTTGGTGTAATCCATACCGACGGAGTTGCGGATTATTTCATTTTTCCTTGACATAATGGCCGAATAACTGTTATCCATTATTTGTTACCTCCGAAGGTTATCTCGCGTACCATATCGCCGATCTTGAGCACTTCCGGCACAAGCACGCCGAAATTGTGTTCAAAATACGGGGCTTCCTTAACGAGCGTGCCTGTTGTGTGCCTGCCCGTGCGTGTGATTATCTCTACCTCTTCACCGATTTCGGCGTCATTTTGCAGCCAGCCCTTTACCCACATTTCGAGCGGATGTTTTTGGGTGTCCTCAGGCAGTGCGTTAGAGCGTTCCTCGGGACGGAGCACGATATTGTGAACCTGTACCCAATCGCCTTTTTTAGCCATATTATCCTCCTAAAGATAATGAAATTGAAATGCTGTGAATATCAACTTGCGGCAAGGCGTTTTGCCCTGCCGCAAAAAGCGATATTATTCTTCGATATAGTCGCGGAAATCGCCCATAATCGCACGCGGTACGGGCAGGTCAAGCATCGTTTTTAGACCGGGACGGGCGTTGATGACGTGGGGTATCATATTTACGACCATCGCGATCGTGCCGATGCCGCCGTCGACCTCCGGGCGGATGCTCATATTGACTTCGGGAGTGCCCTTGAGTTCGATATAGTCGCCGGTATGTGTGCCTTCCATCTCGGGCTCGATCTGCTGGGGATGATACATATCTATCTTGACCTTGCCGTCGACATAGCCCTGGCCCGTCATATTCACGCCTGCAACGTCTCCGGCTTTCGCGAAGCCGTAGGGACTCTTTCTGTCAACATTGGTTACGATGGGACTCATCTGCTGCTCAAACTTTTCGACCTTCCAACCGAGCGCTTCGGCGATCATACCGACGGATTCGGCAAAGCCCACATGCCCCGCGAGTGTGCCGTCTTCAACACCCTTGTTGAAGGTTGCAACGGGAAGCCCTACGCCCTGCTCTTCCATAACGGCGGGGCCGAACGGAGAGAGACTGTTGACCCTGCGGCAGGTTACGGACTCAACATCGGTCATACAGCCGCTGAGGCAGATCGCGAGAAGGTCCATCATAAGACCGGGGTTGATGCCGGTGCCGAGGATGGAAACGCCCTTTTCCTTGGCGAGCCTGTCCATTTCGGCGGCAAGTTCGGGCTCCTGCGCCTTGGGATAACTCATCTCTTCGGCGGTGGAGATAACGTTTACCTTCTGGGAGATAACGTACTTGATCTTATCGAACGCTTTACGTGTGAACGAGTCGGTCGCGATAACGCAGATATCGCAGTTTGCGTCGCAGACGACCTGCTCGATCTGCGGTGTGATGAACACATCTTCACGACCGTTCTGCTCAACGCCGAGGATATCGTAGATACTCTTGCCGATACGGGCGGGATGGATGTCGCATACGCCGACGATGTCAACGCCCTTTTTGCCGAGCAGTACCTTTGCAATACCGGAACCCATTGCGCCAAAGCCCCAAATTGCCACTCTTACATTCTTCATAAATTGCCTCCTGCATATTGATTTTAACTGAATATCCGTGCGGCTGTACACCGTGCACAACTTTTATTATAACACAGTGGGTATTGATTTTGAATACTCAATTTCGAGATTTTTATAAATAGTTTTAACGCACGGCGGATTCTTTTGTCTGATATGAAAAAAGCGATCATTTTTCCAAGGAAACAAGCGCCTTTTCCGTCAAAGTATCCGTATCGGAACAAACGGCGTAGAAAACATAGCCGTATTTTGCAACAACCTTTGCTTTGAGTATTATCGCGTACTGCGCGGGGCTGTAATCCCTTGCGCTTCGCGCGGCGCGGGCAAGCCATGCTTCAAGCAGGCGCACGAGTTCTTCTTCGTATGAAGCGTCGTTAAGTTCAAATACGGCGAGTTCGTCGGCGAGCGTTTTGTCCGCAGCGACGCCGAAACGGAACGATCCGATCTTGGACATATCGATGCCCATTACGCTTTTCAGCGTATCGCCGTCGACGCTTTCGAGTGCTGCAAGGCTTTCGGCATTCTCTTCAAAATAACTGTATACAGCATCAACGGAGTCGAGTTCCCGCCCTTTTTCTCTCGAGCAGGATAAAAGCGCCGCAGTTCCGAGCACTAGCGCCAAAAGTATGAGTGTTGTTTTTGCAAATGTACGAAGTAAAGTCTTTTTCATATTTTTTATCCCCAGGTAATCAGCCCGCAACGCCGCTTTCTTCCTGTTCGGCTCCGTCCGCTTCTGCGCAAGCGTCAAGCACATAGTCGCGCTTCATAGAATAACTCCTTTCGGCCGACACAATGATGTGATCGAACATCGCTATGCCGAGCGAATCAAGAAGCCGCTCGATCATCGCCGTCGTTTCGAGGTCGCGCGCTGAGGGTGTTATCTCGCCTGACGGATGATTGTGCGCGAGCAGCACCGCCGTCGCGGCGGATGAGATGGCGCAGTCTACGATCCATTTGGGAAGCGCGTTCACCCTGCCGGGCATACCGCTTGATTGAGTAAACACTTTTATCACACGTTTTTTCGCGTCCAGACAGAATAAGGCGAACACCTCGTTCCTTTCTCTGAAAAGCAGCCTGTGGCAAGCGTTCATCGCGTCATTCGTATTGCTGATCGTGGTCGTGGACGCCTGTTTGCGGTCGAGTTCCTTGCCGATGTCACCTGTCAGTTTCAAAAGTACCGCCGTATTCTCCGACAGTCCCGCAGCGCATAGTTCATTGACGCTTGCGCCGAGCACGCCCTTGAGCGAGCCGAAGCGGTCGATGAGCCTATGCGCGAGCGGATTGACATCGCGCCGCTTTATAGCATAGAAAAGCAAGAGTTCGAGTATCTCATGCTCGTGCATACCCTTGAGCTCGCCCCGCTCTATGTACGCCGTTCTTACGCGCGCTCTGTGGTTTTCGTGTATATTGTCTGTGTTTGACGGCATTAGGCCTCACCGGCCGCCGATACGAATCGTGCGGCGATCTCCTCTATTCTTTCAAAATCCTTATCACGTATCAATTTTTTATTAAAAAGGGATGAACTGATCCCGAACGCGCATGCTCCCGCGCGTTTGAACTCGCAGATATTGTCGAGCGTGATGCCTCCGACCGCCGCGCACCTGATATTGGAAAGCGGCGCTGCGACGGCTGAAAAGTACTCTACACCGAGCGCACCAGCCGGAAATATCTTGATAATGTCGCCGCCGCGGTTAAACGCCTTCGCGATCTCCGTCGGGGTCATCGCGCCCGGAACGGAAACGAGCCCGAGACATTTTGTTTCGCTTATTATCGCCTCATCGGTGTTCGGCGAAACGATGTACTCAGCACCCGCCTCGAAAGCAAGTCTAAGCTGGTCGAGCGTCATAACCGTACCCGCGCCGACGGCCATAGAATCACCAAAGCGCGATCTGAGTTCGGTTATCGCGCTTGCCGTCGCGCTGCCGTCGCGCTGCTGCTCAAACGTAACCTCAACGGCGCACACGCCTCCGCGGCGAAGTGCAGCGACAGATGAAATAAGGTCTTCACCGTAGTTCCCGCGTGAGATAGCGATTATGCCGTTTTCTGTCAAAAGTTCAAGAGTTCTGGATGCCATAACAGACTTCTCCATATTGTATTTATTCAAGCCCTATAAAACCATTCTGCCGGAAGCCCTCGTATACCACTATCGCAACGGAATTTGACAGGTTGAGCGAGCGAAGCGTACTGCGCATCGGGATGCGGACGGTATCGTTCTTTCGTCGGGCCAGCAGGGCTTCGCCGAGCCCGGCGGTCTCCTTGCCGAACACAAGAAAATCGCCCTCGCGAAAATCGA
The DNA here is from genome assembly GCA_017538255.1 of Clostridia bacterium. Lineage (GTDB taxonomy): Bacteria > Bacillota > Clostridia > Christensenellales > CAG-138 > PeH17. Next base: position 38,816 of record JAFYJD010000022.1, on the reverse strand, counting down.
CGTCCGCATAACTGCGCTCGGCGTGAGTGGAAAACAGGAAGAAGCGCGCACACGGGTGCTTTTTTTCGACTTCCTCAAAACTGTCGTAGTAGTGGATGTCGAGTTTATCCCAATAATCGAGACCCGCGCGTTTCATCTTTTTATCGTCGATAGCAAAGCCGAGCGGACGCACAAGATGCAATGAGCACCCTGTTACCGCGCAGGTTCTCGAAATATTGCCCGTATTCTGCGGTATCTGCGGCTCAACAAGAACTATGTTGAACATATTATGAGCGCAGGACCGCGTCGAGTTTGTATTTGAGCGCTTTGAGTATCGCGTTTACCGAGCGGTTGATCTCCTCATCATTGAGCGTATGCTCGTCGCTTCGGAGTTCAAAGCGTACCGCCATACTCTTTTTGCCCTCGGGTATGCCCTTTTCACCCGGCACGTTCGGATAGAACACGTCAAACACGCGCACGCCCTCGATGAGCGCGTCGGTCTTTGTGGCGGCGATGACATCGATAACGCTCTGCGCCTCGGTGTTTTCGTCTATGACGAGCGCAAGATCCCTCGGAACGGTCGGGAATTTCGGCAGGGGTTTGAACTTTCTGTCAGTCTTGATATGCGCGAAAAATTTGTTGAAGTCGATCTCCGCTATAAAGCAGGGCGCGGAGATATCAAATGCGCGTTTGACCTTCGGATGCACCGCGCCCATCTCGCCCACGGATTCGCCGTCGATAAGAATCAGCGCCTTCTGACCGGGATGCAGGTATTCCCCGCCCCCTCGCTCAAAGCGCAGGCCCTCTGCGCCCACGAACTTGAAGAGTTGCTCGACAACGCCTTTCATAATGTAGAAATCGTCGCTCGATGCAAACATAACGAGTCCGATCCTGCGCCTTTCTTCCGGCAGGTCCGGATCGTTGTCGAAATGCACGTTGCCGATCTCGAAGAATCTGGTATGCCCCGACTTTTTGTTCAGATTGGTCCTTGCCGTGCGAAGAAGCCCGCCGATCAGCGTTGTGCGCATAAGGCTCTGATCCTCTCCGAACGGGTTGCGGATGCGGACGGTCCGACGCTTCTCATCTCCGATCGGGATCAACAGTTGATCGTACTCCTGCGGCGAGGTGAAATTATAGTTGTAAAGTTCCATAAAGCCCATAGCGACGAGTTGATCCTTGATGCGGTCGTCAAACGCGAAACTCGCGCCGAGTTTTCCATGGAATGTCTCGCCGTTCATAAGCGTAGGCGCGATGTTATCGTAGCCGTACAGCCTGCCGATCTCCTCGGCGATATCAGCGTCGGTCTCAAGTCCCGATTCGATGTCGGTGCGATAGTGCGGCACATCGATCACGAGTTCGCCTCCGTCAACGCGCGACGGGATATTGATTGACGCGAGGAGCGCGCACATATCTTCGCCAGTAAAAGCGGTGTTGAGTATCGCGTTCACGCGTTCGATATTTGCCGATGCCGTCCTTGCTTCGGGCTGACGCTCGCACACATCTATAAGCCCGCCGACGACCTTACCCGCGCCGAGCATTTCTACAAGTTCGATCGCGCGGTCGATCGCCTTTTGGGCGTTGACAGCCTCAACGCCCTTTGTGAAGCGCGCCGAAGAGTCGGTGGAATGATGCAGTTTGCGCGTGGTATGCCTGATGTTCTCGGGCAGGAATACAGCGCTTTCAAACAGCGTTACCTTGGTGTTTTCGGTTATCTCGGAATTGAGGCCGCCCATAACGCCCGCCACGCCCACGCCCTTTTCGGGGTCCGCGATCAAGAGCATATCGGGGCTCATCTCGCGCTCCTTGCCGTCGAGGGTCGTAACGATCTCGTTTTCCTTCGCGTTGCGAACAACGATATGTCCGTCCTTGATGCAGGCAAGATCGAACGCGTGCATCGGATGACCGTATTCAAGCAGCACGAAGTTGGTTATATCGACGATATTGTTGATCGGACGGATACCCGCGAGTTTGAGCCTTAGCTGCATCCATTTGGGGGACGGCTCGATCTTGAGATCGGTTACCACGCGCGCGAGATAGCGCGGGCAAAGTTTCGGGTTTTCGACCGTTACCTTTGCATAGTCGGACGCGTCGCCCTCGCCTGTTATCGACTTGATTTCCGGCTCCTTCAAGGTTTGGCCGAGCGCGCTCGCCGCCTCGCGGCAGATGCCGATGATGCTTTGGCAGTCGGTGCGATTGGGCGTAAGTTCGATATCGAATATCACATCGTCAAGACCGAGCGCCGTTTCGATCGGCTCGCCGTTTGTGTGTTTTTCTTCAAGGATGAGCACGCTGTCGCCGCCCGCGCCCTCATATTCGACATCGCCTATGCCTATCTCGGCGCCGCCGCAGAACATACCCTCGCTTAGTACGCCTCGCATCTTGGTGGGCTTGATGAGCATACCGTCCGCAAGCACAGCGCCGTCGAGCGCTACGGGGACTTGACAGCCCTCATAAATGTTTTTGGCGTTGGTAACGATGGTTATCGGCTGTTTTTCGCCGTTTTCGTCTCTGCGCCCGATATCGACGGAGCAAACGCTCAACCTCTCGGCGTCCGGGTGCTGAGAAATGGAGTCGATCGTGCAGACATAAACGCCGCTCGCTTTTACCTCGGGGATGATATCCGCGACCTCAAAGCCGCGAAGAAGCATCCGCGTTGCAAACTCTTTGTTTGAAATATTGAAATCCACATAGTCTTTTAACCATTTAAGAGGCAGTTTCATATTTATCTCCTATTCAAAATTGCTGAAAACTACAGTTGGCGCAGGAAGCGCGCGTCGCCCTCGTAGATCAGGCGAATATCGCTGATGCCGTATTTGAGGCAGGCTACCCTGTCAACGCCCACGCCGAACGCGAACGCCTTCCACTCCTTTGGATCGAGACCGCAATTTTCGATCTCGTGCGGGTTTGTCATGCCGCAGCCCATTATCTCCATCCAGCCCGTGCCCTTGCAGGACGAGCAGCCCTTGCCTCCGCAGATCGTACAGCTTATATCCACCTCGGCGGAAGGCTCCGTGAACGGGAAATAACTCGGGCGAAGCCTTGATTTGACGTTCTCTCCGAACACCGCCTTAACAAATGTGTCTATCGTGCCTTTAAGATCAGCAAAAGTCAGGTTTTTGTCTACAACAAGGCCTTCCATCTGCATAAATATGGGGCTGTGGCTCGCGTCCGGCTCGTCTACGCGGAAGCATCTTCCGGGTATGACCACACGGAACGGCGGCTTGAGCGTCATCAGCGCGCGCGCCTCGCAGGGCGAGGTGTGTGTACGCAGAAGCACCCTATCGTTCACATAGAATGTATCCTGCATATCCCTTGCGGGGTGGTTGAGCGGCAGGTTGAGTTTTGTAAAGTTATAGTCGTCATACTCAATCTCCGGGCCCTCGAACGTGGTGAAACCGAGCCCGATCAGCGCGTCGCGTATCTGCCTGTAAACAATGGTCAGGGGGTTTAGCCTGCCCGCAGGGATCTCGATAACTCCGGGGAGCGTAACGTCGAGGGTCTCGGCTTTTATCTTTTGCTCCTCGCTCTTTTCTTCGAGGCTGGTCTTGGCTTCGTCAAAAACGGCCGACAAACTCTGTTTGACTTCGTTTGCCGCCTTTCCGAGCGCCGCCCTCTCGTCGGGTGCGAGTTTGCTCATCGCGCGAAGTATGTTCGTCAGCGCGCCGTTTCGTCCGAGAACGGACACGTTGAGTTCGGAGAGGTCTTCTTCGCTCTCCACGGTCTCGAGTTTTTTCAGCGCTTCTTCACGGATCTTTTTCAGTTCCTCAAGCATTGCAGTTCTCCTTCAAAAAAATATAGGCGCCGCATCCCTAAGGGACGAGCGCGCCTGTCTCGTGGTACCACCCAAATTCGCGTTCTCCGAACACGGAAAACGCCTCGAATGCTGTAACGGGCTTACCCGGTCTCAACTACCACCGAAAACGGCTTCACCGAGACGGCTCGGGAGGGAACTTTATGAACACGCTCCACAAACCGCTCCCAGCTCTGCGGCTCTCTCTTTGGAAGAACGGGCTCTTTTTCTCCGTCAATGCCAATATACATTAATAGTTTATCACTTTTTTTCGGTCATGTCAACATCTTAAAAAGCGTTTTTTGTCGGATTCGGCTTTGCGCAAGCCTTGCGTGTTCTGTTGCCAAACACTTTAACGTAGCCGATAAGTTTCAGCCGTCCGTTGTCCACGATAACCGCACCCGCCCGCTCGGCCGTTGCGTACACAGGTTTTCCGCGCTCGGCAAGCACGCGCCGTATCGATTCATCCTGCACGGGAGTTCCTTTATAGTGGACTTCCAGATAAAAGTCGCTCAAATACGGAAGCCCTTCATAATACGCGAAGTCTTTGTAATCATCATCGGGCGAAAGATGGTATTCTTTAAATTGGGTGACCGCACCCGCGCTGTAGCCCATGACTATTCCATTATGCCGCATCAAAACATCGTATAGTTTGAGCCGCTTTATCCTGTCCGTCATTCGGTCGGGCAAGCCGCCGAGAAAATAGACTATATCCGCGTTTTTTATCTTATCGACGGTGTTTTTCTCGGTGTCTGTAAAGTAGTTTATAAAGCAGATATTCTCTTCACTTACCCCGTATGCCGTGAAGCCGCCGACGATACCGTCGTAATACATACCGCAGCCTTTTTTATATAAAGCGTTCCAATCCGAAAGTCCCTTAACCCGATTGTCCCTAAAGGACAGCGCAACAACTACGACCCTATGGTCGGGCTTGATGTATTCTCTCAGTTCCTCATATAGCCTATGCGCATCTATGTCATAGCCTTCAAGCAGAATATTTATCATCGGATCTCCTTTGGCGCAGATCCCTCACAGCCTGTTTTCCCTTGCACGATAGCCAGTTTTATCATCCACAAGATTGCCTATCCCTCCGCCGCTCACAAGCGCGTTCAGATTCCTCGCGGCGATCGCGATTATGCGGTCGTGCGTTTGCTTGAGATGATAGAAGCCCGAGATATGGGGCGTAACGAGGCAGTTTTTGCATTTCCAAAGCGGATGCTCCGCTGGAAGCGGCTCCGGATCGGTAACGTCCACGCCCGCCATGATATGCCCCTCATCAAGCACCTTCACGAGCGCGTCCGTATCTATCGCGCTTCCCCTGCCGACGTTCAAAAGTATCGCGCCCGTTTTCATCGCGCGAAGGCGGGCTTCATTCATAAGCCCCGTGCTCTCCTTCGACTGCGGCAGCGAAAGCGCAACCACGTCCGCCGTGGGAAGAAGCGCATCGAGCATATCGAGCGTATGAAGTTCATCGATATAATCGGGCTTATCGTGAAGCGTTCGGCGGATGCCGATCGTGTACGCGCCAAGCGCTTTGCACTTTTTCGCAAATTCGCCGCCGATATCGCCGAGGCCCACGACGAGCACGCGCGCGCTATCGATGCTCATTACGCTGCCCTCATCGTGCCAGATCGACTCGTTTTGGTTATCGCGGTACAGATGCAGTTTTTTCATCAGCATCAGCATATTGCCGAGCATATGCTCGCTTATCGCAAGTCCGAACGCTCCGCTCGCGTTTGCAAGAAGCACGCCCTCCGGCACCCGGCCCTTGTAGTTATCAGAGCCAGCCATACCGAGCTGAACGAAGCGTAGTTTTTTGCATTCCGAAAACCTGTCGGGCGGCAGATTTCCGATGACGACTTCCGCGCCCTCGATATTCTCCAAAGAATAGTCGCCCTCGGCGTATATGAATTCGCCGCTCGGGCAGGCGGTTTCAAGAAGTTCCTTATGCCTTTTTTCGGTCGGGAGCGCAACGAGTATCTTCATAGTTATCTGTCCTTTTCCCCGCCTGTTTTTCTGCTTTAAGGCGGCTTTTGTACTATCATTATTTTACCCTAAATCGCGCGAATGTCAATAAGTGCGGCTTCCTGTCGAAAAAGCGCAAATATATTTCAGTTTGGGGGTTGAAAACCGTTATGATTAGTGGTAAAATTGCGCTCGCAGTTGCGTGGAGCGCCCAAAAAGCCTGTGTCATACACATTCGGGCTTTTTTCTTTGGCTTTTTATGGCGATACAGGGCGCTTCCCACGCAAAAGACAACACTCCAAGGAGCATCGCTATGTTCAAAAAACTCAACCTAAAGCTCGAACCCAAAACTTTGGCAATCGACGTCGCTTATGACATCGTCGGCAGTTTGCTCTATGCCTTCGGCATGATCAATTTTGCCAAATCATCCAACTTCGCGCCCGGCGGCGTGTCCGGTCTCGCCATGCTCATAAACCACCTTACCAGGGGTATGTTCGGCTTCACCGACGGCTTCCCGATCGGTCTTGCAACGCTCATCATCAACGTTCCGATCATCATATTCTGCTTCAAGGCGCTCGGTCTGAGTTTCTTCTTCCGCTCCGCGAAGACGATGCTGCTCTCGGCGCTCATCACCGACTTGCTCATCCCCCTCATCCCCTGGGAGTACACCGGAAGCCCCATGCTCGCGGCTATCTTCGGCGGTATTCTTGCGGGCGCAGGCCTTGCGCTCGTGTATATGCGCGATTCCTCCACCGGCGGTTCGGACTTCGTTATCCTCGCAGTTCGCAAGAAGAATCCTCAGCTCTCCATCGGCATCATCTCGCTCGCGGTGGACGGCATAATCATCCTTCTCGGCGGCTTCGTTTACGGCACCGTGGACGCGGCGCTCTACGGCCTTATCATGACCATCACCTACAGCCTTATCATCGATAAAATAATGTACGGCAACGACGCGAGAAAACTGCTCACCATCATCACCACAAATGGCGGTGCGATCTCCGACCGCATTATGGAGGATATCGAACGCGGCGTTACAATGATCGACGGCAAGGGTGCATACACCGGCAGCACAAAAAACGTGCTTATGTGCGCCTGCAACAAGACCGAGGTCTTTAAGATCAAGCGCATCGCGCATGAGGTGGACGATAAGGCCTTCGTTATGGTAAGCAATATCGACGCCGCATACGGCGAAGGCTTCAAGGCACACGATGACTGATAAACAATTATTTGCACTTTGGCAGATCGCGCTCTATCGATTGCGCGGTCTGTTATTTTATATTAGCACGTTTGTATTATTCTTGTTGCCGTTTATAGAATAAAGTGTTATAATTAAGTTTGGATGCAAAACAGCGTTTTTGCGCATGCTACAAAATATTTCTCGGAGGCAAAGCACTATGTCCAAACTGTCTGTAAACGATATCCCCGTTCGCGGAAAGCGCGTTCTTGTTCGCGTAGACTTCAATGTTCCACTTGACGAAAACCTCAATATAACCGACGAGAGCCGTATCAAGGGCGCTCTGCCGACCGTTCGCTATCTTGTTGAAAACGGTGCCAAGACCATCCTCTGCTCCCACCTCGGCCGCCCCAAAGGCGCATTCGTTCCCGAGATGAGCCTTGCCCCCGTCGCAAAAAGGCTCGCGGAGCTGATGCCCGAAACCAAGGTCAAGTTTGCCAAGGACATCATCGGCGACGACGCCAAAGCCAAGGCCTCCGCGCTTAAAGAGGGCGAAGTTCTGCTTCTTGAGAATCTCCGTTTCCATAAAGAAGAAGAAAAGAACGATCCCGAGTTCGCAAAGGCGCTGGCATCCTATGCGGATGTGTATGTGTCCGACGCGTTTGGCACCGTTCACCGCGCTCACGCTTCCACCGAAGGCGTTGCCCACTTTCTGCCTGCGGTATCCGGCTTCCTTATCGACAAGGAACTCAGTTTTATGGGCGGCGCGCTCTCCGCGCCCGAACGCCCGTTCGTTGCGATCCTCGGCGGCAAGAAGGTCGGCGACAAGATCGGCGTTATCAAAAACCTGCTCAACAAATGCGATACGCTGCTCATCGGCGGCGCAATGAGTTATACCTTCTTCAAGGCAATGGGCAAGGAGATCGGCGATTCGCTTCTTGACGAAGACAACATCGAACTCGCAAAGAACCTCCTTGACGAAGCGAAGGCCAAGGGCGTTAAGATGCTTCTGCCCGTTGACTGTGTTGTCGGCAAGGAGTTCGCACCCGATACCGAACATATGACCGTCGCTTTCGACGCGATGCCCGCGGGCTATCAGGGTCTTGACATCGGTGAAAAGACCGCGAAACTCTACGGCGACGCCATCCGCGAAGCTAAGACCGTCGTATGGAACGGACCTATGGGCGTATTTGAGATGGACGCTTTCAGCAAGGGCACCGAGGCGGTTGCGCGCGCCTGCGCCGACTGCGATGGCATCACGATCATCGGCGGCGGCGATTCGGCTTCCGCTATCAACAAGTTCGGTCTTGGCGACATGATGAGCCATATCTCCACCGGCGGCGGCGCGAGCCTTGAGTTCCTCGAGGGCAAGACCCTGCCAGGCGTTGCCGCGCTTATGGATCGGCCCGAACGTAGGATTCTTGTTGCCGGCAACTGGAAGATGAACAAGAACAGGGACGAAGCAAAGGAACTCATCGACGCGCTGAAACCCCTTGTAAAGGATGCGAAATGCGACGTGGTCGTATGCCCGCCGTTTGTTGATCTCTGCTGCGCGCACAAGCACCTCGAAGGAAGCAATATACGCCTTGGCGCCCAGAATATCCACTGGGCGGCAAAGGGCGCGTTCACGGGCGAGATCAGCGCGGATATGCTCAAGAATATCGGCGTTGAATACGCGATAATCGGGCACAGCGAGCGCAGGCAGCACTTCGGCGAGACCGACGAGAGCGTGAATATGCGCACTAAGACCGCGCTTGAAAACGGCATCATCCCCATCGTCTGCGTCGGCGAAACGCTTGAGCAGCGCGAGGCCGGCATCACCGACGAATTCCTCGCCACCCAGGTAAGGGCGCTCTATAGCGGCATCGACGAAGCGCAGGCGGCAAACATCATCGTCGCCTACGAGCCCATCTGGGCGATCGGCACAGGCAAAACCGCGACCAACGAAGAGGCCAACCGCACCATCGGCGCTATCCGCAAGGTCATCGCCGAACTCTACAGCATCGGTTTTGCACAGAACACCCGCATCCTCTACGGCGGCAGTATGAACCCGAAAAACGCCGCCAGCCTCAAGGCGATGCCCGAGATCGACGGCGGTCTCATCGGCGGCGCAAGCCTTGTTGCCGAGGATTTTGCTCAGGTCGTGCTTGGCTGATGGGTTATTAACAGATATTTACGGCTTCGGCACCCCCTGCCGGAGCCGATTTAGAATCATAAAAGGGAGAATGCTTTGAAAAAACTAACCGCACTCATCATACTTGACGGCTTCGGATACTGCGAGGAAGAACGCGGCAACGCCGTTCGCACGCAGGGCATAAAGCATATCCGAGCCCTCAAAACGAAATACCCGCATACGCTGATCGGCGCTTCGGGTCTGGACGTCGGTCTGCCCGACGGCCAGATGGGCAACTCCGAGGTCGGGCACACGAATATCGGCGCAGGGCGCATCGTGTACCAGGATCTTACGAAGATCACGCTTGCCGCCGAGAACGGCACGCTTAAAACGAATCCCGCCATACTCGGCGCGATCGAGAACTGCAAGGCGCACGATTCCGCTATGCACCTGTTCGGTCTTTTGTCCGACGGCGGCGTTCACAGCCATATCGAGCATCTGTTTGCACTTATAGATATCTTTGCCGAAGCGGGACTCAACAAGGTCTATGTGCATTGCTTTACCGACGGTCGTGATGTTGCCGTTGACAGCGGCATCGGTTTTGTTCGCGCGCTTGAAGAAAAACTCCAAGTTGCGGGCTGCGGCAGGATCGCGACAGTGATGGGACGCTACTATGCGATGGATCGCAACAGTACTTTTGACCGAACGGAGCGCGCCTACGCCGCGCTCGTGTACGGCGAAGGACTGCGCTTTGAAAGCGCCGAGCAGGCGGTCTCCGACTCCTATGCGCGTTGGATAACCGACGAGTTCATCGAGCCGAGTGTCATAACTTCCGGCGGCAAGCCCGTTGCGACGGTCGAAAAAAACGACAGCATTCTGTTCTATAATTTCAGACCCGACCGCGCGAGACAGATCACGCGCGCGTTCATCGACCGTGAGTTTGACTTCTTTGAGCGCAGAAACGGCTTTTTTCCCGTGCACTTTGTTTGTATGAGCCAGTATTCCGCCGATTTCAACTCAAGGGTGAGCATAATTTTCCCGCCCTCTTCGCTTGAAAATACAATGGGCGAATACTTGTCAAAACTCGGCAAGACCCAACTTCGCATCGCGGAGACCGAGAAATACGCGCACGTTACATTCTTTTTTAACGGCGGCGTGGAGCGCGTGTTTGACGGCGAGGACAGGATACTCATCCCCTCCCCCGACGTTGCTACCTATGATCTGAAACCCGAGATGAGCGCATACGAAGTGTGCGAAAAGGCGCTTGAATGCATAGAATCGCGCAAGTACGATTTTATGGTGCTCAATTTTGCGAATCCAGATATGGTAGGACATACGGGCGTTATGGACGCCGCCGTCAAAGCCGTTGCTGCTGTAGACGAATGCGTTGATAAACTCGTTTGCGCGATACTGAAAAACGGCGGCAGCTGCCTGATCACCGCCGATCACGGCAACTGCGAGCAGATGTTCGACGAAAACGGCGAACCGTTCACGCCGCACACCTCAAACCTCGTGCCGCTCGTATACGTTTCAAAGGACGCAAATGACCACGCACTTTCTGAGGGCGGAAGGCTGTCAGACCTTGCGCCGACACTGCTTGAAATAATGGGCCTACCAGTTCCCGACGAGATGACGGGAAGATCGCTCATCGTGTCAGACTGAAATAGAGTTAAATGCAAAAGCGCCCGCTTTTCAGCGGACGCTTTTTTGACCTTTTAGCGATCAGTTGCAGCCGCAGCCGCAGGAGTTGGAGTTGCTTTCACAGCCGCAGCCGTCAAAACCACCGTTGCCGAAGAGGATAAGAAGGATGATGACCCAGATCAGGTTGTTGTCGCATCCGCCGTCGCAGCCGCAGCCGCCAAAACCGCCGTTGCCCGAGAGCAGGAGCAGAATGATGATCCACCAGGCGGAGTTGTTGAAACAATTGTTGCACATAATATTATGCCTCCTTTTTTCATTCGACGCCCCGTTTGGCATTGCCGCCCGTGCCGCCGTCTTGTGTATAATACGCAGAGGCATAAATATGTGTGAATCATCTGCTGATGCCGTACAAAACAGTACCCGCCGCCAGTAAAACAATCAGAATAACCGTTCCAGCCAAACCCTTTTTCGGTTTTGACCTGAGTTGATGTATCAGATACAGCGCGTTATAGCCCAAACACAACGCGATCAAAATACCGACTGTCATAATGCGCTCTCCTTTACTGCCCGTCGTCCGCAAGATAACCGTCGTCAAGCGTCAATTCAACTGTGAAATCCGCATCAAATGTTTTGTAGGCTTCTTTCCAATCAAACGCTTCGAGCGCTTCTGTGCTTTTAAAAAGCATAGATACATAACGTCCAAAGCCCATCGCGTCCGATCCGAGATCTCGGCATTTAATAAACACACTCTTGAGTTCCCGCTCGAAAAACCTTTCAAGTGCGCTCCCGGCGCCGGTGTAAAAGCGTTTGCCGAGCTGCGCTTCGAGATCGCGCTCTACGGTGATGTTTAGTTTTATAATTACCTTTGCCGCATAGTTATCTCCGTCTGCAACGATTTTGATGCTTCGCTTGTTTTTTATCGCGAAGACCGAAGCGTGTTTACCGTCATATTCAACGAATATGCTGCCTTCTTTAAAATCGCCGCGCACGATGTTCATAAACTGCGTTTCATATCCCGAGAGCGTGCCGACCATGGCAGCGCCCGAGAATAGTGCGCTCCCCTCCGTCAAACTCTGCATACCGCCGATGCGCGAAGCGTTTTTCGCGTCCTTTATCGGGTTTTCGCCCTTCTTTGTTGCGTCGTACTGCTTTGTATCTGTGATTATCTCGCTGTCATAACGACCAATCGGCATCACCGCGTCAAAACGGCCCTCATCCACGGCTTCGTAAAAGAGCGAAATGTTGACTGCGCTGATCTCTCCCGTGCGCTCAACATTTGATATAAGCGCGTCCTGCATCTTTGCGATATTGGCGTTATTGTTTGATACGAGCCCGCCTATGTAGTCGCGCACTGGCGCTTTTGAAACGATCATCAGCGCGGACTTTCGTATGCGCAGAACATCGAACGATATCTCCAAAAAATCGGGGATTCTGCCCTTTTTGGCGAGTTCCTCGCCGAAGATGAAGATATGCGTTCTTGTGAAGTTCAGTTTATACGCGATCCCCGACGACAGCGTGTCTATCGCGGAAAAAATATCGTCCGCCTCGACGGAAAGTATCAGCGCTCCCCCGCTGTTTTCCGTGGCTTCACCGGCGCTTTCGCGCTGGAGTTCGAGAGTTATATCATACGCCTTGCTCTTGCCGAGATCTGCTCCTATCGCGACCACATAACCGCAGTTATCGACGCTTACCGGATTTAGGCAGGCTGCCGCGACAGTCAGCATCCCGAGCAAAACAGGCGCGAGCAATACTATGCGTATTATTCTTACTGTTTTCTGTCTATTTTCCATAGATTTTTCTCCTTTTCGGCCGCGCAAGTGCAAAGATCGAAACAAGGATGGGCGGCAGAATATAGAGGCTGAACCCCCATTTGTTCATAAACGCGGAGCAGATTTTGAAGGCGCTTTGTGTGCCGTCGCCCGTTTCCGCAAGCAAAAGTATCAGCGTGAGCAGCGACGATACCGCGATCGCCGGCCTTATATCGAGCAAAGCGTATTCCCGTATGAAAATGCGTGAAGCGCAGTAGATATAAAGCGCGGCGCTTATCATACCTCCGTTCATCCAAATAAGGTGCGCGAACTTATCCATACGCATAAGATGAGCCTCAAACTTGCTCAAATAGTTTATCCTAAACAGCGGCATAAAAAGTCTGTCAAGTTCTTTGTACGTGTAGACGAGCCCGATTGCAAGATGCGCGATTATCAGTATTCCCGCCGCGAGCACCGCTGAGATCGCAGCGGTCCTGTTTGCATGATCGATACCGTTTACACCGTCCGCTACTATCAAAAGGGACATGAACGCGGGAAAGAACAGCGGTATCCGCTCGACCGCCTTTATGATGATCCCACCCGCGCCTCCTCCAAAAAGCGGATAGAGACGGTAAACGCGAAACTCGCTTGCAGAGCCCGCTATCGATACAAGCAGCATCAATACCATAGGTATCGCGTAAAGTTTTGCCGTTCTCGACATTGTTTCAAAGCCGAGCATCGCGATAAGAAAGACCGTCGGCACTATGAACAGCGCTATCCTGTCATAGCCGACGCCCTCGAAAAAGAGGCTATGGAGCGCGGCGGTAAACGATGAAAGCGAGTTAAACGCGGCATAGATCATAAGCAGCATAACCCCGATCGCCGCCAAGCAGCCAAGCGGCATAAAAATGCCGCTGACGAGTTCACAAAAGTTTTTTGCGCCGCACCGTTTTATCGCGCCCGCCAGTATGAAGTAAACGGCAAGCGACAGTAATATCGACAGCGGCATAACGATGTATTCGGCATTACCCATCGAGTAGGCGTCCGCACTCTTTTTGGAAAACGCACCGCCCACTGTGAGCGCAGTCGTTATCAGCGCTGTGCTCTCCTGCGCCCCGATCCTTCCAAGCCTTTCATTCATAGCGTTCTTCCTCAGTATTGAAATAGTCGTCCGCTCTTCTATGCATACTTATTCTCCCGCGCGAAACATACGGGCGTTTTGAATAGGTCTTTGGCGCAAACGGAGTAAGAAACGGAACGCCAAACGATTTTAGGTTTGCAAGATACGCCGCGAAAAGCAGCGCAGCCGAGCCGAACGCAAGCAGCCCTCCGAGCCAGCCCGCAATAACGAGCGCCATTCTGAAATATGAGGCTGAGATCTGCATCGAATAATCGGGTATACAGAGGTTTCCAAGCCCCGCAAGCGCAACTATTATAAGTATAACCGTGCTTGCAAGATTAGCTGCGACCGCTGCCTGACCGAGTATCAACCCCCCTATCACGCCTATCGCCTGACCGATACTGCCCGGAACGCGCATACCCGCTTCGCGGATCAGTTGGAAAACAAAAAGCAGCAAAAGCATCTCGAGCGGCAGCGGCTCGAACACCATTTCGCGCGATTTTATTACTGTGCTCAAAACCTCCGTCGACAGCAGTCCCTGATGATACATCGCAAGTGATATGAATCCGCCCGGAAGCAGCACCGATATGAGCGCGCCCGCATAGCGTACGCTTCGCATAACGGTGCCAAGCGGGCGGCGCAGATAGGCATCCTCCGGGCTCGACATCAGCGAAGCGAGCGTTGACGGAAGCACGAGCGCGATCGGACTTCCGTCCGAGAATATCGCCGCCGCGCCCTGCATAACAAACGACGCGACTCTGTCAGGCCGTTCGGTCGACAGCGTTTGAGGTATAGGCGAAAAGGTCTCGTCCTCGATAAGCTGTTCGATGATGCCTGTGCTGACCAGCATTCGGGTCCTTATCCTTTCGAGTCGTCGCTTTATCTCTTTTACGAGGCGTTCGTTCGTGATATTCTGTCGGTAAACGAGCGCTAGACGAGTATTGTTTTCGCCCCCCGTGAATGCGTAATGCACGATAAGGTCCTCCGTCCTTATGATGCGCCGTATCAAAGTTATGTTCGTCCTCAGGTTTTCGGTAAAGCCCTCTTTGGGACCCTTTACGATGCGCTCGTTATCCACGGTCGAAACCGACCTTTTCTCGTAACCGCGCGTTTCAATTACCGTGAACGCCCGTTCCCCGTCGATGAACAGCGCCGTTTTGCCGTCAAGCACCGCTTGCTTGACCTTATCAAAATCGGGCTCCCGATTCACCTCTCCGATCTCTATCATATCGGAAGCCTTCTTGCCCACTCCTGCCTCGGGCTCGTTCATCAGCGGGCGCATTATGAACTCCGACACGGTCGAATCAAGCGCCATTCCGTTCATATAGACGATGAGCGCGTCCATACCGCTTTTCAGCGTAAAGCGGCGCACGATCAAATCGCTGTTTATCTCGGCGTGAAACACGGACTTTATCAGTTTCTCGTTCGCGTCAACGCTTTTTGAGAGTTTTATGCGGCGTTTTTCGCTGCGTTTGGATTTGGCGGCGTGCTTTTTCTCCGTCCAACCGCTCCATTTTTTCGGTTCGCCCGATTCCGTTTCCAAGAGTTCAAAGCGCTGATCCTGTTTATCGAAGCGCAGTTTATCAATAAACCTTTGAAGCATTTTTAATCCCTTTCATTTCCGTTTTGATTAGTATTTCCCATTTCGTTCTTTTTTGATTCCGCAGTACTGAACGGGCGGTACAGAGTCATAAACTTAACAAGACAACGATCGGAGGCTATGGTATGAAAGTTTTCGTTATCTCAAAGAACACGCTCATCTATATCGGCGTTGCGGTGCTTGCCGTCATCGCGGCCGTTCTTATCGCCGTATTGACGGGCGGATCGTCCTCGGGTGAACAGCCCGCAGATCCCGTCGCGGCGCGTCCCACACAAAAGCCCGACAGCGTGCAGAGTATGAGCAGCGGCGTCAACCTCATCGAGGAATACGAGGTAGAAGTGCTGGCGGGGCTTATGAAGGAACTGCCCGTTTACAGCGTCGGTCGCGATGATAAGAAGATCGCGCTGACGATAGACGCCGCGTGGCAGGACGATAAAACGCCCTTTATACTGGAAACGCTTGAAGCCTACAATATCAAGGCAACGTTTTTCCTTTGCGGATTCTGGGTAAACGAGCATCCAGATATGGTTAAGCGTATCTATGATGCTGGGCACGAGATCGGCAATCACTCGATGACGCACCCGCATATGAATAAACTTTCCAAGGACGCGATAGTCAAGGAACTGAACGATTTTGAAACGGCTGTCTCCGCAATAATCGGCAAAAAGACGACGCTGTTCCGAGCGCCCTACGGTGAATACAACGACAACGTCGTAAAGACCCTGCGCGAGTGCGGCTACGAGGTAATTCAATGGGATATTGACACGATCGACTGGCGCGAGGAACGCTCCGCGAAGACCATACTCGATTCCGTTCTGCCGCGCATAAGAAACGGCTCGATCATACTGTCGCACAACAACGGGTACAAGATCGAACAGTACCTGCCAACGCTGATAGAAACGCTGCTTTCGCAGGGGTATGAGTTTGCAACGGTAAGTGAGCTTTTGTTGGACGGTGAAACGCTTATCGACGTGAACGGCGTTCAAAAGCGTGTTTCCTGAATGATAAAAGGGCTTTTGCATAACGCAAAAGCCCTTTTGAGTTTTATCAAAAAAACTTATTTCATCGTTTCTTCTACGGCGACGGCGACAGCGACGGTCGCGCCGACCATCGGATTGTTGCCCATACCGATAAGACCCATCATCTCGACGTGCGCGGGAACGGAACTTGAGCCCGCGAACTGCGCGTCGGAATGCATCCTGCCCATCGTATCGGTCATACCGTAGCTCGCGGGACCCGCCGCCATATTATCCGGATGCAGCGTTCTGCCCGTTCCGCCGCCGGATGCAACGGAGAAATACTTTTTGCCGTTTTCGACACAATGCTTTTTGTACGTGCCCGCAACGGGGTGCTGGAAGCGCGTGGGGTTGGTGGAGTTGCCGGTAATCGAAACATCGACCTTCTCGTGCTGCATAATCGCAACGCCCTCGGTTACGTCGTCCGCGCCGTAGCAGCGCACCTTGCTGCGCTCTCCGGTGCTGAACGCCTTTTCTTTCAGTATCTTGAGTTCACCGCTGAAGCGATCCAGTTCGGTCTCAACGAACGTGAAGCCGTTGATGCGCGCGATGATGTACGCCGCGTCCTTGCCGAGTCCGTTCAAAACAACGCGCAGGGGCTCCTTACGGACGCGGTTCGCCTTCATCGCGATGCCGATAGCGCCCTCCGCCGCCGCGAAACTTTCGTGCCCCGCGAGGAAGCAGAAGCATTTGGTATCCTCGTTGAGGAGCATTGCGCCGAGATTGCCGTGGCCGAGACCGACCTTGCGGTGATCCGCAACGGAGCCGGGGATGCAGAACGATTGCAGGCCCTCGCCGATGCACTCCGCAGCCTTTGCCGCGGTCTTTACGCCGCGCTTGACCGCGATCGCCGCGCCGACGGTGTAGGCCCATACCGCATTTTCAAACGCTATCGGCTGGATGCCGTGCACTATCTCACGGACATCGATGCCCTTGGCTTTTACAAGTTCCGCCGCGGCCTCGATGCTCCCGATGCCTTCGTTTTTGAGAACGGCGTTTATCTGCTCGATCCTTCTTGAATAACCTTCAAAGTTCAACATATCGCACCTCATTCCTTGCGGGGGTCGATGACCTTGACCGCATCGTCGAATCTGCCGTAGCGTTTGACGAGTTTAGCATACGCGTCGTTCGGGCTCGTGCCGTTTTTGATGAGTTCCATCATCTGACCGAGGTTTATGAACTCGTAGCCGATGATCTCGTCATTTTCATCGAGGGCGATCTTGGTGATATAGCCTTCGGTGAGGTTAAGGTACCTTGCACCCTTTTCTTTTGTTGAGTATGTGGTGCCGATGGAGCTTGAAAGCCCCTTTCCGAGGTCCTCAAGCCCCGCGCCGATAGCGAGGCCGCCTTCGGAGAACGCGCTCTGGCTTCTGCCGTAGACGATCTGCAGGAAGAGTTCACGCATCGCGGTGTTTATCGCGTCGCAGACAAGGTCGGTGTTGAGCGCCTCGAGGATGGTCTTGCCCGCGAGGATCTCCGCCGCCATAGCCGCGGAATGCGTCATACCTGTACAGCCGATCGTTTCAACGAGCGCCTCTTCGATGATGCCGTTTTTGACGTTGAGGGTGAGTTTGCACGCGCCCTGCTGCGGAGCGCACCAGCCTACGCCGTGCGTAAAACCGCTGATGTCTTTGATCTCTTTTGCTTGGACCCAACTGCCCTCCTCGGGTATCGGAGCGGGGCCGTGCGCCGCGCCCTTGCGGACGAAGCACATATTCTTCACTTCATTTGTGTACTCCATAATTCTTCCTTTCATATCGGGCGCGGGATCAAAACCCCCGCCACCCTGTTTTGCGAACAAAAGTATACCATATTTTTATCCTATATTCAATAGTTTATGTTTTTGCTCGGGCTTATTATGTTCGCTGAAGCGCGCGTTTTTATCTTCTGTCGCCCGGTGAAACATATTTGCCAAAAATCCCGATAATATACTTGACAGTTTTCTTTAAAGCAGTTATAATAGCCGAGTAACAAATGTGCCCAGTTCGTCTAGTGGCCTAGGACACCGCCCTCTCACGGCGGCGGCAGGGGTTCGACTCCCCTACTGGGTGCCAATGCCCGATCCTTTGGGATCGGGTTTTTTTGCGTTTTCTTTTCGGAGCACACCTTAAATTACTTTGAGCATAGAATGAACTAAAGGGGTGATCGTTATGAATGACGTAAAAGATTTCATCAGGTGGGCGCTTAGTCATATCAAGCGCGAGAGCCTTCCGTCCGGCGCCGCTGTACTTATACCGCGCGAAGAATGCGGAACGGAGCCGTGGGAGTATCTTTTCGGAAGCATCCGCGTAGAAACCACGCAATCAACGCTCGACAGGTATTATAACAACCATTACTGTAAGCAGATGACGCGTGAGGTATACGACAGGATAACCGCCAACTGGAGCCGAACGGGCTATGCTACCGACTGTCAGGGACTGTTGGACGCATATCTGACCTATGAACTTGGTGAGCCTACCGATCTTAACTGTGAGGGGAACTATCGCTATTACTGCACCGAAAAGGGCGCGATAAGCGAGATCAGCCGCCCCTATGTGATCGGCGAGGCGGTATTTCGTGCGAACGAATCGGGCAGAATGGAGCATATCGGCTGGGTCTGCGGGTTTGACGGAGGCGAGCCGCTGATAGTCGAGGCGCGAAGCATACGCTACGGCGTGATCGTTTCCAAACTAACGAAGCGCAACTTCACGCATCGCGCGTTGATGAGCAAATTATTTGATTATAAGGAGGACACCCCTATGCCTATAATTCTAAAGGTCGAAAACCCGATGATACAGGGCGACGCGATCAAGGCGCTTCAAACGGCGCTGAACGGGCTCGGCTACACCGATCTTGACGGCAACAAGCTGACCGAGGACGGACGCTGCGGCAAGCGCACTATGCAGGCGGTCGATGCATTCGTTTTGAATCAGCAGAGCGAACTGCCCATTGATCCCGCGCCGCCCGTATTTAGACTGAAAAGCGACGACGGTGATTATGAACTCGACATCTCAATAAAAGCGCTGTAAAAGAAAAACAGTCCCCATTCTTTGCGAATGGGGACTGTTTGTTTTAGCCAATCATCGTATCAGCCGATAAGCAGGCTGCGGAGGATCAAGATAACGTCATCGGTATCTACGACGCCGTTATTGTCCATATCGGCGCAATGGACGGCGTAGTTATCAAGGCTGACGATGCCGAGCGCAGCGCGGAGCGCAATGACGGCATCGCTGATATCGAGCGTGAAATCGTGATTTGCATCGCCGTCAACACCCGCAATGATCGCCTCAGCGGTGTCGAAGGTATCCTGACCACCAACGATATTGGGAGCAACGCCGCCCGCGGACGGAACGAGTTTGATGCCGCAGATCGAAAGGATAGCCTTATCACGATCGGGATCTAGAGATTCACCGCTGCTCAGACCCATGCACTCTATAACTACCGTTCCATCATACGCGGCGATGTATTTGGTGATATCGTAGTAGAGTTCGGTCTGATGCATAATTCCCCAAACATCGTAAGCGATATTACCGCCGGCAAAATCGAAGAGATTACCGTTGATGAACATAGCAACGGGGCGCTGGGGCGCCTTGACGCTGATAAACACCGAATCGTAATCGCCGGTTACGGTAAACGCGACCCCGCCGTTTTCGTCTATATAGACCTCGCTGTTCGGACCCTGCTGGATATAACTTGAGATATTTACCGAATATTCACTGCCGGGATTGTGATCGATATAGAGATTGATGATATCTTCATCGGTCAGATCGGTATTGTCTTCAATGAAGCGATCCCTCGCCCTCATATAAACGGGGTTGAGTTCGCCTATGTTTCCGCACATACTCTCCGCTACGGAATACGCCGTTTCGATGATACCGTGGCCGGAAAGCACGGGACCGCAGGGATTGTATACTCGGACGCCGTCGAAGACGTTTGTGAACGAGCCAAGGGGCGCCTTGGTGCCCAAGGGCTTGCTGTTCGGGGAAATGACATTGAGATCGTAGTGAACGTTTTCAAGTCCGGGGATTGCGGCAACGTCCGCTTCGGTCGCAACGCCCCTGGTGGAGCCGTGATCGAACGCGGGGGTGTAGATAGCGGATATCCTTACCTTATAGGTCCCGCAGAAACGGTAATCGCCCTCGCCGGTGAAAGGATCTATGTTTTCAGACTCCCAGCAGTATTTGAGGTTGGAAACATTGAGCACGGGGATCTGGTAGAGCGGCTCGCCGTTGCCGTTGGAGAAGTAGGTATCAACAACGGTATGCACATAGTCCTTTGTGCCGTCCTCGTTAACGGTGCCGATATAATTCCAATCGCGGTCAATGGGAACAACGTCTACCGCATAAACGCCGCTGTTGCCTGCGGTGCGCGAGATGAGGTCGAATCCGGTTCCGGTAAAGCTGAACTCAATGCTGGGCCAACTCTTGTTTCCGCCGGCGCGCATCTGCTCATAGAAATCATTGGTTACGGTAACCTGATGGGTTCCCCTCATACCGTCGCGATCGTCCTTGGCAAAGTAGCCGTAAGTGAAATCGAAGCCGTAGTCGCCCTGACCAAAGCCCTGATACAGATAGTCATCCATCAAGGGAGCGCCGACGATACTCCAATCGGCAACATACTGACCGTTTGCGGGATCGTTGAAAGTGAATACGCTGGGATCGGTAACGCTGTCATCGAACAGCGGAGGAACGTCCATATTGGTATCTTCATAGAAGATGGAGTCATCATAAAGCACGTTGGTCGCCGGAACGATGACTACACGCGCCCATTCATATTCAACACCGTCGTTCAGTTCGGGATTGAACTTGAGCAGACTGGCGAACTCAAACGCATCGGGGCTGATGCTCGTTGCCTGGAACTGAAGATAGCCTTTGATGTTTCCGTTATCGTCTTGATACCTGCCGAGGTCAACGCGGCCGATATTTGCATAGGTTTCTTCGTTGAGTGCGCCGGGATACGGGAAGCAAGCGTTATATGCATAATCACCATACACGTCCGTATCCTGCTGTCTGTAATGGCTGTCAACGCACATAACGTCATTAACAAGCTGTTTAT
This sequence comes from Clostridia bacterium, assembly GCA_017538255.1. Classification (GTDB taxonomy): domain Bacteria; phylum Bacillota; class Clostridia; order Christensenellales; family CAG-138; genus PeH17. The sequence goes on along the minus strand of JAFYJD010000022.1, from coordinate 17,636 downwards.
AGTGGTAGGAAACAGGCTCGCCATTATCATCATATTCCAATTCAATTTCCCAATCGAGAGCGTTGAAGAAATCGAACCAATCGATGCCCTGCATCAGAAGACCGAAGTCATAGACGACAACGTTGAGGCTGATATCCACCTTGGGTACCGGGAACAGCAGATCGCTCCTGCCGTCGCCGTTGTAATCAACATAGGGAACCACTATAGTGGTCGGGGACGGATAGATACCGGTGATGCCGTCCTTGTTGGTGGGCAGATTGAAGCCGTGCACACCGGGCTTTGCGAGAACTAGCTTAACTTCAACGATGAGTTTGTAACCGTGAGCGCCGTTGTTATCGGAATAGACGGCGTTCGCCTCGTAATCCCAGCCGGTAACGGAGAGTGAGTTGCCGTATACGTCGCAAGCGATGTTGAGCTGATCGGTGATCTCCTCCCGTGCGCCAAAGACGGGCTTGCCGGCAGCATCAAAACCTGTGCAGGCAGTTTTATACGCTTTGATCGTTGTGATAGTATCCTCGGGATTGAGCTGGAAATCATCGGACAGATAGTCCCTGAGCACAGCTTGATCGGTAAGACCCATAGTTCTGATGCCCGTAGTGGTCTGCGTGATAATTTCGTTTGCAAACTGCAGGAAACCATCGCACAGATATGTGATATTATAGGTGATCGACGGATCGTTATAACCGAGATCGACCGCGTTTTGCACATTCAGGAAGAGATCGGGGCTTGACGCAATATCACGCATAAAACCGGTAATGCGCGCTTCTGTTTCCTCGTACTCCTGCGAGACCCAGATGGTGCTGCCGTGATTACTAGCGATATTGCTCCAATAATGCGTTGAAAAATAAGAGTTGGATCTTTCCCAGCAGCTCTTGAAATATTTTATGTCAAACAGACCGATCGTCATAATCTTTGCATTCATATCGGTCTCCGCAGCCCTTGCATAAGTCAGAGCACGGTTTGCAAATTCCTCGTTAAAGCCGTAATAACCGGGAGCGCCGTCGCTGAACATAACGATTATCTTCTGGCGGGGCACTTCGTTGCCGCCGATTTCGACGGTATCGTTCTTGTGAGCATCGAGGATATCGTATGCCATTTCCATACCGCGATGGGTCGCAGTTCCGCCTACGGGCGATATGCTGTCAAGCGCTGCAATAAGCGTATTGCGCTCATCGGCGTTGTTTACGCTGAACAGAGCGCCTTCATAATCGGTGGCGCTGAGTTGTTTAAACTGCGTATCGTTTGCATATTTCGTAAAACCGGTCGGATTTGACGCGGAAACATTGCTCTTAGTAAAAATGCCTGTTCCGTTATAATAAATCCATTGTCTTGTACTGCTGTCATAGTATACGTCATAAGCGTAAGTGGCAATACCTACGCGGTTGTCTACGCCCGACTCAACGGACGCCTGATAGATCCTTTGAATGAATCTTTTGCTGGCTTCCTTGAGGGCGCTTATATGATAATGGTAGAAATACTGCGGAGATCTGCCGTACCGATCGTAGGAAGCGGCAGCATCAGCCATTGAAGCGGACTGGTCAAGAACCAGAATGATGTCCGCTGGCACCGCGTCCACCAGGGTTTCCACTTCCAAAAGACCCGTAGTATAAGCATCCAGCGTGATCGTATAAGTGCCGTCGGGCTGAAGCACCGCGGTCTTATCGAGCACAGCATGAGGCTCTTCGCCCTCAGCCGCAATGTTAGCAATGCGGATCAGATGCGAAAAGGGAACCAAGGTGAGAGCCATTACAAGCGCGATAGCGGCAGAAATAACTCTCTTCGCAATTGTTTTTTTCATCGAAAAAACCTCCATAGCAGTTGTGTGTATTACGCGCAGGCACATTGACCCGCGAACACAGCATAATATCACCAACGTACTATATCATATTTGGATTGTGTTGTAAATAGCACAGACATTTATATAAAGTTAGCACTCAAACCATATTATCCTTATTCTTTGTAGTAGTTTTTTTTTTTTTTGATTTGGATTTTTTGTTTATATGCCGCGCCGCAGTCCGGTTTGAAAGCAGTTTTTTGTATGTTTATATTTTTAAATATACTTGTATCGTGCGAATATAAAATAAACCGCCGACCGAGCCCGGGCGCCCCCCTCTCGATCGGCATATCGTGTCGTCCATGCTGTTATTCGATATGGGGTGTTATTACAGTGTAGGCGCTTCTTCTTAGTGGAATGCTGGGCTTTACTCTCGTGCGGCTCCATATACTTCCCTATAAAAATGCCTTCAAATGGCATCGTAGTCCTTGGTGTCGTAAAGCATGATCCCCTCGAACTCGTATTCGGCGCGTTCGAGAAACCACTTCTTCGGCATTCCGTATCGGTCCGCAAGTTTTTCGCTCCTGTGGTATAGTTTGCCCACCGCGGGAAATGTCAGCGTTCTGACCTTGTTGGGCGTTCCGTTGCCGCTCTTTTTCGCGTACCGTTCAAGCCTTTTGAATGCGAAGGACTGCGGAATATGTGAAAGAAGCGAATACCATACTTTCATAAAGCCTTTTTGGCTGTACTTGCCGACCTCTAACCCAAGAATCTTCCTGAGACAGAAGCAGCGAAAATCCTGAAATACCTGCCCAACTGTGGAGAGCGGTACGTCGTCCATCGAAAAAATATCGATGAAGATACCCGTCTTACATTGCAAATGTTCCTGCCCGACTCGAACGTACTTTGTGCCGGTCCTTCGAAGTTTGCCATAGCCCCAAAAGTAGTTCGGATCGGTATCGTGATCCTGAAAATAGCAGACGGAGGGATCAAGTTCATCCATATGGAGTTTGAACTTGTCGTAATCCTCTCGAAGCATAGCGATATCCGCATCGTCGTCCCAAGGGATGAAGCCTTTATGCCTGATGGCTCCAAGCATCGTTCCTCCGACGATAACGCAGTTTATATCATATTTCCGACATCCCCTGTCGAGTTCCTTTAACAGATCGAGCTCCACGAGTTACATACGGCGCAGTCCCTCATCTGAAAGCAATATTGTTTTCGACATATTTCCCCCAATAGACAATTGATCGCTTTGAAAACTTTATCGCTCTGATTGTCAAAGGTCGAAGAATCAGATCCTCGTATAGTCCCTCTTGCTGAAGCTTTGGATCACGTTTATGATCGCCTTTGAAACGGCATCGCTTATATAGTAGTTGCCCTTCTTATTCTCAACGGCCTTGGCGAATGCGACGATCTCGTAGCGAATGCCCTCGCCGTCAAGTTGGTAGAAATGGCGCTTGTTCATAGTGGGATCCTCGAATCTGACCTCGAAATAGTCGGTCTTCCACCAAGGCGCGGGAACATAGATATAGCCTTTTGTGCCTGTGATTATGAGTTCTCCCTCCGCTTTAGCCGCCTTTGCGACCTTGATCGACGCAACGGCTTTATCATAAACGAAGTCTACCTTTGTAAAAGCATCGAAGTTGAGCGAATCGTTGAGCAGCTTGGTAACTATGGTCTTGGACTTGTACTGCGTGCCGAGAAGCTGGAATATCGGCAGCATTGCTGTCGGACCCCATGCGCAGATGCTGTTCTGCTTTTTGGAGAGGTCGGCACCCTCCTCCCCCGCTTCGCCGGCAAGGCTCGTGCAGGTAGCGTCAACGGATACTATATCGCCGATGCGTCCGCTCTTTGCAACGACCAAAAGCCTTGAATATGCGGTGGAATAGGCTGTCTTGATGCCGTCCACAAGCACGAGGCTCTTTTCCTTCGCGAGATCGGTAAGTTCTTCGTATTGAGCGAGGCTCATCGCGACCGGAGATTCGCAGATAACGTGCTTATCGGCAATAAGCGCGCGTTTGACGTCGTCGTAATGCTTTTCGGGATGTGATGCGACATATACCGCGTCCACGCCCTCGAGCGTATCGTCGCATTCCTTGTATTCGACTCCATTGACGAATTCGGCTTCACGAATGAACTTTTTACAAAGTCCGCCCTCGCCAATCGCGCCGATCGTCAGTTTTCTGTTTTGGGCTCGGATCTCGGAACTGGAAACGCCCTCGGTCCTCGGAAGGTAGACGACGGTGCAGTACTCGTTGAGGTAGTCGAACTTGCCCTCCCAGTCGGAGCCGATGGCGAAGATATCCACGTCGTAGCGGCGAATATCGTCGATCTTCTGGCCCTCGTATTCCTCGGCGATGATCTCATCCGCAAGACCGGTCGCCTTGATCGCTGCGACGCGCTCCATAAGGGATTGCTGGTTGTTGATCTTGCCCCTGGTTTTGTCGTAGTCGTCGCTTGTAACGCCGACGATAAGATAGTCGCCGAGCGCCTTTGCCCTTTCAAGCAGGCGGATATGACCGAAGTGAAGCAGATCGTATGTTCCGTATGTTATGACTTTAACCATTTTATACCTCAAGCCTTAAAGCAGACCTCTTTTTTGCATATCGAGCAGGGCGTTTATAAGCGTGTCGTAGTCCTTCTTTTCAAGCGCACCGATATGACCGACGCGGAAAACGGCGTCCTTTAGTTCGCCGCCGTTGGGGCAGATCCAGATGGCGTATTCATCCTTTAGAGTGATAAAAATATCATTTGCAGAAACGCCGTTTGTTGGTGAAAGCGGAGTAACCGCATTAGGGAGCGAATTGGAAACGATTTTGAAAGGAAGTTTGTTTAGCTCGATCTGCTTGCGGAAATACTCCGCAAGACCGCCGATCCTCGCTACCTCCGAGTCAACGCCGCCCGCCGCTTCGATCTCACGTAGCCTTTGGTTGATCTGAAGGAGCGTTCCGACAGCGGGGGTGAACGGGGTCTGTCCGCGTTCGCCGTTTGTGAGCGCGGATTTGAGATCGAGATACATCGCTTTGGGCTTGTTGGAATAGACCCTTTCGACAGCCTTTTCGGAAAGCACGATTATCGAAATGCCGGGCGGGCAGGCAAGCGCCTTTTGGGAGCCGGTTATCATAACCTGAACGCCGAGCTGCTTCATATCAAACGGGTCGCAGAGGAACGAACTTATCGAGTCCACCACGAGGAAGATGCCGTTGCGCTTGCAGAAATCGCTTATCAGTTTGATATCGTACAAAACGCCTATCGAAGTTTCGTCGAGGTTAACGAGGAAGCCCGTATAGCCCTTTCCGTCGTATTCATTCAGTTGTTCCGCCGTTACGCCGCAGCCAAACTCCGGCTTTATGACGCTGTGCGGTATATCGTGGATCTCGAGCAGTTCAACGAAGCGGTGTCCGAAACTGCCGCCGTCGATGACGAGCACCTTGTCTTTCTCTGTGAAAACATTTATAACCGCCGCCTCCATAGAAGCTGTGCCTGAGCCGGTCATAAAGCAGACCCTCGCGTTTTCTTCTGCGTGAGCGAACAGTTTGAACAGCCTTTCGTTTTCGAGCATCACCCGAGAAAACTCGGCGGTGCGGAAATAGGGCACCTGTTCCGCGCCGATGGCGCGAACGGCTTCGCTTGACATAACGGGACCTATCGTAAAGTTAAGCATATCTGTATCCTTGCCAATGAATTGTGTAATAGCGTTTTCAGTCGTCTAGTTTATGCAGCACATAATCCGCGTTCAGCGAACTGTCTATCATTTCCTGTTCGGGGAACTGCATATAGTCGCCGTACAGTTGGCGGAGCATACTGTCGTATTCGCGCGGGATGCGTACCTTGAAGTCGCAATAATCCACAAGGATCGTATCGTCGAATATTCCCTTGTCGTAGATGTATTTGACTCCGAGTTTGCAGGCGTTCAGGCCGACCCTGTCCATCTTTTCGTAAGGGTATTTGCCGCAGAGTTTATCGAAGCGTTTAACTACGGTTTTGGTGCTGATCGGAAGCAGCAGTTTGCGGTACAGTTGGACCTTTTTTCTTTTTTTGCCGGTGAAATAATCGATATTTGTATCCTTGACCAAGCGCATTTCGAGCAGCAGCCTTCCACGTTTCACGATGGACTTGCAGGTCTTCATCGATTCTGGGAAGCCGACCAGCCTGTAAACATCGATATGGAGCGAACGTGTATCAAATCCGCTCAAACCTATCCTCGCAAAACATTTGGGGGTGTCGCGGTCGGATCTGAAATCGACCCAAAACTTGTCCGGCAGCCGTTTTTCCATCACACTTATAAAGCGCGCGTATTCGTTTTCGGGCACCGTGATGTCGATATCGTAGTCCCACGGGATCGGACCTTGATGTCTGACCGCGGCCAGCATCGATCCGAAGAACATACAGTAGTTTATCTTTTCTTCTTCGCAGATCTCGGCGACGCATTTGAGCATCTCTGTACCGAGTTTGTGAAGTTCTTCCATTCGCATAGTAACAGTACTCATCAAGCAACTCCTGTTCGACAATTTTGCATTATGCATTATATCACAACTCATCCTGCAATGCAACTGTTATCGTCCTTTTCGGGTTATAGTTTCGACGCCGTTCAGAATGCTCCGATCACGGGCGCGAAAGTGATCTTTGATCCGTATAAACGCGCCAAACCCCGCCTTTATACGGCGGGGTCGAATGCGAAAAGTTTAGGGCCGCATAAAGCGCCGCGATGTCAGTTTTCGATAGCTTCGATGTATTTGTTGATAACGATATTCCTGTCGAACTCCTTTTCGACCTTTGCCCTGCCCGCAAGGCCCATATTGCGCTGCTCGTCCCAACCGAGAGCAAGGAAGGTTTCGACCTTTTCGATCAGATCGTCAATATCCCTTTCCTTTACGAGATAACCGTTCACGCCTACCTCCACCGCTTCGCGGCAGCCGGCACGGTCGGTCGTGATGACGGGTCTGCCGCAGGCGCAGCTTTCCAAAAGCACATTTGACATTCCCTCGGGATAATACGTGGGATGTATCGTGCAGCAGGAAACGGCGTGCATGCCCGCGATATCGTCAATACGGCCGTGATAGACAACCTGCCCTTCGTCGTTGAGTTTTGCAAGAAGGTCCGTGTATTCCTTTTCACCGGAGCCGCAGATATGGAATCTGGTCTCGGGATGCCTTTGACGGATGATCCTTGCGGTTTCGAGATACAGATCGATGCCCTTTTGCCTGAGCAGCCTGCCGATGAATGTAAAATCAACGGTATCGCCGTGGGGGTGATCAAGACATTTGTATCTTTCGAGGTTGACGCCCGAGCCGGGGATCAGTTCGTAATCGCTCTTAATGATGCCGCGTCGAAGCATAAAATCCAAATTTGTTTCGTTTTGGAAGAAGACTTTTTTCGCCTTGCGAAGCCCGTGTTTGTAAAGTGCAAGCATCAGTTTTTGTTTGATCCCGCGGCTGTCTTCAACAGCGATGCCAAGACCTGTGATGTTTGCGATATATGGGATCTTCATCGAAGCACGTACGAAGGCCGCGTAGACGTTGGGCTTTATGGTATAGATCAAAACGATATCCGGGTTGATGCGTTTGAACAGTTTTTTGTATGTTGAAACGAGTTTTAGTTCCTTTATGGGATTTATGCCGTGCTCATCCATTTGAACTTCTTCAAATTCAAAACGCTCTTTTGCAACTGCACGGTAGTCCCGCCTTTTTTCTCATTAACCGCTTGTGCGAAACAATAACGATATCGCGCCGCAAACAAATATATTGTTCGTCCGATTGGAATACCGCGCTTATTATAGTATCTTTATAGGTGAACAAAACGATGTATCGATACACGATTTTGACGAAAGGAGACCGCCGTGGAAGACTCGGTGATCATCGAACTTATCAATAAGCGGGATGAAAGCGCTATCGAAGCGTGTTTGCTTGCTTACGGCAAACTTCTTCACAGCATTGCCTATAATATCCTCGGATCCAAAGAGGACGCCGAGGAGTGTGTTCAGGATGCCCTTCATAAGTTGTGGGACAATCCGCCGCAATGCTCCGCCGCGCTTCGCGGCTATCTTGCAGTCATCGTTCGCAATATCGCGCTGTTGCGCATTCGCGGCAATACCACGCAAAAGCGCGGCGGCAGCGAATACCCGTCTGCGCTTGACGAATTCTGCGACTGCATTCCCGCAAACTGCGATGTTGAAGCGGAGGCGGAAGCGCGTGAACTCGCAAGGATCATCGGCCTTTGGCTAATGAAACTCCCTGTTGGCGACAGGGTGCTGTTTGTTCGCCGCTACCGATTCGGAGATCCCGTATCGCTTCTTGCCGACGAACTGGGCATATCCCCCGCCCGCGTCTCCAAAAGGCTCTATAATCTGCGCGAAAAACTGCGTAAATATTTGATAAAGGAGAAACTCATAAAATGAATACAGATATAAATAAACAGCAAAGAACAACAAACGCCGAGATGATTCTTGCAAATCTCGACTCATCCATCGTTCTCGAAGCCGTCGAATACCGATTCAAAAAGAGCAGGGGCAAAACCGTTTTAGCGGTTTGTGCCGCCTGTTTCCTGCTCACCGTCGCCGCTGCGGCGATCCTGCACCGTTGGGCTTCCGACAACTCCGATCAAAGCGCGCTGCTGCCCAATGAAAACGTATCGTTCTCGGCTCATCATACCGATGCGGCGGCGACTCCCATTATTACGCCCGTTCCCACACCCGACATTAGCGGGATGCGCATAATCTACGCGAATAACGATCCTGGCATCGCAGTTATCGACGACATGCTTCACGCTTTGGGTCGGTGCCATTTCTACGGCAGCATCGCTTCGATGCTCGAGGACGAACGGTATCGTGATTGCGTGTTTGCCGTGAACATCGACCTTGAGGGTTTTGAGAGGGTGATATGGAAAAAGCACGAAAATGAATTGGATCAACTGTATGTTAACGAATATCAAAACGCTCCCGCCATAATGCTGTACACTGCCCTGTATGATGAGTTCGTCGAAAAAAATCGCGAACGATACATAGAGTTCCTCATTAAATACTATATTGGCGATGGAGTGGAATACACCGATGCGGAACTTGAACTTTTGGCGGATAAATACGATGAAACCATGGTTTTCCCCGTTGCTTTTTCGCACTATCTCGAAAGCATAGACCGCGGCGATGTTTTGTCGGAGTATGTGAAGGCGAAGGATGAGTACTATGTTAAAAGAAGCGCATTATATAAAGATCAGGACAACCGTCCCGATGAAAAGGCCTATATAAGATCAAGATACGACGCCGAGATACAACGCCTCAAGGACTGCGGGTTTATCTCAGAACCATACGAACTTTACGGTGTGGAGCGCCTGCGCTGGCTGCTTACCCCGGATCAACTCAAAAACTTTCCTGCCGATCCCGAGTGCGCCTACATCATATGGCTTGCGGGCGAAACGTTAGTGATCGACGAATGAGGCGCCTATAAAAAGAGCATTGCGGTATGGCGATGCTCTTTTCTTATTGACCTAACGCCGCTTTTTTATACACGTCAAAAGTCGTCAGCGTCAGATACATTGGGCGCTGCGCCTCTTGCAAACACATATGTGCCCGATCTCTTAACGCAAATGAAAGAGCCGCCCGACGCTTTATTTTCGTTATGCTTTTGTTTTTGCAAACCGTCCCGCTTCGGCATTGACAACACCGAACAAGCTATGTTATATTATATGTTGCGGAAAGGTTTCCGGAATAAAAAAATATTCGGCCGCAACAAACGAGCCGAACTGAAGGAGATACTATGGCAAACGCTTATTTCACCATCAAACGCCCCGAAAACGACCCGTTCCTCGGCTATCTGCCGGGATCAAAGGAACGTGCCGAACTCAAGGAAGAACTCGCCCGTCAGTCCGCCGAAGTTGTAAAGATACCGCTTATCATCGGCGGCAAAGAGATCTTTACCGAAAAGACATTCAAGGTTACGATGCCCCACGATCACGGCCACGTTATCGCCGAATGTTCGATCGCGGGCGAAAAGGAACTGAAAATGGCGGTCGATACGGCGCTTTCCGCCAAGAAGGCCTGGGAAGAAATGCCGTGGGAGCACAGGTCTGCTATCTTCCTCAAAGCGGCCGATATGATCACCGGCCCCTACCGCAAAGTCCTGAACGCCTCCACAATGCTCGGCCAGTCAAAGACTGTGTTCCAGGCGGAGATAGATATAGCCGAACTTGCGGACTTCCTGCGCTTTGGCGTATGGTCCGCTCAGGAGATATTCAAGGATCAGCCCGGCTCCGTCCCGGGCATCTGGGATCGCCAGGACTACCGCGCTCTCGACGGATTCATCTGCGCGATAACGCCGTTCAACTTCACCTCCATCGGCGGCAATCTTCCTATGGCTCCCGCGATCGTAGGCAACGTTGCCGTTTGGAAGCCTTCGCGCACGGCGGTGCTTTCGAATTACTACTTTATGAAACTGCTTATGGACTGCGGACTTCCCGCAGGCGTCATCAACTTCGTTCCCTGCAACGGCAGCGATATGTCAAAATACGTGATCTCCCGCACGGAATTGGCGGGCTTCCATTTCACCGGCTCGACCGAGGTCTTCCAGAGCGTTTGGAAACAGATTGGAGAAAATATCGCTTCCTACCGCAACTATCCGCGCATCGTCGGTGAGACCGGCGGAAAGGACTTCATCTTCGCTCACAAGAGCGCAAAAGTGCGCCCCCTTGCCGCTGCGCTGATCCGCGGCTCGTTCGAGTTCCAGGGGCAGAAATGCTCCGCCTGTTCCCGCGCGTTCATCCCCGCAAGCATTTGGCCCGACGTGCTTTCAACCATGAAGGAAATGATGACTCAAGCAAAGATGGGCGATGTGCAGGATTTTGACACCTTCCTCGCCGCCGTCATAGACAAGGCGTCATTTGAGCGCTGCAAGGGCTATATCGACAGGGCAAATAAGAGCCCGGACTGCGAGATCGTTATCGGCGGCGGCTGCGACGACTCCAAGGGCTGGTTTGTTGAGCCCACGGTCATCGTATGCAAAAACCCCGATTACGAATCCATGATCGAGGAGATCTTCGGGCCCATCGTATCCGTTTACGTATATCCCGACGACGAACTCGAAGCTACGCTTAAGATCTGCGACGAAGCGTCCCCCTATGCGCTGACGGGCGCAGTATTCGCTCAGGACCGCGAAGCCATCGTTATGATGGAGAAAGCGCTGCTGCATTCGGCGGGCAACTTCTATATCAACGACAAATGCACAGGCGCGGTCGTAGGTCAGCAGCCGTTCGGCGGCGCGCGCGCTTCCGGCACCAACGACAAGGCGGGCACTGCGCTCAATATGATCCGCTGGATGAGCCCGCATTGCGTGAAGGAGACCTTCAGCCCCTCCGAAGCGATAGCCTACCCCTATATGTCTGAAAAATAACGATAAAGCCTTCAGCTTTGCGGTTTTCATGAGTTAAAGAGGACGGCTTGATCGAACGATCATTCTTTGCGCTCCCTCTATGACTCTTGCAAAGGGCTTTTCAAGTGAAAAAGAACCGATTTGAAAGGAAAGCGGTTATGAGGATTGATCAACACCCGATTTTGACATTTGAGCGCGGCAAGGAGATCGCATTCACCTTCAACGGCCTTCCGATGAAGGGCTACGAAGGAGAAACGATCGCCGCCGCACTCCATGCTGCGGGCGTAATGGAACTCGGCAAGAGTTCGGAATTGCACCGTCCGCGCGGATTCTATTGCGCGATAGGCAACTGCGCTTCCTGTCAGATGATCGTTGACGGCGAGCCGAACGTCCGCACCTGCATCACGCTTCTTCGCGAAGGAATGAACGTTGAAACGCAGAACGGGAAAGGAAGGCTCCAATGAGAGAAGTTGAACTGGTTATAATAGGCTCCGGTCCCGCGGGTCTGTGCGCCGCCGTCTCGGCGGCCTCGGCCGGCGCAAGCGTACTCATACTGGAGCGCTCCTTCCGTCCGGGCGGTCAGCTCATCAAGCAGACCCATATGTTCTTCGGCTCCGAAAGCCAGTATGCCTCCTACAGAGGCGTGGATATTGCCGATATTCTTCTTGATAAGATCGGCGAATACGGCGATCGTATCGAATTGATGCTCAACGCGACCGCCGTGGGTTTCTATGATGACAACGTCATCTCCGTTTTGAAGGATGAAAAGGAATACTTCAAAATAAAAGCCAAGTCCGTCATCTGTGCCACCGGCGCATTTGAAAAATCCCTCGTCTTCCCCAATAACGACCTGCCGGGCATCTACGGCGCGGGCGCCGTTCAAACCCTGATGAACGTATACGGCATCCGCCCCGGCAACCGCGTTTTGATGGTCGGCGCGGGCAATATCGGAGTTATCGTGAGTTATCAACTTATGCAGGCGGGGATCGAAGTTGCCGCCGTCCTCGACGCCGCGCCGCGCATCGGCGCGTATCTTGTGCACGCGTCCAAACTCGCCCGAATGAGCGTGCCTATACTCACTTCGCACACGGTCAAGGAAGCGATCGGAACGGATCGTCTCGAAGCCGCTGTTGTCTGCGAGTTGGACGACCGCTTCCAACCCGTCCCCGGAACGGAAAAGCGGTTCGACGTTGACGTTTTGTGCATATCAGTCGGTCTCAGCCCGCTAAACGAACTGCTTGCGATGCGCGGAGTCGAGATGAAATACGTTCCACAGCTCAGCGGCAGCGTGCCCCTGAGGAGCGAAAACTGCGAGACCTGCATACCCGGCATTTTCGTTGCGGGCGACGCTTCGGGCATCGAGGAAGCCAGTTCCGCTATGGCGGAGGGCTATCTTGCCGGGCTTTGCGCCGCCGCCAAACTCGGGCACGTTCCCGATGATTTTGAGAGCCGCAGGAGCGAATACCTCAAGCAGCTTGAGGATCTGAGATCCGGCCCTGTCGGAGAACGCATCCGTGCCGGTATGAAAATCAGCCAACTGTAAGGAGGAATGAATATGTTTGAAAAAACAGGCGTGGCCACCCGTGAAATGGTCATTACGAAGTTTCCTCCGATGGAGAGGATCAACAAGGGTCCAGTTGCGGTGGTGGAATGCTATCAAAAGATACCGTGCAACCCCTGCCAAACGGCGTGTCCCTGCGGCGCGATACGGATAGGCGACGATATCAACACCATTCCGGAGCGTGATGCGAGCCTCTGCACCGGCTGTGGACTGTGCGTTGCGAAATGCCCCGGCCTTTCCATAATGATCGTGGACGGCTCAAAGTCCGACTCAACCGTCGAGTTCCGCATCCCCTATGAGTTTTTGCCCCTTCCCGAAGCGGGCGAAAAGGTGATCGGTCTTGACCGCGCGGGTCGGCCCGTATGCGAAGCGACGGTCAAACGGATAATGAATCCGCCCGCTTTTGACCGCACCCCGGTCGTCGCCCTTGAGGTGGATCGCGCGTATCTCTACGACTTTAGGAACTTCAGGAGGGAGGCATAAGTATGGATGAAAACACTATCATTTGCCGCTGTTCCGACGTTACCCTAAAGCAAATAAGGGAACTTATTTCTCAGGGCTACACGACCTACGATGAGATCAAGCGGCTCACACGCATCGGTATGGGTCCCTGCCAAGGCAAGACCTGCGGACAGCTTGTGCTCCGCGAAATCGCAAACGCCACGGGGCGAAACATTGCTGATCTCAGTTTCCACAACATTCGTCCCCCGGTCGTCGGTGTGAAACTGCATCTTGTCGCGGAGGAGGCCGAAAATAATGAAGAATAAAGCGGATATCGTCATCATCGGCGCGGGAATATCCGGCTGTTCCATAGCCTACAACCTTGCAAAACGCGGCGCGAAAAATATCGTGGTGCTTGAAAAGGGTTTCATCTGTTCCGGCTCCACTGGCGCCTGCGGCGCGGGATTTCGTATGCAATGGGGCACGGAAATGAACTGCCGTATGTCCAAATTCTCCACCGAGTTCTTTGAAAACGCGAACGACATCCTCGAGTACGACGGCGACATCGAACTGCGTCAGAGCGGCTACCTTATGATAGCCGACACCGAAAAGGAACTTGCTCAGTTCAAAAAGAATATCGAGGTGCAGCACGCCTGCGGCATCCCCTCGCGTATGGTCAGCCTTGAGGAAGCAAAGCAGATCGTCCCCCACCTCAACACAGATATCCTCTCGGGCGCCGCTTACTGCGGTAAGGACGGATTCCTGAATCCGCATAAGACGACCGACGCGTTTTACAAAGCCGCCAAACGGCTTGGTGTTGAGTTTAACACCTTCACCGAAGTGATCGGCATAAAAGTCGAAAACGGCAGGATCGTCGGCGTTGAAACAAACAAGGGCAATATCGAAACGCGCATCGTAGTCAATGCCGCGAACGCCTGGTCCCAGCGTCTCGCGAAAATGGCGGGCGTGGATCTTCCTCTTTATTCCGAGCGGCATCAGATCCTCGTTACCGAGCCCGTAGAGCCGATGCAGGATCCTATGGTAATGGCGTTCAACCTGAATCTTTACGTGCAACAGACGCCGCACGGCTCGTTTATTATGGGCCGCAGCGACGCCGGTGAGCCGAGAGACCTCCGTATCACATCATCTTGGCATTTCCTTGAGGAGATGGCAAAGACGATCGACAAGGTGCTGCCCAAGATCGGAAAACTGCGCGTAGTTCGCCAGTGGGCGGGCCTTTACAATATGTCCCCCGACCGTCAGCCCATATATGACAAGGCGGACGGCGTGGAAGGCTTCTACGTCGCCTGCGGCTTCAGCGGACACGGCTTTATGTTCGGTCCCGTTACGGGAACTGTTATGTCCGAGATGATACTCGGGCTTGAGCCGACGATAGACGCTTCCAGACTCAAACTGTCGCGCTTTGCCGAGGGTAATCTGTTCACCGAGCCCTCCGTTGTATAAGTTCAGTCCTGTATCGGAGTTCGCATTCCGCAAGAACTTAAAGCCGCTTTACCGAATGGCATTGGGCTTCTAATCCATTGGAACTGTTTAAACAAAACACAACCCGTCAATAGGACGGGTTGTGTTTTTATATATGGAGTGTGAAAAATATTGGCTTGAGTCATTGGAACTGCCGTTTCGCTTTCAAACGGAAATCGCTTTCAGAATAGAGTCGACCGCATCCTCCAACGATGTTTCTTTTAAGATCGTCGTTTCCGGGATAAAGCCGATATAGTCTTTTTCATTCCACCAACGCCTCATTTCCTCCTCACCAAAATCAAATCGGTCTCTTTTTGTTGCGTGTCTTTTCAATGTTTCATCAAAAGGAAGATCATAATAATAGGCGAAAATCCGATCTGCAAACAGGGCGATCGCCGTTTCAAAAAGCGGTTTATACCACTCGGCATTCAAAATACCTTCCAGAATGGTGATCGCACAATGCTCATATCCGTATATAAGCAGTTCCGTCATCAAGGGCAGCGCCAAATTGTGCACACCGTCGTGAACCCACAGCATTTCACGACGAACGGTATCCTGCGGAATTATCAAGGTATTTCTGCCGATCTTTCGTTGAAGGGCTTTTGCGAGGCTTGATTTGCCGCTTCCCGAATTCCCGCGAAGAATAATAAGTTTTCTGTCGGACATCGGCATTCTCCTTTCATATCGATTACCGACAAATTATATCAAAAATATTCGGTAAAGGCAAGTATTTGACGTTTTTTAGGCTTCGGGCTTCGATTTCCTTCTTCAAAATACCCAAAGCAAAAAGGCATCCGTCGGACGCCTTTTGCTTTGGAGCGGGTGATGGGAATCCTTTTGCAAAAGATACGTCTTGATCTTGCGCTTCGCGCGGCGTTCTCGCGCCTTTTGACAAAAGCCGGCCCTTGCCGTCTGGTGCGCCCACCGGGCGGACGGCTTCGGGCTTCGATTCCCTTCTTCAAAATACCCAAAGCAAAAAGGCATCCGTCGGACGCCTTTTGCTTTGGAGCGGGTGATGGGAATCGAACCCACATTATCGGCTTGGGAAGCCGACGCTCTGCCACTGAGCTACACCCGCATTCAGCAACGAAAGTATAACCCATACGCCGCGCTTTGTCAAGATGCAAAAAAGGCATCCCACGGATGCCTTTTACGTTTTAATGTTATTCCACAAATCTATTTGAGTTTTTAAGTTTGCGATTCTTTGCCGCCACTGCCACGAGCGCGATGACGCTCGCAAGCGTTACAAGCGCCATTGCCGCACATACAATGATCGGCACGCGAGTTGGTTTTCCTTCGTTTGGGGCATCGATGTCGGGCTTTTCATCTGTATCGCCTGTATTGTGCTTTGAGTCCGAATTCCCGTTATCGGTCGAGCCACGACCGCCCTTACCCCATCCGCCTTTGCCGCCAGGAAACATATTCGCTCCCGCTTCCGTCGTTGCCTGCGTAGACGCGGCTTCCGTTCCGTTGACGATCAGTTTGTAGGTATCGCCCGTCTTCAGGTCAGCGCTGCTAAAGAATACAAAGGTCGAAGTGCGCTTTGCGGTCGTCGTACAGACCGTATTGCCGTTTGAGTCGGTTATAACTATCTCGTCGCCCTCTTTAAGGCTGATGCCGGAGTTCGTATTTCCGCCGAAGCCTCCAGGCATCGCGGGCGGATCGCCTCCTGGCATCGTGGGCGGATCGCCGCCGGGGAAACCACCGCCAAAGCCTCCGACAAAACCGCTGTTTGCGCCGAATACGATATAGGTTTGCTCAACGGTATTTGGCAATGCGCCCATGCCATGCATTCCTATCCCGAAGACCGTGCCGCCCTTAAGGGTGAAGCCACCGTCGCTGTCGAACGGTGAATTGTCGCTCCTTGAACTTGAATGCACCGCAACTTCGCCGCCCTCGATGTTTATGACGCCGTTTGAGTCTATGCCATCGCCCGTTTGACTGTTTATATATAGCCTGCCGCCGTAGACATTCATCGCAAAGGAATAGTTCACAAGATCGCCGTTTGCGGCGTTTACTCCGTCCTCATAAGCATTAACGGTAATATCGCCCGAATAGATGTTTATCATAGCGCCCTCGATGCCCTCGGTACTGTTTATTACGTTTATGGACGGGCCTTCCGTCCCCTGCTTTCCGATATTAAGCACGAGTTCCGATTTTATTCCGTCGTCGTATGCGTCAACATTTACCGTGCCGCTTACGATATTGAGTTCGGCGTCGGATTTGAGCGCGTCCCCGACGGGCGCGGTGATATTGAGCGTGAGTTCCGCGATCGTGAGCGATGAATCGCCGTCATATTCCGTACTTGCGCCGCCCTTTATGCCGTTATTGCCGTTAGCGACGATATTCAGCGTTCCGCCGCCTGCTATGACGACATTTGAGCCGTCCTTGCATTTGATGACCGCGTTCTCCGCGTCGGTATTGTCGGTATGTGTTTTATCGTTATTCAGTTCGTTATCCTCAAGCGTGTTTACAGTTCCGCTCGCAGCGATTATCAGCGCCTCGGAGCCCTTCGCGCAGACTATCGGCGCGGTGGTTTCACTTTTTAGCACAACGCCGCCGAGCACCAAAACGACGTCTGTAATTCCCTTTCTTATCTTTACGGAAGCATTTGAGGTACTGCCGCGCAACACATAGGTGCCTGACTCCTCGAGTTTGAGTTCGTTTCCGGCGATTGAATAGCCCGAGTATTTACCGTTTTGTACGGTTATACCGCTTTCCGAAAACACAAACAAGGTCGCTCCCAACAGATCCGCTCTGCTTTCGTACGCGCTTTCGCCGGAGGCAACGACTCCGCTATACGGCGTCGGCTTAGGCGCAAACGCAAGCGCAAATGCCACTATTGCCGTGATAAGCCTTATGAGTTTCATTGTTTTATCCTCCTCGTATAATGATGTAGTAGTTTTTATTGTCCCTCTCCAAGGACATGTGCTACACTGTTTGGGATGCTGTGGATCGGTTAAATCCTCCTACCGCATGACGGTTTAAGAAAGGCTCCGACCACAGCCCTTTGCAG
>JAFYJD010000021.1 GCA_017538255.1 Clostridia bacterium | reverse complement strand
CGGGGCGAGGCTTTGGTATTTTTTATCGGTTTTGTTTATCGGTTTTGATTATTGCATTTTCATCCTGCGGCTATGAACGCGGATATCTCCTCGTCGGTCAGTCCGTCGAGTTCGCCATTTCCCACCACGCGGACGAGTATGCCGCCGATGATCGCGCCGTCTATTGTAAAGAGCATATCATAATCGCCGCTTTTTACATAGGACGACGGGAGCGTGAACATATCGTTGAGCGGCTCGGGGTAGGTTTCGTACGGCAGATCATACTCGCAAAAAAACACTTCCTCGCGCATCTCGGACAGATCTCCGTACAGCGAAAGATCGCGGTGCGGGAAAATCCATACGCCGAGTTTCGCGTCCGCAGAGCCGTATTCGTATTCGATCGAGCAGTTGATCCATTCGTCAAGTTCAAACACGCTTCTTATCAGCGTCAGCGAAAACGGCAGCGCGTTGATTCCCTCCGCCGTGCCTGTTGTGCCCGACATTTTGACGCCCTTTACGGTAAAGCCGCCCGACGCGCCCACGCTCGTATACATCCCGGGAACGAGTTCTCCGAAGATCGATGCGGGCGTTTCGTTGTAGCAGGCCGCAATAAACAGCATCAGCGCCGCTATCAGGACCGTGAGCGTTTTTTTCATTGGATCAACTCCCTGTTTTTATACGTTTATGCTTACTTCGTCGGAGTTCGTTTCTCCCACGTTGACCGATGCCACAAACTCCTCGACCTGATGCGCGCTTCTGCCCGTAAAGGCCTTGGGGTCAAGCACCGCCGTGATCTCGTCCCTTGTGAGTGGGAATTCGAGATCGCGGTCGAGGCGTTCCAGAAGGTCGCAGTTTTCGCCCTGCTTCATCCTCGCGGTCGCTTCCATTGAGTTGCGCCTTATAACCTCGTGCAGCGCCTGCCTGTCGCCGCCCTTTTTGACTGCGCTCATAAGCAGGTTTTCCGTTGCGATGAACGGCAGATACTCGAGCACGGTCTTTTCGATGATCTTTTCGTTTACGCGGATGCCCGCCGTTACGTTTCGCATCAGGCGAAGCACGGCGTCGCACGCGAGAAAGCCCTCCGGCAGCGAGATGCGGCGGTTGGCGGAATCGTCGAGCGTGCGCTCGAACCATTGGGTCGAGGCGGTCATCGGCGCGTTGAGCGCGTCCGCGATTATATAGCGGGAAAGCGAGCATATGCGTTCGCAGCGCATCGGATTGCGCTTGTACGCCATCGCGCTCGAGCCGACCTGGTTGCTTTCAAACGGCTCCTCGACTTGACGAAGATGCTGCAGTAGGCGCATATCGTTTGCAAAGCGGTAGGCGCTCTGCGCTATCGCCGAAAGCACGTTGAGAATGCGGCTGTCGTATTTTCTCGGATAGGTCTGCCCCGCGACCGGGAAGATCGTATCAAAACCGCATTCTTCCGCGATAAGCATACTCAGGCGCTTGACCTTTTCCTCGTCGCCGTCAAGCAGCGCGAGAAAACTCGCGTCGGTGCCCGTTGTGCCGCGGCAACCGTGGAAATGCAGATTGTTTATAACAAAATCGAGTTCTTCGAGATCCAAAAGGAAGTCCTGCGCCCAGAGCGTTGCGCGTTTGCCGACGGTAACGAGCTGCGCGGGCTGGAAGTGCGTGTAGCCGAGGGTGGGCATATCGCGGTATTCCATAGCGAAATCGCAGAGCGCCTTGATAACGGCGGCAAGTTCGCCCCTGATGTAGTTGAGCGCGTCGCGGTAGATCATAAGGTCGGCATTGTCCGTAACATAGCAGCTCGTTGCGCCGAGGTGGATTATGCCCGCGGCGTTCGGGCAGCTTTCGCCGTAGATATGGATATGTGCCATAACATCGTGGCGAAGCTGCTTTTCCTTTTCGGCAACGGCCTTATAGTCTATCTCATCGAGCATATGCGCTTCGAGTTCCGCGACCTGCTCCGCCGTTACGGGCAGACCGAGTTTATGCTCGGCGCGCGCAAGTGCGACCCAGAGTTTGCGCCAGGTCTGATAGCGTTTATCGGGCGAAAACAGGCGGAGCATATAGTCGGACGCATAGCGCGACGAGAGTGGGCTTTCGTAATAGGGTTTCATAGTATTTCCTTTCGAGTTTGCTTGTGGCTTTTGCTTTTTATGCGGCGGTATTGCCGAGCGACAATACAGTTCTCGCCCAAAGCGGCGCCTTGGGCGAGAGTTGGCGTTTATCTGAAAATTATCTCTTCCCTGCCCGGACCGACGGATACGAAACTTATGCGGCAGCCGAGCTGTTTTTCGACAAACTCGACATAGTTGCGCGCCGTTTCCGGCAGGTCCTCGTATTTGCGTATGCCGCTGATGTCAACGCCCCAGCCCGGCATCGTCATCATAACGGGCTTTGCGCGTTCGAGTTTTGCGGGGAACGGGAACTCTCCGGTTATTTTACCGTCGATCTCGTACTCGATGCAGATCGGTATCTCTTTCATATAGGAAAGCACGTCAAGTTTTGTGAGCGCGATCTCCGTTGCGCCCTGCATATTTACGCCGTAGCGCGTTGCGACGATGTCGATCGGGCCGACGCGCCTGGGTCTGCCGGTTGCAGCGCCGTACTCGCCGCCCGCCTCGCGCAGTTCCTCGGCCTGCTTGCCGTGCCATTCGCAGGTGAACGGGCCTTCGCCGACGCAGCTTGAGTACGCCTTCACTATGCCGATGACGCGGTTTACGGGAATATCGGGCGTGCCGGAACCGATGGGCGCGTACGCGGCAAGCGGTGAACTTGAGGACGTGTAGGGATAGATGCCGAAGTCGATATCGCGAAGCGCGCCGAGCTGCGCCTCGTAGAGTATCTTTTTGCCGTCGAGCGCGGCCTTTCTGAGGTAGGCGCCGGTATCGCCGATATAGGGCTTGAGGATATCGCCGTAGGTATCCAAGTATTCGAGCATCTCATCGAACGCGAACGGCTCGCCGCCGTAAACGCCCGTTATCTGCAGATTTTTGAACTCGAGCACATCCTTGAGATGGGAAAGCAGTTCTTCGCGCTCGAAGAGTTCGCCCATCATAATGCCCTTTTTCATATACTTATCGCCGTACACGGGCGCGATGCCGCGCTTGGTGGAACCGTAGGGACGATCTGAAAGCCTTGTTTCCTCAAGCCCGTCGAGCGCGACGTGATAGGGCATAACGATGATCGCGCGTTCGCTTATCATAAGGTTTTCGGGATCGATCTGCACGCCCGCGGCACGGAGTTTTTCTATCTCGCCGCAAAGGTGGCGGATGTCCACGACCATACCGTTGCCTAGGATGTTCATTTTTTCGTGCCTGAAAATGCCCGACGGAAGCAGGTTTAGCGCAAATGTCCCGCAGTCGTTCTTTATCGTATGACCGGCGTTGTTGCCGCCCTGATATCGGACGATCACATCGTAATCCTCCGCAACAAGATCGACCATACGGCCCTTGCCCTCGTCGCCCCAGTTGACGCCCACTATCGCGCAGGTGTCGGCACGTCGCTTATCGGTGCTGTTGAAACAGTCTTTGTTCGTCATAAAATACCCCTTCTGTGAACGGGGCTTCCGCTCGCCTATGCGGCGGCATAAACCCTCTTGATACAATATAACATCAAATCGAGTTTTTTTCAAGTCTTGAATGCACGCAAAACGCGCCTGCGGAGCGATTTTTTGAGTTTTTCAAAAGCAATGTCGGCGCCGAGATCCCGCGCTGCAAAAAAGTGTTGAAAAAGCATTGTATATCACATTGAAACCCTTGCTTTTGACGGGGGTAATCTGATATAATGATTTTATCTTTTGTGTGGAGGAAACCTTGTTGAAAAAAGTTGCCATCATTATGGGTTCCGACAGCGATCTGCCGGTCGTAAAGGGTTGCTTTGACAAACTCAAAGAACTCGGTATCGAAGCGGAAATGCACATTATGAGCGCCCACCGCACCCCCGGCGCCGTGAGCGCGTTTGCTTCCGCCGCCTACGAACGCGGTTTCGGCGTCATCATCGCCGCCGCGGGCAAAGCCGCCCATCTTGGCGGATTCATTGCCGCGCATACGACCTTGCCCGTTATCGGCATCCCCCTAAAGTCCAACGCGCTCGACGGGCTCGACGCGCTGCTTGCGACCGTCCAAATGCCTTCGGGCATCCCCGTCGCTACCGTTGCCATCGACGGCGCCGCAAACGCCGCTATACTTGCCGCTCAGATACTTGCTACGAGCGACGAAGCGCTGCATAAAAAACTTGACGAAATGCGCCTTGCTATGGCCGACGCCGTCCGCAAAAAGGACGCGGCGCTGCAGTCGGGCGACTGACACCGATATAAAGATAGCCGCCGAGTCATTCGCGGCTATTCGATATTTTCGCGGCACGGCCGCAGTAAACCGAAAACCGCACATTATTATTTTTATAACGGAGGCACACCAATGAAAAAACTCGAACAGCTCTATGAGGGCAAAGCAAAGAAAGTCTACCGCACCGATGTTGAAAACGTTTACATCGTTGACTATAAGGACGACGCAACGGCGTTCAACGGCGAGAAAAAGGGCACGATCGTCGGCAAGGGCGTAATCAACAACCGCGTTACCAACTTTCTTATGAAGATGCTCGAAAAAGAAGGCATCCCCACCCATCTTGTAGAGCAGCTTTCCGACCGCGAGACCGCCGTCAAGGCCGTTACCATCGTTCCGCTCGAAGTCATCGTTCGCAACGTCGCGGCAGGCTCGCTTTCAAAGCGCCTCGGTCTGCCCGAGGGCACCCCGATGAAGAAGACCGTGCTTGAGTTCTCCTACAAAAACGACGAACTCGGCGATCCGATGATCAACGATTACCATATCTTCGCGATGGATCTTTGCAGCGAGGACGAGCTGAACACCATCAAGAACTACGCGCTCAGGATCAACGATATCCTTGTTGAGTATTTCAAAAAACTCAATATCGACCTCATCGACTTCAAACTTGAGTTCGGCCGCACCGCCGATGGCGAGATCGTGCTCGCGGACGAGATCTCCCCCGACACTTGCCGTTTCTGGGACAGCACCACCCACGAAAAACTCGACAAAGACCGTTTCCGCCGCGACCTCGGCAACGTTGAGGGTGCATACAAAGAGATACTCCACCGCCTTATGGGCGAATGATAAGAGAACCGACAATGGAAAGAATCGACGAAATATTTGAGGGGCTCAAAGAGGAATGCGGCGTATTCGGCGTTGCTTCCCCCGAACCCATAGAAGCCGCGATGATGACCTATTACGCGCTATACGCGCTTCAGCACCGCGGTCAGCAGAGCGCGGGCATCGCCGTCAACGACGACGGCGTCATCACCGCGCATTGCGACGAAGGTCTTGTCAACGAAGTTTTCGACGAGGCTTCGCTCTCGCGGCTCGGAAAGGGCACGATGGCCGTCGGGCACGTGCGCTACTCCACAACGGGCTATGAAAAACGCATCAACTGCCAGCCCCTTGTTGTTAACCATCACAAAGGCTCTATGGCGATCGCGCATAACGGCAACCTTACAAACGACGCGGAACTGCGCGAGGAACTCGAACTTGCAGGTTCGATCTTCCATACGACCAGCGACACCGAAGTCATCGCCTACACGATCACCAAGGAACGCCTCTCTACAAGTTCCATCGAAGAAGCCGTTTCAAAGGCAATGGACAAACTCAAAGGCGCGTACTCGCTCGTTATAATGTCGCCCAAAAAACTCATCGGCGTTCGCGACCCCAACGGATTCCGCCCGCTGTGCCTCGGCAAGCACCCAAGCGGTATGTTCTGCCTTGCTTCCGAAAGCTGCGCGCTCGACAGCATCGGCGCAAAGTACGTGCGCGAGGTCGAGCCCGGCGAGATCGTGGTCATCTCAAACGGCGTGCTCACGAGCGACCGCAGTCATTGCGGCACGGCAAAGCCCGGCTTCTGCGTATTTGAGTACATCTACTTTGCCCGCCCGGACAGCGTGATCGACGGACGCTCCGTCCACCTTGCGCGTCAAAAGGCAGGCGAGTTCCTTTACGAGCAGCACCCCGTTGACGCGGACGTTATAATCGGCGTTCCCGATTCCGGTCTTGACGCGGCGCTCGGCTATTCCAAACGCTCGGGCATCCCCTACGGCATCGGATTCATCAAAAACAAATACATCGGCAGGACTTTCATCCAGCCGACGCAGTTCGACAGAGAAAAGGGCGTTCGCATAAAACTCAACCCCGTTCCGTCGACCGTTGCCGGCAAGCGCGTGGTGCTTGTTGACGATTCCATCGTCCGCGGCACCACGATAAAGCGCATCGTAAACCTGCTGCGCGAAGTCGGCGCGACCGAGGTGCACGTGCGCCTTGCTTCGCCGAAGTTCCTCTACCCCTGCTATTTCGGCACTGACGTTCCTTCAAGGGAGAATCTGATCGCCGTCAAATACAACGACGAGGAACTCAAAAAGGAGATCGGCGTTGACTCGATCGGCTTTTTGAGCATCGAAAACGCCAAACTGCTCACGGGCGAACCGGGCCGCGGTTTCTGCACGGGCTGTTTCTGCGGCGAATATCCCTGCGAGCCGCCCAAACGCAAATGGGTCAACAAATGGTGTTCCAAACTCGGCGACGGTTGAGCCGAATAACCCCTTCAGTTTTTATTGAGTTCAGGAGGAAGAACTATGAGCATAAAGGATTCAAGAAGCAAGAGTTATGAGCAGGCGGGCGTAGATATCACCGCAGGCTACCGCGCGGTCGAACTGATGAAAAAGCATATCGCGCGCACGACCATACCCGGCGCGATGCCCTCTATCGGCAATTTCGGCGGACTATTCGTTCCCGACCTCGCCGGTATGAAGGAGCCCATCCTCGTCAGCGGCACGGACGGCGTCGGCACCAAACTCAAACTCGCTTTCCTCGCGGACAGGCACAACACCGTCGGCGTCGACTGCGTTGCGATGTGCGTCAACGACATAATCTGCTGCGGTGCAAAGCCCCTGTTCTTCCTTGATTATATCGCGCTCGGCAAGAACATTCCCGAAAAGGTCGCCTCGATCGTGGAGGGCGTTGCCGAGGGCTGCGTGCAGTCCGGCTGCGCGCTTATCGGCGGCGAGACCGCCGAGATGCCCGGCTTCTATCCCGAGGACGAATACGACCTCGCGGGCTTTGCCGTGGGCATCGTCGATAAGGAAAAAGTATTCGACACGGAGACCCAAACAGAGGGCGACGCGATCATAGCGCTCAGGTCGAGCGGATTCCATTCCAACGGCTTTTCCCTCGTTCGCAAGGTGTTCGACATAACCGACAACAAGGTGTTTGAGACCGAATACGAAGAACTCGGTACAACTCTCGGCGACGCACTTTTGGCGCCCACGAAGATCTATGTCAAGCCCGTGCTCGCGCTCGCAGCCGAAGTTCGCATCAAGGGCTGCGCGCATATCACCGGCGGCGGCTTTTACGAAAACATCCCCCGCGCCCTCAAGAGCGGTCTGAAAGCGAGGATCAATAAGGCTTCGCTTCAAACGCCGCCCGTTTTCGGGCTGCTTCAAAAGATCGGCGGCATACCCGAAAGGGATATGTTCAACACTTTCAATATGGGCGTCGGTATGTGCATCATTGTAGAAAACAAAGACGCGGAGCGCGCTGTCGAGATACTTCGCGCAAACGGCGAGGACGCCTATATTATGGGCGAGACCGTCCGCGGGGAGGGCGTTGAGATATGCTGAGACCCGTGCGTGCCGCGGTATTCGTTTCCGGCGGAGGAACAAATCTTCAGGCGCTTCTTGATAAGAGGGGCAGCGTTATAAAAAGCGGCGACATTGCGCTCGTCATATCCAATAAGGCGGACGCGTACGCGCTTGAAAGGGCCAAGAATGCCGGCATCGAAACGGCATACATCCCGTTCGATCATGAAAATCCCGCGTCTTTCGAGATTGAGGCCGACAAGCTGCTCAAGGAGCGCGGCATCGACGTTATCGTGCTCGCCGGTTTTATGTGCATTTTGAGCGCGGACTTTACCGATAAATACGACCGCCGCATAATCAACGTTCATCCCGCGCTGATACCCGCGTTCTCGGGCAAAGGCTACTACGGGCTCAAGGTCCACGAAGCGGCGCTCGCAAGCGGCGTAAAGGTAACGGGCGCGACCGTGCACTACGTGAATGCTGTTGCCGACGGCGGCGAGATAATTATGCAAAAAGCGGTCGAGGTTTTGGACGGCGACACGCCCGAAACGCTCCAGCGCCGCGTTATGGAGCAGGCGGAGTGGGAACTTTTGCCCCGCGCGCTCGAATCGGTATTCAAAGAGGTTTTGTTAAAGCGCGAAGCGGAGCAAAACGAAATGAACAGATCGGATCTGCCGACGGTGGAAAACGCGCTCGGCTCCAATACCTACCCCGGCCGCGGCATACTCATCGGAAGGGACGAACTCGGCGCAACGGTCATCGCGTACTTCATTATGGGCAGGAGCGAAAACAGCCGCAACCGCGTATTCGAACTCACCGACGACGGCATTCGCACCCGCGCTTTTGACGAGAGCAAACTCACCGACCCGAGCCTTGTGATCTACGCCCCCGTGCGCAAGGTCGGCTCCGTTATCGTCGTCACAAACGGCGACCAGACCGATACCGTAAGAAACGAACTCATAAAGAGCGCCGATGTGGAAAAGGATTGTTTTTGGCGCTTTGACGCCGCGCTTCAAACGCGCGAATACGAGCCCGACCCGCCCATCTTCACACCGCGCATCAGCGGCATACTCTGCCCAGGCGGCTATGAACTGAGCATACTCAAATCCGAGGATCAGTCGGGCGGCGTTTGCCAGCGCAATTTTTACAGATACGCTTATGAACAGGGCGTATGCCATCTCATACACACCTACGAGCGCGACGGCAGCCCGGTTCTGGTATTCCGCGGCGATCCGCGCAGGCTCCAAACCCCGGGAGGAAGCGCCGAGGAGATCGCGGAGCGCGTATGGAACTGTTTGGACGAAAACAACCGCGTTTCGCTCTTTGTACGCAGGATCGAGCCGAGCGGCGAGGAGAGCACCCACATCATCAACAAGCATCTGCTTTGATACGCGGATGCGGTCCCAAACCCCCAAATACGACTTACGGAGGACGACAATATGCGCTATGAACTGAAATACGGCTGCAACCCCAACCAAAAGCCCGCCGCGATAAGCATCGACGGCGAACTTCCCATTACTGTCCTGAACG
Organism: Clostridia bacterium; assembly: GCA_017538255.1. Classification (GTDB taxonomy): domain Bacteria; phylum Bacillota; class Clostridia; order Christensenellales; family CAG-138; genus PeH17. Next base: position 9,954 of record JAFYJD010000021.1, on the reverse strand, counting down.
GCCGCGCGGGCTATATCAATCTGCTTGACGCATTCAACGGCTATCAGCTCGTGCGCGAACTCCGTGAGGCGACGGGCTATCCCGCCGCGACGAGTTTCAAACACGTCAGCCCCGCGGGCGCCGCGATCGGACTTCCGCTCGACGCCACGCTCAAAAAGATGTATTTTGTTGACGAAAACGCCGATCTCTCCCCCCTCGCCTGCGCCTATATCCGCGCTCGCGGCGCGGACAGGATGAGTTCGTTCGGCGACTTCATCGCGGTCAGCGACAAGGTCGACGTTTCGCTCGCGAACATCCTCAAGCGCGAGGTCTCCGACGGCATCATCGCCCCCGACTACGACGAGGCGGCTTTTGAGATACTCAAAACAAAAAAAAGCGGCGCTTACACGATAATTAAAATGGACGAGAACTACGTGCCCGCTCCCGTTGAGGTGCGCACCGTTTACGGCGTCACCTTCGAGCAGGGCCGCAACGATTCCGTAATTGACGAAAAACTGCTTGAAAACATCGTCACCGACAATAAGACCATTCCCGAAAGCGCAAAGCGCGACCTTATAATCGCGCTTATCACGCTCAAATACACCCAATCCAACTCCGTTTGCTACGCCGAGGGCGGGCAGACCATCGGCGTCGGCGCGGGCCAGCAGAGCCGTATTCACTGCACGCGTCTTGCGGGCTCCAAAGCCGACCTCTGGCATCTAAGACAATGCCCCAAGGTGCTCGCGCTGCCGTTTAAAAGCGATATCCCGCGCCCGAACCGCGACAACGCGATCGACGTTTACTTGAACGACGATGAATGCGGCGACGTGCTTGACGAGGGCCGCTGGCAGCAGTTCTTCACCGTTCGCCCCGAGCCTATGACGAAGGAAGAAAAACGCGAATGGCTTAAAAACTTCACCGAAACCGCGCTCGCGAGCGACGCGTTCTTCCCCTTCAGCGACAATATCGAGCGCGCCCACAGGAGCGGCGTAAAATACATCGCCCAGCCCGGCGGTTCCGTGCGCGACGAGGACGTCATCGCCTGCTGCAACGCGCACGGCCTTGTAATGGCGTTCACGGGGCTGAGGCTTTTCCACCACTGATGAAAGGCGGTACGGCTATGGATACAAACACTTCTAAACTCAATATCGCCGTTATCGGCGGCGACGGCAGGGTGCACGCAATAATCCGCGCCCTCAAAAAGAGCCCCCGCTGCGGCAAGATCTATGCCCTGCCCGGCAACGGCGGCATTATGGATGATGCCGAATGCGTAAGCATCGCCGCGACCGATCTTGACGGCATCGTGGAGTTCTGCACCCGAAACCCCGTGGACTTCGCCGCCGTCATACCCGACGATCCGCTCGCGCTCGGTTTGACCGATCTTTTGCGCGACAAAGGCATCCCCTGCTTCGGTCCGAGCGCAAAGGCCGCGGTCATCGAATCGAGCAAGGCGTTTTCCAAAGAACTGATGAAAAAATACGGCATTCCGACCGCCAAGTACGAAACATTCTCCGATATTGACGCGGCGCTCGAATGCGTGCGAAACCATACGATGCCCGTTGTTATCAAGGCGGACGGACTCGCTCTCGGCAAGGGCGTTATCATCGCAACGAACGTCGCTGACGCGGAGGAAGCCGTGCGCTCTATGATGGTAGACGAAAAGTTCGGCAAGAGCGGCAAGACCGTGGTGATCGAAGAATACCTCGTCGGCGCGGAGGTGAGCGTGCTCGCCTTTACCGACGGCAAGACTGTCGTCCCGATGCCCTCGAGTATGGATCATAAGCGCGCGCTTGACGGCAATCTCGGTCCCAACACGGGCGGTATGGGCGCCGTTTCGCCCAACCCCTTCTATACCGAAGAGGTGCATAAGCAGACGATGGAGCGCATAATCCTGCCCACCGTCGATGCGATGAACAAGGAGGGGCGCCCCTTCAAGGGCTGCCTGTATTTAGGTCTTATGCGCACCGCGGACGGTCCCAAGGTCATCGAATACAACTGCCGCTTCGGCGATCCCGAAACGCAGGCGGTGCTGCCGCTTCTCAAGAGCGACCTTGTTGAGATAATGCTCGCCGTCGAAAACGGCACGCTCGACACCTGCCCCGTCGAGTTTTCGGATGAGGCCTGCTGCTGCCTCGTGCTTGCGAGCGGCGGCTATCCCGAAAACTATGAAAAGGGCAAACTCATCATCTTTGAGGATGTGCCCGACGACGTTGAGGTGTTCCACGCGGGCACGCTGCGCACCGAGCTCGGCTACATCACAAGCGGCGGCAGGGTGCTCGACGTTACTGCCGTGCGCGATTCCCTCGAGGACGCTGTCGGCGCTGCCTACGCTGCGGCGGAGCATATCGGTTTTGACAAGATGTATTACAGAAAGGATATCGGACAGACCGCGCTTCGGCAAACGATGTCTATGATAGCCGCTCTGCTTTCCGGCAGCGAGTTTTAACAACCGTGCTTTTATAAAACAAATACAATCGTTAAGAGGTCAGTTATGGTATTTCGAGTTTACAGCGAAAAGCGACCGGAGTTTTCCGAAGCCGCCGAAGCGCTCAAAAACGATATCCGCGATTTTCTCGGCATAAAGGGGCTTGAAAGGCTCCGCATCATCAACCGCTACGATATCGAGAACATCGACGAGGCGACGCTTGAAAAATGCATCCCCACCGTGTTCTCCGAGCCGCAGGTCGATATGGTCTTTCGCGAGTTTGAAGCGGACAGCACGTTCGTTTTCGCCAGCGCGTATCTGCCGGGGCAGTTCGATCAAAGGGCCGATTCCGCTATGCAATGCATAAGCCTCGTTACCGCCGGGCAAAAGGCCGCCGTACGAAGCGCGGTCGTTTATGTGCTCTACGGCGATCTGACGGACGGCGATATCGCGCGAATCAAGAGTTATATCATAAACCCCGTTGATTCTATGGAAGCGGAACTCTCCGTTCCCGAAACGCTGGCGCTGCCCTTCAGCGAGCCCCCGATGCCCGAAAAGGTGGATATCTCCGGCGAGCCGAAGGCCGTCATCAAAAAATACGGGCTTTCGATGGACGAGGCCGACCTCAGATTCGTCAACGAATACTTCCGCGGCGAAGGGCGTATGCCGACGATGACCGAACTGCGCGTTATAGACACCTACTGGTCCGACCATTGCAGGCACACCACGTTCAATACCGAACTTAAAAACGTCGAGTTTGAGGACGAAAAGGTCGCGGCGGCGTATAAGCGCTATATGGCGCTGCGCGAAGAACTCGGCACAAAAAAGCCCGTCTGCCTTATGGATATCGCCGTCATCGCCGCCAAGGCGCTCAAAAAAAGCGGCGAACTCAAAAACCTCGACGAATCGCGCGAGATAAACGCCTGCACGGTGCGCGTTGACGTTGACGTTGACGGCAAGAGCGAGCCCTGGCTGCTGCTCTTCAAAAACGAGACCCACAATCATCCGACCGAGATAGAGCCTTTCGGCGGCGCGGCGACCTGCGTCGGCGGCGCGATCCGCGATCCCCTCTCCGGCAGGAGTTATGTTTATCACGCAATGCGCATCACGGGCGGCGCGGATCCCCTGCGCCCCGTTGAGGAGACCATAAACGGCAAACTTCCGCAGAAAAAACTCTTAACAACCGCCGCGCGCGGCTACAGTTCCTACGGCAACCAGATCGGTCTTGCCACGGGGCTTGTTGACGAAGTCTATCACGACGGCTATCTTGCTAAGCATATGGAGATAGGCGCGGTCGTCGGCGCGGCTCCCGCCAAAAACGTACGGCGCGACGAGCCCAAACCCGGCGACATTGTTATACTTCTCGGCGGCAGGACCGGCCGAGACGGCTGCGGCGGCGCAACGGGCTCCAGCAAATCGCACGATGAGACCTCGCTCGCGAGCTGCGGCGCGGAAGTCCAGAAGGGCAATGCCCCCGAGGAAAGAAAACTCCAGCGCCTGTTCAGCGACCCCGCGGCTTCAACGCTTATAAAATGCTGCAACGATTTCGGCGCGGGCGGAGTATCCGTCGCGATCGGCGAACTTGCGGACGGGCTTGAGATAGACCTCAACGCCGTCCCCAAGAAATACGCGGGTCTCGACGGCACCGAACTTGCGATCAGCGAATCCCAGGAGCGTATGGCGGTCGTGGTTAGCCCCGAGGACGCCGAAAAGTTCCTTGCACTTGCCCACGGCGAAAACCTCGAAGCCACCCCCGTTGCCGTCGTAAGCGGCGACAGGCGTATGGTAATGCGCCTAAACGGCGAAAAGATCGTCGATATCTCAAGGGATTTTCTTGATACCAACGGCGCGCCCAAGAGCATCTCGGCGCGCGTAAAAAAGGCCTCCGTTCCGAAGGAAGCCGACCTCGGCAAAGGGTTTGTCGAGCGGATGCAGAATCTTGTTTCCGACATCAATATCTGCTCCCGTCAGGGCCTCAGCGAGATGTTCGACTCCACCATCGGCTCCGCGAGCGTGCTTATGCCGTTCGGCGGCCGCAATATGCTCACGCCCCCGCAGGCGATGGCGGCGAAGTTCCCCGTTCGCCACGGCGAAACGGATACCTGCTCCGTTATGGCGTACGGGTTCGATCCGTATCTTTCGGAGGCCGACCCCTACGCGGGCGCGTACTGCGCTGTGGTTTCCTCGGTCGCAAAACTCGTTGCGACGGGCGCTTCCACCGAAAAATGCTATCTTACATTCCAGGAATACTTTGAAAAACTCAAGGATGAGCCCGAACGCTGGGGCAAGCCGCTTTCGGCGCTGCTCGGCGCGCTCGACGCGCAGATAGGGCTCCGTCTTGCGGCGATAGGCGGCAAGGACTCGATGAGCGGCACTTTTGAAAACATCTCCGTTCCGCCCACGCTCGTTTCGTTCGCGATAGCCGCGGACAGCGCGAAGCACATAACCTCTCCCGAGTTCAAAGGCATCGGTACACGCGTTATGTACCTGCCCGCCAAAAAGGACGAAAACGGGCTCCCGACCGCAGAGAGCGTTCGACGCAACTTTGAACTCGTCGCCAAGCTCATACGCGCTCACCGCGCGTTCTCCTGCTGGGCCGTCGATAAGGGCGGCGTCGCAGAGGGCGTATTCAAGATGTGCATCGGCAACGGCATCGGCTTTGAGTTCGATAAGGACTTCCCCGAAACAAAACTCTTCTGCCGCGATTACGGCAGTTTCATCCTCGAGATGCCCGGCTGCGGCGGCTGCGGCGAAGCGGTCGAAGGCGACGACAGGCTCATCCCGCTCGGAAGAACGACCGAAGGCTGCGATATCCGCTTCGGCGGCGAGTCCGCTCCCGTGTACTCTTTGTTCAAACTCTATGACGAAAAACTCGAGAGCGTCTATCATCATAAGACGGCGGACTCTTCCCCCGTTCCTCCGATAAACTGCGTCAAAAAGGAAGTTAAGCGCCGTGTGGACGCGACATTCGCCCCCGCCGTGTTCGCGGGCGAGCGTCAAAAGCCGCGCGTATTGATACCCGTATTCCCCGGCACCAACTGCGAGCTGGATTCCGCAAGGGCGATGCGTCTTGCAGGTGCCAAGCCCGAGATATTCGTCATCAAAAACCTTACCGCAAAGGATATCGAGGAATCGGTCGCTGCGTTCTCCGAAAAACTAAACAACAGCAATATCCTGTTCATACCCGGCGGCTTCTCCGGCGGCGACGAGCCCGAGGGCAGCGCCAAACTCATAACCTCGTTTATGCGCAACCGCCGCGCCGCTGACGCGATAAGCGCGCTTATCGAAAACCGCGACGGACTCATCCTCGGCATCTGCAACGGCTTCCAGGCGCTTATAAAACTCGGTCTTGTGCCATACGGCAGAATCGTCGAAGCGACCGAGCACGCGCCCACTCTAACCTACAACACGATCGGTCTGCACCGCTCGCGCCTTGTGCATACGCGCTGCTGTTCCAACCTTTCGCCCTGGCTTATGTACCGCGAGGTCGGCGACGTCGCGCTCGTACCCGTTTCCCACGGCGAGGGTCGCTTCGTTGCAAGCGAGGAGATGCTTGTCGAACTGATTTCAAACGGTCAGGTTGCGACCCAGTACTGCGACGAATACGGTACCCCTTCGATGCGAACGGGCGTCAACCCAAACGGCTCGGTTTTGGCGATAGAGGGCATCACCTCAAAGGACGGGCGCATATTCGGCAAGATGGCGCACAGCGAGCGCTGCGGGGAAAACCTTTACAAGAACGTGCCCGGTGCGGACGATTTCGCGATTTTTCGCGGCGCGGTCGACTATTTCACCAAATAACCCAAATATATTCGCAAACAGCCTTTTATAACCGCGCATAAAGGTGTATAATAAGGCAATTTATCGATACAGGAGGATGTATGAGCGCAACTGTTATTGACGGAAAAAGGATCGCCGGCGACGTTTATTCCGAACTCAACGGCCGCATAGCCGCCCTAAAGGAAAAGGGCGTTATTCCCCGCGTTGCAATAATCGAGATCGGCGACGATGAGATGAGCAAGCGCTATGTTTCCCTCAAGGAAAACGCGGCGATCAAACTGGGCATGGAATGCGTTACTTACCATCTTGTTGCTTCAACGAGCCAGCAGCGTGTGCTTGACCTCATCGCCGGGTTGAACGCCGATGCTTCCGTTCACGGGATGCTCGTTCAGATGCCCCTGCCCGAGCATATGGACACCAAGACCGTGCTCGACGCGATCGACCCCGAAAAGGATATCGACGGTCTGCACTTTACAAACGCGGGCAAACTGCTTAACGGCGAGCCGGCGATCATCGCCTGCACTCCGCGCGCGATAATCCGCATACTCGATGATATCGGCGTTGATGTTGAATCCAAGCATACCGTCGTCGTCGGCAAGTCCATACTGGTCGGCCGCCCGATCGCGATGTGCTTTTTGAACCGCAGCGCGACCGTTTCCGTATGCCACACCAAAACGCAGAACCTCGGCGAGATAACCCGCAATGCGGACATCCTCATCGTGGCCGCCGGCAGCGCCAAACTTATCAAAGCCGATATGGTCAAAGAGGGCGCTGTGGTCATCGACGTAGGACAAACGAATATCGACGGCAAACTCTACGGCGACGTGGACTTTGACGAGGTCGTTGAAAAAGCGAGTTTCATCACAAAAGTAACGGGCGGCGTCGGGCCGATGACCGTTGCGATGCTGATGACCAACATCGTAGACTGCGCCGAAAACTCCGTCGCTTAACGTGGCGTATGCTTATAGTTTACTGCGGCGAACGCGCCGGGTTTTCCGCGCCCCGATATTTGGGTTTCTATAAGCGATCCGAGCGCTGCAAAGAAGCGTACGCGCTTATGCTTGCATCCAACCTCAGCACAAGACCGAACGACTAAACCATTACTATAATACCTAACGAAAGGAAAGCACTATGGCATTCATCTACAGCGAACCGTCCCGCACATTCGGCGAATACTTGCTGGTCCCCGGTTATTCCGGCAAGGATTGCATCCCCGCAAATGTCAGTTTAAGCACCCCGCTCGTAAAATACAAAAAGGGCGAGGAACCCGCTATCCGCATCAATATCCCCATGGTATCCGCGATCATGCAGGCCGTATCCAACGACACTATGGCGATCGCGCTCGCACGCGAAGGCGGCATCAGTTTTCTTTACGGCTCGCAGTCCATCGAAAGCCAGGCGCAGATGGTGCGCAATGTAAAGAGCTATAAGGCGGGCTTTGTAAAAAGCGATTCCAACCTTCGCCCCGACTCCACGCTTGAGGACGTGCTTGCACTTCACGAAGCGACGGGGCATTCGACCGTTGCGATAACCGACGACGGCACGGGCAACGGCGTCCTGCTCGGCATAGTAACGGACAAGGACTACCGCGTCAGCCGTATGGAACTTTCCACCCCCGTTCGCGATTTTATGACGCCGCTTGATAAACTTGTCTATGCAAGGGACGACGTTTCGCTCAAGACCGCAAACGATATCATCTGGGAACACAAGATCAACTCCCTCCCCCTTGTTGACGGCGAGGGTAGGCTCAAATACTTCGTATTCCGCAAGGACTATTCCAACCACAAGGCCAATCCTCTCGAGTCCATCGACTCGCATAAGCGCTATCTCGTCGGCGCCGGTATCAATACCCGCGATTATGCCGAGCGCGTTCCTGCGCTTGTTGAGGCGGGCGTTGACGCGCTCTGCATCGACTCGTCCGAGGGCTATACCGAGTGGCAGAAACTCACCATCGAGTGGATACGCGAGCACTACGGCGACAGCGTAAAGGTCGGCGCGGGCAATGTTGTCGACGCGGACGGCTTCCGCTTCCTCGCCGAATGCGGTGCGGATTTTGTTAAGGTCGGCATCGGCGGCGGCTCGATCTGCATCACCCGAGAGCAAAAGGGCATCGGCCGCGGTCAGGCGACCGCGATGCTCGACGTTGCAAAAGCGCGCGACGAGTACTTCAAGGAAACGGGCGTGTACGTGCCCATCTGCTCCGACGGCGGCATCGTTCACGACTATCACATCACCTTGGCGCTTGCAATGGGTGCGGATTTTGTAATGCTCGGCAGATATTTTTCCCGCTTTGACGAGAGCCCCACACAGAAGATCCGCATCAACGGCAACTACTACAAGGAGTACTGGGGCGAAGGATCCAACCGCGCACGCAACTGGCAGCGCTACGATATGGGCGGCGCGAGCAAACTGAGTTTTGAAGAGGGCGTTGACGCTTACGTTCCCTATGCGGGCAGCCTTAAGGATAATGTTTCCGCAACACTCGCAAAGGTGCGCTCCACGATGTGCAACTGCGGCGTTATGAGCATCCCAGATCTGCAGAAGAACGCCAAACTCACCGTTGTTTCCGCAACGAGCATCGTGGAGGGCGGATCCCACGATGTTATCCTCAAAAACACTATGCCTCTTTCCGGCGGCAGATAAGTGTTAAAGGGATCACGGTAAAACAGATTTTTGCATAAGCAGGGAATACGGTAAGTCTTCCCTGCTTTTTTGCTCCAAAACCCCGCCGTTAGTTAGTATTTTCAGTACACAAAAAAGCCTCTCCGACAAGGAGAGGCTTTATGCGGATTACCGCAGGTTATTGATTAGTCAATAACGCTGGTGACAACGCCGGAAGCAACGGTGCGGCCGCCTTCGCGGATAGCGAAGCGGAGACCCTCGTCCATCGCGATGGGGGTGATCAGTTCGATCTCCATGCGGATGTTGTCGCCGGGCATAACCATTTCAACGCCTTCGGGAAGTTTGATGACGCCGGTAACGTCGGTGGTCCTGAAGTAGAACTGGGGACGATAGCCGGAGAAGAAGGGGGTATGACGGCCGCCCTCTTCCTTGGTCAGAACGTAAACCTCAGAATTGAAGTGGGTGTGGGGATTGATGGAGCCGGGCTTTGCGAGAACCTGACCGCGCTCAACGTCGCTCCTCTGAACGCCGCGAAGCAGTGCGCCGATGTTGTCGCCCGCGATAGCCTGATCGAGCAGTTTGCGGAACATTTCAACGCCGGTAACAACGGTCTGGGTGGTTTCACGGAGACCGACGATCTGAACGGGATCGCCAACCTTTACGATACCGCGCTCAACACGACCGGTAGCAACGGTGCCGCGGCCGGTGATGGTGAATACGTCTTCAACAGGCATAAGGAAGGGCTTGTCGGAAGCGCGCTCGGGTTCGGGAATGTAGCTGTCAACAGCGTCCATAAGTTCGAAGATGCACTGGCACTCGGGGGTATCCTTCGCGATCTTGCCCTCGGTGAGCGCCTCGAGAGCGCGGAGAGCGGAACCCTTTACGATCGGGATATCGTCGCCGGGGAAATCGTAGCTGGAGAGCAGCTCACGGATCTCCATTTCGACGAGCTCGAGAAGCTCTTCGTCGTCGACCTGGTCAACCTTGTTCATAAATACTACGATGTAGGGAACGCCGACCTGACGGGCGAGCAGGATGTGCTCACGGGTCTGGGGCATCGGACCGTCCGCAGCGGAAACGACGAGGATAGCGCCGTCCATCTGAGCGGCTCCGGTGATCATGTTCTTAACATAGTCAGCGTGGCCGGG
>JAFYJD010000020.1 GCA_017538255.1 Clostridia bacterium | reverse complement strand
GTTCCACAGACCGCCGGTCGTCTCAAAATTACTTTTGCTTACTCGGCTCCTCTTTCAAAAAGCCTTTCTGCGCGTGTCCGTTCATCTCTCAATGAACGAACGGTTCTTGGTCTCACTATACGGTTTTCAAGGTGCTGCGCTCTTTTTGGGAGAGCCTGACCATTATACTTCAACGCGTTTCATTTGTCAAGCACTTTTTTCAATATTTTGGAAATATTTTAACACCCGCGCACTTCTCCGATTTTTCTGTCGTACATTGGATTTTTTTGTGCAAAAACCATCCTTGCTCCTTTCGTTATCCTATATATTATGAATCGCAATCCGTGCGTCCCATAAAAACGCCCGCCGAGAACTTGCTAGACGGGCGGGAACTATTCGGTATTATGGGGTTATGCGCCGTAAGCGCGCGCCTCTTCCTCGCCGGAAAGCACGCGGATCGCGCCGCCGACGAGCGCTTCGAGTTCGCTTTCGCCGGGGTATACGACAACCGGCGCGATGAAGCCGACCATTTCCTTTATATAGTTGCACAGGGGCTTAGAGTACGCCAGACCGCCCGTGAGGATTATCGCCTCGGCGGTGCCTTTGAGTACGGTCGCCATTTCGCCGATGGTTTTTGCCACATTGTAGCCGAGGGCGTCGAAGACCTTCTTTGCCTTTTCGTCGCCCGCGAGCATTGCGTTTTCAACATCGAGCGCGGAGTTGGTGTTCATATGCGCGACGAAGCCGCCCGCCTTGGAGCAGAAGCCGTAAAGTTGTTCCTTTGTGTACTCGCCGCTGTAGCACATATCGAGCACGAGTTTCATCGGGATGCTGCCCGTGCGTTCGGGGCTGAACGGACCCTCTCCCGCTATGCCGTCGTTGACGTCGACGACGACGCCCTTTTCGTGCGCGCCGACCGTGATGCCGCCGCCCATATGCGCGACGATGAGATTCACTTCGTTATACTTTTTGCCGTGCTCCTTGCAGTACATACGCGCGCTCGCCTTCTGGTTTAGGCAATGGAAAACGCAGGTGCGCTCCACCTGGGGCAGACCCGTTACCTTTGCGATATCGGCACGCTCGTCCACCACTACGGGATCCGCGATAAAACTGGGCTTATTGTACTCGTCGCCGAGTTGACGGGCAAAGATGCCGCCGAGCGCGGAAGCGTGGCGCTGTGCCGAGGGCAGATTTTTGAGATCGTCGAGCAGGGCGTCGTTGACGGTGTAGACGCCGCTGAGCATCGGCTTTACGATACCGCCCCTGCCGATGAACGCGTCGACCGTTGCAAGATCGACATCGTGCTCCTCGAGCAGTTTCTTTATGAGAGCCATACGCATCGGCGCCTGCTCGATGATCGAGCCGCACTTTGCGAGTTCTTCTGCGGTGTGGCGAACAACGCCTTCGAACACCTTGGTTTCACCGTCGTATACGCCTACCTTGGTCGAGGTTGAACCGGGATTGATTGCAAGAATACGGAATGCCTTGGACATAGTTATTGCTCCTTATTTATTATGGTTTCTTTCGCGCTTCGGCGCGTTTTTACACGAATATTATAAAGGATTTACAAATCAAGTTCAAGTATATTCAAAAACGGGGAGGGCGCAGATGGTGCTTAAAACAATATATTGTTTTTCGGCTTGCGAAGCGGCTTGACAAGGTCGGTCTATTGTTGTAAACTACACACAACAGGTTGACAATAGTCATCCTGCGCAAATAAAGGAGATAGAATTATGGAACACACCGGCAGACTGTGCGAAAGCGACTATCGCTTTATGTGCATCATTTGGGAGAACGAGCCTCTTTCCTCTATGCAGCTCGTCAAACTCTGCGACGATCAACTCGGCTGGAAAAAATCCACCACTTTTACGATGATCCGCAGGATGAGCGAAAAGGGCTATGTTCAAAACGTCGACGCGGTCGTCAGATCGCTCATACCGCGCACCAATGTTGAAAAGCAGGAGAGCGAAACATTTATGGCGCACACCTTCGACGGCTCGCTCCCCCGTTTCCTCGTTTCGTTTCTCGGCGGCAAGACCATCTCCAAAAGCGAAGCCGAAGAACTGAAAAAACTCATCGACAGCCATAGGGAATGAGTTCCGAAAAGGCAAGGATCAACCATAGAGAAAGGATCGGCACTATGAGAATGAAATCGCGCATTTTCTCCGCTATTTTCGCAATACTTATGCTCGGCGCCGCGGCGTGCGGCACCAAGCCTAGCAAGGCCTCTATACGCCCTGCGACCGAGACGTTCGCAAACACGGTCGCTGCGGGCAGCGACTTCTGCGCAGCGATAATGGGGGACGGGAGCCTCTATACCTGGGGACAAAACACTTACGGTCAACTCGGCAACGGCACGACCGAGGATTCCAAAACCCCCGTAAAAGTTCTTGACGACGCGGTACTGGTAAGCTGCGGCAGTTATCACACCGCAGCGATCAAAAAAGACGGGACGCTCTGGGCTTGGGGGCAAAACTTCAGCGGTCTAGTCGGCAACGGCGGATCAAGCAATACCGTCAGCCTCTACGTGGGGGACGCAGGCCGGACCTCCCCCGTGAAGGTGCTTGACGACGTTGTCGACGTCGCGTGTACCATCTACTCCACCACCGCGCTAACAAAGGACGGCAGCATATACGTCTGGGGCGTTGTGCACGATATCCGTTATGAGGGCACGCTCGTTTCCGGTGATGTGCTCACGCCGACAAAGGTTGCGACCGGCGCAAAAAGGCTCACAGGCGTGCGTTCCTATATAAATGAAAGCGGCGAACTCATCACCTGGGGAATCAACAATTGGGGCGAGTCCGGGATCACCGCGCCGGGAAAATGCATAGTACCCGAAAAGGTGCTTGATGACGTAGTATACGCGTACACCTCTTCCGAGTGTTCCTATGCGATAAAGCGCGACGGCACACTTTTAGGCTGCGGCAAATATGAGCCCGGCATATTCGGCAGCGATGATTTCGAAATGCCTTCCGGCGTCTATTCCTATCAAGCCCTTCCCGCGCAGGTGTTCGGCAGCATCATCTATGCCGTGTCGAACGGCGAGTTTTCCGCGTTCATCACGAGCGACAGCGCGCTGTATATGAGCGGAAGCAACCGTTTATCCTGCATCGGCAACGATAACGGCGGCGAGGAATACGATAATCACGGGTTGAAATACAACGTGGTCAAAACCCCCGTAAAGGTGCTCGAAAACGTGGCGTTCGCAAGCGTCGGCGACAGCGTCGTTATCGCAGTAACAAAGGACGGCGCGCTCTATATCTGGGGCACAGGCCCTCTTGGTGGCATAGTCGGAAACTACGTAACCCCCGACATAAACAACCCCTGCCAGACCGTGCCCTATATGCTGTTTGAAGCGGGCTCGATCCTGCTGCCGTAATAAAAACCGCGCCGAAATAAACGCAGAAAGGACAGAATTATGAATTCGATCGCATCAACGCTTATTAATATGAGCGCGGCGGGAGGCATAGTTATCGCTGTGATAATCATCGCCCGCCTCATCATCAGAAAAGCGCCGAAGAAGTTTTCCTATATGCTTTGGATCGCGGCGGCATTCAGGCTTTTATGCCCCGTCAGTATCCGTTCGGCATTCAGCCTGTTCCGCCTTCTCCCTTCCTCGAGCGCCGTTTCCGAAAGTTCGGGCGGTATGACCGGCTCGCTCGACTATACATCTGCGCTCGTTAAAATGGCTTCGGAGCGCGCTGCCGCGCCGCAGGTCATCTCCTCGGCAGTTCCGCAGGCCGTTTCCTCGGCAATTCCGCAGGCAGTCTCCTCCCCCGTGCCGCAGGCCGCCGTTTCGGCGGCGCCCGGTGCCGCGGCGGTCGCTGAGGCCGCACCCACCAAGATGCCGGTTATCGGCGCTGCAACGGCGCACGCCGCGGCCGACCCCGTCAACACGCTCTTCACGGTACTCGGGATCATCTGGCTCATCGGGTTCATCGCGCTTATCGCCTACGGCATTGTCAGTTATATCAAAACCAAGCATAAACTCGATACCGCCACCCGCTTTGAAGGCAATGTGTTCTGCTCCGAAAGGGTCATATCCCCTTTCATCCTCGGCTTTATAAAACCCCGCATCTACATCCCCTACGGGCTTGACGGCGACTCGCTCGGGTACGTGCTCGCGCACGAAAGATACCACTATCGGCGCCGCGACTATCTTATCAACGCTTTGGCGTTCCTGCTCCTCGCGGTGCACTGGTTCGATCCGCTCTGCTGGGTCGCGTACTTCCTAATGACGCGCGATATGGAGATGAGCTGCGATGAAAAGGTGCTTGCTTGCGGCACAAACATCAGCACCGAATACAGCCGCACCCTGCTATCGTTCGCCGTAAAAAAACAGTTTCCCCAGCCAACACCCCTCGCCTTCGGCGAAAGCGCCGTGAAAGGACGGATCAAAAACGCTATGAACTTCAAAAAACCCAAGGTACTTACGACGGTGCTCGTTTCCCTCGTTTGCGTTTTGGTCGTCGCCGCGTGCGCCGTCAACCCCGCGCCGAGCGGAGACAAAACGACCGACGATCAATCGGCGCATTCCTTCTCCCCGATCTATACCGAGCCCGAGGTCGAGATCGCGCTGGGTTTGCCCGAAGCGGGCGAAAGGTTCTATTCCTCCGGCAACACCCATTTCTTCATCAGCGACGCTGGCACGCTCTACGGCTGGGGCAACAATACCAACGGCGAACTCGGCTTCGCCTCAAATGAAAACTATGTTTCGGAGCCCGTAAAGATCCTCGAAAACGTGCATAGGCTCGTTGTTCCCACGGGCAGCTCCCTTATCGATCGTTACGGCGCGATCACTACGGACGGCGCGTTCTACACCTGGGGCGTAAAACTTGTCAGAGAATCGGATCTTCACGTCGGCGACTCCGACCCGGTTCTTGCGCCGTATCGCGTACTCGATAACGTCCACGACGCGTTCATCCCGATGGCTCGGTATGACTACTTGACAGCTGACGGCGTGATCCACACCTTCTCATCCGACTTGCCGCGGTTTGCCGCCTATGTGCTCAAACAGGACGGCACAGTTTGGGGCACGCTGCTTACCGGCGACGAGCCCGTCCAACTCTATTCCGGCGTTACCAAGATGAAAGTCTGCGGCGCCGAAAAGGTCCAGTTGCTGATGCACGACGGCTCGTTCTGGAGCCTCGGCGGCGGATACTCGCTGCTCGGCGACGGCAATATGCTCACAAGGACGACCCCCGTCAAGATAATGGACGGCATAACGGATTTTGGCGAAACCTACGCGCTGGCGGAAGACGGTACTCTCTACGGCTGGGGCTCGATCTTCAACACTAACGACACCTCGCTTCCGACAAAGATCGCCGACGGCGTGAAGCGCGTCATATCCACCGACGGTTATTCGTGCCTGTTCATAAAAAACGACGACTCTCTTTGGAGTTTTTGCAAGTTTTCGTTGACGAACAGGCAGTATAGTGCCGAACCCATACATATCGCCGATAACATTAAGAGCGCCGTGCTCTTTGATTGGAGGGAGCGCGGGTTCCTCACATCCCCCGCCCCGATCGATTACGCCCCCGCCGGCATCGCGCTTACAAACGGCGGCGAACTCATCTCCTGGGGTTTCAACCACAGCGGAGTCCTCGCCAAACCGGACGCTCTTGCCGAAGAATACAGCGCACCTTCCGTAGTCGCGACCGACGTCGCTTCGTTCGCGACCGACGGCCGCAGCACCTTTATCGTCAAGAACGACGGCACGCTTTGGGCCTGCGGCTACAACGGAGCGTCCGCCAACGGCTGGAGCGAGTTGGCGCAGGGCCGCCTCGGCGACGGCACCCGCGAAACGAGGCTTGAGTTTGTGAAGATAATGGACGGCGTGAAGAGCGTTCACCATATCCCCGTATGGGTCATGGTCGGCACCGACGTAGAGACGGGCGGCGAGGACTGGGATATGAACTACACCCACACCTTTGCCGTAATGAACGACGGCTCGGTCTTCACGTGGGGCATAGTCGGCGCGCCCTATTCCCTTGATTGGATCTACGACTCCGAAAGCGAGATAGTGTCCAACGACTCCCCCGTGCCCGTCGGCGCAAAGTTCGATCAATAAGCACGTTTGATCCCAAAACGGCGGACCCGCCCAACGGCGGGTCCGCCGTTTATAAAAGCAAAGCCGTCCCCCCAATATGTTCCCGATCCCCGATACTTGCAAAAAGCGTTTATTCGTGTTATAATAGTCAATTATAAAACTATTGTCCGAAAAAGGAGTTGGTATTTTAGTGGACGACAGTAGTATATGGCGAAGCGTGTCCGCGCAGGCCGAAATTATTGCCGGCAATGCATCAAGCGGACTTA
Organism: Clostridia bacterium; assembly: GCA_017538255.1. Taxonomy (GTDB): domain Bacteria; phylum Bacillota; class Clostridia; order Christensenellales; family CAG-138; genus PeH17. The sequence goes on along the minus strand of JAFYJD010000020.1, from coordinate 74,881 downwards.
ATTACGGATTGATCGCCGTTTACATCATCCTTATCTGTCTTCTTATAGCGGGCGGCGCATTCTTCGCTTCAAGCGAGACCGCGCTTGCTTCCGTGAATAAAATGCGTATGAGATCCTACGCGGAAGACGGAAACAAAAAAGCTCAATATGTGATGTACATATTGAACAACTTTGAAAAAGCACTTTCAACGATCCTTATTGGCAACAATGTGATGCATATCGCGTGCGCCGCGATTGCAACACTTTTGACCCGTCATCTTTTCAAAGCGAGCGGATTTATCGATATTGCGCTGATCGTTTCCACCGTTATTACAACGATGGTGGTGTTTTTTGTTGCTGAAATGCTGCCCAAATACCGCGCAAAGGCTGCGAGCGAGCGTTACGCGCTCGCTTGCGGCAAAGCGCTGTATGTGCTGATGAAAATCTTTACGCCGTTTTCAGCGTTCTTCACCCTCGTCAGCAAGGGGCTGCAAAAGCTCTTCTTCCGCCGCAAAAAGGCGGAGCCGAGCGTTACCGAAGAAGACCTTGCCGATATCATCGAAACCTTTAAGGACGACCGCGAAGAGGACGATGAGACCGAGACCGAGACCGCGAAACTTATGGTCAGCGCGCTTCATTTCGGCGCAAGGGTCGCCCGCGATTCGATGACCCCGTGGGAAGCGGTCGAAACGCTCGATTCGTCGATGGAACTGCCCGAGATCTACGAGCGCGTTCAAAAGACCAACCATTCGCGTTTTCCGATGCTCAACGCAAAGGGGCGTGTTATCGGCGTTCTCAATATCCGCTCGTTTTTGAAGGCCTACCTGCGCGACGGCGAGGATATCGAACTCATCGACCTGATCGACACGCCTATGTTTGTACGCTCCGATATGCCCGTTGACGAACTGCTCTCCGAGATGAGCCACAGCAAAATACACCTTGCGTTCGTTTCGGATCAGGGTCAGGTCTGCGGCATAATCACGGTCGAGGACATCCTTGAGGAACTCGTTGGCGAGATATTCGACGAATACGACCCCGACGAGCCCGTAAATGCGGAACCGAAAGGCGGTGAGGCGGTATGACGACGATCATCATCTACATTATCGCGCTGATCGTGCTCGTTGCATTTTCGGCGTTCTTTTCGGGCTCCGAGATCGCGTATTCGTCCGTCAGCGAACTGCGCCTCAAGCGCATCTATAACGATACCAAGAGCCAAAAGGCAAGGCGCGCGCTGTACATCTCCGAGCATTACGACAAAGCGCTTTCAAGCATACTCATCGGCAACAACCTCGTAAACCTCGCGTCGTCGACGATCGCCACCCTGCTTTTTATCAAACTTCTTGCGGATAAGGGCATTGTCGGCGAAAACGCAGCCGCCGCGATCTCCACGGCGGCGATCACGGTCTTCGTTCTGATATTCGGCGAAACTATGCCCAAACTCTCTGCAAAGAACGATCCCGAACGCTTTTCGATGAACGTTTCCCGCCCCCTGCGCGGCTTTATGATACTGTTTGCGCCAATCGTGTTCGTGGTTATGAAATTGATCGGCGCGCTCAGCAAACGCTGGAAAGTCGAGCTTGACGACGACGCCGTTACCGAGGACGATCTTTCCGAGATCATCGACACGGTCGAGGATGAGGGCGTTATCGACGAGGATACGAGCGAACTGCTTCAGTCCGCGTTGGATTTTCCGGATATCTGCGTGTATGAGATCATCACGCCGCGCGTGGATATGATCGCGATAGACATCGAGGACAGCCGCGAGGATATTATGAAAACGGTGGAATCCTCCGTCTATTCGCGCCTGCCCGTATACGAGGGCAGCATCGACAACATAATCGGTGTGCTGCACCTGAACCAGTTCCTTAAAGCGCTCGCCGCGGGCGAGGAGTTCGATATCCGCGCAAAACTTCTGCCCGTCATGTTCCTGCACAAGACCACGATACTGCCGCAGGCGCTTCGCGAACTGCGCGAAAAGAAACTGCACCTTGCCATCGTAACCGACGAATACGGCGGAACGATGGGCCTTATCACGATGGAGGACATCCTTGAGCAGCTCGTCGGCGATATCTGGGACGAAACGGATGAGATCGAGGACGAGATCATCGAACTCGCGCCCGACCTTTTCGAGGTCGACGGCAATATGCGCATCTATGATTTTCTTGAGGAGTTCGACATTGACGACCGCGATTTTGACGACGACAACGCGACTGTCGGCGGCTTTGCGATAGAGCAGCTCGGCGGCTACCCCGCAAGGGGCGAAAGTTTTGATTTCGAGCATCTGACTATCACGATAAAGCAGCTGCAGAACCTGCGCGTTACCCGCGTGATAGTGAAGATCAACCCGAAGCCCGAGCCCGAGGACGACGATGAGATCGACTGGGAGGGCAAAGATAAAGACGAGGAGGATCGATCCTAAAATGAACGTTCCGATAGACATAACCGGAGTTGTGCTCAACACCGAACGCCTCACCCTGCGCCCGTGGTGTCAGGACGATCTTGACGATCTTTACGAATATGCAAGCGTTGCGGGAGTCGGCGAGATGGCGGGCTGGAACGCCCACACATCCATAGACGAATCGCGGAAGATCCTCGATATGTTCATCAACGGCAAAAAAACCTTTGCGATCGAGTTTTCGGGCAAGGTCATAGGCTCGCTCGGCATTGAAGAATACCCCGAGAGACATTTTCCTGAATACGAACGTCTGCGCTGCCGCGAACTCGGCTTCGTGCTTGCAAAGCCCTATTGGGGCCGCGGCCTGATTGCCGAAGCCGTGCGAGCCGTGCTCAAATGGCTGTTTGAGGATATCGGGCTCGACACCGTGTTCTGCGCGCACTTTGTTGAAAACGCGCAATCGGCGCGTGTGCAGGAAAAACTCGGGTTTTCGCATATCGGCTTCTACGACAGCACTCCCCCCATCGGCGAGGTCAAGCGCATCAACGCGCGCGTATTGACAAAGCCGATGTACTTTAACAGGTGCTGATGCGATAAAAGATAAAACGGAGAGGAAGATTTCCTCTCCGTTTTGTTGTTGCTCTGTTTTTTCAAGTATGCCGCCGCTGTTTTGGCAAAAGAGCACGGCGCGAAAGTTAATTATTCACGCACCGTTTTAACGAAAACAGCATCGCAAAACTCTTGAATTTGTTTGTTCGTAACACCAAGAGGCATAACGGCCATAAAGCATACGCCGTACTGTTCCCATTCAACAAGGCAGGAAACGCTGCGCCTTACAATATAAAGGTTGTTGTACTTTTCAAAACCTTTATATAGCCTTGTTAAACTGCTTTCGATGTATTCCGGCGACAAGTTTTTGTCCCAAACCAGATAATAGTATTCGATGGTTTCTGCATCCTCCATTTCAACTTCGCTTCTTTTATTAAACGCGCTCCATACTTCTTTTGTGTATAGAACACCGATGTTGTTTTTCATCACTTTTACCGTCTTATAATCATAACCATCCGGTGCATTCTTCGCGGCATAATAACCATCCCAAACCGTGATTATCGGATCTGCGGATTTTGAGTTTGCTATAGCGCGGAACTCTGTTTCGCTGAAATAATACTCTACAGGCGGCAATTCAGATGCAAACATATCATCGTGTGAAATAGATTGCGGTTTTTCGGTTGCAATTCCCTGTTGGTCAGTTCCACTTGTATGCGGAACGGGGGCACTTGCAATCCCTCCGTTGATTATGGGCGTCTCTCTTTTATTGGTATCGTATACCATCATCTCAACGCGACAGCCACACAACACTATTGCGATCATAGATATAACTATTAGTAGTACACCCGGTTTCATATTTTGCCCTCCTTTTGTTAATGTGCATTACGATCGAACCTATTCTGACAGTTTTGGCACCATATATCGGTTAATCCTATCAATTCAGAAAGTGGGTAGATGTCTGTATTATCGAATCCATTATATCACAACGCAATACGCCTTGCAACAGTATAAGTATAACATATACCCCCCCGTGTCAAGTAAAATAATATCCCATTTGGTTTCTTGGCTCGTTTAACATAAAAACAGTATCATTACAGCAAAAACAGTTATGTGCATCAACGATATGCACATAACTGTTTTTGATTTGTTTCATATTACGACTTTCGGCGCGCCCGCCTGTCGCAAAGTTTGCCTATGGCAAGGGCGACATTCCTCTCCGTTTTGTTGTTTCGTTTTTTACGGCATCGGCATACCCGCAGCGTCGCTTATGATGTCCTTTGTCAGCGGCTTATCCTGCACCGCCGCGCGCGAGAGCACCATCTTGCCCGCCTCTACGGAGTGCGTCAGCCATACATTACCGCCGATCACGCAGTCGTTGCCGACGCTCGTATCGCCGCCGAGCACGGTCGCGCCCGAGTAGATGACCACCCTGTCGCCGATATCGGGATGACGTTTGATGCCCTTTACAAGACTGCCGTCGGCGTTTTCGGCAAAACTTTTCGCGCCGAGCGTCACGTGCTGATATAGTTTGACGTTTTTGCCGATCGTCGTGGTTTCTCCTATGACTACGCCCGTGCCATGATCGATGAAAAACGAATCCCCAATGCTTGCGCCCGGGTGGATGTCGATGCCCGTCAGCCTATGCGCGTACTCGGTCATCAGCCTCGGCAAAAGCGGCACATTTTCCAGATACAGCCTATGCGCGAGCCTGTATGTGCTTATCGCCGTAAATGCGGGATAGCACAGGATTATCTCGTCAAGATCCCTTGCCGCCGGATCGCCCCTGAATGCGGCCTCAAGGTCTGTTTGAAGTTGCCTGCGCACGTCCCCGAGCGCCGAAAAGAGTTTTTCCGCGACCTCCGCCGCTCTTGCGTCGTCCCCCGTCACCACGCCTACACAGCACCTTATCAGCACCGCCGCCTGTTCGAGCGCCTGCTTGCGCGTGCCCGAAAAAGCGGTATGCCGAGGGAACATCGCCTCGATCAAAAGCGAGGTGTAGCGTTCGACGCGCTCTCGAAAGCCGCTGAAATCACGACCCGAAAGCGCGGAATCCGTTTCCGCCGCTTCGAGCGACGAGATGGTTTCAAGTATCAATTTCTCCATATTATGCATTTTAAAACATCGGATCTTTATTCAAATATTGCGGTTGAAAGATACCTTTCGCCCGTATCCGGCAGCAGCGCGACAACGGTCTTGCCGCGGGTTTCCTCGCGCTTTGCGACCTCTATCGCGGCATAAAGCGCAGCACCCGACGAAATGCCCGCAAGCAAGCCTTCGAGCCTGCCGAGTTTTTTGGATGCGGCGAACGCGTCCTCGTTTTTGACGGTGATTATCTCATCGTAGACCCCGGTATCGAGCACCTCGGGCACGAAGCCAGCGCCGATGCCCTGGATGCGGTGCGCGCCCGGCGTTCCGCCGCTCAAAACCGGCGACGACTCCGGCTCGACCGCGATCACGCGGATATTCGGATTTTGGCTTTTAAGGTATCTTCCGACGCCCGTCACCATGCCGCCCGTGCCGACTCCTGCTACGAAAACGTCGACCTTGCCGTCCGTATCCGCCCATATCTCGGGACCTGTTGACGAAAAATGCGCCAGCGGGTTGGCGGGATTTACAAACTGTCCCGGGATGAACGCGCAGGGCAGTTCGTCGCGCAGTTCCTCCGCCTTTTTGATCGCGCCCTTCATACCCGCCGCGCCGTCCGTCAAAACGAGTTCCGCGCCGTAGGCCTTGACGAGTTGCCTGCGCTCGATGCTCATAGTTTCCGGCATAACGATCATAATGCGATAGCCCCTTGCCGCGGCGACTGAGGCGAGAGCGATGCCGGTATTGCCCGAAGTCGGCTCGATTATGACCGTATCCCTCGTCAAAAGCCCGCGCACTTCCGCGTCGTCAAGCATTGCCTTTGCCGCGCGATCCTTTGCGGAGCCCGCCGGATTGAACATTTCAAGTTTCAGCAAAAGCCTTGCTTGGAGGGCGTATTCGTCCATAATGCGGCCCGCTTCCATTAGCGGAGTGCCGCCGATCAGTTTATCAATGGATGTAAATATCCTTTCCAATTCGTTCTCTCCTTTTTCGCTATACCGAAAAGTATTCGCTTTATGCTGGATGTGTGCAAATATTTATCAAAACGGAGCAGGCTGTATAAAAAACGGAGCAGGCTGTATGCCTGCTCCGTTCTGTGTTCAAATTATGGCGTGAGTGTTCAAATCAGAACTTCATTCCGTTGAACTTGACGCCGGGGCCCATAGTGGTGGAGAGTACGAGGCTCTTGATGTAGGTACCTTTCGCCGCTGCGGGCTTTGCCTTGATGATCGCGTCCATAAGGGTTGCGAGGTTTTCGTTGAGTTTCTCTTTGCCGAAACTTACCTTGCCGACGGGGCAATGGCAGATGTTGGTCTTGTCAACGCGGTACTCGACCTTACCTGCTTTGATGTCGGCGATCGCCTTTGCAACATCCATGGTTACGGTGCCGCTCTTGGGGTTGGGCATAAGGCCCTTGGGACCGAGAACGCGACCGATGCGTCCGACAACACCCATCATATCGGGGGTCGCAACGCAGACGTCGAAACCAAACCAGTTTTCCTTCTGGATCTTCTGAACGAGATCCTCGTCGCCTACGAAGTCGGCTCCCGCTTCCTGCGCTTCGCGGGCCTTATCGCCCTTTGCGAAAACGAGAACGCGAACGGTTTTACCTGTACCGTGGGGCAGAACGACTGCGCCGCGGACCTGCTGGTCTGCGTGGCGGGAGTCAACGCCAAGACGGATATGCGCCTCAACGGTCTCATCGAACTTTGCCCTTGCGGTCGCGAGAACGGCTTCAATGCCCTCCTCGGGATCGTACAACTTCTGCTTATCGAAAACAGCAAGTTTTTCGTTGTATTTTCTTCCGTGTTTCATAGTAAATACCTCGCTTAGTCGATAACATCCACGCCCATGCTGCGCGCGGTGCCGGCTACCATGCTCATCGCCGCCTCAATGCTTGCCGCGTTAAGGTCTGGCATTTTGGTCTCGGCGATCTCCTTGACCTGAGCCTTGGTGATCTTGGCGACCTTGGTCTTGCCGGGGGTGGGTGCGCCCTTTTCGATGCCGCAGGCCTTCTTGATAAGAACGGATGCGGGCGGGGTCTTTGTGATGAAAGAGAACGAGCGATCCTGATAAACCGTGATAACAACGGGGATGATCAGACCCGCCTGCTTGGCGGTGCGCTCATTGAACTCCTTGCAGAAGCCCATGATGTTGACGCCGTGCTGACCGAGTGCCGGACCAACGGGCGGTGCAGGGGTTGCTTTGCCTGCGGGGATCTGCAGTTTGACAAAGCCTGTGATCTTCTTTGCCATTTTAATTTCCTCCTAAAATAATGTGGTGCGAGCGGTCGGCCTTGCGGTCGAACCTCCCACTATGCAGATCGCTCTTTCGAGCGAAAAACATACGGGTTTTTGTAGACTCTTATCAGAGTTTTTGGATCTCGATAAAATCGAGTTCGCAGGGCGTTTCCTTGCCGAAGAGGGAGATGAGCAGTTTTACCGTCTGCGCCTCCGCGTCCACGGACTGAACAACGCCGGTGAAGTTTGCGAACGCGCCCGAAATGATGCGGACGGTCTCGCCGACTTCGATGTCCATCTTGAGCTGCATACGCTCCACGCCCATCGCGGTTACTTCTTCGTCCGTGAGGGGGATGGGCTTGCCGCCCGGGCCGACAAAGCCCGTAACGCCGCTCGTATTGCGAACGACATACCAGGTCTTATCGGTCATTATCATCTTGACCATAACATATCCGGGGTATAGTTTACGGAGCACGGTCTTGGGCTTTTTGGCGCCCTCCTTGAGTTCCGTCACCTGCTCTGTCGGATACTTGACTTCGATTATGAGATCCTGCAGATTGCGGTTTTCGATCGTCTTTTCGAGGTCTTCCTTGACCTTGTTTTCGTATCCGGAGTAGGTGTGGACGACATACCACCGGGCATCAGTAGGGGTATCGTCCCCGTAATGTGTCCTCAATTCGTCCGTCATAATACACCTATCAGCCGATCTTGATGCTTGCAAGCGCCTGGATGCCCTTGCTGAACGCAAGGTCCAGTACCCAGATGATGAGCGCCATCAGCGCAACAAAGCCGATGACCGCAAGGGTGTAGTTGATAACTTCCTTTTTGCTGGGCCAACTGAGTTTCTTCGTTTCGGAGAAAACATCCTTGATATAGATACCAACGTTTTTGAACCAGTTGCCGATCTTGGCAAAGATGCCGGGCTTATTCTCCTTGGATTTTGCCGGTGTATTCTTAGTCATTTTGCAACTCCTTACTTGGATTCCTTGTGAAGGGTGTGCTTACGGCAGAAACGGCAATACTTGTTCATTTCGATCCTGTCGGGATCGTTCTTCTTGTTCTTGAAGGTATTGTAGTTCCTCTGCTTGCATTCGGAGCAAGCCAGTGTGATCTTGACGCGCATTTTAGAGCCTCCTTGAATATAGTGTCAAGTTTGCTTTTTGATCGGCGCGGCCTCACGTTCGGCCGCGTTTTTATCCGATTTTCGGCAAAACTTCAACTCAAATAAAGCCCCTCTTTGAGGGGGCGTACGGTGTATTGTACCTTAACGCACGACGTTTGTCAATGCCTTTTTTGCGTTTTTTGCGGCAAAAGCAGCGGTTTTTTCATATATAAAGGTGGGTTTTGGCATCCATACCCGCCAAACGCCTATTTTACCTTCAAAATGAATATCATCGGAGTCAGTCCGCCCGCCTCCGTGCGGCCCTGGGACAGAAGTTCTATCCGCCCGTTTTCGCGGATGAGATTTTTAAGCAGCGTGAACTCCATCGTGTACAGTATCGCCACGCCGCCCTTTTTCAGCATCGACGGCAGTTTATCTATAAGCCCCTTATAGAGTCTTTCGCACGACGAATGATCCCCCACCCGGTTTCCGAACGGCAGATTGCATATGAGTTCGTCGTAGGGGCGTTTTGCTTCAAAGCGCAGGATGTCGTTTACGATAAACTTCGCCTGTTTGATGCCGTACAGCACCGCCGCCGCGTCCGCGTTTATCCGCGCCGCATCCACCGCCCTGTGTGCGATATCCACTCCCGTCAGCGAATCGCAGGGCGATAACAGTCCGCGCTCGATCAACAGAGTGCCGCTTCCGCAGCAGGGGTCGATCACGCGCGCGTTCACCGTAAGCCACTCCTCCGCAAAGCGAAGCACCGCCGCCGCCGTCGAAGGGTTCATCGAAGCGGGCAGGCTTTGCCGCCTGTATAGGAAGCGTTCGTCGCGCACGGTGAACAGTTTAAGATACACCCTCGCGCCGCGCGGCGCGGTCTCGACGCGAAGTTCCGCCTCGTAATCGCCCGGAGCGTTCACGAACTCGCCGCCCGCGTCGATAAGATCACGAAGCGACTTTTTGAACGCCGTTATGTCAAAGTCTGCGTTTTCGCCGCGCACCTCGATGCGGTAGCGATACGGCGCGCCGCCCGAATGCGTTTCGCGCATAAACGCGGGGACAAAAGCCGCAAAGCGCTCATAGACGGCCTCGGGCGAAAGCGTTTCGACACCGCCCATCACAAACAGCGCCTCGGAAAAACAGCGTGCGGAAAACAGCCCCGTGTAGTCCTTGGTCCTTACCTTAAGACTGCTTCTTTTTATATCGTATGCGCTCAAGCCGTTCTCATCGAGTTCCTTTGCGAGCTGCCCCGTCAGCCTGTCCGGCGCCGCAAGTTCGATCTCGTATTCGCTTTTCAGTTCCGTAAAAGCGTGCTTTTCGCGCTTGACACAGGACGCGCGGGCGAGTTTGAGCGCCTCGACTTCATCTTCGTAATGCTTGTTTTCGGTATCGTCCGCGGGAGGCGCCGGCGTGTAAGCGGAAAGCACCGCCTCCGCGGCATCGCCCCCGACCGAGCCGAGAGCCAAAAGGAGCGACGGGCGCACAAAGCGCGTATCCTCGGTTTCAAGGCGCGCGGCAAGCAGTTTCGCGTCCTCCTCGGAGCGTGAGATCGCGCCGAGAAGTTTTGCGGCGTTACGGCGTTTTTTGGGCGAGTCCGCTTCGATCTCGCGCCGTACCGCCGCCAAAAAGCCCGCGTTTTCGCTGAGTTTAACGAGCAGTGCCTTGCTCTTTACAAGACGCACGATAAGCGCGCCGGCGAGCCCGTCGTCGATATAGAGTTCGGCGGCTTCCTTTAAAAGCGCGTTCTTATCCACCCGCTCGTCTGCGGCGAGCGTTGCCGAGCCGTTCGGCTTTTCAAGTTCCGTTATGATCTCTTCTTTTGTGAGTTTTTTCATTTTCCTTACCGTTTTATGAAAGAGCGGGGTCTATTTCAGTTCGCTCTCCCAATCATCCTCGACTTTTTTATAAAAAAGTTCGCTTATTCCCGTATCCGCAAACACCTTCAAATACAGTTCCATACCCGAAGTGAGTTTTAGGTTTTTAAGATTTTCGATGCTCTCCCACCAAACCTCGCCCTCGTCTGACGAAACGAGTTCCCCCGTAAAGGTTTCCGCTTTAAAGAGAAAAACAATGTATCTGCGGCCTTCGTCGCACCAATCGGTGATGCCGCAGAGCGTCGGAGCGACTATCTCAAGCCCCGTTTCCTCTTTTATTTCGCGAACGACCGAATCAACGACCGATTCGCCATTCTCCATATGTCCTCCGGGGAATGTGATGCCCGGCCAATCCGGCTTTTTTCTGTCGATGACCGCGACCTTGCCGCCCGCCGTCACCATACACATATTCATAAGCACGGTTTCTTCTGTTCTTTTCATTTGAGAGAATCCCTCCGCTTCCCTATTTCCGTTATCAGCCTTGCGGCTTCAAAGCCCGCCTGAACGAGGTCTCTTCGGAGTTCGTTAGTCATACGCCAACTCCATTCGGGCGCGCCATCCTCTATCGGGTGGATATCCGACACCATCAGCAGGGATATCGCCCTTAAACCGAGGTATTTTGACACGCTGAACACCGCGGATGTCTCCATTTCAACGCCGACCGCGCCGAGCCTTCTCCACTCCGCCTCTTTTTTGAACGTCTGGCGATACGGCGCGTCCATCGAAACGATCGGGTGCGTGCGCTTTTCAAGCGCCCCGCTCACCGCCTTCAAATACTCCCCATCGGGCGAAGCGGAAACGATCCCGTCGTAATAATGCAGGGACGTGCCCTCTTCGACGAACGCCTTTTCGGGCACGATGATCTCTCCCGCGTGCACCTTGTCCGAAAACCCGCCGCAAAGCCCGACCGAAACGATGTTCTTTACGCCGAGCGCCGCGAGCGTTTCGACCGTATCCGCAGCCATAGGCGCACCCGCGCCGCCGTAGAGATAGCAGGCGGGAAGATCGTTGAGCGTCCACAAGGCGCGGCGGTTTAAAAAGCAGGGAAAGCCCTCGTCAACTTCCGTGACCGGATGCATATCGCGCATCAGATCGAGTCCCCTGCCCATAAAAAAGACGATCGCGGTCTTCTCGGGAAGCGGCGTTCCGGAATGCGCCCTGTGCGCGCTTTTCACCTGCTTTTCGGCGGTGAAGATCGGTCTTGAATCATCGTCCTTCAGTTTCCACATAACAGTTCCTTTCCAAAAAGCGTTGTTCCGCTCATTCGCCTCTGTCGCGGTTTTCCTTTTTGCGTATCACGATATCGGACGCTATTGCGTAAACGATCAATACCGCCATCAGCGGCAGATACAGATACTTGAGTTCATACCGCTTTGTGAGGATCGCCGCGGCTATTGCCGCAAAGATCACGCCCAAGAGTAAAAACACCGTTGCCGACTGCCTGAAACGCGGCTTTTTATCCATTGTTTCCCTCTCGCGTTTCGAAGCGTAGATGTAGGCGTTATTGAGCGGTATCCCTTTTTGCATGTACTGGAGTGCGCCCAATACAAATCCCGCTGCGGCAAGCGCGCAAACGAATATGAAAGCGATGCTCTCTCCCGTTGTCACTGCAGTTCCTTTCTGTTTTTGGGGATCAGTATTTTATCACATAATAGATGACGTACAGCCAGCCGAGCAGCCCGTGAAGGATAGCCCAGCCGACTGAGCGCCAAGCGGTATAGCTTATCACCATCGCAAGCGCGCTTCCAAATGAAATGCCTGAACGGACGGTCTTTTTTACTATTGTTTGAGTGTTTTTACCCTGTTCCTTTTCCATATTGTACTCCTTTAGTATTATACTCCATCACTTTGACCTGTTCGGAAACCGGTCAAGCGCCTTTTCGCTTCCTCTATCAGCCTTGGCTGGATAAGCGGATAGGTCCAAGCTTTGATTTCGGGCAGCTCGTCGAAAAGGAAAACGCGCTCTATCTCGCTGTGCAGTTCGCTTTCGAACTCCTCTATTTCGGCATAAAAAAGCGCACCGAAGGTCTCCTCGCCGCCGAAATTGTCCGGCGCAGTCACCGAATAGACGCAAACCGGCTTAAGGCTGTACTTTATAGCGCCCGTTTCCTCGTAAAGTTCACGTTTCGCGGTATCGAGTATCGTTTCGCCCTTCTCTCTATGTCCGCCGGGCACCTCGAATGTTTCGCGCGCTTTGTGCCTGCAAAACACCCATTTGCCGCCCGATCTTGCGATAATTACTGCGAATTTCGGAAGAGCTTCGGGGATATTATCGTAGAATTTAACCTGCATTTTAATTCACTTCCGCTTTCTCAATTTCTCAATCGCCTTTTGGAAAACCTCCGGCAGGGGCGCATGGAAAGTCATGCTTTCGCCCGTGCGGGGGTGGGTGAGGCGCAGTTTTACCTGACCTTGAGCGTATGTCCACAAAGCTTGAGCTGCTTGCCCGTATCGGTGATAAGCTCATCCGTTTCAAGGTCGGTAATATCATAGGTCGCGCCGAGCTTTTTCAAAAGTCCTGCGCTTGCCTCGTTGCGGGTATCCGCTTCATAGAAAAATTCGTGCTTGCCGTATTTTTCGTGCGCAAGCTCCAACATCGCGCAAAGCGCATCGTACGCATAGCCCTTGCTGCGCTCGCTCTCGATTATCCATATTCCTACCTCAGGGCAATCGCCGTCAAGCCCGTGAAGCTCCGCGCTGCCGACAAATGCACCGTCATCGGAAAGAACCGAGAAAAACAGCATCTCTCCGCGCTCGGTATCGTCAATAAAGCCTTGAAGCACGGCTTGTGCGTCGTCAATGCTTTCAAACGGATCGGGCCATTGGTATTTGGTCACTTCCCCATTGAAGCCGGTAAAGTAGTTGTCAAGGTATTTCATTTCAAACGGTTCAAGAACGATACTTCCTCTTTTTATCATACTGTCCTCCTTTGGTGTGTTATTTTTATCATACTGTCCTTCTTTTGCGTGTTACGGGCTTACTTCCGCTTTCTCAATTTCTCAAGCGCCTTTTGGAAAACTTCCGGCAGGGGCGCATGGAAAGTCATCTTTTCGCCCGTGCGTGGGTGGGTGAGGCGCAGTTCCGCGGCGTGAAGTGCCTGCCCCTTGAAGCCGAGGTCGTTTTTGCCGCCGCCGTATACATCGTCGCCGACAAGCGGATGCCCGATGTGCGCAAGATGCACCCTTATCTGGTGCGTTCTGCCCGTTTCGAGTTCAACGCGCAGGAGCGTTTTTGTGCCGAAGCGTTCCTCTACCCGCCAATGCGTGATCGCGTTTCTTCCACCCATTACGACAGCCATACGCTTGCGGTCCGTCCTGTGCCGCGCGATCGGCGCATCCACGGTGCCGCAGTCCTCTTTGAAATTGCCCTCCGCAAGCGCACAGTAGACGCGGCTGACCGAATGCGTTTTGAGTTCGTCCGAAAGAAAATTATGCGCCTCGTCGTTCTTTGCGATGACGATGAGCCCAGAGGTGTTCTTGTCTATTCGATGAACTATGCCGGGACGCATCTCACCGCCGATGCCCGAAAGATCCTTGATATGGAACATTATCGCGTTCACGAGCGTGCCCGACGGATTGCCCGCCGCCGGATGCACGACCATTCCGACGGGTTTGTTGATGACGGCGATATCCGCGTCCTGATAGACTATATCGAGGGGGATGTCCTCTTCTTCGAGTTCCACGGGCTCGGGCTCGGGTGGGTCAACCGTCACGGTCTCCCCCGCTCGCACGGCGTATTTGGTCTTTTTTTGCACGCCGTCAACGAGCACCGCGCCGCTATCGATCAGTCGTTGGGCGGCGGATCTTGTATAGTCCGTATTCTCCGCGACGAAAGCATCAAGGCGCATGCCTCCGGACACGACCGTTATCACGATGCGCTCGTCGTCCGCAAATATCACCCGGTTGTTTCCCGTTTCGTTCATTCGTCGCTTTCCCGCGTTTTTTGTTCTTTGACAGTTGTTTTTTCGTCGAACGACGCAAAGAACGCCCTGCCCTTTTTTGTGAAGACGAGCCCGAAGCCCATAAGCATCGCGCCTATCGTAACGCAACTGTCCGCAAAGTTGAATATCGGAAACTCGATGAAGTCGAACGCGAGAAAATCGCGCACATAGCCCAGGAATACGCGGTCGACGAGGTTGCCGAACGCGCCCGCGAGTACCATAAGAAGCGCAAGCCTTATCAGCGTGGGCATCCTTTTGCGGTATTTTACGATAAAGAACACGATCAGCACGCAGCATAGCGCGGACACGACAGCAAGCACGAGCGTACCGTTTTTGAACAGACCCCACGCCATACCCGTGTTTTCCGTGTATTCAAAGCGAAGTATATGCGGTATAAAGCGCATCGTGCCGCCCGCCGCTCTGACTTCGGGGCAGATAAGCGCCTTTGTCAAAAGATCAGCCGCAACGAGTACGATGAAAATGAGTGCCGAACCTATAATCAAAAGTTTGTTCCTCCGTTCGTGTTATCGACGCCTAAGCGCCATATACGTTCAAGTATATCATACTATATTTTTGCCCGAAATGCAATAAACCGCCGTTTTGGGGCATTCTATCCTTGAAAAGCGTGTCTTGTTTTGTTATAATGACAGCGTATATGCAAAAACACTACAATATTTATTATGTGAGGAAGGTATGACATTTGCCAACTGGACAGGCATAGCCGGCGGGCTTGCGCTGTTTTTATACGGGATAAGGGTAATGGGCGACGGACTTCGCAACCTTGCGGGTGCGAAACTCAAAGTTGTGCTCGAAAAACTGACGCGCAACCGTTTTCTCGGCGCGCTGATCGGGTTTCTCGTAACCGCTGTCATACAGTCGTCAAACGCCACTACATCGATGACCGTAGGCTTTGTTGACGCCGGGCTTATGGCGTTTACCCGCGCTTCGGGCGTCATCATCGGCGCAAATGTAGGTACTACGGTAACCGGTCTTTTGATCGCGCTCAAAATCGACCCCATCGCCCCGATAGTCGCCTTCGTCGGCGTTTCGGCGATAGTGTTCTTCAAAAACAAAAACGTAAACAATTTCGGCGGCGTCATAGCAGGCTTCGGCATACTGTTCATCGGTATGACGCTGATGAAGGGCAATATGGCGCCCCTCGCAAACGAACCCGCTTTTACCAATATGCTGATGAGTTTTGAGCATAAGTTCCTTCTCGCGATACTTGTCGGCGCGCTGTTCACCGCAGTGGTGCAGAGCGTTTCCGCCTCGGTCGGTATCCTTCAGGCGATGGCGACGGCGGGCGCGATAACGGGCATAGGTCAGGTCGTCTACCTGATACTCGGCATGAACATCGGCTCCTGCGTAACGGCTGTTGTAACCTCCATAGGCGGCACCAAGGACGCAAAGCGCACTGCGGCGATCCACGTGCTTTTCAACGTGTTCGCGGCGATACTGTTCGTTATCACATGGAAACTTCTTCCGATGGAAAGTTGGATAAGCGCGCTTTCGCCCCATATGAAAACGCAGATCGCGTACTTCAACTTCTTTGAAAAACTGGCGGCGGCGATACTCATCTTCCCTTTCCTTCCTCTGATCGAAAAACTTGCCCGCGTCATCATCCCCGGCGAGGACAAGAACAAATCAAAAGCCCTCGTGCATATCAAATCAAGCGATTTTGCGACCCTGTCCGTCGCAATCGCTCAGGCGCAGAACGAAGTGGCGCGTATGTATGACCTTTCGCACAGGAACCTCGCTCTCGCCTGCAAACTTTTGACGCAGGAAAAGGCGCCCTCGCACGGCGATATGAGCGCTATAGAAAAGAACGAAGAAACCATCGACTATCTCAACCACGCGATAACCGACGCGCTTATTAAGATAACCGCCGCGGGTCCCGGGCTTGCGCCGTCGGACGCGCGCGTCGTGGACCGGATGCATCACGTGATCTGCGACTATGAGCGCATCGGAGACCACGCGGACAATATAGCGGGCTATGTGCGCCACATACGCGAACAGGGTCTCGATTTTTCGGGCGGCGCAAGGGAAGACCTTATCGAACTGACCCAAAAGGTGCTCGACTTCGTTGTCAGCGCTCAGGCGTTTTTTGACGGAAAGACCGAATTCACCATCGATGATATCGAGCGTATGGAAGAGAGCGTCGACGGGGATGTCGACCGCATCCAGGAACAGCATATACGCCGTATGGAGAAGGGCAACTGCACGCCCGAGATAGGAATGCTCTTTGTTGAGATACTGACCGATCTTGAACGCGTTGCCGACCACGCGCTGAATGTCGCCCAGGCGGCAACGAGATAACAAAGATCAAAAGTTTTTAAAAAAATCATCGGCGGAAAGTTTTGCTTTCCGCCGATCTTTTGCGTTTAGAGCATCTTTTTTGCCGCGCGCACAATATGCCTGCCGTCGCGCTTCATACGCTTTGGCACATCCGGATACATCGCCGCGACCGAAGCGGCGGCCGCCGCCATTCCGAGAGCAACGCCCGATACAAATCCGAAAACCTTCATCCGCTAAATCCTCCTGAATAGTAATATGATGCGCTTTCCCGCGCGCCGATAATGGCGCGTATTTAGTTTGGACTTTTTTAACGCGGGCGATACGCCGCGCCGCGCAATTTTTAGGCGTATCGATTTTTTGTTTGATTTGCGTTATTTTGTTCTTAAATCACGCCGCATATACCTTTTTTATCCCATACTCGCGTTGAAAACCGGACTTTTGGATGTTATAATACTGTTAAATACATCCGCGTGCGCCAAGACGCGCCGCGATCGGTTTTAAGGAGGACGGTTTTTATGCAGAATCAGGTTATGGACGCCATTTTGACCCGCAGCAGCATCCGCGCGTACAAGGACTCCCCGCTGACGGCAGAGCAGCTCGATGCGCTGAAAGCGGCGGCGCTCGCCTCGCCCACGGCGATGAACCGCAGACAGCAGCGTTTTGTTTTCATCACAAACAAAGCCGTCATAGCTAAACTCGAAACCGCAACGCTTGAAAGCATCAAAAACAGCGGCAACACCGCTTTCTATGAACGCATACTCGAGCGCGGCGGCCAACCGCTCTACGCGCCGCCCCTTATCGTGCTCATCTTTGCCGCTGACGGCCGCTTCGCGCCCGTAGACGCGGGCATCGCGGTCGAAAATCTTGCTCTCGCCGCAAAAAGCCTCGGCCTTGATTCGGTCATACTCGGTATGCCCGCGGCGGCGCTCGAAGGCGATGACGGCGCGGAGCTCGTCGCCTCGTTCGGCATCGAAAGCGGCTATTCGTTTATGATCGGCATAGCGATCGGCAGCAGAGATACCGAAAAGGCGCCGCACGAGTCCGACCCATCCCATATCATCGAGATCGCCTGATCGGCGCGATCTTCAAACAAAAACATTTATTTTTCGGGGGAGCATATGTCAACAAAACAAGTCAATGTCGGCGGCGTTATCGTAGGCGGCGGTGCGCCCGTCAGCATTCAGTCGATGACGAATACCGACACGCGGGACGCGGAGTCGACCGTCCGGCAGATACTGGAACTCGAGGAAGCGGGCTGCGAGATAGTTCGCTCGTCGGTGTTTGACGAGCGCTGTTTGTATGCGCTCCCCAAGATAATCGAGCGCATACACATCCCTCTCGTTGCGGATATCCACTTCGATCACCGCCTCGCGATCGGCGCGATAAAGGCGGGCGTAAAGAAAGTCCGCATCAACCCCGGCAACATCGGCTCCCCGTCGGGCGTTAGGGAACTTGCGCGCGTTGCCTCGGACAGCGGCGTTCCCATCCGTATCGGCGTCAACGGCGGCTCGCTTGAAAAGGATCTTCTGAACAAATCCGGCGTATGTGCCGAGGCGATGGTCGAAAGCGCCGCGAGGCACGCCGAACTGCTTGAAAACTGCGGTTTTTCGGACATAGTGGTTTCGCTCAAAGCGTCCGACCCCAAGACCACCGTCGAGGCATACCGCGCCGCGAGCAAAGCGTTCCCCTATCCCCTGCATCTCGGCGTAACCGAAGCGGGCTTCGGTGAAAACGCGCTGCTGCGCTCCGCCGTCGGCATCGGAAGCCTTTTGATCGACGGCATCGGCGATACCGTCCGCGTTTCAATGACGGGCGGCGTTATACAGGAGATCGAGGCGGCAAAAAAGATCCTTCAGGCGGCGGGCGTAAGGCAGTGCGGCGTGAGGATTGTCAGCTGCCCCACCTGCGGGCGCACGCGCGTCGGGCTTGAAAGCATCGTCAAGCGCATGCAGGCGGAACTTGAGTTTGAGGGCGCTCGCCCCATAACCGTCGCCGTGATGGGCTGCGCCGTCAACGGCCCCGGCGAAGCGCGCGAAGCGGATATCGGCATCGCTTTCGGCACGGTCAACGCCGCCGTGTTCAAAAACGGCGAGATAGTCTATACGGATATGCTGCCCGGCGTTGTCGACCGCTTTATCTCAGACGCAAAGGCGCTCGCGCTCGGCGAATAAACAAACTCACTCCGTCCCGCTTTCGGGTTAAAAATTATTTCAAATCATAATTTAAATATTCGTGTAAAAAATCCGAGTACAAGGAAAAGCACTATGGAAGACAGACTCAACAGATTTGACGATACCGCAAATAACAATTCGGATACGTCCGCCGTCAACGCGGACGAATACTGCGCGCAACTCTTTAAAAACGGAAAACTGACAATCAAGTCGGCAAAGCGAACCGCCGCCGGCGACTCGGTGCTCGTCAGCATCAACGCCAAATGCCTCCTTTACAAAAAAGAGATCGAGGCTGTGAAGGCGCATATCAAAAATGCGCTTGAGCCCGCGAAGACTGAATGCGTTTTCGATTTCTTTTCCGATACCGACGGCACGGAAAAGCCCCTCATATCGGAACAGGATTTTCTTGCGCTCTGGTGCGAATTTTCGCCCCAGCTCGCGCCCGTGCTTGCGTACTGCCGCATAGAATTGAGCGGCAGCGACTATGTGATCTACGCTCCCGAGCGCTATATGCGCGCGCTTTCCCAACATCTTATGAGCGATTTTCGCCTAAATCTCAATCATACATACGGGGTTGACTGCGGCATCACCCTGATACCCGACGCCACGCTCACGGACGGTTCTGACAGCGCAGCGCCCATAATCGTGCGCGATTATTCGCCGCACTTCACCCGCACCGTTACAAAGAACCGTTCCAAAAAAACGGAGAGCCGACTCTCCGTCAACGATATCGTCTACGGCAGGGAGGTCAGCAAATACGAACTTACCCGTATGGCGGATCTGACCGACACGTCGGGCCGCGTTACAGTCAAGGGCAGGCTGCTGAATCTTGAAAGAATAACCACCAAAAGGCATACGAATCTCGTTACGATGTCGCTGAGCGACCTTACAAATACCGTGCTTGTAAAACTGTTTATGGACGATCAGCAGGCAGCTCGCACGACCCGCCTGCTTGAAAAGGCACTCAAAGAGCCCTGTCTGCTGTTAATGCGCGGCTTCTACCGCTTCGACAGTTATACAAGCGAGTACTGCCTCTTCCCCGACGATATCAACCGCTATCCGATTGAAGAGCGCAGCGATACCTCTCCCGACAAGCGCGTTGAACTGCATCTGCATACCAAGATGAGCGCGCTCGACGCGACCACGGATCTCGGCGCTGTCATCGCCCGCGCCGCAAAATGGGGGCATAAGGCGATCGCGATAACCGACCACGGCGTCGTCCACTCCTTCCCCGAAGCCCGCGCCTTTGTAAAGAAAAAGGGGCTTGATATAAAAGTGATCTTCGGCTGCGAGGGCTATCTTATCCCAGACTGCGAACTGATCGAAGTCGATAAATCGCGCGAGTTTGCCGCGATCGGCTACGTCGGCGTCGGTCAGGGCTCGCATATGCGCCTGTTCGATATCGCCGCCGTCAAGTTTACCTCGGACGGCACAGGCGAAGTATTCCGCACGCCCGTAAACCCCGGTGTCGCCCTGCCCGACGGAATTCGCAAGATATGCGGCTGCACCGATGAGCAGATCGCGTCCGCACCGCCCCCCGCGGACGCGGTAAAGGCGCTTTACGATTTTATCGGCGACGCCGTATGCGTCGTTCATGAGCGCGAAGAACTTTCAAGGCTCCGCGCCGCGCTCGGCACGGACTGTCCTCTCGGCACGAATTGCGTATCAAGCGCTATGCTGCTTCAATATCTCAGGCGCGATCTAAAAACCGAGGAACGCGCTATGCCCGATGAAAACGGCGAAAGCCGCGCCGGTTGGATCGCAAACACCATGATCGAACTCATCGCCTGTCAAAGTTCCGAAGGCATAACCACCCTGCCGCTTATCGACGCTTCCGTCGCGGAGCCCGACAAGCAGCGCTCAAACCACATCATCATACTTGCCGCCACCCAGGAGGGTCTTAAAAACCTCTATAAACTCGTATCCTACTCCAACCTTGAACATTTTTACCGCAATCCGCGCATTCCACGGAGCCTTTTGAACATCCACCGCAAGGGGCTCATCCTCGGCTCCGCCTGCGAAGCCGGAGAACTGTTCCGCGCGATGCTGGGCGGCGCGAGCGACGCGGAACTTGAAAAGATCGCCTCGTTCTACGACTATCTTGAGATACAGCCGATCGGCAACAACGCGTTTTTAATGCGTGAGGAAGAATCGACGACGACCGAAAACGATCTGCGCGATTACAACAGGCGCATAGTCAAACTCGGCGACAAAACGGGGCTCCCCGTCGTCGCAACGGGCGACGTGCATTTTCTTGAGCCCGAGGACTCGGTGTTCCGCGCTATACTGATGTGCGCGAGCAAATACAAGGACGCCAACGAACAGCCGCCGCTCTATTTCAGAACGACAGACGATATGCTCAAGGAGTTTGCGTATCTCGGAAGCAAAAAGGCGTTCGAAGTCGTTGTGGAAAACAGCAACAAGATCGCAGATATGTGCGAAAAACTGCGTCCTTTCCTCGACGATAAGCAGACCTACGCCCCCGAACTCGACGGCGCGAAGGAGGATCTGACCGATATTTCGCTAAAACGCGCCGCCGAACTCTACGGCGACCCCCTGCCCGAGCCCGTTCAAAAAAGGCTTGACAAGGAGTTTGGCTCCATCATCGGCAACGGCTATTCCTCGCTCTATATGGTCGCGCAAAAACTCGTCAGCCGCTCGCTCGCGGACGGCTATCTCGTCGGCTCGCGGGGCAGCGTCGGCTCGAGTTTTGTAGCGTATCTTTTGGGAATAACCGAGGTCAACGCGCTCCCCGCGCACTACCGCTGCGAAAAATGCAAGCACAGCGAGTTCCCGCCGGTCGGCAACAGTTCGCATTGCGGCATCGACCTTGAGATCAAGGCCTGCCCCGTCTGCGGCGAGATCATGCGGCGCGACGGCTACGACATCCCGTTTGAGACCTTCCTCGGCTTCAAGGGCGACAAGACGCCCGATATCGACCTCAACTTCTCGGGCGAGTACCAGCCCGTTGCCCACAAGTTCACCGAAACGATGTTCGGCGAGGGGCACGCCTTCCGCGCGGGCACGATCTCCGGTCTTAAGGAAAAGACCGCCTACGGCTATGTGCTCGGCTACTGCAATGAGAATAACCTCAACCTTTCGGAAGCGGAAAAACTGCGCCTTGTTTCGGGCATCGTCGGCGTCAGAAAGACCACCGGGCAGCACCCCGGCGGCATCGTCATAGTGCCCGGCGACCTTGAGATCTACGATTTTTGCCCCGTTCAGCATCCCGCGGAAAAGGACGACGCGGACGTGATAACCACGCATTTCGACTTCCACGCGCTCGACGACAAACTCGTCAAACTCGACATCCTCGGGCACGACGATCCGACCGCGCTGCGTATGCTGCAGGATATCACGGGCGTCGACCCGAAGACCATACCGCTTGACGATCCGAAAACGATGGATATCTTCAAAACCGACGCTCCGCTCGGCGTTTCGCTCAAGGCGCTCGACTGCGATATCGGGAGCCTCGGCATATCCGAGTTCGGAACGGGCTTTGTACGCGGTATGCTCAAGCAGACGCGCCCCACAACGATGGAGGAACTCGTCCGCATCGCCGGACTTTCGCACGGAACGGACGTTTGGCTCGGCAACGCGCAGGAACTTATCGAAAACGGCACCGCCAACCTTATGCAGGTCATCTGTACGCGCGACGACATTATGAACTATCTGATCGAAAACGGCTGCGAGCCCTCAATATCGTTCAAGATAATGGAAAGCGTGCGCAAGGGGCGCGGTCTCAGCGAGGAGATGGAGGACGCGATGCGCCTCGCCGCCATCCCGAACTGGTACATCGACAGCTGCAAAAAGATCCAGTATATGTTCCCCCGCGCCCACGCGGCGGCCTATGTTATGATGAGTTTCCGCGTTGCGTACTTCAAGGTTCATTTCCCTCTCGAATACTACGCGGTGTTCTTCACCGTGCGCGCCGATCTGTTCGATATAACCCTCAGTCAAGGCGGCGCCGAGGCCGTGCTCAAAAACCTCAACTCGCTCAAATCGCTCGAAAAGCCCGACGGCAAGACGGCGGAACAGATAACGATACTGGAACTTGTTTACGAAATGAATCTTCGCGGCTTTGAACTGCTGCCCGTTGATCTTTATAAATCCAAGGCGACCAAGTTCGCTATCGAGGACGGCAAACTGCGCCCGCCCTTCAACACCGTGCCCGGCATAGGCGACAACGCGGCGTATCTGCTCGAACAGGGCGCCAAGTCCGGTCCGTTCATCTCGGTCGAGGATCTTATGAAGCGCACGCGCCTGAACAGCACCAACGTTGAAAAACTGCGGCTTCTCGGCTGTCTGAACGGTCTTCCCGACAGCGACCAGGTGGCTCTGTTTTAGTTTTTTGCCGCCCCGCTCTTGACAAAATCGCCGTTTTGCATTATGATTAGGCATAGTTCCGGCGCAAACCGCCGCAGACAGAAAGGTAATAACTATGGACAGTAATTTCGCATCAGGTCTTTCGCAATTCTTTGCTCAGTGGGGCATTATCATCATAATGCTCGTCGCGCTTATCGCGATGTTCATCTTCTCCTCAAGGAGCAACAAAAAGCGCCAGCAAAAGTATCAGTCGATGATCGACGAACTCAAGCCCGGCACCCGCGTCCGCACCATCGGCGGTATCTTCGGCACCATCACCAACGTTAAGGACGACGTCGTTTTCGTCAGCGTAGGCCCCGATAAGGCGCGCCTGGTTTTTTCAAAGCAGGCGATCGCCAGCATCGAGAACGCACCCGTTGAAGCAACTCTCGACGGAAGCATCGTTGATACCGAGAAAAAATAATCCCGGTTTTTTCCGCCCGACCCGAGTGTCGGGCGTTTTTTTGTTCATTTTGCCGCGCCCTCCGGCATAGTATCATAGACAAGGGTGGCGTCAATCGCCGCCGAACGAAAGGATGAAACTATGACCGCATCAAAGAAAAACCCGTATCTCGGCATCGTTTTCGGCGTTTTGGCAGCGATCGTACTCAGCACCGCGCTCGTTGCCCTGACCGCGCTCCTGCTTCAAAAGCAGGCGCTCGGTTTTGAAAGCGTGCCCTACATCAACCCTATCATCAAATCCGTATGCGCCCTCGCCGCCGCGCTTTTGGGGACGGGCCGCTTTGAAAAACTGCGTTTCGTCTTCGGCGCGTTGGCGGGGCTCTGCTATATCGTGATAACGACCGCGGTATTCGGTCTGCTCTCCGGCGGGATCGCGCTGACGCAGGCAAACCTCATCGACGCTTGTATGTGCGCTTTCGCGGGTATGATCGGCGGCATAATACGCAGCCTTTCAAGGTAGTGCTGCGGTGAAAATATCATAAAACTATATCATTTTATTGCGCTTCGGGGTTGATTAGCATAGCCTTGATGTAGTATAATTATTCTGTATAAATGTTGCTCGGGACTCAGATTCCCGCAAAGCGAGGTACGGAAGTTGGTCATCTACAAAAAATCAAGGCTATACTCCGACGACGGCGTCGGCGGCAGGCTCGGGCTTTCCCCCATCATCACGAAAGCCCTGCGCGCGCGCGGCGTTGTTTCCGACGAGCAGATCGCCCGCTTTCTCGAACCGAACGCAAGCCGATTCCATGACCCGTTCCTGCTCAACGATATGGACAAGGCCGTCGAGCGCATCAACTCCGCTCTCAAAAACGGCGAAAAGATCTGCATATTCGGCGACTACGACGTCGACGGCATCTGCTCTACCGCGATGCTGACCGACTATTTCCGTTCCGTCGGCGCGGACGTTATCTACCATATCCCCTCCCGAAGCGAGGAGGGCTACGGGATGACCGAAGCGGCGATCGTGCGCCTTTACGAAAGCGGCGTTCAGCTCATCATCACCGTCGACAACGGCATCTCCGCCGCAAACGAGATACGCCGCTGCGGCGAACTCGGGATGGACGTCATCGTAACCGACCATCATATCCCGCCCGAGAATATGCCCGAGTGCACCGCCGTCGTGAGCCATACAGTTCCCGGGAGCCGATATCCCGCCGAATCCAAACTCTGCGGCGCAGGCACCGCGTTCAAACTGCTGCACGCGCTCTGCGGGCTTGACGGCGCTATGAAATACATATCCCTTGCGGGGCTTGCCTCTGTCGCGGACGTCGTTCCGCTTCTTGATGAAAACCGCGTGCTGACAAAACTCGCTCTTGACGCGATGAACGGCGACAACTGCTGCCGCGGACTCAAACGGCTTCTTGAAAGCCTTCCCACGCTTCAAAAACCCTACACCGCCTGCAATCTCAGTTTCAACGTCGCCCCGCGCCTCAACGCGCCCGGCAGGATGAGCGACGCTTCCATCTCCGTTGAACTCTTTCTTTCAAACGACGACGCCGAGATAGACTCGCTGATCGCCGAGATGAACCGCTTTAACGAACTTCGCCAAAAGGAAGAAGCGGACATCCTCGAGGACGCACTTTCCATGCTCCGCGGGCAGGATCTGTCCGAAACGCGGGCGATCGTGCTCTGCAACCCCAAATGGGCGGGCGGCGTTGTAGGCGTCGCGGCGTCGCGCCTTCTTGATATGTTCCACCGCCCGACGGTGCTGTTCTGCGAATCGGGCGGCAAACTGAAAGGCTCCGCACGTTCGATGGACGGCATCAACATCCACGACGCGTTCACCGCCGTCAAGGACTGCTTTCTGCGCTTCGGCGGCCACGCGAAAGCCGCCGGCATAACTATGGAGCACGAAAGGCTGGACGAGTTCCGCGAGCGGCTCAACGAGCATCTCAGATCGACCGTGCCGTCCGACGCGTTCATACCGCGCAACGAATATGAATTCGAGATACCCCTCGGCGAAGTCAGCGCCGAACTTATAAACGAACTTTCCCTGCTCGCGCCTTTCGGAGAATGCAATCCTTCGCCCGTATTCCGCACCGCGGGCGTTGAAGCGTCCAAACTTCGCCGTTTCGGCTGCGATTCCCAGCACACCCGTATGGAAGTAAGGCGCGGCGCGGACTGCTTCGAGGCGGTCTGGTTCAGTTCCTCCGCGTTTTTCAACGAACTTTTAACTGCGGACAAACTCGATATCCTCTACACCCCGATGATAAACAAATGGTGCGGCAACGAACGGCTGCAGCTTCGCATACGCTGGGCGCAGTCCGAGCCCCCGAGCGATATAGACGCATTCCTCGAAAAGGGCGAATGGAACTTCGCGGAAGCGCTTACGGACAATTCAGTCTGTTATACGGATGAGCCGGATGTTTTGAAGCCCACTCCGGCCCTTGCCCCGCTTGAAAGCATATTCAAGAGCCGTATTTCGGGCGTTGCCGCGATGGCGTTTTCACCCGAGGGCGCAAAACTCGCGATAGAGTCGATCCTTAAAAACGGGCTGAACGTAGACATCTGCTTCGGCGCACCGCACAAGAGCCCCGTTTGCGACAATACGCTCGTCATAGCCCCGATCGTGAACGCCCTGCCCGAGAGCGGGTTTTCCACCATCGTCATCGTCGACGAGCCCCCGACTAACGGACTTGTCGACGCGATAAGCCGCAGGATGAGCGCTTCCGAAATATTCCTTTCATCCTTAGGCGCCGTGAGCGGACACGCATATGCGTCAGTCGCGTCAAGATTCATCACCGAGCGCGAGTTTATGGTCGAGTGCTACCGCGGCGCGATGTCGCAGCTCTCCTCCGCAAGCATATCCTTCGACGAACTTGCTTTCAGGCTCTCGGACGGGCTCAAAACTCCGAAGTACCGCGTGCGCTTTGCGCTCAGGGTCTTCGTTGAACTCGGCTTTATCGTATTCAACCAAAACGATTCACTCTCTATAGGCGACACCACGCCCCGCTGTCTTGGCAACAGCAGGTTGTATCAGTTGGTGCGCACGCTCAAAAACGAAAGCAAAAACTAACGGAGGCATCCCTATGATGAAAGAGGAGCAACTCAAATCCACAATCCGCAGTATACCCGACTTTCCGCATGAGGGCATACTTTTTCGTGATATTACCACGCTTGTCAAAAACCCCGAGGCCTACACCTCGCTGATAAACACGCTCGCGGACGAACTTCGCCCGCTCGATATCGATATAGTTATCGGGCCCGAGGCGAGGGGTTTTGTGATCGGTTCCGCCGTCGCCTACGCGCTTGGCGCGGGATTCGTGCTTGCGCGCAAGCCCGGCAAACTCCCCTGCGCCGTCAGCAAGATCGAATATGGCCTTGAATACGGCTCCGACTGCCTCGAGATACATACCGACGCGATCGAGCCCGGTCAGCGCGTTGCGATAGTCGACGACCTGCTCGCCACGGGCGGCACCGCCGCGGCAACTGCGAAACTCGTTGAGAATATGGGCGCCGAGGTCGTTGCGGCCGCGTTCGCGATCGAACTCAAGGACCTTGACGGCCGTGAAAAACTCGACGGTGTCAAGATAATAACCGCCATCGCATACTGATGCAAAACCCTTTCGCGCCGATAGATAACACGCTTATTTATGGGCGCTTTGCGTTTCCCAAAATCCGAAAAGGAGGTGCACAGAATGGACAGACTTATATCGCTTTGCGAAAAAAAGTTCCCGCCCGAGAAGGTCGAACTTCTCAAAAAAGCGGAGCGGTTCGCGCGCGAGATACACGACGGGCAGAAGCGCGAGTCGCTTGAGCCTTACTATGTGCACCCCGAAGCCGTCGCCATCATCCTTTTTGATATGGAGATGGACGCTGATACAATCATCGCCGGCATACTGCACGACACGATCGAGGACGGTATGAACGTTACGATCGAGCAGATAAATTCGATGTTCGGCAAGGATATCGCCCGAATGGTGGACGGCGTTACCAAACTGACCAACACCAACCTGACGCAGATGCTGTCGCGCGAGGACAGGCAGGCGGAGAATCTTCGCAAGATGTTTCTTGCGATCGCAAACGATATCCGCGTCGTTATCATAAAACTTGCCGACAGGCTTCACAATATGCGCACGCTCGGCTATTGCAGCCGCGAAAAGCAGGTCCGAAAAGCAAAAGAAACGATGGATGTTTACGCGCCGCTTGCCGACCGCTTCGGTATGGGAGCGATCAAGGTCGAACTCGAGGATCTCTCGTTCGGCTACCTTATGCCGGAGGAATGCAGGCGGCTCCAATCGCTGATCGAGCCCAAACAGGAGGAGCGTATGTCGCTTCTCAAAACCGCGATGCACCGCATCGAAACCGCGCTCAACGAAGCGGGCATAAAGGCGGAGATCAGCGGTCGAAGAAAGCATATCTACAGCATATACCGCAAACTCAACATAAAAAAGGTTGGGCTCAACGAACTCTACGACCTTGTTGCCCTGCGCGTTATCGTGGATAATTTAAAGGACTGCTACGGTGCGCTCGGCATAATCCATTCGCTCTGGCGCCCTGTTCCCGGCAGATTTAAAGACTATATCGCGATGCCCAAAACCAATATGTACCGCTCGCTGCATACGACGCTGTTCAGCGACCTCGGTATGCCGTTTGAAGTGCAGATCCGCACGCAGGAGATGCATCGTATGGCTGAGTACGGCATCGCGGCGCATTGGATGTACAAAGAGGGCCGCAGCAAGCAGGACGACCTCGACAAAAAACTCGAATGGCTCCACCAACTTGTGGACTACGATTCCGACGCCAGTTCTTCCGTTGAATACATCGACAATGTGCGCCACGACTTCTTTACGGACTATGTGTTCGTCCTCACGCCGAACGGCGAGATATTCGATCTGCCCGTCGGCTCGACGCCCGTGGATTTTGCGTACAGGATCCATTCCAACGTCGGCGACCATACCCAGCACGCCAAGGTCAACGGCGTGCCGGTCAAACTCGATTACAAACTCAAAACACACGATGTTGTTGAGATAACCACAAGCCCGCAGGCTTCGCCGAGCCGCGACTGGCTCAATTTCGTCAAGACCTCGCAGGCCAAAAACCGCATCAAGCAATGGTTCAAAAAGGCCAACAGGGACGAAAACATCGCAAGGGGCCGCGATATGCTCTCCGAAGCGTCGCGCCGTCAGGGGCAGAAACTGTCCGAGATCAGCAAACCGGAGTATGTTTCGCAGATACTCTCAAGGCTGAATATGAACGATTTCGACGACGTGCTCGCGGCGATAGGCTACGGCGGATTGACGACGGGTCAGGTGCTCAACAAGCTTATGGAAGCGCACCGCAAGGCGCGTCGTGAGACCGAACTGATCGACAAACTCAATTCCGCCGAGGAGACCCCCGCCAAGAGTTTTGACGCGGACGGCCGCGCCGTCATCGTCAAGGGCGAAGCAAATATGGTTGTGCGCTTTGCCCATTGCTGTTCCCCGCTCCCCGGCGACAAGATATTCGGCTACATCACAAGGGGCAGGGGCGTTTCCATCCACAGCGAAAACTGCCCGAACGCCGCCGCGCTCAAAGAGGATGCGGAGCGCATAATAGGCGTCGGCTGGGCGGATGAAGACAGCACCAAGTTCCCCGTTTCCGTGCATATAATCGGAAGCGAGCGCCCGGGACTTATGGCGGATATCACTATGCTGCTGCTTAATCTCAACATAAATATGCGCAAACTCAACGCCAAGACCACGGACGACGGACGCGGCGTGGATGTTTCGATGAGTTTCGACGTTAAAAACGTCAAACATCTTGACAATATTCAGAAAAACCTCATGAAGATTGAGGGAGTACACGAAGTAACGAGGACTTTGACCTGATGCGTGCCGTTGTACAGAGAGTTAAAAAAGCGAGTGTGAGGATCGACGGCAATACCGTCGGCGCGATAGACGCTGGGCTTCTGGTGCTCGTCGGCATCGAAGCGGACGACTGCGACGCTGATATCGACTACATCATCAAAAAATGTACGCAGCTGCGCATATTCGAGGACGGCGAGGGCAAGATGAACCTCTCCGCGCTTGATCTCGGGCTTTCGGCGCTCGTCGTGTCGCAGTTCACGCTGCACGGCGACGCGCGCAAGGGCAACCGTCCGAGTTTCATACTCGCCGCCCCGCCCGAAACAGCCGTCCCGATCTACGAAAAAACCCTCGAACGCTTCCGCGAAAAACTCCATACCCAAGCGGGCGTGTTCGGTGCGGATATGCAGGTCGAACTTATCAACGACGGTCCCGTCACGATACTGCTCGACAGCAAAAAACTTTTTTAAAATCAAGAGGAAGATATGAACATAGTCAGACTCCCGACAGGTCCGCTCGGAACAAACACATACATCGTTTATCGGGAATGCGAGGTCGAAGAAACGCCCTGCGTTGTCATCGATCCCGCCGCGTCCCTGCCCGTTATAAAAAAACTGCGCGAACTCGGGCTCAAATGCACGCATATCCTGTTGACGCACGGGCATTTTGACCATATTATGGGCGTAAAAAAACTCAAGGAATCCGAGGGAGCCGAGGTGTGCATCCATTCCGCGGACGCGGAGGCGCTCGGCGGCGGCAAAGGCAGCCTTGCGTATATGGCGGGCGCGTTCGTTGAGCCATGTGAGGTCGACAAGCGCCTTGCTGACGGGGACGAATTCGCCGCCGCCGGGTTTGATTTTCGCGTCATCTCAACGCCGGGACACACGCCCGGCGGAGTTTGCTACCTTATCGAAAACGAAAAGGTCGTCTTCACCGGCGATACGCTGTTTCGCCTGAGCGTCGGTCGCACCGACCTTGCCGGCGGCGACGGCGAACAACTCTACGAATCCATTCTCTACCGCCTGTTCTCTTTAAAAGGCGACTATCGGCTTTTGCCCGGACATGAGGAGGATTCGACGCTCGACTATGAGCGCAAGTTCAATCCCTATATGAAAAACGGCGGTATTTACTGATACCGCTTTTATCGCTATGCTGCTTTTTACAAACCGCGAAACCTATTATAACGACCTTTCCGAAGTCATACGCCTTTTCGTCGCCGCGCCGCAGATCGTGCTTAACCCGAGCGGCGACGAAACGGGCGACGCGCTGACCGTACTGCTTATTGATACGGGCGGCTATTGCGCCCGTGCGGAGTGCCGATCCGCACGCGGCAGTTTTGTCTGTGAATACGTGTTCGACGCGGCAAAGGCAGATGAAAACGCCTCGCGCGAAGCGTTTCTTGAAAACAAACGCCTTGAAAAGCGCACAATGAAGATAGCGGCATTCCGCGCCATGAAACAGGCTTTCCCTAACGCTTCCCTGCCCTGGGGATCGCTTACCGGCATACGTCCTACGAGCCTTTTAAGGGAACTCACAAACCGCATCGGCGCAGAAAACGCCGAGCGTATGCTGGTCGAGCAGTTCGACGTTTCACAGCAAAAACTCCTTCTTGCAGGGCGCATAAACGCTTCTCAACGCGGCGTGCTTGCCTCCATCGCTCCGCGCGATATAGATATCTATATCGGCATCCCGTTCTGTAGGACGCGCTGTCTATACTGCTCGTTCGCATCGGAACTTCGCACAAAAAAGACCGATATGGGCGCGTATCTCGACGCACTCAAAAGGGATATCGCCCTCAACGCGGAACTTGTCGCCTCGCTCGGGCTCAACGTGCGCGCGGTGTACCTCGGCGGCGGCACCCCTACGGTGCTGACGGAAGCGGAACTCGACTCGCTGCTTGACCACGCTGCGGAGCGTTTTGCGCTTTCGCCCGAAACCGAGTTCACCGTCGAAGCCGGAAGACCCGACACCATAACCAAAGAAAAACTCATTATATTAAAGAAAAACGGCGTTAGCCGCATTTCGATAAATCCGCAGACGATGCTCGATAAAACGCTCGCGCTCGTTGGGCGCGACCATACTGCGGACGATATCGTCAGATGCTTTTACGAGGCGCGCGAAGTCGGCTTCGATTCCATCAACACCGACCTGATCGCGGGGCTTCCCGGCGAGAATGCCGACGATTTTTCACGCACGCTCGAGCGTGTCGCCGATCTGTCGCCCGACTGTTTGACCGTGCACACGCTTGCGATAAAGCGTTCGTCAAGGCTGCACGAACGGCTTCAAAACTACGATCTTCCGCCCGTTTCCGAGGTCGAAAAGATGGTCGCGCTCGGCGAGGAATGCGCCCTTGATCTCGGTATGCTCCCCTACTATATGTACCGCCAGAAGTATATGGCGGGCAATATGGAGAACGTCGGCTATTCGCTTCCCGATAAAATATGCCTTTACAATATCGATATGATGGAAGACGCGCTCAGCATCCTGTCAAGCGGCGCGGGCGCGATGACCAAGCGCGTTTTTGAGGGCGAAAAGCGCATCGAACGCATCCCCAACCCCAAGGATATTGCGACCTATATCGAAAAGATCGAGCGGACGCATTCCGAACGTTTGCGCCTGTTCACCGGCAGTTAACAATATATTGTGTTTTATTTGTCGATTTATATCCACATCTTGTGTTTTTGTGTTATAATGTTATCAACAACCTATGAAAGGATAAAACTCTATGCACTGCACACGCAAAATAACCGAAGACCTTGTTTGGCTTGGCGCCAACGACCGCAGGCTGTCGCTCTTTGAGGGCGTATACGAAGTGCCGCGCGGCGTAAGTTATAACTCCTACCTGCTAAAAGACGAAAAGACCGTCGTATTCGACACCGTCGACGCATCCGTATCGGGCCTTTTCTTTGAAAACCTCGAATACGAACTCGGCGGCAGAAAACTCGACTACATCGTCGTTCAGCATATGGAACCCGACCACTCCGCAACGCTCGGCGAACTTCTGCGCCGCTATCATGACGTTACCGTCGTCTGCTCCCCCCTTGCCGCCGAAATGATCGGCAACTACTTCGGCAGCAGCGCGAATATCGACTTTATGAAGATCGCAGAGGGCGATACGCTCAATACCGGCAGGCACGAACTGACGTTCCTCTGTGCGCGTATGGTGCACTGGCCCGAGGTCATGGTCTCCTACGACAAGACCGATAAGATACTCTTCTCTGCGGACGCGTTCGGCACCTTCGGCGCGCTTGACGGCGCGATCTTTGCGGATGAGGTCGATTTTGATCGCGACTATATGGATGAGGCTCGCAGGTACTATACCAACATCGTCGGCAAATACGGCACGCAGGTGCAGGCGCTTCTTAAAAAGGCCGCCGCGGTCGATATCGCCTATGTCTGCCCGCTCCACGGCTTCGTATGGCGCGCAAAGTTCAACGAGTTCCTCGACAAATACCTGCTCTGGAGTTCCTACACTCCCGAAGAAAAGGGCGTTATGCTCGCCTACTCCTCGGTCTACGGCAACACCGCCAACGCCGCGGACATCCTTGCGAGCGAACTAAGGCTTCTCGGCGTAAAGGTGCGCGTATTCGACGTGTCCGTCGCGCCCGCCGCGGATATCATCGCCGCGAGTTTCAGGTACAGCCACCTCATCTTTGCCGCGACCACCTATAACGCGGGCATCTTCGTGCGTATGGAAGAGGCGCTGCGCGACCTTGCGGAGCACAATATCCAAAACCGCACCGTCGCGTTTATGCAGAACGGCTCCTGGGCTCCGACCAGCGGCAAACTGATGCGCGAGATCCTCGAGCCGATGAAAAACATAACCTTTATCGAAAACACCGTCGATATCCGCTCCTCCGTGCACGAGGCGCAGCGCGAGCAGATAAAGGCGCTTGCAAACGCGGTCTATGAGTCGATGTGCAATGACGAAGCCGCGCCCGCCGTACAGAACGAGAGCCTGATCGACAACAGCGCGATGTTCAAACTCTCTTACGGGCTCTATATCCTCACCGTGCGCGAGGGCGACAAGGACAACGGCTGCGTCATCAACACCGCCGTCCAGCTTACCGACAACCCCAAGCGCCTGAATATCGCCGTCAACAAGGCCAACTATACCGAGGAGATGATAAAGCGCACCGGCGCGTTCAATCTCTCCGTTTTGACGGAGACCGCGCCCTTCAAACTGTTCAAGCACTTCGGCTTCCAGTCGGGGCGCGATGCAGATAAGTTTGAAAACCTCGAAGTTCCCGTATCAAGGAGCGTGAACGGTGTCGCCTATCTCGGCGAGTTCGCAAACGCCTACATTTCCTGCAAAGTCATCGAGAGCCGCGACTACGGCACGCATACTTTGTTCGTTGCCGATATCGTTGAAGCGGGCGTGATCGACGGCGGCGCACCGTCCGTTACCTATAGTTACTACTTCGATCATATCAAGCCCAAGCCCGCCCCCATCGCGGATAAGAAAGGCTTTGTATGCAAGATCTGCGGCTATGTGTACGAGGGCGACGAACTGCCTGCGGACTTCATCTGCCCGCTATGCAAACACGGCGCGGAGGATTTTGAGCCGCTGAAATAAGTTTTTTAGATAACCCAAAAGACTGAGGGCGTATCCACATAAGGATACGCCCTCAGGGCTTTTTGCTTTTTGGATTTTACATATCCGTTATTCTATGGGGAAAGTGGTGATTATGCTGAGCGCGTAGCGCATAATCAGGATCACATCGTCGATGCTGATCTCGCCGTCGCCGTTGACATCGCCCGCGAGGATCTGCTCGTCGGTCAGGCCCTCTATGCCAAGCACGCAGCGCATCGCAAGGGTAACATCCGAAGCGTCGACCTCGCCGTCAAAGTTGACATCGCCGAGGCGCGCGATGCACTCCGCTGCCACCGTATAGATGGCATAGCCGTCGCCGCTTGCAACGCCCCAGTCGAGAAATTCGTCGCTGCCGTTGATATAGACTTCAACATCGCCGGCGAACTCATATCCTTCGGCGGGCTCAACAACAATTCTCATATAATAGGAATCGCCCGCAACGAAACTTCCGCTGAAAATGCTGTAAGTTGCATTATCATACCAGATTTTGGTCTTGATGCTGTAGGGCGCATCCGCCGGAACGGTGAGGTTGAGATGATCCTGCGCGCTATCGCCTGCAAGGGGCGGCATATCAACGCCATTAATGTAGATCTCTGTAATCGGGATGAGCGATTCGGGCGCACCGAGCGTGATCGAAATATCATCGAGGAATAATTTGAACTTATCGGTAACCGAATGATGGCGGAAAGCGATATGCACGGTCTGACCCCTATATGCGGTAAGATCGAGCGTTTCCTCACTGTATGTGCTGCTGCCGACCGTGATCAGATCGGTTATCGCCGTCATATCGTCTATTTCGGAACTTGTGCCGACATAGACCTGATAATTCTCCTTGTAAGAGGATATGTAGTTCGCGACATAGTATGTCAGCGTAAGACCGTCCTCATCGGGGAGTTCGACCTCCGGAGAGATTGCCCAGTTATCGGGTGTGAGCGCACCGCCGTTGTACGATTCGGAGCAAAGCAGGTTGTTTCCGCTGTGAGCGTAATACGATGCATTGTACACGTACCAATTCTTTTCGTCGCCGTCTGAATCAACGAACGTCCAGCCGTGATTCGTTTCTTCAAAGCCCCAGGATACGACAACGTTATCGTTCTTGACCTGAACGGGCTCGCCCTTTGCAAACGACGCCGCAGGCACGAGCGCGATCAGCATCATTGCCGCGATAAACAGACTGATGAGTTTTTTTGACATTGTGATTCCTCCTGTAATGTGATTACACAAATTGCGTGCATCGGCACAGTTATATTATAACATATTCTGTATCGATTTCAAGAGCCGATTCGCGGTTTTTATATAAAAAATGCCGTGCGGAAACACGGCATAAAATCAATGCATTCGGGCTATTTTTCCACCGGGAATATAGTGATCTCGCCGATGGCGTAACGAAGCACCAGTATAACATCTCGGATATCCACCGCGCCGTCGCCCGATACATCCGCACGCAGGTTCTGTTCCTCGTTCAACAGCCAGATGCCGAGCACGGCACGGCCGAGCACGATCACGTCGTTAATTTCGATCTTGCCGTTTCCGTCCATATCGCCGCAACCTACGTTTTCGGGCATTTTGCCGAACACTTCAAAATTATCCACTATCAGTCTGTGCTGGGCATTGCATTCAAAATGCCTGATCGCGATATAGACCGTATCGCTTGCGTAAGCATCCAACGAGGCACTGTATTCGGAGTAATTTGGGGTAACGGTCTGCTGTTCTATGATAACGTCCATCAAGCCCGTATCGGGATAAATGCCCGCGTATACGGCAAAGACCTCATCGTAGTAGCCGCCCACGCCCGCGCGGGCTAAGAAGCGAACGACGTTGTCCCTCTCGCCCAGTTGGATGGGACCGATGACCGCCCAGTTATCCGGCGTTAACTCGCCGACTCCGCCCTCATACGAATTAGATGCCATAAAACCCTGTCCGTCGTAGGCGAACTCCGAAGGCTCCTCACCATACCTCCAATACCAGTTGTACCCGTCCTCGTTGGCGTCATAGAATACCCAGCCCTCATCTTCGGGATCGCTCTCGAAATAACTGCCGAAGAGCAGATCCTCCGGCACTCCCGTCTGCGGCTCGACGCTCCACTCAACGGACACATCGTCGATATTCATCTTGTACCGATCTGTTGTTCCGTTATGGCGGAACGCGATATGCACCGTTTTGCCCGCAAACTCCGTCAGGTCGATAAGGCGCTGTTTATAGCCCTTCTGCGTTGCAAGCAGCAGTTCGCTCGCCGGCACCATACTCCCTATATCCGTCGTTTCGCCAACATAGATGCGGTACTTTTCCGGAAAGTGCCCGTGATGATTGTAGACTGCGTATTTGAGTGTAATATAGCCGTCCTCCGGCAGTACGACCGCGGGTGAGATCGCCCAGTTGTCGGGCGTGCATCTGTCGGAAACGGAACAGATGCTGTACGATCCGCTGTAAGGGTTCTGCGTAACCCAAGTCCATCGTTTGTTGTCGCCGTCGGCGTCGACAAAAGTCCACTCCGCTCCGGGGTCTGTTTCAAAATCGCAGAAGTAGAGCTGCGCTATGCCGTCTTCCGCCGTTTCGGCGCGCACCGTGAGGGGACGGGCGCAAACGAGCATCGCAAGCGCGATCATAACACTTAAAAACCTTTTTTTCATCCGTCATTCTCCTTTCGTATGCTGTTAAATTACCGTTATTATGTTTCCTGAAATCTAAGCCGCACAGCGGGCAGGCTGTGCGGCTTTTGCACAAAACCTTATTTGTAGAGTTTGTTCACAAGGCGCTCGAACTCATCCACATTTTCTTTGTAGGATTCGAGGCTCTTGTCCCAGAAATCCTTCTTGGTAAGATCGATGCCCGCGACCATTGCCGCGTCCTCGACCGATGCAATGGTTGTGTTATACAGAAGTTTGCGGTAGGTGGGCACAAACGCATCGCCCTCTTCCGCGTACTTTGCATAAAGTCCCCTTGCGAACATACCGCCAAACGCATAGGGATAGTTGTAGAACGAACGGGTACTGTAATAATGGCTCTTGCAAAGCCACATATACGGGTGGAGCGCATCGTGATCGAGGCCGTCGCCATAGGCCTTCTTCTGCGCGTCGAGCATCAGTTCACAGAGGCGGTCCGCCTGCATAAACTCCTGCTCGCGGTTTTCAAACACGCTCGTTTCAAACAGATATCGCGAATAGATGTCGCAGATGATCTGGGTAACGTCCATAAGCTGGCTCTCGATGAGTGCGAGTTTTTCCTCGTCCGAGGCTGCGCTGCTTATCGCCGCGTTCATAATGACGTTTTCGTTGAAGGTTGAAGCCGTTTCCGCAACCGGCATCGAGTAGTTGTTGTTGAGCGGGCGATGGTCTTGGATATTTAGGTTATGGTAGGCGTGCCCGAGTTCGTGCGCGAGCGTAACGATATCGCTGAACGAACCGTCGAAGTTCGTCAGGATGCGGCTCTGCCTGTGGGCGCCGAGCCCTGCGCAGAACGCGCCGCCGCGCTTGCCGTCGCGGGGATAGAAATCGATCCACGCCTCATCGAACGCGCGCTCTACCATATCGTGCAGGTCCTTATCGAAGGTCTTGAAGATGCCGAGCAGGTAGGTCTTTGCTTCCTCGACGGTGTATTTTTGGTCGATGCCGCCCATGGGCGCGAACAGGTCGTACCACGGCAGACCGTTTTTGTGTCCGAGCGCCTTCGCCTTGATCTTGAGGTAGCGGCGGAAGATGTCGAAGTGGTCGTTCATCGAGGAAAGGAGCGCGTCAAGCGTTTCGCGCTTCATATGAGCGGAGAAGAGATTCTGCTCAAGCGGTGAAGCGAAACCGCGAAGCCTTGCGGCGTTGATGACCTCGAGTTTGATGCTGTTGATCGAGAACGCGACGGAATCCTTGATCTTATCGTAGCAGGCAAGTTCCGCCTCATAGGCGTCCTTCCTGACGGCGGGATCGGGATCGTAGGCAAGATTGCGTATCGACGAAAGGTTGATTTTTTCGCCGCGGTAATCGGCGGATACCGAAGAGGTCAGATAGCCCTGCAGATCGCCCCACGCCCTTGAACCGCTGATGCTGTAGAGCGCCATGATCTGTTCGCATTCCTCGCTGAGCCTGTGTTTTTGATCCTCGCGGGTGTTTTTGAGCATATACTCATACTCCTTGAGGATCGGATCGGACTCGATAAGTTCGTCAAGGTTTTCGATGTTCGCGATGTATTTTGGATCGCGGTCTCGGCCTTGGCGATGCCGCTGAGTTTGCCCATCAGCCTGCCCATAACGGAACTTGCTTCGCCGTCCCTTGCATTGGCGCTCGAGCGCAGGCTCGCGAACCTGAACAGATCGGCGATCTTAAGGTCGGATTCCTCGGACATACGGATGTATTCCAGCACCGTGGTCTTTGCGTCAAGCGTGCCGAGAGCCTTCGCGAACTCGTTGATCTCGGCGATCATCTTGTCGACGTTTTCCATATCGGTCTTGAACTTGGGGTCGTCAAACCCTTTGTAAAGGATATCAAGAGACCATTCTGTTTTCATAGCATATCTCCTTTGAGTTTATAAACTGATTTATCAACGCCGCCCGATACCGGGGCGACAGGCGTTCATTCTTCGCAGGCGAGCGCGATCATGGCATCCGCGAGCATATGGGTGTCGAACATAAGTTCATCGATGCCCACATATTCGTTGGGCATATGTATGGGGCCCGAGATGCCCGCCTTTTCGCAGCCGAACGCTACGGCATTTGGAAACGCGCGCGCATAGGTGCCGCCGCCGATCGCGAGGGGCGCTTCGTATTTGCCGGTGCGCTCCGCATAGACTTTGAGGAGTTTGGAAACGAGTTCGCTGTCCTCGGGGATGAAATGCCCGTTCTGCTGTTTTTCGTGTATGAGTTCGGGCGAAAGTTCGCCGATTGCCGCGGCGATGCCGTCGCGCACCCCGGTAAACTCCATCGAGGTCGGATGGCGAACGTCTATCGCAAGTTCAAAGCCGTCCTCATCCCAAGCGATGACGCCGGGGTTGAGCGTGAGCCTGCCGCTCGAATCGGTGCGGTCGATGCCGATGCTCTCGCCGTGCATATCGAATTTGAAGGCGTTGTAAAGTATGCTCGCAACGCGCCTGTCCTCACCCGTGAGCGGGAGCGCGTTCATAAGCGCAAACGCCGCCTGCATCGCGTTTTTGCCGTGTTCGGGTATCGAGCCGTGCGCGTCCTGACCGACGATCATCAGTTCGGTGCCGCCCTCGACCGCGCTGCACTCAACGCTCATGCCCCTTTCGGTGATGATATTAAGATGCTTTTCGACCTCCTCAACGGGCACCGGCACGAAGGCCTTGGCCTTGCCGCAGACCACGTTGGCGCGGGTGCCGCCGTTGACGCGGATATCGGTCTTGACGGCGCATTTGAAGGTGGGGTGATAGATGCCCTTTTCGGAATTGACGAGCGGATACTCCGCGTCCGGCGATATTGTGAGCGTCGGTATCTCGGCGACCTTTTTGTAGTGATCCATACAGCCCCAGCCCGTTTCTTCGTTGGTGCCGAGGATGATTCGGACGCGGCGGCGCATCGGAAGCCCCGCTTCCTTTATGGCTTTGAGCGCGTATATGGCGCAGATCGCGGGGCCCTTATCGTCCATAGCGCCCCTGCCGTAGATCTTGCCGTCGTGTATCTCCGCGGCATAGGGGGGATAGAGCCAGCCCTCGCCCTCGGGCACAACGTCAACGTGGCACACGACGCCGAGCATCTCCTCGCCCTCGCCGTAGTCGACGCAGCCCGCATAGCCGTCGTAATTGACGGTATCGAATCCGAACGAGGCGGCGAGATCGAGCGCGTGATCAAGCGCGCCCTTTACGCCGAGGCCGAACGGCGCGCCCTCGCCCGCCGCGGGCTCCTCGACGCTCTTGAATCGTATGCTTTGCCGGACGGACTCGACCAGCGAATCCTTGCTGTTTTCGATAATGGAATCGACTTTTTTGTTCATATACTGCTCCTTTGAAGGCGAAGCGCGGTCCTGCCCGTCTTCTAAGCAAAACGCCCCCGCATTACGCCAAAGTTTATCATATATGTATTATAGCATTTGAAAATCGGAAAAACAAGGTATATGCGCAAAAGAAGAAGCAAAAAAGCGTACAAAAAAGCGGCGTGGTCATATCCCGCCGCGTCGAGTATTCTTTTTGGGGCTCCCCTCGAAGGTTTTTCACTCTTCGCCCCGCTTTTTCTCCTGCTGCCTCAGCCATTCCTCTGTCAGCTCGATCTGTTTTTTGCGTTTTGCCTCGATAAAGGCCTCCGCCTCATCCTCAAACAGGAACTTGGGCGCGTTATGGTTGGGATCAGCGCCGCATCGCTCCGCATTGCACTTCATACCATACGCCAGTTTGGACATTATGTAAGGATCGTATTGATAGATATTGGCGAAATGCCTGTACTGGGTGCAAGTAACTCCCCTGCACAAGCCATTCGGTAAAATATCAACGATGTTCTTGCCTGCAAAGCAGATCATATCCTTCAACCTGAATGAATCTGTCAGTTCTTCCAACTGAAGATGATTTATATCCTCGCTGTATTTCCATTTTCCGCCGTCGTTCCATTCCAAATAGAACCGCCATTTTGTTAGTCTGTCGTTTTCAATTTGGGCTCCGCCGTATTTTGCTCCCGTTTTTGCCGCCTCGTTATAGCGTTCAAACGTCTGTTTGACGTAATCGTAGTGCTCCCGGGTATAACGCTCGTCATCATACACAAAATCGGGCGGTCGGCGAATCATTGAGACCCTCAAAGAAAACGGTTGATCCCCGCGCAATTTTATGAGTTCATCCACTATACCCTTCACCTTGTCGAAATAAACAGGGTGAAGCATCACATCAAAACCCAGCCTCGTGTGTGCTGAGATCCTGTTTATCAAATATTTGATCCGTTCCATCGATGCGAACTCCACATGAACGGAAACATCTATGCAAATGGTCATAAAACGACCGATCTGCCGAAGCGCGTCGAGTTGACTGTCGCTGAAAGAGCCGTTGGTTGTGATTCTGACAAGTTCCAGCCGTTTGCCCAAGCGCGCCCATAAACAAAGAATCAGTTTTATTAACAACGGATGCGTCGTCGGCTCGCCGCCCAAAAGCGCGACCCTGTAATGCGTTCTGTTTGCGGCAGCCAGATTGTCGATCGCGGTCTCGATCTGGCTCATATCAGGCATAATCTTTTTCGATCTGCTGTCATTTTTTGCGGCCAAACAATAAGAGCAGCGCCAATTGCAAAAACTCGTGATCTGCCAATGCACATAAAGCGTATCCGAATCCGGGTCAAGTTCCAGTTTATTGCCCTGACGAATGATCTTCTTGCCCATCCGTTCCGCCGCGAGCGCACGCGCTTCAAGCGATGCATCATCCGCTTTTTCTAAGATCGTATCGCGCTTTTCGGTTTCCATAGTATGCCCCCCAGCAAGCATCGTTTTGCACTTTTTGCAAATTTATATAACTGTTTAAGAGTATATCACGCGCCGTTCAAAATAGCAAGGCGCTCGGCCGCGCCCTAAAGCAGCGCTGCATTAACTTCCGTATTTTGTTTTTTATTTATTTTTTCGAATGCCGAATCAAAAAGCGCATTTGTTGGGATACTATTGAATGCGGTTTGAAAAAAACGCCGCAATTTGCCGTAAAACGGCTGTTTTGGAGGCAGTATGAAGAATCAATTCACCTTGTTTATGGCGGCTGTTTTGGTCGCGGCGGCGATGTTTCTGCCCGCGTGTTCAAAAGTCGACAGCGACGAACCCACGCAGGACGCCGCCGGGATGCATTCGCCCGCTCCGAGCGCGAAGATCGTTGACGTTAGCGCATCGCCGGATCTTTCCGCGCCGCCGAGTTCGGACGCTTTAACACCGTCCGCCTCGCCCGAAGCAAGCGCGTCCCCCGATCCCGAACGATCGATCGACGGATTTATGGAAGGCAATATCGTGGATCCCTCGGGCATACCCGACATCACGCGGGTGCTCGACCGCGAGTTCCCCGACTACTCGATCCAATCCGTTACCCACGAATACTATGACGGCAGGCAGACCTACCACATAGTGCTTCAGGGCAACGGCGATCTTTCACGGTCGGTGTATGTGCTTTCAAACGGCACGATCATCCTGCCCACGAGCGCCGATTGACTGACTTTGCTCATACCGTAGGCGCTTGAAAGCGGGAGAAAAAGCACGCCGAGCGGCGTGCTTTTTGCATTTTTATCGGATCATTTGACAACGGAGCATTCCTCGATACCGTAGTATTTCATCGTCATTATCGCGTCCCGATCAAGTGTCTCGCCCGCAACGGCGATCGGCACGGCCGGCGGACAGCCGCAGTAGTCGAGCGCGACTGTGCGCCCCTCGGCGTCGTCCGTTTTAACGCTCTCCTGCGGCGAAAGCACCGCTTCGCGTATGGACAGCCGCCTTTCGAGCCTCGGCGCGCGAGGCGGGGCTTCAATTATACTTTCGCGCTTTTTCAGTTTCAAAAGTGCCTTTTTTATGCGCAGGATATCCGAAAGCCGCGTTTCGCCCGAGAGCATCAATACCGTATAGTCCATATCGGAGAACTCGCATTCGACGCCGTTTTTTCTAAGGTGCGCGGCGAGTTCCGTGCCCGTATAGCCCATACGCTTCGGCGCGACGGTCAGTTTTATTTCCTCGTTTCCGATCAGTTCATAGCCGTAAGCGAGCAGTTCCTGTTTAAGGCGTTTCAGCCGCTCGGCCGTGAGCCGGAGTTTTTCTTCATATTCGGGCGCGTTTGCGTTGAACATATCAAGCGACTGCAATATCAGATACGACGGGCTCGTTGACGCGAACAGCGCGAGCGCCCGCTCCGCGAACTCAAAAAACGGCGCGGGAGCGTCCTTCGCGATATGCAGATACGCCGCGCCGGTCAGGCACGGAAGCGTCTTGTGCGCGCTGTCCGAACACATATCCGCGCCGAGCGTTATCGGATGCGCGTCCGTTTCCAAAAAGCGCAGATACGCGCCGTGAGCGTTATCCACTATCAGCGGCACTCCGCGCGAATGCGCAGCCTCGGCGATCGACGCGATATCCGCGATATTGCCGAGATAATCGGGCGAAGTAACGTATACGGCGATCGGTTTTTCTTCAAGCGCGTCGAGTGCGTTCAAAACCTCCTTCGCGCCGATATCGCAAAACAGCACCTCGCCGTTTTCCGGATACAGCCATTTTATATCAATATCCAACAGCGCCGCGGCGCTCATAAGCGTTTTGTGCGCGTTCCTGCCGGCAAGCACCGTGCGCGACGCTCTGTTTTGCATTTTGGCATTCATCAGCGCCAAAAACATCATCGCGCGGATGACGAGCGACGAGCCTTCCGCCGAATAATAGGTCGCTCCCGTTCCGAAAACGGAAGCCGCGTTTTTTTCGCTCTCGCGGATTATGCCGCGCGCGCCGTAGAGTTCGTCCGCGCCGTCTATCTCGGTTATGTCGAGCGCTTCAACGCCGAGATCGCCCGCGCCCTTATGCGCGGGCATATGCGCCCTGACCGCGCCGCCAAGCGAGTAGGCCATCGCAAAATCGCAGATCGGAGCGGCCGTTTTTGTTGTTTTTGTATTCTTTTCTTCCGGCGTTTTTGTTTTCATTCGTCT
Organism: Clostridia bacterium; assembly: GCA_017538255.1. Lineage (GTDB taxonomy): Bacteria > Bacillota > Clostridia > Christensenellales > CAG-138 > PeH17. The sequence goes on along the minus strand of JAFYJD010000020.1, from coordinate 31,470 downwards.
TCGATCAGCCTTGACGCTTCGAGCATAATCGCGCATTCCATACGCTTTTTGAACAGTTCACAACCCTTTTCGTACACGCCGCGTATGTTGCCCGTCGCGTGGTAGGCGTTGGCGGCGCAGCCGCCCGAGCAGTAGAGTTTTGCCCAGCAGCCGCGGCATTCCTCGCGCGCATAGACGTTGCACGAAAGGAACTCATCGCGCACGCTTTCGTTCGTAACGCCCTCGAAAACGCTGCCGAGGCGGTAGTTTTCGTCGCCGACGAACTGGTGGCAGGGATACAGATCGCCCCAGGGGGTAACAGCCATATACTCGGTGCCGCTGCCGCAGCCCGATATGCGTTTATAGATGCAGGGCCCGCCGCCGAGGTCGATCATATAGTGATAAAAAGTAAAGGGTCTGCCCTCCTCGCGCCGCCGTTTCATAAGCTCGGCAAGCAGTTCGTACTGCACCATGACCGTCCTTATGTCCTCGTCCGTCAGCGCGGACGGATCGTCCTCGGCGCAGACCACAGGTTCCATCGAAAGTTCGGTAAAGCCAAGATCGAGCATGGTGTTTATATCGTTCAAAAAATCGGGGTTTGCGTGCGTGAACGTGCCGCGCATATAGTAGTTTTTGCCGCCGCGCGCTTCGACGAGTTTTTGGAACTTGGGCACTATCCTGTCAAAACTGCCGCGTCCCGCGTAGTCCACGCGGAAACGGTCGTGCACCTCTTTGCGCCCGTCGAGGCTCAAAACCACGTTGCTCATCTCGCGGTTTGCAAAATCGATCACCTCATCGTCGATCAAAAGCCCGTTGGTGGTAAGCGTAAAGCGGAAGTTTTTGTTGTGCTGTTTTTCGATGCTTCGGGCATACTCGGTTATTTTTTTAACGACGTCGAAGTTCATCAGCGGCTCGCCGCCGAAGAAGTCCACCTCGAGATTACGCCTTGTGCCGGAGGTTTCGATAAGAAAATCTATCGCGCGCTTGCCGACCTCAAAACTCATCAGCGCGCGTTCGCCGTTAAACTTGCCCTGCGATGCAAAGCAGTACGCGCAGTTGAGGTTGCAGGTATGCGCAACGTGCAGGCAGAGCGCCTTTACAACGCCCGAAGTGCGCGCTTTGAGTTCGCCCGCCATCGGCTCAAAACCGTCCTCCGTAAAGAGCCTGCCTTCGTTTTTGAGTTCGAGGATATCGTCATAGCACTCCTCAAGTTCGCTTTTTTCGCAATCAAGCAGCGCCCCAACCTGCGCGAGAGTTTCCTCGCGCTGGAGCGTTTCAAAGCGTGTGATAATCTCGTATGCGATATCGTCAACGATATGCACGCTGCCTGAGCAGGTGTCCAAAACGATATTGAGTCCGCCGAGTTTATAGGGATGTATCATAGGTTTCTCCGCAGAAAATATGAATCAAAAATGCCGCCCGATACAAACAGGCGGCATTATTGCAATGCTGATTATTTTGCCTTGTCGGCATTCTCACACTGCTGGTTTGCAATGCCGCAGCTGGTCTTGCAGGCGGACTGACAAGAAGTCTGGCATTCGCCGCAGCCGCCGTTCTTCGCGGTCTCGCAAAGAGTCTTGGTGTTGAGCGTCTTGATGTGCTTCATATTATTGACCTCCTTGGGATTTTTGCATCCTTAGTATTATAGCACAGTATTTCGGTTTCGTCAATCATTCGGACGATGCGAACGCAAATGCTTCCGCGCGCTTGACAAGGCGCGCTTTCTAATGTATCTTTATTGCATATCCACCAAATACAGGAGAAACGCTATGGTACACCTCGGCAACGATTGGGACGCGCGCCTCGCGGACGAGTTCAAAAAGGATTATTACCTTAAACTGCGTGCGTTTTTGGCAAACGAATACAGAAATCAAACCGTATTTCCCGATATGTACGATATCTTCAACGCGCTCAAATACACCTCGTTTGAAAACACGCGCGCCGTCATCATCGGTCAGGACCCGTACCACGACGACGGTCAGGCGCACGGGCTCTGTTTCTCCGTTCGGCGCGGCGTTAAGATACCGCCGTCGCTCCAAAACATCTATAAAGAACTTCAAAGCGACGTCGGCTTCGTGCCGCCCGCGCACGGCGAACTCACCCATTGGGCAAAGCAGGGCGTTTTGATGCTCAACGCCGTTTTGACGGTGCGCGCACACCGTGCAAACAGCCACCGCGGCTGCGGCTGGGAAGCGTTCACCGACCGTGTCATCTCGGAACTCAACGAAAAAACTACCCCCGTCGTTTTTCTGCTCTGGGGCGCGAACGCGCGGCAAAAGGCGCGCGTCATCACCAACCCGATCCACCGCAAACTCGAATCCGTGCATCCGAGTCCCCTCTCCGCGCATAACGGCTTCTTCGGCTGCCGCCATTTTTCCAAATGCAACGAGATACTGCTCTCAACGGGTCAGCCGCCCATCGACTGGCAGCTGCCGGAATAAATCGTTTTTAACAAAAGTTAAAGGCACGCTTTACTCCGCGTGCCTTTTCCTTGTTTTTTTATAAGTTTTACCGCTTTTCCCGCCTGCCGGCGTCGATCAAAAGAAACACGCCGAAGAAGGCGCAGGCGAACACCGTCAATAAAAACGCCGCCGCCAAAAGCGCCAGCCTGTACGAAAAAGCGACGCTCAACAGCTGCGTGCCTATCGCGCTTGGAAGCGCGCCGAGAACGCACTTGCAGATGAGCCCGGCGATCACCGAAACGCACGCGGCAGCGACACAGGCGACGCCGAAGCATTTGAAAGCGCACCGTGCGCGTTTTCTGTTCAATATCACCGTCGCCGCGATCAGCGCGAGCACAGCCGCGCCGAGCAGTATCGGACAAAGTCGGCTGCCCATCGCGTTCAAAACGCGCCGCGTTACCCCATACGCCTCGCTGAGGTCGAGTTTGTATTTTACGGAATGGTAATAGACCTCGGTGATAAAGCCGAAGCCCGCCGCGGCAAGCGCGAGCGCGATCGGCGCGTTCGCGGTTTTTTTTGCGCCCTTTTCGCCTTTTTTTGACTCGTTACGATCCATATCAGCCACCGCCGTGTATGCGTTTTGATATCTCGTAGATGAGGATCGACGCGGCGACGGAAGCGTTAAGGCTTTCCGCCCTGCCGTACATCGGAAGCCGGTAGAGCGTGCAGAGCCCCGCGACCTCATCCGATACGCCGCTGCCCTCGTTGCCGATGACGATCACCGCATCGCCTGTGATATCCGCAAGGCGCTCCGCTCCGTCAAGATGCCCGCATATGAGCGTCCTGCCCTCTTGTTTTAGTTTTATAAGTTCCTTTGTCAGTTCGGCTTCGTAAACCGGCAGATGATATGCGCTGCCCATTGCCGCGCGCAGGCATTTGGGCGAAAACGCGTCGGTGCAGCCCTCGCCGAGCAGTACCGCTGCTGCGCCCATGGCATCCGCCGTGCGGATCACCGTGCCGAGGTTGCCGGGGTCCTGCAATCGGTCGAGCGCGACTATGAGCCCGCGCGGATAGGTCTTCGGCGCGGTCATATCGGGCGTTTTTACTGCCGCCGCTATCCCCTGCGGGGTCTTTGTGTCGCTCACCGCCTCGATGATCTGCCTTTTGGCGGTGTTATAATCCACGCCGAGGCTCTCGAGTTTTCGTATAACGGGTTCCCTTCCGTCCTCCACGAGGATATGCTCCGCCTTGGCACCCGAAGCGAGCGCGTCAAAGACCAGGCGTTCACCCTCTATCAAATGAAGCCCCGTTTCGCGCCGCGCTGCTCTGTCCTTCAGCGCGCGCAAAAGTTTTACCGTATCGTTTTTTGTGCTTGTGATAAGCATCCCTTATTTGCCGACGGCAATTTTGATCGCCTTTGCGAGCTGATCGCCGCAGGAGGTTTCCTTGAAGCCGCAGGTTATGCCCGAAAGCCTTTCGAGCGCGAACTCGGCGGGCATACCCTCGAGCAGTTTGCCGATGGATTTGAGGTTGCCGTTGCAGCCGTTCGTGAACACGATATTGTGCAGTTTGCCGTCCTCGATGTCAAAATTGATCTCGCTGGAACATACGCCGCTTGTTCTGTAGGTGTAATGCATAGTCTTTCTCCTTATTGTTTGATGCGTTTTGCCGCGCTTTCAAGTATAGAATTATAGCAGATTTAACGGCTTTGGGCAACACCGTGCCCGCAAAAAACACGCCGTTTGCCGCCGCGGGAAGCATTTTATTAAATATATTTCAATTATCCGTTGGGAAGTTGTATAATATAAGAAATCCGTTATGGGTGCCGTTTAAAATAAAGTAGGAGGCTTTTATGGCAAAAATGAACTGCAAATCAAGAATAAGATCGCTCCTTGCGCTGCTGCTCGCGGCGCTTATGCTCTCGTCCGCCTGCCGCGTATCGACGCCCCCCACTACCGATCCGCCCGCTACCGACGTACCCGCTACCGACGTACCCGCTACCGACGTACCCGCTACCGACGTACCCGCTACCGACGCGCCCGCTACCGCGCTGCCCGATATTGCCTCTGTGCAAGCGCCCGTGCGCCTGAAAAACGGCAGACCCATCGAAGTTCCGATACTGTCCGAGATACCGTATACGCGTCCCGATCTTGACAAAATACTCGCCGACTATGACGCGTTGGCGGCAAAGGCAAAGACCGGTCTCGACGCGGCCGACCTGATCAAAGGTTTTACGGAACTTGAAGGCATCAACGAGCATATATCCACTCTGCGCACACTGGCAATGTTCCGTTATAATATCGATATGAGCGATACGTTCTACCGCGATGAGATGGACTTCTGCGAGGAATGCGCGTATCAACTCTACAACAAGCAATGCGAACTCTTGGCTGCGTTTGCCGCATCACCCGCGCGGGCTGAGTTGAACAGATATTTTGACGCCAATTACGGATACAACTATTTGAACTATTTTTCCGACTATACCCCGCCGAAGCCGGGCGAATACAATTTTTCCGCTTCGGACCCTTGGGATATCGAGTATGAACTTCAAGACCGGTATGACGAACTGACCGGAGCGCCTTTGGTCTCCTATATGGGTGAAACCAAGTACCTTTTGGAGTGGAAGGATTCCGATTCCTTTGAGGTGCAGGACGGGGCTTACAGCGCCTATATCGAGCAATATCACGACGCTGTCGGCGAACTCTTTCTGGAAATGATCCGAAACCGCCGTCAAATGGCGATCCAATCCGATTTCGCGGATTACAACCAATATTCCCTCTATGAATACGGCAGGAGTTTTTCGGAGGATGACGAAAGGGCATTCCTTTCCTATGTCAAAAAACACCTTGTTCCCCTGATCGACGCACTGTACGAAAAGGACCCCGATACCCGCTGCCGCTATTCGGATGTTGTTGACGCGGACCCGATCAAGCTTCTTTATGGCGCGGCTGAAAATATGGGCGGCGTCATCTCGGAGGCCTGTCGGTTTATGCTCGCCTATAAACTCTATGATATCTCCGCTTCGCCAACAAAGAAACGCACCAGTTATATGACTTATATAAACGAGTATGAAGCGCCGATTATTTTTGTGAATCCGGTGGAACACAAGGATTTTCTTTCCACCATTTCGCATGAGTTCGGACACTTTACCGATAACTATTACAACTACAACGGCTACAGCGAAACGGAACTGAGGGAGACCTTTTCCCATTCTATGGTATACCTTGTTATGAGCAATCTTCAAGGGCTGTCCGAGCAGGATCGCGCCGACGCCGTTCGCACTTCCCTTTTGGAACTTCTTTTGACCCGCATCGCCGAAAGAAGCGCATATGCGGAGTTTGAACTGCAGGTCTACGCCATCGATCCCGACGATCTCACGCTTGATAAACTGGACGCCATCTGGGATCAGTGCCGCAAGGACTACGGGCTTCGTCTGCCGTACCCCGACGAGATCAAGCCGATGAGTTGGGTCAAGGATCTTTATTTCTTCACATACCCCGGTTATGTGATAAGCTATCCAACCTCGGCGGCGGCCGCGCTTGAGATATGCGGCATCGAGGCGGAAACGCCCGGCGCGGGAGCCGCAAAGTTCTGCGAACTGCTCGATCACTCAACGCGCGGCACCTTTGAGGAGGCTTTGTTCGCCGCGAGTCTCGGCAGTCCCTTTGAAGAATCGACCATAAAGCGGATCGCTGACTTTTTGAAAACGGCGCTCGATCTTGGCTGAAATCGGCTTGACAGCAAACGGTGCCAACTGTATTATATTTATAAAATACATTATCATCACATAAAAAACCCAAAGGAGGTCACCCGTGATAAGATTTGAAAAAAAGGGCCATACAGGCATACTCACCCTCGACCGCCCGGAGGCGCTCAATGCGCTGAACTCCGAAACGCTCGTGGAACTGCACAAAACCGTTGAAGCGCTCCGATCGGACGAAACGCTCCGCTGCCTCGTCGTAACGGGCGCGGGCAAGGCGTTCGTCGCAGGCGCGGACATCGCGGAGATGAAGGATCTTTCCCGCGAGGAAGCGGTCGAGTTTGCACGCAGGGGCAACGCCGCGTTCTGCGCGCTTGAAAACCTCGAGATTCCCGTCATCGCCGCTGTCAACGGCTTCGCTCTCGGCGGCGGCTGCGAACTTGCGCTCTGCGCCGATATCCGCATCGCCAGCGAAAAGGCAAAGTTCGGTCAGCCCGAGGTCGGTCTCGGCATCACGCCGGGCTTTGGCGGCACGCAGAGGCTTACGCGCACAGTTAACCGCGCAAACGCAATGGAACTCATCCTCACGGGCGGCATAATAAACGCCGAGGAAGCGCTCCGCATCGGGCTCGTCAGTCGCGTTGTCGCGCCGGAAAACCTGATGGACGAAACCATGAAACTTGCCGAAGCCATAGCCGCCAACGCGCCGATAGCCGTTCGCGGAGCGAAAAAGGCGATGCGCCTTCGATATATGCATCTTTTGGCGGACGACCTTGAAACCGAGGCGAGGCTCTTCGGCGATTGCTTCGAGACCGAAGATCAGCGTATGGCTATGACGAGTTTTGTGGATAAATCCCCCAAAAGCGAGTTTAAAGGCAAATAATAACACAAACAGAAAGGAAAACACTATGAAAAAGATCTTTGTTATCGGCGCAGGCACAATGGGGCTCGATATCGCGCAGGCGTTTGCCTCCGCCGGGCTTCAGGTATTTATCAACGACGTAAACGATGAGATACTCGAAAGGTCGCGTGCGCGCCTTGTTGCGGGGCTCAACAAGCGCGTCGAAAAGGGCAAAATGGAACGCTCCGCCGCCGACGCGCTCGTGAACGCGATCACCTTCACCTCCGATCAGAACAAAGCCGCCGAGGCCGACCTTGTTCTTGAGGCAATAATCGAAAACACGCAGATAAAGCGCGATCTCTTCAAAAAACTGGACGGCATCTGCCCCGAATCGACCGTGTTTGCAACGAACACGAGTTCGATCTCCATAACCGAGATAGCGTCCGCAACGACTCGAACCGACAGGTTCATCGGAATGCACTTTTTCAACCCGGCAACGGTTATGAAACTTGTCGAGATAATCCGCGGTATGAACACCTCCGACGAAACCTTTGAAAATGTGCGCGAATTGAGCGTCGCCATCGGCAAGGAGCCTGTTGAGGTTGCGGAAGCGCCCGGCTTTGTCGTAAACCGAATACTCATCCCGATGATAAACGAGGCGATCGAACTCGTCGAAAAGGGCGTTGCGTCCCCCGAGGATATCGACCGCGCAATGAAACTCGGCGCGAATCATCCAATGGGCCCGCTCGCGCTCGGCGATCTTGTCGGTCTTGACGTATGCCTTGCGATTATGGATACGCTCTATAACGAAACGCACGACGGCAAATACCGCGCAAGCGCGCTTCTGCGCAAGATGGTGCGCGCAGGCAGGCTCGGCAGAAAGAGCGGCAAAGGCTTCTTTGAATATTGATAAGCAAGAGGCGAGGTGCACATAAAACCGACTATCCGAGAATACGCAAGTATTCTCGGATTTTTTATGCCCGTTGGCTGCGGCTCGGGGCTCGAGCGCGGAGCCCGATGCTGCCTTTATCGAAGCCGCATTCACCGCAGAAAGACTTATTCAGCGAAAAGCCGCGGCAGGGCGGCAAGACTTTTTTGCGACTTTTTTCGCGCGTTCGTTCATTTGTACATTTTTTGTGCTATAATACCACTATGAAAGACGGGTTTCTCCGTTTGGGCTTATGCGCGCTTTCATCTGTGCGCGGCGTGAGCATATAATAATACGAACTTTTTTGCGCCATATGGCGGGAGGCAGAATGGAAAACAATAAGACCATAGTTTTGACAGGCGGCGGCAGCGCGGGCCACGTTACGCCGAATATCGCGCTCATCCCCTCGTTGAAAAAAGAGGGCTTTAACATACACTATATCGGCACCGAAAGAGGCATCGAAAGAAGCCTTGTCGAGCCGATAGAGGGCGTTGAATATCACGCGATCTCCGCGGGCAAATTGCGGCGCTATTTTTCGTTCAAAAACTTCAGCGACCCCTTCCGCGTTATCAAGGGCGCTTCGCAGGCAAAAAAACTGATAAAGCGCCTTAATCCCGACGTAGTGTTTTCAAAGGGCGGGTTTGTGAGCGTACCCGTGGTTATGGCGGCAAAGGGGCGCTGCCCGGTCGTATGCCACGAGAGTGACTACACACCCGGGCTTGCGAACAAGATAGCCGCAAGATATGCTGACACCGAATGCGTTACCTTTGAGGATACGCTCAAATACACGGGCAAGACCCACGCCGTGCATACCGGCACGCCCATACGCCGCGACCTGTTTGAGGGCGACCGCCGACGCGGGCTCGATTTTCTCGGTTTTTCGGGCGAACGTCCCGTCATACTCGTTATGGGCGGCAGCCTCGGCGCGAACGCGCTCAACGACGCGGTGCGCGGCGCGCTTTGCGAGATAACAAAGCGCTTTGACGTCATCCACCTCTGCGGCAAGGGCAAACTGGACGGAAGCATCGCCTCGCCCCATTACCGCCAGTACGAGTTCATCAGTAAGGAACTGCCCGATCTTATGGCGGCGACGGATATCGTCATCAGCCGCTCGGGTGCAAACTCCGTTTTTGAGTTCCTTGCACTCAAAAAGCCCGCGATATTCGTTCCGCTTCCGCTGGAAGCAAGCCGCGGCGATCAGATACTCAACGCCGAATACTGCGAAAAAAAGGGCTATTCCGCCGTTATGCAGCAAAAGGACGTGAACGCGGAATCGCTCACGGCGAAGATAAACGAACTCTACGATTCAAGGCAGAGTTTTATCGACAGGATGGATACCGACGAAACGCTTGATGGCACCAAGAAGGTGCTCGACATAATACTGAAAGCAGCCGAAACGGGGCTTGAAAAACGCAAAAAATGATCGCGCTTTTGGCAAAAATCTTCATACGGGATCACAAAAACCTTGAAAACGCCCGAGTACGGAGCGCGCACGGCGTGCTCATCGGCGCGTTTTTTATCGTGCTCAACCTGCTGCTTTTTGCCGGCAAACTCTTTGCGGGTATGCTTTCGCGCTCCGTTTCAATGACGGCGGACGCGTTCAACAACCTTTCGGACGCTGGCAGTTCCGTTATCACGCTTATCGGCTTCAGACTCGCCTCGCAAAAACCCGACACCGAGCATCCGTTCGGGCACGGCAGATTCGAGTACATCGCGGGGCTGCTCGTATCCGCCGCGATAATCCTTATGGGGTTTGAACTGCTTAAAACCTCCGTAAGCCGCATCATCCACCCCGAAACGACCGAACTTTCGCTTTTGGCGGCGGTCATACTCGCCGCTTCCGCCGCCGTCAAACTCTATATGGCGTTTGCGAGCCGCCGATACGCAAAGCGGCTTGATTCATCAACACTCAAGGCGACCTCGCGCGATTCGCTCTCCGACAGCGCGGCAACGGGTGTGGTGCTCCTTTGTGCGATCGCGGCAAAGTTCACGGGGCTTAAACTCGACGGCATCGTCGGCGCGCTCGTATCGCTGTTCGTGCTGTATTCTGGCATAACCTCCGGGCGCGAGACGATAGCGTCGCTGCTCGGGCAAAAACCGGAGCCGGAGTTTGTTGAAAAAATAAAGAGCATCACGCTTGCGACCGAGCGCATAAGCGGTCTGCACGACCTCATCATCCACGACTACGGCCCGGGCAGGCGTATGATATCGCTCCACGCCGAGGTGCCCGTAAACGATGAGGACGGTTTTTTTATGATACACGATATAATCGACGATCTTGAGCGCAGGCTTGCCGCCGAACTCGGCTGCGAGGCAACGATACACCTTGACCCCGTAGCGCAGGGCGACGAGAACACGTCCGAGCTTAAAGCACGCACATTGGCCGCGCTTCGCGGCATCGATCCCGCGCTGACATTGCACGATTTTCGCGTTGTGCCGGGCGAAAAACTGACCTCGCTCATCTTCGACGTCGTGATACCCTACAATTCCGAAATGAGCGAGACCGAGGTCGTCGCCGCCGTTTGCGCCGCGGTATCCGCGTTCTCGGACGCGGATACCAAGTACCGCGCCGTCATAACCGCAGACCGCCCGTTTGCCTGAAAACGCGCCCGATGCGGCGCCTATGATGCCTTTTTTGCGTCCGCAGCACCGCGGGCGCTGATTTTTTGCTTGATTTTTCTTGATAATTATGTTAAAATGTTAAATTGAATTATTATCGTGCCGATTCGGCACCGGAAAGAAGAGAATACAAAATGGCAGATAATCTCAACAAGGATCGCCCAGAATACTACGAGCCCAAGAAGCGGCTCAATGCCGTGCAGAAGGTCATCGCGCGCTACAAGGCAGGTACGCTCGGCGAAACGATCAGCGACTGGCGCTGGATCTTTCAGTACACCAAGCGCTACCGCTGGTATGTTGTTATCCAGACGATATTCGGCATCCTCGGCTCCACCATGGGCCTTATTTCGTCCATTCTCAGCAAGTATCTTGTTGATATCGTAACGGATAGAAAGACCGATTCGCTGACATTCCTCATCATAACGGTGCTTTCGAGCGCGCTGTTAGGACTTATTTTTTCGAGCATCCAATCGAGGATCTCGACCAAGATCAGCCTGCGCGTTTTCCACGATATCCGCGGCGAGATCTTCGAGCGTCTGCTCGACGCCGAATGGCAGAAGGTGCGCGCCTACCCCACCGGCGACATCATCAACCGCCTAAACGGCGACGTGAACAGGATCTCGGGCATCGCGATCAGCTGGATCCCGTCCACCATCATCACGGTCTATTCGTTCGCCGCTTCGTTTGCCGCGATGCTGTACTACAATGTTTCGATAGCGTTCATCGCACTGCTCGGTGCGCCCGTGCTTGCGATATCGGGCTGGGCGCTGCTCAAAAAATCGCGCTACTACAATATGCGTATGTTTGAGTGCCAGAGCGCAGTTTTGAGTTTTGAGTCCGAAACTTTCCACAATTACGACACCGTCAAGAGCCTCGGCGCGGTCAAGGAGTATACGCGCTATTTCTGGAACCGTCAGGACGAGAGCAAACGCACCTCGCTCGAAGCGAATTTGTTCTCGATCAGCGCCAAAATATTCCTGAGCATAGTCGGTATGTGCGTAACGTTTGCGACCTTTGGATACTGCTTGTTCCTTTTGTGGTCGGGCTCGATAACCTACGGTACGATGACGTTCTTCCTCTCGCAGCGCAGCAAGGTTACCAGCGGCTTCAACTCGCTTATGGGCATACTGCCGAGTATGGTGCAGAGCGCCGTATCCGCAAAGCGTGTGCGCGAGTTCGTCAATATCCCCGCCGAACAGCGCAACATCACCGACGAGGAGGTCCAGGCTCTTTCCAAGACCCCCATCACCGTGCGTCTTAATGATGTGGTATTCGGCTATGACGACGGCAGGAACGTGCTCAACGGCTGCGATTTCTACGCAAAAACCGGCGAGATCGTTGCGATCGTCGGCGCGAGCGGTCAAGGCAAGACCACGATGCTCCGCCTGCTTTTGAGCCTTGTTTCGCCATCAAGCGGCAGCGCGGAATATGTTGACGCAAACGGCGAAGTGCATACCCTCACCGCGGACTTCCGCAGGCTGTTCTCCTATGTCCCGCAGGGCAACACCGTGCTCTCGGGCACCTTTGCGGACAACCTCCGCCTTACCAACCAGGGCGCAACGGACGAGCAGATAAAGCACGCGCTCGAATGCTCGCTCGCGCTCGACTTTGTTGAGGAGATGGGCGGCATCTACTCCAAGATCGGCGAAAGGGGGCACGGCATAAGCGAAGGTCAGGCGCAGCGCATCTCGATCGCAAGGGCGATCTTGAGGGACGCGCCGATACTTATGCTCGACGAAGCGACCAGCAGCCTCGATATCGAGACCGAGCAGGCGATCATTCACTCCATCATCAAAAAGAATCCCGAAAAGACCTGCATAATCTCCACCCACCGTCCCAGTGCGCTCTCACTTGCCGACCGCATCTATCGTGTTGAAGAAGGCTCAATAAAGGAAATATCGTTTGAAGAGGTCGTCAGGATGTCCGAGGAAAATGCATAAGTTTTTCGGGTTTGGTACGCAATACTATGTTGAAGTACGCTAAACATTGTTCGCTCGGCATCATCTCACTTGCGGCGTGCCTGCTCGCTGTCGGCATGTTTACCGCCTGCGCAGGCGAAAACTCGCCGATCTTGCCGAACGAGATAATACCCGTGGACGTGCCCTCATTAAGCCCAGAGGTCTCGCCGGTTGAGAGCGCCGCGCCGACCCCTGCTTCCCTCCGTTACGAGAACGTGCCTTCCGCTGCCGCAAACTACGGCGCACTCGTGCTTGTGAACTATCTGTCAAAATACGAGCATACCGAGGATGCGCTGTCAATGACGGCGCACATCGGCGACAACAAGAGCAAAAACCTGCTTTTGACGGGCTCCGACCTAAGGCTTATGCCCGACACAATACACGCGCTGAATGAGTTTGCGGACGGGTTTTTCGAGGCTACGGGCGGCGACAGACTGCTCGCTACGAGCGCGTTCCGCACACTTGAATACCAGCAGCAGGTCTACGTTCAGTACGTCAAGGAACGCGGCGAAGAGATGGCAAAACTCTACGTTGCCGACCCCGGCTGCAGCGAGCATCACACGGGCTATGCCGTCGACCTTTCCACGATCTGCGCGGATGGCGCGCGCGTGCCGCTGATCGATCACGAGCGCTTTGACTGGGTAAATGCGAACTGCGCCGCCTACGGCTTTATACTGCGCTACCCCGTCGGCTCTGAAGGCATCACGCGCGTTGCCTACGAGCCCTGGCATTTTCGCTATGTCGGGCGCGAGCACGCCGCGCTGATAACCGAACTTGATATGCTATACGAGGAATATGTGGAGCATCTTCGCGTCTATACCGCCGATACCGAGGTGCTGTACGCCGCATACAACGCGGATGGCGGAGTCGATGTAAAACCCGTTAAGATCGCGGACGCGGAAAGGGGCGGCTTTATCGTTTATTACGTCAAGGCCGAAAGCGGCGATACGACGAACATCCCGCTTCCCGATGAATGCCTTGAATACTCCGTTTCTGGCGACAACGCCGGCGGATTCATAATAACGGTAAAACTCTGACCGATTTATTCAAATATAGGCATAAAAGAGGGCTTGGGCGGATACGCCCTTGCCCCTCTTTTTATTATTCAAAAGCGTTTAATAATAAAAAATAATTCTATTTTTTACCCGAAAAAGGCTTGCATTTTGGGATTTGATATGGTATCCTATACACAGCCGTTATTTTCGACTGCAAACTGAAAATCAAAATAAAAATCATTAGGAGGTAATCAATTATGAAAAAGTCCCGCATTTTTATTTCAATAACATTGGCAACGCTTATGTTCGGAATACTGTTTTCAGCGGCCTGCACCCCGGCCAACGCTCCTGCTCAGCAGGAGACGGTCAGCCCCACTCCGGTTTTGAGCGATCCGGTCGAAGCGGCAACCACTCCGCCCGATCCAACAATCGTACCTGAGGAAAAATCGACCAATCGCGTGCTGACGATCGGCTCGGGAACTTATAGCGGCACACATTTATTCCAATACGATGTTAATGACTGGTACAGCGTAACCGTCGATAAAGAACTGGTGGGCGATAAAAAAACCATCGAATTTGCCGGAAAGAAGTTTGAACTTGTATATAGGGAGACTGTAACCATTCTCATGTCACTCGGTACGGTTTATGACTACGAGATTATCGGCGGCGGAACGTACCTTAACAGAGCAAGATTTCTTCCGGACGGTACGCTTGTCAGTATATCGGCGGAGGCATTGGGCTTGGGTACTGTCAGCATTCCAAAGAACGCAAAAGGAGAGGATGTTCGCGATGCGGTATTGAAAGCATTGAAGGACGAGATAGACGTCAGCGATTTTGAGTGCTGTAATATTACACTACCGACCGTTTATGAAGATGGCACACTATCGTCATACGACATCGTCTGGTACAATCAAATCAATGGCATCGAGGTCTCTGGCGGTGTTTCGGTCTCCGTGGAGGCTGATGGGAAAATCACCAGCGTGTCGATGGGCAACAAGCTCGGCAATGACTATAGCGGCGTTCCGGATGACGTCAGCATTGAAAAATATATTCCGAACATAGAAAAAAAGGTGCGCGAGGTTTTTGGAGACGCCTTGGTTGACTTCGAAATATATAACAGCCCCCGCCCGTACATTGTATGCGTATATGGCGAACCCTGCCTGCGTTACTTGGTCGGTGTGAAATACATTCACGATGACGGACAGCCGTGGGGCGAGGGTTTTTATGTCGCCGTTATGTTATGCCCTTGAATATAGGGGCTTTGCGGTAAAACTTTGACCGATTTATTAAAATACCGGCATAAAAGAGGGCTTGTCCCTCTTTTTATTATCCAAAAGCGGATGTATAATAGAGGGGCAAAAGCGCCGCGCTTAGCGGGTTTCTGTCATGTTTTCATCTAATAATATAAAAATTTGTTTGATTTACATGTTAAAAGTCTTGCATTTTGGGATTTGATATGGTATCCTATACATAGTCGTTATTTTCGACTGCAAAAAATTATTTAGGAGGTATCACCCATGAAACGAATCGCTTCGATCGTAGTGTTGCTTGCGATTGCAATTTCCTTGCTCACTACAGGGTATGCGGCGCCCTCTAAGCGCCTTGCAGCGCGCGAACACGCCCCCCCGTATGAGGTTTCGGAATTAAGAGAAAAGAACTCCGACACCTATGTTCTTCCCAACGGCACATACGAATGTGTAGTATATGCCGAAGACAAATACTTTGAGGACGGGTCGGGAAATCTGATCGAGATCAACAATTCGATCATTCCGTCAAAACACATATCTCACGGCATTTCATACGCCTATGCCAACAAGGCAAACGACTCACACATCTACTTTGCGGAGAATAAACCGTCAGTTCTTGTTTCTTCCGAGAAACACTCTTTGGCTTTTGAAATCGACTCCGCCCCCGCCGCCAAATCGTCCGTTGGCGGATCGAAGACCGTTAACTCAATAGGCGGCTTTCTCCTTTCTGGAGAGAATTTCATTGTTTATCAAGACGCGTTTAAACATACCGACATCGTTTATGAGGTTCAAAACGACAGGGTAAAGGAGTACCTTGTGTTAAACAGCGCTTCTGCGCCGACAGAATTCACGTTTACGTTCTATACAGACGAGTATACAGCCGAATACACAGAGAGCGGCACGGTGGGCTTTTATGATGCCGCCGGAGAACAGCGGTTTATGCTTGGCAGTCTTTTTGCAATAGACTCGGCAAATTCCTATACCGAGGAATTAAACTATACGATCGGGGAGGCTTTTGATGGCAAAACAAATATCACGGTATCCCTGTCAAAAGACTATGCCCGTGATCCTCAAAGGGTTTATCCCGTGCTGATAGATCCGTCCGTTATGATAACCGGTGCGAACAAAATAAAGGATTCCTTTGTTTCAAGTAAAAACCCAACCACAAATTATTATATGAACAACTATCTTATGACGGGTTGGGACAGCACATACAACACGAGAAGGACGTACATCAAATTCGATCTTCCCGCCGCAATACCTGCGAACGCAATTACCAACGCATATATTCGAATCAAGAAATACTCCTCCGGCAACGCTCCTTCCGTCAAAGCATATCGCGTTACCGGGAACTGGACTTCAAGCACCATCAACTGGAACAACAAACCCAATTTTACAACGGCGAACGCTTCCGGTACTGCTGTGCTTACTTCAAACAATTGGTACAA
Organism: Clostridia bacterium; assembly: GCA_017538255.1. Lineage (GTDB taxonomy): Bacteria > Bacillota > Clostridia > Christensenellales > CAG-138 > PeH17. The sequence continues at coordinate 15,353 of JAFYJD010000020.1, read as the reverse complement.
ATTGACCGTTACCGATATTGTAAAACAATGGTATGCCGGCACATATAATAACTATGGCTTTATGCTCAAAAACTCTACCGAGAGCGGAGCGGCAAATTGGGCAACATTCTATTCTTCCGACGCGCCCTCGCCAAATAAGCCCGAGCTTCGGATCACATATTCCGGAAATAACTATTATGTGAATATGTATCTCGGTCTTGGTTTTAATGACCCGGAAGCCAGAGTTGTCCACGAAGCGGTTCGGGTAGCTCTTGTCCAAAACGGGTACACCGGTACAGATTATGAGTTTATGCCCAATCCTAATCAAAACGTAACAAAGGAGGAGCTGATGAATCAGCTAAACAGCAAATATATGTTTAGCTGCTTAACCCACGGTACCTATAATAGCATTGAATTGCCAAACGGCCAGTTTCTAACAGTAGACGATGTTTCAACCTTGACCGTGCCTAATCTGAAGTTTGTCTATTTCGGTGCGTGTTCCACCGGGGCAGAAGTACCAACAAATATACCGGAGGAATCACCGAAAATCAACCTTGTTGACGCTATGTACAATAAAGGCGTTGATGTGGTGATAGGGTTTACGGTAAACGTTTTGGTAGGTCAAACCAACTACTGGACGAAGATATTTATGACCGAAATAGCAAATGGCAAATCGGTGCAGCAAGCAAAGAATGTAGCGGATAATGATACAGTAAAGCATTTTAAGCTGGACTATAGCGCGCTTTCCATATCTCATATACGGATTCGAGGTTCTACGAACTTCGTTCCCTGTCCGCACAACTGAAATCAAAATAAAAATCATTAGGAGGTAATCAATTATGAAAAAGTCCCGCATTTTTATTTCAATAGTATTGGCGACGCTTATGTTCGGAACGCTGTTTTCAGCGGCCTGCACCCCGGCCAACGCTCCTGCTCAGCAGGAGACGGTCAGCCCCACTCCGGTTTTGAGCGATCCGGTCGAAGCGGCAACCATTCCGCCCGATCCAACCATCGTGCCGGAAGAAGCATCGACCACTCGCGTGCTGACGATCGGCTCGGGATCTCATAGAGGCATGCATTTATTCCAATACGATATTAATAACTCTTTCCGCGAAACCGTCGATAAAGAGCTGGTGGGCGATAAAAAAACCATCGAATTTGCCGGAAAGAAGTTTGAACTTGTGTATAGGACTACCATTACCGCTCCCATGACACTCGGCACGGCTTATGAATACGACATTATCGGCGGCAGAACGGGCTTTGAATTTGCAAGATTTCTTCCGGACGGTACGCTTATCGATTTATCGACGGAGTCATTTGGCTTGGGTACTGTCAGCATTCCAAAGAACGCAAAAGGAGAGGATGTTCGCGATGCGGTAGCGGAAGCATTAAAGGAGGAAGCATTAAAGAGCGGGATAGACTTCAGCGATTTTGAGTATTGTGATATTAGACTGCCTGAAGTTTATGAGGATGGAACGATGTCGTCTTACCAGTTCTATTGGTACAATAAGCTCAATGGCATCAAGATATATAGCGGTGTTATGGTCTTCGTGGATGGTTATGGAAAAATTGAAAGCGTGTCGCTGGGCGCCGGGCTCGGCAAATACTACAGCAGCGTTCCCAATGACGTCAGCATTGAAAAATACGTTCCGGACGTAGAAAAAAAGGTGCGCGAGTTTTTTGGACATACCTTGGTTGACTTCAAAATATGGAGCGATCCCCGCCCGATGATTGCATGCCTAAATGGTGAACCCTGCCTTTGGTACACGGTCAGTGTGAAATACATTCACGATGACGGACAGCCGTGGGACGAGGCTATTGAGATCGCCGTTATGTTATGCCCTTGAATATAGGGGCTTTGCGCTAAAACTTTGACCGATTTATTCAAATATAGGCATAAAAGAGGGCTTGACCCTCTTTTTATTATCCCAAAACGGATGTATAATAGAGGGGTAAAAGCGCCGCTTTTTGCGGTTTGACCGAGGAGAAATATGAAAAGCATCACGATAATACCGCTCGCAACGCCGAATATGCTCACCTTTGCGGCTTCCGCCGCGCTCAAGGCCGTCGACAAACTGTTTATACAGACCCTTGAACATCCTATAAGCCGCATCCTTTCGGAAAGCGGCGTGATCGACGGCGCCGTTTCGTTTGACGAATACTACAACGACAGTTTTGATTTTGACGAACTCAACGAGCGCATCGCTGCAAGGCTCATTGCGGAGCTCGACGGCGTGCAAAGCGTCGGCTTTGCCGTGCTCGGGCGCGGCGCCGGCGAAGCGCTGTACGCCTCATTAAAGCTCGCCGCGGACAGGGCGGGAGCCGAAGTAAAGCTGCTTCCATCGTCCGGCTATGCTTCCGCCGCGCTCGCCGCGGTGTTCAATTCCGGCGTCGCGTATTTTTCGGACTACGATATCCGTACCGCCTCGTCGCTTCGCGCAGCCTCTGTCGGCACGCCCCTTGTTATCGAGGAAGTCGACACGCTCCTTCGCGCAGGGGAGGTCAAACTCGAACTCGGCGAGTACTATCCCGATGAGTTTACCGTACATATCGCGAGTATGGACGCATCGGGCGAATACAGCGTCCGCTCCCTGCCTTTAAGGCTTATTGACGCGGGCGAAAATGCACCGCTCTACGGCGCCGCCACCGTCTTGGTACTCGAGCGCTGCACGCTTGAAGCGTGTACGAGGCACGGTTTTGAGGCGCTTATGGCGGTCATGCGCCGCCTTCGCGCGCCGGGCGGCTGTCCGTGGGACGCGGAGCAGACGCACAGGAGCCTGCGCTCGTCGCTGATCGAGGAAGCGTACGAGGTGCTTGACGCGCTCGACCGCGAGGATCTGACCGCGCTTGAGGAGGAACTCGGCGACCTGCTGCTTCAAATAGTGTTCCACGCCATTATCGAGGAGGAGCGCAGCGAGTTCAATATGCGCGATGTTATAACGGGCATCGTAAACAAACTGATCTACCGCCACCCGCACGTTTTCGGCGAAGTCAATGTCAGCGGATCGGACGAGGTGCTCGTCAACTGGGAAAACCTCAAACAAAAGGAAAAACATCTTGAGACCGTCGCGGACGCGATGCGCGCCGTGCCCGCCGCCTTCCCCGCGCTGATGCGCAGTTATAAGATACAAAAAAAGGCGGCGCATATCGGCTTTGACTGGACGAACGCACTCGACGCGCTCCAAAAGGTCGCCGAGGAAACAGCCGAGGTGCGCGAGGCTCTCGGAGGCGGCAGCGCGGACGATATCTATGAGGAGGTTGGCGATCTGCTGTTTGCCTGCGTGAACGTTGCGCGGCTCGTCAAGGTCGATCCCGAACTTGCGCTCTCCGCGGCGACCGACAAGTTTATGCGCAGATTTATCCTGATGGAACGTATGATAATTGCCGACGGGCTCGATTTTGGCGCCCTCAGCCTCGAAGAAATGGATCAATACTGGGATCTGGTCAAAAAAAGCGAATGAAATTGCAAAAAAACGGTAAAATATATCAAAAAACTATTGTATTTTTGCTCACTTACTGCTAAAATAATCTCTGTTGCAACAGTAGTGCTCAAAACTCGTTTCGGCTTACGTGCAAGCGACCCGTTTTCCTGCATACTGCTGAATACAAACATACTTTTTTAGGGAGGAACCCAAGAATGAATAAGGCTCAACTTATCAATGCACTCGTTACCGACGCAAAGCTCTCCAGAAGAGATGCCGATGTCGCCGTAAACACCCTCTTTGACACTATCGTAGACGAACTCCGCAAGGGCGAAAAAGTCCAGATCGTCGGCTTCGGTTGCTTCGATGTGCGCGAGCGTCCCGCACGCAAAGGCCGTAATCCCATGACCGGCGAATCCATCAACATCGCCGCGACCCGCTCCGTTGCCTTCAAGCCCGGCAAGGCTCTCAAGGACGCAATGGAGAAATAATCATTTATGATCTCGTTCAGCCGCACCGCTTAACCGCGGCGCGGCTTTTTTAGTCGGCACCACCCGCTTCCAAATCACCCTGTCCAAAGCACAGGTACGAAAGGCTGTTTATCGATGAAACGCTTGATAACTTTGCTCCTGCTCGTTGCGATGACCGCAGCGCTCGTGTTTGCCGCGCAGTCATCCGTCGGGCACTCGGGCAACACGGGTGAGACCGTGCCCGTTATCAACACCCCCGATCTTCCGATCGTGGATTTTAACGGGCGCAAATACTATTCAATATCCGCCAATAACGGGTGCCGGCTCCTCATTACTTTGAGCGCAAACGAGGTTGAACGGCAGCTTTGCGACACGCTTGCCAAATACCTGTTCGACGGCGTACATTATCCCGTCGCGACCGCGATGACCGCAATCGTTACGGACACCGTCTACGTATCCGACAAAAAAGCGTTCTTTCTCGGCTTTGTGCCGCGCCGCGATCCCGTCAACTACGCCCGCAAGGACTATACCGTGTTTTCGCTCGTTTTTGACAAAAACGAGTGGTTTGTTTCTGACTGCACCGAGTTCGATCATTCAGCGCAGGTGTTTGAACGCATAGTTTCCGAAACGCGCGCACTGCGGCGCATCAATCACACCGATATGGCGCTTATAAAGGAGCGCGTCGCCGCCGCGGCGGCGGAGCGTATCGCCCCGCTCATTGACGCAAGCATCACCGGCGACGATATCGCCGCCACCATCTATCTTAAAAGCGACTACACCCGTTCCGACAAAGTTCTTGCTGCGCTGATGCTTGAAAAACTCGATTGCGACTATATCGCATCCGACGGGCTTAGGATGTACTCTTCGCCCTCGGATCTGCTTAGAATAAACATATTGTTTATAAAGCTGAATCCTTTAAAGGGCTTCAGCCCTTCCTATAACGAGATCAACAAGGCGCTTTTTGATCCGGAAAAAGAGCGGGTCTACCCTTTTGCAGTATCGTATTTCGTTTCCGACGGCAGTTTTGAGTTCGATTACCTTGCCGAAAACTACTCCGAAATGTTCGTTGTCGCCGGGAATCGATAAAATTATGACATTTTTGTGAAACATCTTGATTTATTCTGAAAAAGTGATACAATGAGAGCAGCGGGCTCGATCCGGGCCGCAAGTATTCATACCAGGAGGTATTTATAATGTCTTATAAAATCAATGATGCCTGCATCGCATGCGGCGCCTGTGCCGCAGAATGTCCCGTTGGCGCGATCACCGAGGGTGATGGCAAGTATGAGATCAATCCCGATGAGTGCATCGAGTGCGGCGCCTGCGCCGGCGTATGCCCCGTCGAGGCTCCCGTTCAGGACTAATTCTCAAAAATGAATAAGGGCGACTCCGTCGCCCTTATCTTTTTATTACGGATGCGCCGCCCCCACGCCCGCCGACATACAAAAAGCTGCAAACACAAGGAGGCACTATGAAAAGCCGCAAAAATCTTCTTATCATTCTCACCGCCGCGCTCGTTCTTATTGCGGGGCTCGTTTTAACTGCATGCGTGGGTAAGAACGCAAAATCAGCAACTCCGGAGCCAAGCGCGCCCGACGCCGACGGAACATCGGCGCCCGTTACCGAACCGCCCGTTACCGAGCCGCCCGCACCCACCGCGGAGCCGGATCCCGACGAAATCGTTGTTTTTTCAAACCCCGTTTTTGAGCAAATTATACGAAACGATTATGTCTACAAAAAGGACATAAAGCGGGGCGATCTTTACAAAATCAAAGAACTCAGGATACCCGCGTCCGAACTTGACGATATCTCCGATATCGCGTTTTTCCCGAATCTGACGGATCTTTCGCTGCCGAGCAACAAAATAACCGACCTGTCCCCCATCGCCGGTCTTACAAACTTAACCTATCTTTCGCTTTCCAACAACCCCGTCAGCGATATTTCGCCGCTTGCCGGGCTGACGGAACTCGTATTTCTCGACATTTCAAGCACCGCCGTCGCCGATCTTGAGCCGCTTGCCGGGCTGACAAAACTTCAAACGCTCGACCTGCGCGCAAGCAATATCATCGATATTTCGCCGCTTGCCGGGCTGACGAATATGACCAAACTCGATCTGTCCGAAAACGCCGTATTCGATATTTCCGCGCTCTCCGATATGAACGATCTCGTTTTCCTCTTCATCTACACCAACAAGATTTCATCCTTGGACGCGCTTTCCGGTATGACCAAACTCAAGCAGCTTGTCTGCTATGAAAACCGCATCACCGATATCGCCCCCGTAGCATCGCTCACATCGCTTACGGAACTGAATATCCGTAGCAATATGATCGCCGACATCTCGCCCGTTTCGGGGCTTGTCGCCCTTGAGGAGTTGTATATGGGCGACAATCTGATCTTCGACCTGTCGCCCGTCGCCTCGCTGACGAATCTTCTGGGTCTTTCATTTTACATCAACTATATCAGCGATATCAGCGCCGTCGCCAACCTCAAATCGCTACGCACTCTCGAAATGCCTTACAACCGCATATCTGATATCACACCGCTTTTGGGGCTTAAGTCGCTTAGCCTGCTGTATCTGACAGGCAATCTGTTGACCGACGCGCAACTTGCCGAACTCGCCGCGGCGCTTCCCGATTGCCACATCGAATAAGCCCGCCCGATAATTGAATATCGCATATTTCGCCGCCGTTTTTTCTTGAATAAACGGCGGCGTTATGGTATAGTTTAATTGAATTAGTATTGCGCGAATAATCCGCGCACAGCCGATGCACAATAATAAAAACTTTATAGGAGGAAACCACTATGTCAAACAATCCCTACAAAGGCACAAAGACCGAAAAGAATCTTTGGGAAGCATTCGCCGGCGAATCGCAGGCAAGAAACAAATACACCTATTTTGCGTCAGTCGCAAAAAAAGCGGGCTATGAGCAGATAGCGGAACTCTTTCTCAAAACCGCCGAAAACGAAAAGGAGCACGCGAAGCTTTGGTTCAAGGCGCTCGGCGAACTCGGCACCGTTGAGGAGAACCTTGTCGCCGCCGCGAACGGCGAGAACTATGAGTGGACGGATATGTACGACCGTATGGCGCGCGAAGCCGAGGAAGAGGGCTTTTACGACCTCGCCAAGCAGTTCCGCGGCGTTGCGGCGATCGAAAAAACGCACGAGGAGCGCTATCGCAAACTGCTTCACAATATCGAAGCTCAAGAGGTGTTCGAGCGCGCGGGCGTTCAGGTTTGGGAGTGCCGCAACTGCGGTCATATCGTCGTGGGCACCAAGGCGCCCGAGGTATGCCCCGTATGCTCCCACCCCCAGAGTTATTTTGAGATCAAAGCGGAAAACTACTGATACCGCGATAAAAGCAAATAAAGCAACCGCTGCCCGAAGTGAGCCGCTTCTTAACGAAGTTGCCTGCTTTCGGGCTTTTGCGATCAGCGTGAACAGCCTATGCCGCCTATCATTGTTTGTATATTTAGCGAACGGCTCCCGTGATTTGCTTTTTCCCATAAACTCGTTCTTGACAGAAAGATGATCCTTTGTTATAATATACTTAAGGTATTAGGGAGTAGCCGGCGCAAATGCGCAGCATATTTCGTCAGTACGGGAGTTATCCCCGGGATTTGTTCTAAGCGGCAAGACTTTTACCACAACTTTGCTTGTGGTAAAAGTCTTTTTTATTTCCCGTTTTACACTATGCAAGATTTGGAGGTGTCAATGAGCATTCTTTCAGTATTCACCTTGCTCGGCGGATTGGCGTTTTTTATCTACGGCATGAATCAAATGTCCAATAGTTTGGAGGTCATTGCCGGCGAAAAAATGGAGGTCATCATCAATAAACTTACAAGCAACCGTTTCATCGGCTTGCTGCTCGGATGCGTTATCACGATAGCGCTTCAGAGTTCATCGGCGGTAACGGTTATGCTGGTTGGCCTTGTCAATTCCGGACTTATGAATCTTTCCAACACCGTAGGCGTTATTATGGGATCCAATATCGGAACGACGGTTACCGCTTGGCTTATGAGTTTGATCGGCGTTTCAAGCGATAACATTTTCGTACAGATATTGAAACCGGAATCTTTTGCTCCTGTACTGGCATTTATCGGCATTGTCTTGATTATGCTTGCAAAGCGTCCCAAAAGAAAAGAGATCGGCAATGCCCTTATCGGCTTTGCGGTTTTGATGTTCGGTATGATAGTGATGAGCGATTCGGTGGCGCCGCTTGCTGACAGTCCTGCGTTTACAAAACTATTGACTGCATTTAAGAATCCGCTTTTGGGCGTACTTACGGGATTGGTCGTTACCGCTGTTATTCAGAGTTCTGCAGCAAGTATTGGTATGCTTCAGGCTTTGTCCATGACCGGAGGCATAACATATGGAATTGCAATACCGATCATTATGGGGCAAAACATCGGTACCTGCGCAACGGCGATTCTTTCCAGTATCGGTGTCAACAGAAACGCAAAAAGGGTGGCCGCCATCCATTTGTCATTCAATCTGATAGGTACCGTTGTCTTTATAATCATCTACTATGCGCTTCAGACATTCTTAGACGCTTCATTTCTCGAATTGAGTGTGAGTCCTGTGGGAATCGCCCTATGTCATAGTATTTTCAATCTTTCTACCACTGTCCTGCTGCTGCCGTTTTCCAAAATGCTTGTCAGGATCGCCGAGGGTGTCATAAAGGAAAATGCTGCGCCTCAAATCGCTTTTCTTGACGAAAGGCTGTTCAACACACCCTCTGTTGCAGTGGGAAAATGCGACGCTTTTGCGAATGAGATGGCGGACTCGACACTGTCGGCTGTTCGTCTGGCCATTGAGAACTACTTTGAATACGAAGAAACCACCGGGCGCATGGTAAAAGAGTTGGAAAGCCGGATTGATACGTATGAAGATCGGTTGGGATCTTACCTGATAAAACTGTCCGGCAGCAAAAATACGCAAAAGGACAAGCGCAGGATTGCAAAGATGCTGCATTCCATAGGAGCTTGGGAACGCATCAGCGATTACGCTCGCGACCTTACAAAGAGTTCTTCGGAAATCAAAGAGAAAAAACTGGAAATCTCCGAACAGGCAGGTACGGAACTGAAAACGCTGTCGAAAGCGGTTGCGGAGATCGTATCATTGACGACAGACTCCTTTATCCATTCCGATACGGAACTTGCCGCAAAAGTCGAACCTCTTGAACAGGTGATCGATCTGTTGGTGGCAAAATGCAGGGAAAACCATATCCGCAGGCTTCAAGACGGCGAATGTACGCTCGAACGCGGATTTGTTCTTGCCGATACACTCAACTGTTATGAAAGAATCTCCGACCATTGCTCGAATATCGCAATCGCCGTACTGGAAGAAGGCGGGGAAGAATTCAGTCCCCATAAATATATGCAGCGGATCAGATCCGGCAACGACCCCGTTTTTCAGAAATTGTTTCAAGAGTATCAGAAGTGTTATTTATCTGAGTTTTCCGAGGGTTGAGGTGGAATGAGATGGATATCTTTGCTCTGGTCCTATTTGTTTTGATGTATGTCTTGATGATAGCCAAGCCGAAGCACAGGCCGTTTTACGCCCTTGCGGTGGCTGTGATCTTTCTTGTCTTGGGCATATTGCCGCCGAAGGATCTTGTGTCAACGATCAACTGGAATGTTTTGCTGATGATAGCGGGAACAATGATCATAGTTTCCTATTTCATTGCTTCCCATATGCCGAACCTTTTGGCGGATATCCTGCTCGGCAAAGCCAAGAACATTATGTGGGTAACCATTCTGATGTCTCTCTTTGCCGGTGTGATCTCTGCATTTATCGATAATGTTGCCACGGTATTGATAGTTGCCCCTGTAGGAATGGCGATTTGCAAAAAACTGAATATGCGCCCTGTGGGGCTGATCCTTTCCATTGCGGTATCTTCCAATCTGCAGGGTGCCGCCACACTCGTTGGCGATACCACATCGATCATGTTGGGCGACTATGCAAATATGAACTTTATGAACTTCTTTTGGATGGACGGTCGGCCGGGTATCTTTTTTGCCGTAGAACTCGGAGCGCTTGCTACCATCCCCGTTATGATGCTCTTGTTCCGTAAAAACAAGGCCCCTGTTTCTTCAACTGAGAGGACCGCAGTCAGCAGTTATATGCCTGCTGTTATGCTGCTGCTTATGGTTGCTGCCCTCATTGCCGCTTCGTTTATCCCTAATGCTCCGCCGATGATCAATGGCATTATATGCTGCTCGTTGGCGATCATCACCATCTTGATCGATTACATTCAAGAGAAAAAGGCCGATAACGCCGTCGCTGCCATAAAAAACCTGGACTTTGAAACGCTTGGGCTTCTTGTAGGGCTGTTTGTCGTAATCGGCGGGCTGACAAGCGTTGGCGTCATCGATAACTTTGCAAACCTGATCGTTAAATTCGGCGGAAAAAACGTTTTTCTGTTATACACGATCATAGTTTGGGGATCGGTTTTGATCTCGGCCTTTGTTGACAATATCCCGTATGTGGCGACTATGCTGCCTGTTCTTACGGCCGTAACGACCGAGTTGGGGATTGAACCGCATCTTCTGTACTTCGGCTTGTTGTCCGGCGCAACCTTGGGCGGCAACATCACTCCCGTCGGGGCGTCTGCCAATATCACCGCGGTTGGAATGCTCAAAAAAGAAGGGCATATGGTGTCGTTTGCGGAGTTCATACGGATAGGACTTCCTTACACCTTGGTTGCGGTTATTACCGGGTATCTGTACTGCTGGTTTGTTTGGGCATAACCGCGTTGTGTTTCCTTTCCTCTTGGGATTCAAAAACCTGTTCAAAGCACTTGTTTGCGGAAAGAGCCCCAACGGGTGCCTGTTTTTTGCCTGTTAACCCCATTTTTATAAAAAAACTCTTGACTTCTGGGTGAATGAGTGATAAATTAAAAGACAATATAAAATAGAATAGGATAATATGGCAATATGAACAGATCATTCACAATAGTTACCGATACCGCCGCCAATCTCCCTACCCCGCTGATCGAGGAGCACGGCATCGTGCTAATTCCCCTCACCTATCATTTCGAAGGCGAGGAGCGCGCCTGTTTGGACACCGTGGCGTTCAGCGGCGAGGCGGGCGAATACTTCTACAAAAAACTCTGCGAGGGTGAAAAGGTCTCCACTTCGCAGGTGCCGCCCCAACGCTATATCGAGGCGCTCGAGCCCCTGCTTGCGCGTGGGGAGGACATCCTCTTTGTTGGGCTCAGTTCCGGTCTCAGCAGTTCCTACCACTCGTCCGAAGTCGCTGCGGAGCAGCTCAGAGAAGCCTTCCCCGAGCGCAAGATATTCACCTTTGACACGCTCGCGGCATCCCTCGGCGAGGGCAAGGCCGTACTGCACGCCGTTGAATACCGCGACAAGGGCATGAGCATCGATGAGACCTATGAGCAGCTTCATAAGGACAGGGACGAACTGTATCAGGTCGTTATCCTCGACGATCTTATGTTTCTGCACAGGGGCGGTCGCGTTTCCGCGCCGAAGGCGCTGCTCGGCAAACTCATCGGCATCCGCCCGGTACTCAAGGGCGATGAAGAGGGGCATCTTGTCGTATGCGACAAGGCCAAGGGCAGAGCACGCGGCATCGGTATGCTCGTTCAAAAATACACCGAACTCATCGACCGCGCACGCGAACAACTCGTATGCATCGCCTACACCGACTGTCCCGAGGATGCGCATAAACTTAAAGATACGCTCTCCAAGATATTCACCCCCAAGCAGTTCCTGATCGAGCGTTACGAGCCCGTTACCGGCTCCTACGTCGGCCCCGGCACGATCGCGCTGTTCTTTGAGGGCAAAAAGGGCGTTCGCGCTTTTTAACAAACTTTTACACATATTAAAGGCGGATACATCGTATCCGCCCTTTTGTATGCTGAAACATCCGTTTATTTCCACTTCATCACGGCCTCGACCACATCCTCAAGATGCATCCCTCGGGAGGCCTTTATAAGCAGTACGTCGCCCGCTTTAAGATAGGCTTTCAGATCGTCAGCGGCGGTTTCGTGCGTCGTTCTGAACACGTCGCTCATGCCCGCCTTTTCCGCGCCCTCCGCGATCTTCGCGCCGAGGGTGCCGACGGTAAAGAGCGCGTCAAGGTGCTTCGCGCAGTATTCGCCGAGGCTGATATGCAGCTGCTGCTCATCCTTGCCGAGTTCCAGCATATCGCCGAGCAGCGCAACGCGCCTTGCGCCCTTGAGCGTGGATATGGAGGCGCGCATCGAATCGGGGCCTGCGTTGTAGCAATCGTCAACGAGCGTTATCTCGGCAAGTTTTTCCACCCTGCCGCGGTGGCCGACGGGCGAATAGTTCTCGATGCCCGCCTTGACCTGCTCCGCTGTGAGCCCGAGTTCCGCGGCGACCGTTGCCGCCGCGATCGCGTTGAGCACCATATGCGCTCCCGCCGCCGGCATTGAAACGCGCAGGGTCTTATCGCGGTAAACGAGCGTAAAATCGGTGCGTTCAAGTCCTATCTGCTCCACAGCCTCGGCGTGGACACAGTAGCATTCCTCAACGCCGAAATAGCATACGGGTACGGGTGGATCATAGGCGCGCAGTTTATCGTCCGCGCCGTTTAAAAACAGTTTGCCGCCCTCTTTTATATAGGGCACGAGTTCGGTCTTGGCTTTTAAAACGCCGTCGCGGTCGCCGAGGTTTTCAAGGTGCATATTGCCGATATTGGTGTAGACCGCGTAATTCGGGCGTGCGATCTTTCCGAGCCTAGTCATCTCGCCGAAGGTGCTTATGCCCAGTTCCAGCACGGCAAGTTCGTGATATTCCTCCAGTTTGAACAGCATCTGCGGAAGTCCAAACTCGTTGTTGAAATTGCCGTCCGTACTCAAAATATGGCTGTATTTTTGTTCCAGCACGCAGGTGAGCATCTGCCGCGTCGTTGTCTTGCCGACGCTTCCGACGACGGCGATCACGGGAAGGCCGGACTTGTTGCGCATATACGCCGCTATGCCCTGCATCGCCGCAAGGCTGCTCTTTACGCGGATATGCGGATAGGGCACATCCTTTTCGCTTATCGCGGCAAGCGCGCCCCTCTCCATCGCCGAGGCGATATAGTCGTGGCCGTCCACCCGCTCGCCCTTTATAGCAACGAACAGCGCGTTTTTGCCGACGCGCCTGCTGTCCAGCGTGATCGAGCCGACGAGCGCCTTTTGGCCGCCCTCGATGCCGTCCGCGTTAAAAAGTTTTCCGCCCGCGGCCTTGACCGCTTCCTGCAAAGTGAGTTCTGTCATACTCCCCCGTCCTTTCGGCGTTTTCAGATACGTTCGAGTTTCAGGCTTTCGTCGATTATCATCTCCAAAAGCGCCGAAAAGTCTATGCCCATCGCCGCGGCTTCCTGCGGCAGAAGGCTCGTCGGCGTCATGCCTGGCGCGGTGTTGGCTTCCAGGCAGTAAACGCCGTTTTCGTCCGCCATAAAGTCAACGCGCGCGTAAGCGCCAAGCCCCAGCGCCTTGAATACGGCGCGGGTGCAGCGCTCCATCTCCGCAGCAAGTTCCGGCGTTATATCGGCGGGGCAGATCTCGGTCGTCGCGCCGGGCTGATATTTGTTTTTATAGTCGTAGAATCCGTGTTTGGGGATGATCTCGATCGCTGGCAGTATCTCGGAGCCTACTATGCCGACGGAGAACTCCCTGCCGCGGATGTATCTTTCCACGATGACGGTATCCTCAAACGCCGACGCATCCTCGATCGCGGCGCGAAACTCATTTTCGTCGTTGGCTATCGAAACGCCGACGCTCGAACCGAGGCTCGCGGGCTTTACAACGCAGGGATAGCCGAGCCACGCGCATCTTTTGACCGCCTCGTCCGCGCTTTCGCCGTGCAGTATCTCCTCTTCGGGCGTGGGTATATCGTGCTCGCGGAAAACGAGTTTGGAAAGGCTCTTGTTCATCGCGAGCAGGCATCCCTGCGAACCGCTGCCCGTGTATTTGATGTTCATCATATCAAACGCCGCCTGCAGTTTGCCGTTCTCGCCCTCGTCGCCGTGCATGGCGTTGAAAACGATGTCCGCCTCGCGGCAGAGTTCGATAACGTTTTTGCCGAAAAAGCCCTCGCCGCGCTCAAAGAACGCGCGCACGTCGGGCGCGGTCTCGCCCACGCGGTGCTCCGGTATCGGCAGGCGGCGCGCAAACGCCTCGCCCGCCGCGCAGTCGAGCTCTATGCCGACGCAGGCGTCGACAAGCACCACATCGTGCCCCGCCGCACGCAGTTCGGTCGCGACCTTATGGCCAGTTGAGAGCGAAACGTCCCTCTCATTTGACCTGCCGCCGCAAAGAACAACAATCTTCATAAAAAACCTCTGATCGCTTGATTATTGCGGGCGCTCGGCAAAAAGCGCCGCCCCGCGTCCGCAGTTAATATCCTATGCGTTAAAAGCGCGAATGTTCGCTCGTTTATGCATATAACTCTACATTATAAATTATAGCATAAAAAGTGTTTTTTGCAACCTCGAACGCCGATAAAATATGATCTTTCGGAGCGGCGCACGCATCGATCGGCGCTTATTGGGGAAAACTTAACGCGGGCGGATACCGTTTCGCTCGCAATATAACTCAAAAGGAGAAAACCTGTATGAACGAAAAGAAGGGCTGCCAAACCATCGGCTGCAGCGTAAAAAACTGCCGCTATAACGACCGCGGCGTGTACTGCGAACTTTCTCGCATCGAAGTGCGCCCCTGCTCGGAGCGCACCGGCTCGGGCGATCCCGCGGACGAGAGCCTCTGCGGAAACTTTAGGCAAAAATAATCGCTGTCGATGAGAGAACGGGGGATGCCGCAAAACGGCCCCCTGTTTTGCTGTAAAAATGGGGCGAAAGCAATATATTGTTTTAATTTTCGCAAAACTGTTGACAAAGGCATAAACAAATGTTATAATTGTAAACTGATTAAAGCATTGGAGATATTTCCCCCTGCGAGAGGGTAACTAACCTATACATTAAAAAGGAGAAGATTGTGAAAAAGGTTTACACTGCGCCTAGTCTCTATGCTGAGAATTTGGATATGCATCCGATCATCGGCACCGACTGCGGTAACGGCATCTTTGATCTGCAGCACTACCAGCTGATGCAGGCAGGTTCTATGACCAGGGACGAGCTCCTCGCCAATGATAAGTCCCTCGACGGTGAGTTGGAGTTGAACCTTGCAAATTCCTATGTTTGTTACGGCGCCATGTATGAGGTCGGGTTGATCGGCCCCAACGGTATGTACGCCACCTTCCACACCAAGAGCGGCGTTGTTTCAATGTGCGACAACCTCTCTGCGATCGAAGATCTGCCGTATCCCGTCTCTTTCTACGAGAATACCTGCTACCATGTTCCGACCTTTGTGCTGTTGAATTTCGCCTCGTTCTGATAAGCGGCAATAAACAAAACATCCAATGCCCGCGCCGTGGCGCGGGCATTTTTTGATGCGGCGAATTAAAAAGCCAAGTTGTGCCTAACACATTTCCCCTCTTTATACATAAAG